>JBAVYH010000044.1:0-3558 GCA_049698695.1 Bryobacteraceae bacterium | reverse complement strand
GGTGCCGGGATCGGGATAATAGCTGTCGTGCGCCGGGTTATCCTCCCAGCGTTTCTCCATGCTGATGGGCAGCCGCCCGGAGGGATTCACATCGCCCGCCAGAATCTCCGCCAGCGCCGTGCCGCCCGCCTCGCCGGGATACCAGGCCTGGATGACGACCGGAACGCGCTCCAGCCAGCCGCGCATGTCCACGCCGCCGCCGGCCGTAATCACCACCACGGTCTTCTTGTTGATGGCGGAGATCTCGCGGATCAGCTCATCCTGCCCAATAGGCAACTGGAAGGTGCGGTCGCAGCCTTCGCTCTCGCTGGTGGCGTTGAAGCCGACTGCCAGCACCACCACGGCGGCCTTCGCCGCCAGCGCTTTGGCTACGGGATCGACCAGGCTCGCTTGCGGCGCTATGCCGACGCGCACCAGGCCACCCTGAAAATTGAAGCCGCCTTGATACTTCTCGAAGACCATTTTGTGCGCCCCGGCGGCGATATCGAGCGCCGCTTGATCGACCATCGCCTTGCGCACCGTCCAGCCATCCAGAATCAGCTTGTCATCCAGGTAAAGCCGGTAGCCGCCCTCGGCATCTGTGGGCGATTCTGCGAAAACCTCGTAGGCGCCTGCGGTCTTGGCGGTGTAGTAACCGCTCCAGCGCGTGGACGACGCTTTGGGCTGGCTGGCGAACAGCGCGGCAAAGTCCTCGCCGGTCGTCAGGTCGGCCATTGAGAAAGCGGGTTCCACATTGATATGCCGGCTAATGCGCGTTTCAGATGGCGCGCCGGAGAGATCCTGGTTGGGAAAGATTTCCATTTTGAGGCCCGCCTCCCCGCCGCCGGCCTCGGTGGTGAACTCGGCGCTATTGGCGATCCGCCTGCGATCCGGCAGGCCGGCGTTCCACAACACGTTGGCCTTCGCGCCCAGCCTGTCGGTCAACCCTTCCAGGAAACTGACCGCGGCAAACGGCTTCACGCCGGCGCTGCCGCCCGCGTTGGACACCGCCGGGTACGCGTTGGGCCCGATCAGCGCGATGGTCTTGACGGTGCCGGCATCGATCGGCAGCAGGTTGCCGTCGTTCTTGAGCAGCACCATGGATTCGCGCGCGGCCTGGAGCGCTACCTGCGCGCCGGTGAAACTGTACCGCGGAATCGTCAGGTCCGCCTGCTCCCGGTCCAGCCAGCCGAAACGGACAGCCACGCGCAAAATGCGGCGCACCTTGTCGTCGATGGTCGCCATCGAAACCTGCCCCTTTCCGATCGCCGGCAGAAGCGTCGCGCGGTTCATGTGGTCGCCGGCAGGCATCTCCAGATCCGTGCCGCCGTTCGCCGCCGCCACTCCGTCGTAGGTGGCCCACCAGTCGGACACCATCACGCCGTCGAAGCCCCAGGTCTGCTTGGCGATTTCGATATTGAGGTGCGCGTTCTCGGTCAGGTGCTGGCCGTTGGTCAGGTTGTAGGAATCCATCATGGCGCCGGCGTGCGCGCGTTTCACAGCCGCCTCGAAGATGGGCAGGTAGATCTCCCGCATGGCGCGTTCATCGATGATGGCGTCCACGTTGTGGCGGTCGAACTCCGAGTTGTTGCCCATGAAATGCTTGATAGTCGCCGATACTCCGAGTTTCTGCATGCCCTCGATGTAGCTGACGGCGATGCGCCCGCCCAGAAACGGGTCTTCGCCGAAGTATTCGAAGTTGCGCCCGTTCATGGGCGCCACGTGAATGTTCACGCCCGGGCCGAGCATAAAGTGGATGCCGCGCGAACGGGCATCGGCTGCGATGGCGCCGCCCACCCGCTCCGCCAGCGCGATGTTCCAGGTGGCCGCCAGCGCGATGCCGCCCGCCATGGTGGTGGCTGGACCATCGTTGCGCGCGCCGATCGGGCCGTCGGACATCTTCAGCTTCGGCAGCCCGAGCCGCGGAATGGCGCGGATGTAAAAGCCGTCCACCCCGCCGATGAGGTCGATTTTTTCTTCGGTCGTCATCCGGCTCCAGATGTCGGAGACCCGCTTCTCGGTGTCGGCCCGCTTCTCGCCGGCTGCGGCAGCGGCCATCAGGGGCACGGCAAACAAGGCTGCACCAACGAAGGCAGTAAGCTCGCAAGGCATGGCTGGAATCATGGTTTGACCTTCTGTTGCAACGCTTCGCTGAACCGCAGCATAACACCGTTCGTCGCTTCGACCCTCCGGCGCTATCGTAAGATGGTCTCATGGTGCGGCTCTTCCAGGTGGGTGTAGTGGTGTCTACGCTGCTGCTCGGCGTGGCGCCGGCGCAGGTCATCGAATTCGAGTCGAACGGTCTGCACTATCAGACCCTCACGCGGTCCGGGCTGACCATCATGTTCGCCCATCTTCCCAGGCGCCTGCACGAGTATTCCATCATTCAGGTGGACATCTCCAACGGCTCAGCCGGGCCATACGTCATCCGCCCGGAGGACTTCAGCATCGAATATGCCGACGGTGCCGTCGTGCATGGCGCCCCCGCGCACGAGATCATCCAAATGTTGATGCAGAAGGGAAGCGGCGGCGACGTCGTCAAGCTCGTCACCACTTACGAAGCCGGCATTTACGGCAACCCGCACTTCAGGTCCACCAACGGCTACGAAACCCGCCGCGAGGCCGCATTGGCGGTCAGTTCCACCCGGTTGCGTGCCGCTGCCGCCGCCAGCGCTCTTGCCCTGGTGCAAACCCGTCTCGCCCCAGGCGAAAGCACCGATGGCGCCGTCTTCTTTGCCGAAGCCAAGGCGCTCGGCGGCGGTAAGCTCGTGGTCCGCACCAACACGGACGTCTTTCAGTTCAGCACGGAATAAACTATGGAGGGTTATCCGTGAGCCGGTCACCGGCCCGGCGACAATTCTTGCAATTTTAGTTTCAGTTGATTACGGCCGAAGTCACGATCGACTTCCGGGGCGGAACAGTTATCGTGTGAGCGAGAGGGAATTCGGTGCCCGTCTTTTCTTACCTGGCAGTTCCTGACAGCCTTTCCAAACGGCCTACCCGCTCCGCTGGAGCGTTCTCTTCCCACCCGGCCGGATTCCCTCAGTTTACTTGCGCGAGCCGCGTTCCGGATTGCGCAGCCTCGATTGACGCGTCTTGTGTTTTTGCCGTTTGGGCTTGCGAATCACGAAGGTGCCGCTGCCCAGGTATTCCGCCTGGTACTTCTTTTCCGCTGCCAAAGAAATTCTCCTCTTGGTGGGTAAAACTGCCTTCTTATTGTAGCGCGCCACCTGCCTCCATTTTGGGGCAGTTCCCCGACCTGGCAAAGCCGGGCGCAGCCCAAGTGGGGCAAACTGCCCCACGAAGAAACCACAAGTGATTGATTTCAGAACACCGCCTCCCCAATTAGTGGGGCGAGTTGCCCCACCAAGCCGCCTTTTCCGCGTCGCGCTCCTTGCCGGCCGGGTTGATCCGCGGGGCATTTCCGGCTTGGCGGCCGGCGCTTGGATACCTAGCATTTTCTAATCCAAGAATGAGCCTGAAGGGCTGAAATCTGGTTGGCGCAGTGCCGGGCTCCTTTCGCTGGGTTTTCTTGTTCGTTTTCGGGGGAATAGACCGTCGTTGCCGGCGCGGTGGGAA
>JBAVYH010000043.1:0-8656 GCA_049698695.1 Bryobacteraceae bacterium | reverse complement strand
CGCCGGGACCGCGCGCGGCGGCGCAGGCAGCCAGGCCGGCGGCGGCGCGCATTCGCAGCGAGGAGTTCCATCCGGTGCTGCATTCCAAGAACCCGGAGGACCGGATCGATCCCAACACGGTGGGCCCGAAGATCCGGCTCGACCTGCTGGCCAAATTGCAGGACGTGCCGCCGGCGGGGAACGGCCGCAACCTCTTTCAGACAGGCCCGCCACCGCCGCCGAACCTGATTGGGCCGGAGCCGAAAATCGTGGTGGCGAAGCGGTTTATCGGGCCTCCCGACGTCTTTGACAAAGCGTCGGCCGTGGCCCAGGGTCCGCCGCCGCTGCCGCCCATCACGTTTAAGTATTACGGGCTGACGACAGTGCGGCCGAACGGCAAGCGCACCGCATTCTTTATGAAGGGCGAGGAGATCCTGATCCGGGCGGTGGGCGACATGGTGGCCGGCAGCTACCGGCTGGTGAGCATCGGCCTGACCTCGGCGGTGGTCGAGGACACGCAATCGAAGCGGCAGGAGACGGTGCCGCTGGCCGAGGAAAAACAGGTATGAGGATGCGTGCGGGGGCGGATGCGTGGGCCGCGCGGGCGACCGCCGGCGGCAGCTTTCTCACGGGCCGTGAAACAATGCGCCCGCAACCGGGCGTTGGCAGGCTGAAGCCTGCCCCACCAGAGCAGGCCGCGCGCGGCGGCGAGCGCGGCTTCGCCCTGCTGCTGGTGTTTCTGATGGCGGCGGTGATCGGCATCATGCTATACGCGCAGCTTCCGCGGGTGGCGATGCAATCGCAGCGCGCCAAGGAACAGTTGCTGATCGAGCGCGGCGAGCAGTTCAAGCGGGCCATCCAGCTTTTCCTGCGGGCCAACAAGGGGACGCGGTATCCGGCGGACATCGACGATCTCGACCGGGGATACAACAACCTTCGCTTCCTGCGCCATCGCTACAAGGACCCGATGACGGGTAAGGATGAATGGCGCATCATTCATGTGCAGGGCGGCGTGCTGACCGATTCGCTGCTCAACAAGCCGAAGGACAGCGGAAAGCCGGAAGATACGACGCTGGGGCAGAACATCAGTGCGCTGCCGGGGCTGGGAGAGCTGGCTAACCAGGGCCAGGCGTCGCCGAACGCGACCAGCCGGCGGCGGGCCAGCGAAGGCGGCACTGGCGGCGGAGTCGGCCCGGACGGGCAGCCGCTCCAGTCGGGCAGCCAGCCGAATGGGGCGCAGCCGGGCGCCGGGCCAACGGCGGGATTTTTCCAGCCGGGCGGGGTAAACGGTGGAACAGGACAACAGCCGCCAGGGACTCCCGGCACGCCGGGCGGGCCGGTGATGCCGTTTGGCGCCACGCCGGCCGGAGCCGGGATTCCAGGAATGCCAGGGCAGTTCCCGGGCCAGTTCCCGGGGCAGCCGCCAGGCCTGCCGGGGCAACCGGGAATGCCGGGGAGCAACCCGGGCGCGAACAACGGGGCGAACGGCCAAAATGCCGGCAACGCGGGCGGCGGGTCGTCGGTGGGCGACTATGGGTCGACGGTGGGCGGCGCTGCACCGGCCGGCCCGCAAGGAAACGCGCCGGGCCTTGCCGGCGGCCAGAATGCGGCGAACCCGGCAAATGCGGCAAACCCGGCGAATGCGGCGAACCCTGCGAATCCCATGGCACCGGGTTTCGGCCTGTCGCCGAGCAGTCCGGCAGCGAGCATGATCAATAGCCTACTGGGAGGTCCGAAGCCGGGCGGCTTTGCGGGGCTTGGGCAAACGCAGGGCACGGTGATTGGCGGGGGCATGGCCGGCGTGGCGAGCAAGATGGATGCCGAGGGCATCATGGTCTACAACGACCGCACCAACTACAAGGAGTGGGAGTTCGTTTACGACCCCACCAAAGACCGCCCGCGCCAGGACCCGCGCAGCATGCTGGTAGGCAACCAGATGGGCACGCCTTCGACGTCTACGCCTTCCTCTTCGTCTTCGCCTTTTTCGTCGCCAGGTGTGACGGCCTCATCCGGCCAGGCTGGCACGTTCAACCAACCGGCACAGAGCGGGACGAGCGGACAGATCGGTCCGGGCGGACAGACTGGGCCGGGCGGACAGAGCGGGCCGGGCGGGCAGCCCAGCACGCCCGGGATCGCGGGCGGCTATGGCCAGGGCGGAACACCCGACATCCGGCCCGGACGCCGCTGAGACGGATCGCGTGACTCGCTGATAATCCAATTGCTTTCCATCCGCGTTCCTCGGCGGCCATTCCTGTTTTGGCTTTTTTCAGCAACGTCTCAGGCGCGCTCCCACCAATACCTCGGGAGCTCTGCTTCCTGCATCCCGTTTACACTGGTAGCGAACGCTCCATGAAACGGGAAGCTGAGTTTTTCGACGGCCACGAGCCGGTGCTGATTTACATCGCCAAGCGGCTCCGCGACGCGCTCAAGCTGGAGGCGCTGCTCACCGATGCCGGCCTGGATTACGGCGTGGAGGCCGATGAATATCGCGGCGGCATCATCTTCGGCAGCACGCGGACGGGGGCGTTCTTCTATGTGCTGCCGGACTCGCAGGCCGCCGCGCTCGAGATCATGCGGCGCGGCGGCTACAAGCCGTACGCCGGCGCGGGAGCGAAACAGCCGTCAAGCTAGCGTAGTGCGTCATGAGGTTGGCAGGCGAAAGCGCCTGCCCCACCTTGCTAATACGCCCATCTCCAGAGGCTGGCGCCTACCGTGTAGCCGGCGCCCACGGCGGCGAACAGGACGAGCCCGCCTTTCTTGAGGCGCCCCTCGCGGATGGCGTCGCGCGTGGCCAGGGGAATGGTGGCGGCGGTGGTGTTGCCGTAACGGTCGATGTTGATCACGATCTTCTCCGGCGGGATGCCGAGGCGCTCGCCGGCGCCCTGTATGATGCGCAAATTGGCCTGGTGCGGAATCAGCACCGCCAGGTCCGCCACAGTGAGGCTGTTGCGCGCCAGGATATCGCGACAGGCTTCGTACATCTTGCGGACGGCGTATTTGAAAACCTGCTGGCCGGCCTGGTGCACGTAGTGCTGGCGATTTTCGACGGTCTCATGCGAAGCCGGCAAGCGGCTGCCTCCGGCCGGCATAATCAGTGCGTCGCCGCCCGAGCCGTCCACCTCGCCCAGAAAATCGATGAAGCCAAGCTGGCCGTCGCCATCCCCGGCCGGTTCGATGAGCACGGCCCCGGCGCCGTCGCCGAACAGAACGCAGGTGGCGCGGTCGGTGTAATCGATGATGCGGCTCATGGTGTCGGCGCCGATCACCAACACCTTCTTGTGCGTGCCCGCCATCACCAGGTTGGCGCCGGTAGTGGTGCCATAAACGAAACTCGAGCAGGCCGCAATCAGATCGAACCCCCAAGCGCCCTTGGCGCCGAGCCCATGCTGCACCAGGCAGGCCGTGGAGGGGAACATGTGATCCGGCGTGACGGTGCAGACGATGATCGCCTCCACTTCCGAAGCATCGATGCCGCGCTGTTCCAGAGCGCAGCGGGCGGCGGCGATCGCCATATCGGAGGTGGCCACGCCCGCATCGGCGATGTGACGCTCGCGGATACCGACGCGCTCCATGATCCACTGGTCGTTGGTGTCGACCATCCTTTCCAAATCTTGATTCGTGAGGACGCGCGGAGGCGTATAACACCCCAGCGCCGTGATTTTGGCCCTTGGCAATGTCCTATCCCTTAAGCTGTTTTATTCCCTAAAGAGTTCAGGGTAACCCATTAGGGTATGCTGCGCGCAAGCTGGAGAGGTGGCGCGGCCCGCGACATGAAAATGGTGGCGTCTTCTATTCCGAGGAAATCCGCTGGTATCGGAGCGTATAGGTACGCAAGGCGGCGATGCCAGCCCGAAGGGCGAAAGACAATAGCCCACGGCGCAAGCCGTATGGAATCTGGTTGCTCCCTGCCAGCCCCGGAACGGGGCGGAAGACTGTTGGCGAAACCTCTTCCGCCCGGTTCCAAGGCTTGTCCTCACCGCCGACTTATGCCAACGGCTTGCGCCGTGGGCTATTGTCTTTCGCTCCTACGGAGCTTAAAGGCGCGCCTGACGCTGGAAAGAGATCCACTTTTATGTTGTGCACCCCCTGCCCGCCTCCACGGGCACCGCGCCTTCCACGCCCTCCAATTGAAACGTGTCGGCGTAGCCCTGCAGATCCAGATAGCCGGTTCCGGAAAGGCAGAAAGCGATGGTCGCGGCTTGACCCGCCAGTTGAAAGCGGCCGGCTTCGCGGATCACCTGCGCGATGGCATGGCAGGACTCGGGAGCGGCCAGAATCCCCTCGGATTCGAAGAACAGGCGCCCCGCGTCGAAGGCCTCCTGGGAAGAGACAGCCGCGGCTTCGACCACGCCGTGGTGGAAAAGATAGCTAAGCAGGGGGCTCTTGCCGTGATAGCGCAGGCCGCCGGCGTGCATCTTCTCAGGGAGGAACTCGCGCCCCAGGGTGTACATCTTCACTTGCGGCGTCAACCCGAAGGCGTCGGCGAATTCGTAGCGATACTCGCCTTCGGTGAGCACCGGAATCCGGTCCGATTCGACGGCGAGCATGCGCGGAATTCTGCCGCGCCACGGTCCATGGCCGAACCGGGCGGCGGCGAAGGGGCTGATGAAGCCGGTGAAATTCGTTCCGCCTCCCACGCAGCCGATCGCCAGGTCGGGCTCGACACCGTTCTCTTGAAGCTGACCGGCAAGCTCGACTCCAATCACGGTCTGATGCAGCGCCGCGTAATAGCTCATGCAGCCGAGCGCCAATCGGGCGTCCGGCCGCGCCGCCACCAGTTCCATCGCCTCGCTCATGCCAATGCCCAGCGAGCCGGGATGCCCGGGGTCCTGGCGGAGCAACGCGCGGCCGCGCTGGGTGAACGGACTGGGCGAGGCGATCGCGGTCGCTCCGGCAAGTTGCATGAGATAGCGCCGATAGGGCTTCGCGCTGTAACTGTTGCGCGTCATGAATACGGTGCAGCGCACGCCCAGGTTGTGGCAACTCCATCCCAGCGCGCAGCCCCACTGGCCGGCTCCGGTGTCGGTGATGAGCTCGGCCAGACCTTGTTTGTGCGCGTAATACGCCTGCGGAATGGCGGTATTGGGCTTGTGGCTTCCGGTGGGCGAGAGATCTTCGCGCTTGAAGTAAATCGCGCCGGCGTAACCGAGGGCTTTCTCGAGCCCGCGCGCCCGCTGAAGCGGAGTGGGGCGGTATTTCGCGTATTCCCACGCCACTTCTTCCGGAACCGGAATCCAGGCGTCCGCGCCATAAGGGCCATCCAGCAACTCGATGCGCGCGCACTCCTCGCTGTAGATTTTCGCCAGACCGTCAAATGACACGGTCTGGCCGTCGCCGGTCCGCGCGATGGGAAGCGGGGAAGGCAGAAGCGCAGCCAGGTTCAGCCAGGCTTCCGGAAGCGGGGTGTGAGTCTGCATGGGCATAGTTGTAACATCCACCGCGATCAGCGGCGAGGGTCTCCGGTGCTCCAGGGAGAGGATATTTTGCCGGCCAGCGTGACTGGCAGAGCTTCGACAAATTCGATGACGCGCGGCAATTTGTAATCGGCCAGCCGGCGGCGGCAGTGTGCGATCACGCCGGCCCTGGTCATTTCGACGCCTTCGCACAACTCGATCCGCGCGCGGATCAGTTCGCTGTCGCGATCGCCGCCGCCCGAATCCACATGGCACGCCACAACGCCTTCAAGCGACTCGACCGCCTTCTCGATCTCCGCCGGATCCACCTTCACACCGGCCAGGTTGATCACCCGGCGGATTCTGCCAAAAAGCCGAAGGCGCCCGTCAGCATCCAGGCAGCCGAGATCGCCCGTCCGGTAGAAGCCGTCCTCGAAAACGCGGAGATTCCATTCAGGCTCCGCGACGTATCCGGACATCACCATGGGTGACCGCACGGCCACTTCGCCTTCACCGAGGATGCGGATTTCGACCTCGTCAATGGGAGTTCCGACGGTTCCCGGTGGCGGAGGCTCGGCCGAGCGATCGATCGAGATCACGCTGGTTTCCGTCGATCCGTACAATTGGCGCACGCGCGTGCCGAAACGCTCCTGCCACGCGAGGGCCAGCGTCTGGGGCATGGGCGCGCCGGAGGACACGCACAGCTTCAGGGTGGGCGGATCTTGAAAGCGATCGAGCAGCATCCGGTAAATAAACGGCGAGCCGATCAGGACATCGGCGCTCTCCGCCGCCACCAGCCGCGCGCAGGCCGCCGGCGTGAAGTGCCGCATGAGAATGAGGCGCGAGCCGTTGAGCAGCGGCAGGATCAGGCTGTTATGAAATCCGCTGGAGTGATAAAACGGAACCACCGAGAGGAAGCGGTGGCCGGAATCGATGCCGAGCGCCCGGCCGACATTGCGGGCTCCAGCCAGTAGGTTCCGATGGCTGCGGGGAACGATGCGCGGCGTACCGGTAGAACCGGAGGTCGCCAGATAGAGCGCCGGGCTGTTCGCGTCCGGCGCCTGCGCCCGCGGGGAGCGGCGAGCTTCGCCAAATCCATCGTCGATGGCGAGCACTCGCCCGCTCGGGACCACCTGCTCCCATTCCGGGCGCGACGCGCGTCCGGTGATGACGCCGTGGATCTTCAGCCGCTCGCGGAAATATCGCAGCTCCGGAGCGCGCCACCCGGGATGCAGGGGCATGAACACGCCGCCCGATTCGGCGATGGCGAAAAAGCACGCCACGAACTGCCACGAGTTTTCGAGGGATCCCGCAACCACGTCGCCGGGCGCTACGTCGAGGCGCTGGCGCAGCCACTCGCGGCAGCCATCGATCCGCCGCAGCAGCTCGCCGTAAGTGATTCGCTCCTCGCCGTCGACAAGCGCAACGCGTCCCGGGTTGTCTTCGGCAAGGGCCCGCAGGCGTTCGGCGATCATCCTCTTTGGCCAGCCTCCGCGCGAGCTTCCACATACGCCGCGAGCCGCGGCAGGTCCTCGATGAAATCCAGTTGCAGCATCGCCGGCTCGATCACGATGTGGAACTCTTTCTCCACCGCCGCGACAAACGACAGCGCCGCCATGGAATCGATGCCGGCAATCTCCGACAATCGAGTGACGCCGCGCGCTTCCTCCTCAGGCAGGTTCAACCGAAGCGATTCGACAAAAATCGCGCGAATACGGCTCAGGGTATCCGGCTGGCCAGGCGGCTCACACATCATGGCAGATTTCCGCTTTGGCTTCCGGCATTGATCGATTATACGTCCAGCCGGCTCGATCGGAGCCGTTTCATCGCTTTTTCCGTTCGGATACCTCGCGGCCGCGGTGCGGCCTCAGATGCTCATCCATTGTTCCCACTGCTCCGGGTAAGCAAGGATTTGATTTTCTATGGTCTCAACGAAGGCGGGCAGATTGGCGCGAATGAACTCGTCGCGTCCGGGAACCTGGACGATGTCAAGCATGGGACCGAAGAGGATGCGGAGGGACGAACTGTTGCCAAGGCAGAGCATCGGGACCACGGCGCAGCCCGACAGCCGGACGAGATCGAAGATACCCGTCGAAAACTGCCGCGGAGCGCCGAGAAAGGACCACGACATTTTTGTGCCGGATTGCCCGTCGAAATGGATGTTGACTAAACCTCCCGACCGCAGCCTGCGAAGGAGCTTCAAGGTGCATTCCCGATCCTGGATGTCGACTGACTCTCCAAAAATCGTCTGCAGGAATTCCAAGCGGCGCGGCTCCAGCATACGACGCCCCAAGCGCCCCCACCAATCTCCACGTGTAGTCTGGTCGCGCACCGCCAGGATGGGATGTCCAATGGTGGCAAGATACCGCCTGGAGACCCGGGTTGCGCAGAAGTGAGCGGTCAGCAGGATCACTCCTTTGCCGGCCGACCTTCCTCGCTCGAGGTGCTCGAGCCCCTCGATTCCGCCGCATCGTAGCTTCTTTGCGAAGGAGGGCCAACTGAGAACCAGGTCGTCCAACATTCGGATGGTGGAGTTAGCAAGGAAGTTGGCGGCGATTTGCGGCACTTGGTCGCGCGCCATCCCGGCGCTTTGGATGGTGAGCATGCGGCGCGCCGCCATGTCCCGGCGCATCCGCGCGCGAAATTGGTATAGCCTGCCAATCGAATATAGAAGGCCCTGGGGAGCAATCGCCGACAGCGCTCGGAGCGGATAGAGATAGAGGAACCAAAGCAGATCGTCGACAGTGAGAAGCGGCATGCCATCGGCGCTGGCTGACGGCGCGGACACCGCTTCGACGATCTGCGATGCCTCGACGCCTGTCAGGCTGGGACCGGTCCTAATGTCTCTCAGTTTCATCCGCCGAAACCGCGGTTCATTCTAGTTCCTTTCAGTTTAGTCGGAAGCCTTCACGCAATCGAACATGCCGCCGCATAGACACTCTTCCTGACTCGTGGTTTCCGATTCAATCGCGCAGTAAGTTGCCAGGCCGAGAGCAGCCTGCGTCTGGGTGCACGACATAAAAGGGGATCTCTTTCCAGCGTCGGGCGCGCCTTTAAGCTCCGTAGGAGCGAGAAAATAGCCCACGGCGCAAGCCGTTGGGATAAGTCGGCGGTGAGGACAAGCCCCGGAACGGGGCGGAAGAGGTTTTCGCCAACAGTCTTCCGCCCCGTTCCGGGGCTGGCAGGGAGCAACCAGATTCCACACGGCTTGCGCCGTGGGCTATTCTCTTTCGCCCTTCGGGCTGGCGCCGCCGCCTCGCGTACCTATACGCTCAGATACCAGC
>JBAVYH010000042.1:0-2902 GCA_049698695.1 Bryobacteraceae bacterium | reverse complement strand
CCGTCGCCAAGAGCTCGATGGCTTGTCTTGCGTCAAGGAGCGGGAAGGTGCGGGTAACGAGCGGGTCGATCTTTTTTTCTGCGAGGAGTGCGAAGATCTTGGGCAGATCCTCCCGCAGCGGCTTGGGGTCCTTCCGGTACAGCGCACTGATGCCGTAGAAAGCGCCGCGCCGCCCGCGCAGGCGCGCACCAATGAGAAGATTGCTGAACGTGGCCAGCTTGGAAAGCATTCCCGCAGCGCCCATGAAACCAAATCCGACCACGGTGCCGCCGCGCCGGAGCGCACCAATGCAGCGGCCGGTATTGCGTCCGCCGACCGCGTCGAACACGTAGTCAACGCCTTTAGGTTCGAGAGCACGCGTGAGGCGGTCGAGCGACCCCGCCCGATAGTCGATTGGCGTTGCGCCGAGCGAGCCCACGGTGTCATGCTTCGCCGCGGACGCGGCGCCGTACGTCTTCAATCCCGCAAGCCTTAACAGTTGCAGGGCCGCCGAGCCCACGCCGCCTGCGGCGCCGGTAACGAGCGCGGTCTGGCCTGACCGCACTCTCGCGACCCGATGAATCATTTGCCAGGCCGTCACGTAATTCAAGATCACCGCGGCCGCATCGCAATCGGAGACCCCATCTGGAATCGGGAGGAAGTGTTCCGCCTCGCGCACGAGAAGTTCTGCAAAGCCGCCATAAACTGTGAGCGCGGCCACGCGTTGGCCTAATTCGAAGCCGGAGACACCAGCGCCAATAGCCTCAACCGCGCCGGCCACTTCATAACCAGGCACAAATGGAATCTTCGGTGCAAACGGATAGTTGCCCGCCAACACGGTCAAATCGGTCGCGCCCACGCCGGCCGCCTGCACGCGCACGCGCAGCTGGCCTGGACCGGGCTGCTCCACCGGCAACTCGACCCTCTGGAGCGTTTCGGGTCCGCCCTTCTTCATCAACATCACCGCGCGATACGTCACTGCCATGCTCATCCTCTTCAGCCAACACTCCGCGGTACTCAGCTTCCCGAGCGCGAATAGACTTCACTGCGGCCCCAGCAAATATAGGTCAACGGGCTCCGAAATGCAACCGCGGAGGAGAGCCTTCCAGTTACAGATGTATTACAATGTCGATCGCGAAAGAGGACCTCAGCGTGTCTACTTCTACGACCGGGGGCTTCGCGACGGAACAGGCGGCTAGACTCCTCAGGCGTCTAGCCTTGCAGATCGTTCGGACGACCAAGTCCCACGGCGCCGCCGAAGTGCACGATCTGAGGGTCGCGATCCGTCGGTTCATGTGCGTCCTCGTGGTGTTGAAGCCATGTTTTCGCCCGAAAGAATCTAGAAGAATCCGGCGCAGGCTGAAGGAGATCATGGTGCAGGCCGGGAGCGTCCGCGATTGCGATATCGCCCTGCGTCTGGTCGCAAAGTTGGCTCCGTCATCAGGTCCGCTGGTGCGGCAGTTGCGAACAGAGCGCGAAGAGGCGACCCGAGCCCTGGCCGCTTCGCTAAGGTGTTGGGTGCGGCGGAACTTGACCGCCAAATGGTGGGTGGCCTTAGAAGGCGAAGGCGGCGCGCAGGAGTTCTCCGCCAACGCGGTCAAAGTGACTGCCAGGCGGATAATGCCGTGGATGGCAAAGGAGTACTTCCGTTGCGGCAAGGATGCAGCACGGGACCAAGCGCCTGCTGAAGAACTTCACCGGTTTAGGATCGCCGCCAAGAACTTTCGCTACGCACTCGATCTTTTCGCTCCGCTGTACGGCGCTTCCGCCAACGGCTTAATACAACAACTCAAAGACATACAGACGCTATTGGGCGAGGTCAACGACTGTGCGACCGTTGGGCGGATGGTGTCGCGCCACAAAGGTGGGCGGGAGATTCTGGCCGCGCTTAAGAAAAGGCAGCGCAAGAAGGCCGAAGAGTTCCGCCAGCATTGGACCGCGGCATTTTCCAGTGCGGCTGCGGTCCGGCGGTGGACAGACAACCTCCGTCACGTGGGTGACCAGCCCCGCGTGGCGAGGAAACCACCAGCTCGGAGCGCGCGCGCTGCCTTGGTAACTAAACGGCCGGCCACCGCGTAGCCACGCGCCGACTGAGCCTCGGACTTCGCTCCTTCAGCAGGTGAGGTGCAAGATCGCGTTCGTGTCACGCGGTTGCTGTTTCAGTTCTTCGATGGCTTCAATCGTCGGCAGAATCAGGAGCTTGATTTTGCGACGCTTGGCTTCCCGCTTCACTTCCTCCATGACCGGCAAGGCGCCGCCTCCGGTGCCGATCATGAGGCGCCTGCATTTCCAGGGTATCGCCTCTTCGAGCGAGAGCGGCGTGTGGCCGAAGGCCTCGCGGAATTTCTTGGACGGCTTCTTGTTGCGCTTGCGCACCTCTCCGCGGTCGATCACCACGTCGTGGTCATAAGTGACACCGTCGATCCGGAGGGAGCCGAAGGAGAACGTCTCGAAGCGCATGGGCGCCTCCGCCAGCATTGTACACCTCACATGCTCCCGAGAGCCGGTTGATGCTTGTGGGTGTACACTCCGTCTGCCGCAGCACCAAGAACGAACAGGGGATAGCCAGGCTCCAGAAGCCAGCGACGTTTGCAAAACTTGGCGCCGTGCCCGGAATCAACGTACGCGCCGATGCTGGCCGGTAGCGCGGCCGTGAGTGCAAATAGGGACTACAGGGAGTGAGACTTCCATGGCAAAGCAGCACTATACAACAATCCCATCCGGGGCCGCCTGCGCTGGCTCACCATCACGCGGAAGCGCATCGCGCTCGCGAGGGCGAGAAACTCACGGCGATATCGCGCCATATCGGAAGCCGTCCCGCCGGGTCGGAATCGACTTGAAGAAGCCCGAATAGGGCCGCAGGCCGGCCCGCTTCAGAGCGCTCGCGGCTTCGCACGGCGGAGGCCAACAGCGTCTAGCGCTC
>JBAVYH010000041.1:0-3570 GCA_049698695.1 Bryobacteraceae bacterium | reverse complement strand
AGCCGGGTGAGACAAAGCCAGTAAGTATCGCGCTCGAGCCCCGGGCGTTCACTTACTACGATGTGAAAGACAAGTTATGGCGCGCCGATCCTGGCGAGTTCGAGGTTCTGGTAGGACGAAGCTCAGCCGCAATCGAGTTGAAAGGGAAGATCAGACTGGCTGAGGCGCTGACGGCGGCGGAGTCGGAGTAAACGATCAGGCATGGCGAGGTCTACCGAGGGAGCGGCGCTTTCGGGTCCGAAACCCGAGCATCTGTCCCACATTGCTGTCGAGGGATTTGCGGGCGCCGTGGGGCTGGCGCTTTCGTCTGTCAACCCATTCGTCCGCCCAGTTATTTCACAGCTTCCAGGCCCTGAGGGACCAACGGCGCCTATTCGTGGCGCAGCGCAACGGCCGGGTCCACGCGCAGCGCACGGGCGGTTGGCGCCACGGTCGCCAGGCCCGCCACCAGAGCCAGCACGCATGCCACGGCCACGAAGTTCATCGGATCGGTAGGGCGCACCTCCGGAACCAGGAACATCGAGAGCGGGCGGACCGCAACCAGGGCCAGCGCGAGGCCGATTGCCATGCCGGTTGCCACCAGCTTGCAGCTCTGCCCGGCGACCATCGTCAGAACGTTGCCTGGCGTGGCGCCCAACGCGACGCGAATGCCGATCTCGCGCGTCCGCTGCTGCGTCGAATACAGCAAAACTCCGTATAGTCCGATGGAAGCCAGCATCAATCCAAATAGCGCCATCCCTCCCAGCACTGCCGCCCCGGCGCGGCTCGGCAGCAGAGCAAAGGAGAAAATCTCGCGCATGACCTTGGTCCGCACCGAAGCCTTGGCGTCCAGCCCGGCGAGCGTCTCATCCACTTGGCGGGCCATCGTTGCCGGCGGGCCGCTGGTGCGCACGAAGAGGCACGCGCCGCTGTGCGCCGCTAGCTGGGCAAACGGCGCGTATAGCGCCATCGCATCCTTTTCTCTCAAGGTGGCGTAGGTACTGTTCCGCGCAATGCCCACAACTCTTGCGTCGTGATTATCTGGAAAACGAATGATGTGACCCACCGGACTGGTGCTGCCGAACAATCGCCGCGCCATATTCTGGTTCAGAATCACGACTTCGGGCGCGCCGGCGCGGTCCGTATCGAGGAAAGCGCGGCCCTGCAGAATGGGAATCGCCATGATCCGGAAATAATCCGGTCCCACGGAGTTGCCATTGTACTCGACGCGAACGGTGCGGATGCCTGCATCCGGCCGAAGCTGTTCGTTCGGACGGTTGAAGGCCAGGAACGGGTTCAGCGGCAAGGCAATCGCCGGCGCGGCCGCCTCGATCCCCGGCAGCGCGCGCAGCCGGGCGAGGGCAGTGTCCACGAATTTCTCACGGTCGGATTGACCCTGGACCGCGGCAACAATGGTGTGAGTCGTGTCGAACCCCGCGTTGAACGACGTGGCGCTGATCAGGTTGCGAAGGAACAGCAGTCCGGCGCTGAGCAGGACGATCGATACCGCCAGTTGCGCGACCACCAGCGCGTTCCGCAGCCGGCCGCTCGCCGGCCCGCTTTGCCGGCCGCCCTCCTTGAGCGCGCCGCCGATTCCTGCGCGGGTGCCTCTGAGCGCCGGGACAAGCCCGGTCGCGAGAGTTACCACGCACGCGATAGCCATCGAGTAGACCAGCAGCAAGCGGTCGGGTTGGACGATTAACTCGATCGGCAGCGGCGTCGGGATATGAAAATCGCTGAGCAGCCTGGTGAGCCAGAAGTTGAGCAGCAGACCGGCGCTGGTTCCGAGCAAGGCCAACAACAGGCTTTCCGCGAGCAATTGTCGGACCAAGCGGCCACGGCTGCCGCCGAGCGACATCCGGATGGCGATTTCCCGCGAACGGGTGAGGGCGCGCGCCAGTAACAGGCTGGAGATGTTGGCACAGGCGATCAGCACCACAATCGCCGTGACGATCACCAGCATGGCGAAGAACGCGAGCGCCGGCATCACCATGGGGCCGCCAAACTCCCGCAGACGGTCCATCCCGCCGACCCCGGAAAGCTGGAGCTCCTGCGCCCATTTGCGATTCGCCTCCGGGAACACGCGATCCATTTCCCGGCAGATCGGCCGCAGGCGGCTATAAGCCGCCTGGCGCGTAATTCCCCGCGGCAGCCGCGCATAAAGCATGAACCCGAGGGGTTCCTTGGTCAGGTACAGATCTGGCGTGAGCCCCATGCCCACCAACATGCGGTGGTCGCGTGGCAAGACTCCGACCACCGTGTAAGGCTTGTCATCCAGCACCAGCGTGCGGCCGAGCACGTTCGGGTCGCCGGCCAGGCGATTCTTCCAGAATCCGTACGTCACAACAGTCACGTTGGTTTCGCCGCGCTCGATGGGCCGGCCCATGGCGACCGGGATTCCCACTACCTGAAAAAGGGTATCCGAGACGTGAGTTCCCGCCAGGTAGAAAGAGCGGTTGCCGTAGCGCCAGTTGACCGGAAGTTCGTGGTTCATCCCGGCGATCCCGTCGAGTACGTGTGCATCCTCAAGGAAACGGTATTGCGCCACCGTGACCCATCTGTTGCCGCGCGTGGAAATCTGCGCCAGCGATTGCGCGTCGCGGCAAGAGGGCTCGCTGAAGAGCGCTTCCCTCGCCACACTGAACATGGTTGTGTTGGCGCCGATTCCCAGCGCCAGCGAGCCAACCGCTGCCACCGCCAAGGCAGGATTGCGACGCAACGCGCGCGCCGCGTAACGGAGGTCGCTCGCCAGCTCTTCCAGCCAGCGCATCTGCCACGCCGAACGCGTCTCTTCCCTGCTCCGCAGCGTGGAACCAAACTCCCGCCGCGCTTGCCGCTGGGCGTCGGCGCCAGAGAGGCCGGATTGTTCCAATTCGTCGGCGCGAGCCCGGATGTGAAACTGCATCTCTTCCTCGAATTCGCGATCGAATCGCGATCGCCGGACCAAATAGCCGAGGCGGTTGCTGATTTCCTTCCAGAGCGCCATGGGACCCTCCCGGTTATGCCGTGCGCATCACAAGTTGGATGGCGCGCACTAGGCGATCGAATTCCCCTGCCTCTTTGTCGAGCTGCTTACGGCCTTCCGGCGTTAAGCGGTAGAAGCGGGCCTTACGATGATTCTCGGAGACGCCCCATTCAGACGCCAGCCAGCCCTTGACCAGCATGCGGTTAAGCGCCGGATACAGCGAGCCGTCTTCGATCTGCAGCCCCTCGCGCGAAGCCTCTTTGATCCGCTTGACAATGGCGTATCCATGCAGAGGCCCACGGCTCAGCGTGCGCAGGATCAGCAAATACAGCGTTCCCGGAAGCAGCTCCGAGCTGGAGTTCGTCTCCATTTTCCCCTGTCCAGACTAGGTATAGAGCAGACGGCGAGAGAAGTCAAGGGGTAGCGGAGGGCACAGTCGGTATGGGCCGGGCACGCCGGGCCCGCGTTTCATGGCGCAGGCCTGGTATCCCGGCGAGGAGGGCGGCACGGCGCTGGCGGAGATTCTGGCGGGCGATGTGAATCCCTCCGGGCGGCTGCCCATCAGCATGGAGAAACGCTGGGAGGATAACCCGGCGCACGACAGCTATTATCCCGATCCCGGCACC
>JBAVYH010000040.1:0-8375 GCA_049698695.1 Bryobacteraceae bacterium | reverse complement strand
ACTGGGCCGAAATCCTCACTTCTCCACTTTTCCATTCAATCCCGGTAATCTGGTAGCCGGGCAGGCCTAGCAGGATCCCTGAGCTGATCAAAACGTTTCTCCCAAGATTGTTTTATCAGCTTGGGATCACGGCCTGCCCCCGTTTCTGATCAAGAGCCTTCCGGCGCAAATCCCAAGACCACTTTAGCCCACGATAGCCACAGGTGCCGGTTTCGCGGTCTCTGCTTCTGGCTTATTCGTGGGTTACCGGCTGGCTTCAAAATCATCTCGACCACGTTCCCGTGTGCCTGCCGTTTGCCGTCCGTCATTGCCCTGCCGTAGACATTCATTGTGGTTTGAATGCTGGCATGGCGCATCAACTCTCGCTGTACCCCAATTGGTGCTCCGGTCTGGTCCAACCACGACCGGAAGCTGTGCCGGAAGGACTTCCAGCCCACAGTGGCCGTGATCCCCGCTGCTTTCGCTGCTGGCTTGATGTGCTTCTTTTGAATTTCCTCCTGATGGTATGGTTTACCGGTTGCGGGGTTGGCAAACAACCATCCTTCCTGTGTTTGGTGGCAATGCTGCCGATACGCCAGCAGCTCACCCGCCAGCTCGGGTGCCAGCGGCACGAAGTCGCGCGAGTACTCGGTCTTTACCTCGCCCATGCGACCGTGTACGACGCCGCGCTGCACCAGTAGGGTCAACTTGTCGAAATCAAAATCGGCCCACTGTAGGCCCACGATCTCACCTGCCCTTAGGCCCAGACAACCCGCGATTAATACCATAGTGCGGTACGGTTCCCGAACATGCGGCAGCACCTCGTGAAACTCCTCTGCGGTCAGCACTGAAGGTCTTTCGACTCGCTTGCTCACGTCCTTCACTCGTACCAACTGAATCGGGTTGCTCGGGACCAATTCCCAACGCTGCGCGCATTTGAACAACAGGGACATCAGACCCCGGATGTGGCCTCGGGTCTTCGGAGCCAGCTTCAATTGCTTCAGCCAGTCCTCAACCATCATCGGCTTCACCCCGGTGATCGGCGTTTCAGCCCAGCGTGGCTGGATGTATCGGTCAATAAACGATTGATACGAAACCCGCGTTGAGTAGCGGGCGGGCATTTCCTCCTTTTCGTAGCGTGCGATCAACGCTCCCATGGTGGAAGCCGTGACAGGCCCCAAGGGATGCTCTGCATTGATCTGTAGTACAAGGGCCTGCGCAGTCGGGGACTTCCGCGCAGAAGCTTCGGTTCGATACTCCTGCACCGTGCCGATCGTGACACCGCGGCTTCTGCGCTTGCCATCTGGTCCGGCTTCGGCGTAGCGGAACTCCCAGACCCTCATGCCGTTCTTTCTCTTCTTCACTCTCAAACTACCGTTTTGATATCGCGTGCGCATGAACAACGAATACCTACCTTTCGCGTTTAGCGACACGAGTGGCCCTTCGAGCATAATCCAGAACGAAGCCACCGATCAAGATCGGAGGCACGGAATCGCCAAAGGTCTCCGATCCGGAACGCTGGAACGACACCTTGGCGGGCCATTCTCTGGAGAGTCTTCGGGTGGATTTGCAGAAGCGCAGCCGCTTCCTCCGTATTCAGGACCGGTTCAAACGTTGAGTCGGGCCGTTCCGACCCTGCAGGATCGAACACGGGCCGCAATGCCGCATCGTGATTCACTCTCTGCCCCTGTCTTGTAGTGCTGCAAACTGCGAGCAATAATCGTCTGCTCCAGTTGTCCAACGTATCTCGGCGCACGCCGATTTCTGCCGAGACAGATGGATACTGGGCGCCGAGTAGAGTGTCGCCCCAAAACCGGTCCGAATCGCAACGGTCTCCGCTCGACCTCCCTCGAAAAACCGCCTCTACATATAAGGCAATGGGAGCGGCAGTGTGAGACAGCAAGTTTACAAGTTCTCGCAAAAAGCGGTCCCTATCGACCGATCTCACGTCGTTCCAGAGTCGCCAGGCGCTTCGAGCGACCCGGCGCTCGAAAAAAGTTGCTAATTAACTGTCCCAAGCTGCCTCTCCCATGCCCTTAAATATAGGGGGACTTTTGTCCTCCCACTGCGCAACACCCGCGAATGCAAGCGTCGCGGCGGATCGCGGTTTTCCCCAGGAGGCGTGAAATGAGCAGTGCGAAGAGTATTCCGGAGTCACCCGCGGTGGCGTCCGGCGTCGAAAAACGCGTGATTCTTTCCATGGGCGGCAAGGGTGGTGTGGGCAAGACGAGCGTGGTGACCGGTTTGGCCGAATGGTTTCAGGAGAACGGCATTCCGGTCAAGCTGCTCGACCTCGACACCGAAAACAAAGCTCGCGGATCACTAACTCACTTCTTTGGTGGTCAGGTGCCCAAAGTCAATATCCACACACCGGCCGGGCTAGACGCATTTGTCGACGAGCTCACCGATGGGCCACCAGTGATCCTCGCTGATATGGGCGCGGGGGCTGGCGAAGTCACCTACGACTGGTTCGACAAGATGTACGTGGACGTAACCGAGGCCGGCATAGCGTTCACCGCCGTTGGCGTTGTGACGGCCGATCCGGCCAGCGTTGAGAGCGTTCTGGCCTGGGCATCGCGCTTGGGCAATCGAGCGGCTTACCTGATCGTCGAGAACTCGACCGCAGACCACACCGACTTCCGGTATTGGCGGGAGAGCGAGCAGGCGCTGTGGTTCCAGCGGAAGTACGCACCTGCGGTGATACGAATGGACTACCGGTTGCCCGTCCTCGAAAACGCCACGAGGAATCACGGCGTGACGCTGGGTGCGATGGCTGGCAGATCGACCGATGCGCCGGAACTGCAGAAGGCATCGCTGGTGATGCGCGCGCAGAGCTATCGGCGACGCATGTTCGCGGAGTTCGACAGGGTGAAGGAGTTGTTACTGCCGTGAGTGCGTCCAGCCAATCCTCGGCAGCTCAGGAATCGGATCTGATCGACCGCATCGCGAACGCGCTGCCGGTTGAGGTGAGGGCTGACTATTACCGCGAAATGCGCCACTGCCGCTCGCTGCCAGAGAACGATGAGATGCTGCGGATACTGCGGGCCATGGGCTTTTTGGTTCTACTCATTGTGCAGGCTCCGGAGCGCATGGCGACGGAGAGGCTACGGTTCGAAGAGGCCATGGCTGATGCGCTGAGAGCCCTTCAGGAGATCTGCGAATCCAGTGACGCGCATCGAGCGCAACTCGATCAGCGGTTGGTGCAACTACCGGCCGACATCGCGGAAGGGATCAACCCGGAAGCCATTGCTGCCACGATCGACGAGAGTTTGCGTCAACAGTTCGTTCAATCGACGATCCCTGCCACGGCGGAAGCGCTGGCGGTGGCCGCCGCGCAAATCAAGAAGGCCACGGCTGAGTTCGGGCGCAGCGCGAACACACTCGGTGACTCTTACCAAGGCGCGGCGGAAGGCGCGCGCAAAGCGATCGCCAATCTGAAATCGACGAGTTCTCATGCGGTCAGTAGCACGAGACGTGCGGCGAACGAGCTCGTAAGTGTTTTCCGCGAAGAGTATCGGTGGTCGGTCTACACGTTAACCGGCCTCGCTCTCTTGATCGGAATCGGGGTCGGCATGTGGTATCAGCGGTGGATCGATCCACCATCGCAGCCGGTCGAGCGCGCGCCCGCAGTCCAGCGCGTTCAGCCCAGCAGTCCAAGGATCAAGCCGTAGGTCCGCACGATGCTGACGATACGCGCCATGGCAGACGGCAAAGGGTACTCGTCGAGGCATCTCGAACACAGCGACTACTACGCAGAGGGCGAGCGCGTGGTGGGCGAATGGCACGGGCGCGGCGCAGAGCTGCTGGGGTTGAGCGGCCCGGTGGACACTGGGGACTTCGAAGCCGTGCGGCAAGGTCTCAACCCTGGGACCAGAGAGTTTCTGCGAGTTCGCCGCAGTGCGGACCGCATGGGCGCTGATGGGACGAAACTCGCGCGAGGGCGGAGCCTTTACGACTTCACGATCTCTGCCCCCAAATCGGTTTCGGTGCTTGCCATTGTCGGAGGCGACCACCGGTTGGTCGACGCGCACCGCGCCGCCATCACGGAAGCTTTGAAAGAGACCGAGGCATGCGCCGCGAGCCGGGTGCGGCAAGGCGGCGCAAATGAGGATAGGGCGACCGCCAACATGGTGCTGGCGGTCTACCACCACGACACCAGCCGCGAACTCGATCCGCAACTTCACACGCACGCTGTGGCGGCCAACCTGACCTTCGACGGCACGGAAGGACGCTGGAAGGCGCTACAAGCGTCGAATATCTATGAGCGGCGGGCCTACCTATCCGAGGTCTATCGCAATGCGTTGGCGCGCGAGGTGAGGGCGGCCGGCTATGAAATCGAGAGCCAGCGGGACGCGAGGGGGCGCGATGCCGGCTTCGAGATCCGAGGCGTCCCTGCGGAACTGCTGGCGAAGTTCAGTCAGCGGAGCCGTCAGCGCGATTTGGCTATTGCCGCTTTCGTGGAGCAACACGGGCGGCGACCGACCGACAACGAGATCGCAGTCCTGGTCCGAGAATCGCGCGCCGACAAACTCACTGAGATTTCGACGCGCGAACTCCGGGTGAAACAGCGGAAGCGGCTCGCTCCTGACGAAACACAGGCACTGGGGGCCGTGAGGGGCACCGCGAGGATCAGGTCAGTGGCTGTGGATTCGAGTGCGCCTTCACTGGAGTATGCCGCAGAGCACATCTTCGAGCGCGTTTCTGTCGCACCGGACCATGAACTGCTGACGGAGGCTCTGCGGCATGGCCGAGGACGAATCCGGCTTGCCGACTTGAAGGGTGAGCTGAGTCTCCAGGAATCCACGGGCTAGGTCCTGCGCTCGGGCCGCGAGATCGCCACGGCAGCTAGTCTGGACCGCGAGCGAAACATGATCGCCGCCGTAAACCGAGGCCTCGGCTCACTCGAACTGCTCGGCGGCACCAACTCGTTTGTTGTCTCGGACCGTTTGCGCCCCGAGCAGAAGCACGCGGTGGAATTCGTCTTTCAATCGCGGGACCGAGCGGTGAGCATCAGCGGAGCGGCCGGCACCGGCAAGACCGCAACTCTGCAAGAGCTGCGGCGCGGACTGATGGAGGCAGGGCGCGATGTACTGGCAGTAGCGCCGACGATGAGCGCCGTCGAGGAGTTGCAGAAGGTCGGCTTAGCTGACGCCATCACGGTCGAACGACTCCTGCAAGATCCACGCATTCACGATGGCGTTCATGGCAAGGTGATCATCCTCGATGAGGCTGGTATGGTTTCGGCGCGTCAGATGGCGAACTTGCTCCGGTTGGCGGAAGACTGTTCCCTGCGCGTAGTCTTCAGCGGGGACACAAAGCAAATCCGAAGCGTGGAAGCAGGCGATGCTCTGCGGATATTGGAAAAGGAATCCCGGTTGAAGACGGTCGCGTTGGCTCAGGTCCAGCGGCAAACCAGAAAGGACTACCGGGATGCGATCGAAGAGCTCCGCCGGAACCCGGAGCGCGGATTCGCGAAGCTGGATGCGATGGGCGCCGTTCGTGAAATCGCAATTTCCGAACGAGCCGTGGCCGTTGCCAACGCATATGACGCCGCCGCCGGGCAAAGCCGTTTGGTTGTCTGCGCGACGCACGATGAGATTGATCGAGTGACTGACGCAATTCGCGAACGCCGGAAGACGCGCGGGGAACTCGCTCCAGGTGTAGCCCTCACGCGCCACGTATCACTCAACTGGACTGCGGCGCAAAAAGCGGACTTCCGGAACTACCGCGTCGGGCAGATCCTCGGCTTTCACAGGGCTGTGAAGTCCATCGCGAAAAACGACACCGTGGAGGTTGTGCGTATCGCATCCTGCGGTCTGGTGGTCCTATGTCCGGACGGCACCGAACGGACCATTTCAAAAAGGCGCGCAGGGAGTTTCGATGTCGTGGAGACGCGGCCGATTGAGGTGTCTTTCGGAGATCGACTTCTGCTGACCGCCAACCGCCGCGAGCCTGGGCTGAGGATCACAAACGGCGAACTGGTTATGGTGTCCGCCGTGGACGCCACCGGCCGAATTCAACTTGACGATGGCCGGACGCTGCCCTCCAACTATCGCAGCTTCGCCCACGGCTACGCGGTCACCGCCCATCGCAGTCAAGGCAAGACCGTCGATTCGGTGGTCATTTCAGGTGACGGCATGCAAAGGGAGCTGTTCTACGTCGCCGCATCGCGCGGCCGACAAAGCGTCACGGTGATTACGAGCGACAAGGAGCGACTCCAGGCGACCGTGGCACGGTCTATGGCGCGAACGTCGGCGTCCGAGCTTG
Source organism: Bryobacteraceae bacterium (assembly GCA_049698695.1). Classification (GTDB taxonomy): domain Bacteria; phylum Acidobacteriota; class Terriglobia; order Bryobacterales; family Bryobacteraceae; genus Bog-375. The sequence goes on along the minus strand of JBAVYH010000040.1, from coordinate 2,129 downwards.
TGCGGGGCAAGTCGGCCCACTCGCATCGAGGCGCTCATCGAGGTTTGGCAGCGGCGCAAGACATGGTTCGAAGGGCGGCCCGGTTGCTCGCGTCCGTTTCGAAGCAAATCCAGCAAGCAGTCATTCGCCCTCGAAAGGAGCGCACCCGTGAACACGGCTTCAGTCGATAAATCACCGTGGACCATCAGCACAGCCGATCAACCACCGGCGCTGGAAATCGTGCTGTCGCGGCAGACGGTGATTCTATCGTGGAATCAGTTCGTTTACGCCGAAGGCGGCGACGACGACGTGCGAATTGCCTTTGCCAGCCACGATGTGGTGGTGAAGGGTGCTGGACTCGGTCCATTGCTGCACGCAATCGCGGCTAATCGAGTCGCGCGCATTCAGGAGAGTGGACGGAGCGAGCATTTTCCCGGCCAGGCGTGGCGGTTTATCCGCGAGATCGTGGTTCGGCAGATGGAAGCCGAGTGATGGAGCGCGCACGTGTTTTCGAAGAGCTGGAGTTATGAGAGAGAGACACCATCCCTAAGCCTGTCGGCTTAGGTTCACGAGGCCCGCTAAGCGGGTCATTTGTTCGGCATTTGATCAGCTTGTGTTCGGTATCTGTCCGAGCTTCATTCGGTTCTTGTTCGGCCGAGGTTCGGAAATCATTCGGTGAATATTCGGCAATTGTTCGGTATCTTTCGGTGGTCGTTCGTTAGCCGTTCGGCTGACATTGAATTGAGATTCGGCCTGGAAGAGCTCACAACATGAAGGACAAGCTTCAAGACATTCTGGACACACTGCCCGAGAAGCCGCCGCGCTCTCGATTGGAGACGTATCGTGAGTTGATTGACGAGTTGCGGCAGCGTGGGTGGACGTACCGGGACATTGCGGAGGTTCTCGCCGATAAGTGCCAGCTAAGCGTCTCGATCAGCACGCTCCACGATTTCGTCAGGTTACGATCCTTGGGGAAGCGTCGTTCAGCCAGGCGAACTGCACCTGACGAATCGAAAGCAGACGCGATTGATCCCAAAGGTGCGCTCGTAGGTTCTGTCGACAAGGCTGCCCAAGACGAGGAGGTCCGTCGAAGAATTGCGGCACTCAAGGCTCGCAAGCCCGCGACGACGCCATCGCGAGACGACTTCCAGTTCGATGCAAACCAACCGCTCCGGCTGATTACGCCGGAAAAACCAGCCTCCGACAAGTGAACCCAAGCGCAGTCCTGGTGGCCCGTTTAGGCGGACAGCAGTAGTCCGCAAGGGCTGGCCGCCTACGCGCGGATCCTAGCGTGTTTCTCCATCCTAATCCGCCGGTTCCGGAGTAAGCCCCTGATTCGTTGGGAGTTCGGCCGCTCTCTGAGCTACCCGAGGGGGCTCATCGATTTTGATTCTTTCCCAGGACCTGTGTCAACGCGCCTAGGACAATACTTCCGGCATTCTTGGACGGCAGCCAGACGGCTCGCCGCTCTCTATTAAAGGAGTGGCTGTTGCGGCAACAAGTGAGAAGAGGGTGTCTTTGCGGCAATATGCCCTTCCCCGTGGAAGCAGCCACTAATCGCGTGCGCTTCCTGATAGACTTCCCTTCTGCGATACGAGGCGGTGCACACTTCGCGCACAGGAGGGGTTGAGCTGTGCGCGATCGGTCGACACGAAGCGAGAGCGCAACATGGAACACGAGCACGACCACGAAGCCATTCGCCAGCGACTCGCGGCCGGACCCCACCATAGCTATCTCAGGGATTGGGTCTACGGCGGCATCGACGGCACCGCCACGACATTCGCGCTCGTCTCGGGAGTCGTCGGGGCTCACCTGTCAACCAGCGTTATCCTGATCCTCGGTAGCGCGAACCTGATTGCAGACGGTTTCGCGATGGCGGCGGGCAACTATCTGGCTACGCGATCCGAGCACGAGGAGTTCCGCCACGCCGAAGCGGTGGAGCGCCGGCATATCGAGGTCTCTCCGGATGGCGAACGGCGAGAGGTAGGCGAGATTCTGCGGGGGCTCGGGATTGTTGGCGCCTTGCTCGACCAGGTCGTCGCGGCGATCACGTCGGAGCGCGATCGCTGGGTGCGCATGATGCTCCGTTACGAATACGGGCTACCGGCTGCGGTGCGTTCGCCATGGCAGGCTGCCGGATCGACATTTTC
>JBAVYH010000039.1:0-23586 GCA_049698695.1 Bryobacteraceae bacterium | reverse complement strand
GAATATCACCGAAACGCCGAAGAAGAATCGACCGATCCGCGGTCCGCTCACCGGGAGCCTAACGGTAGGAATCGACCTTTGGGACCGAAGTTCGCGTTACTGCATTTTGAATCAGGAGGGCGAGGTCCTCACCGCCGGCGCGGTAGCGACCACCAAGAAGGATCTGAGCTGCGTCTTCGGGGCGCTGCGGCACAGCCGTGTGGCGCTGGAGGTGGGGACGCACTCGCCGTGGGTGGCTTAGCGTAGCTAGTGGGGCAGGTGCATGTGGATAAGCCGAGGTCCTCACCATCCGTGTTCCGAAGGGTGGCGGTGGTCATGTGCATACGGGACGCAAGGCACCGGCGGCGAAAGACCGCCGGCGCTACGAAGAAACGCAGCGGCGCTGCGGCAACGCAGGCGGTCTTTGCCCTCCGGTGCCCTTTCCCGCCCTTGTCCGCCGCCGAGAATATGCGCAGCCGTGTCTATGAAACGAGCAACTATTTCTTCCTTTTTGCCACCAGCCTTTCCAAGTCCAACAAATGCAGCGGCTTAAAAGCCTTCTTCGACCATCGGCAGGCGTCCGAGAATTCGACTCCGACGAAGAAACCGATCTCGCGGTAAACGCAGTAACGAACGAAACCGGCGAAGCTCTGCTTCGGGCAATCCCAATGAACTTCGGTGCCCAGAGGAACGGCGGTTTCCAATTGCAGGCAGGCGCCGGAAGGGGAGATATCCTCAAGCAGCGCCAGGGCGCGCTGCGCTCCTTTTTGGGCGTCCTGCCAGCGGACTTCCACCATATCCGCGCACATCATCCGGGCTTCCCTACGCTGATCCTGCATGCAATTCTCTTATCGGCGGTTGATGCTGTTCGCTTTACAGGCAGGATGATCGGTCGTAGACGCGACGGGCTGGGCATGCCCCGGGCATGCCCGGCCCCTACAAGAGCCGCTGTAGGGTGGAGATGACCGTCGGCCACCGCTCCCTGACGGTCGCGGCTCTGCGAGAGCGGTTGGTACGGTTATTTTCCTCCGGACTGCAGTCGATGCGGTTCTTGAAGGTGAGGCGCGGGCGCGACACGGATGAAACCGCGCCCCGGCTTATTCCCATCTATACTATAAGGTCAAGGAGTTAAGACGTGAGCCCAAACTCAATTTATGCGCCGCCCCCGCCTCAGCGATCGGGTCTGGCCATTCCGCTGCTGACCGGAGGCCTGATCGCCATGGTAGCAGCCAACATTTTCCTTTACGTGCAACTGGACCACTTCCGCACTGACACGGCGCAAAAGATGGATAAGCTGACGGCGTCGGTGGCCAGCATGCGTGACGCCTCCTCGGTCAGCACGGCCGCCCAGGCGCGGCACATCGAAGCGCTGAAGGAGGAACTGGCGAGTGCGAACGAGCAGGCGCGGACGATGTCCAGCCAGGCGAAGGTGGAAATGCAAGCTCATGCCGACAAGTTGGCCAAGCAGCTTGAGGCGGAACAAGCCAAAATGCAGCAGCAGGTTTCCGGCCAGATCAGCGACGTTAACCAGTCGGTGACGCAGGCCAATGCCAAGATCGCCGACGTTTCCACGGACCTGGGCAGCGTTAAGTCGCAAGCCGCCATGACACAGAGCCAGCTTGACAAGACCATTGCCGATCTCAAGTCCGTCACCGGCGACATGGGCGTGCAAAGCGGGTTGATCGCCACCAACGGCCGCGAACTGCAGGCGCTGAAGATGAAGGGCGAACGCAACTATTTCGACATCAAGCTGGGCAAGACCAAGAAGCCGGTGCGCTTCGCCGACATATCGCTGCAGTTGAAGAGCGCCGACCGCAAGCGGAATAAGTACACTATCAACGTGCTGGCGGACGACAAGCTATATGAGAAGAAGGACAAGAACGCCAACGAGCCGGTACAGTTTTACACCGCGAAGAGCGGCCACACTCCCTACGAACTGGTGATCAACCAAATCAACAAAGACCAGATTGTCGGCTATCTGGCGACACCGAAAGACGCCGCATCGCGATAGAGGCGGGATCGCAGCGCTGGCAAGAGTAGCCTCACGCGCGGGCGAGGGCGCTTGACGCGTCTCGCTACCCGTTTGGAGCGAAAAAGCCGCTGGATGCAGAGCCGCCGGTCAGTTGGCGCTGGCAGCAGCGGTCTGGGCGGCGAGGCGTGCGCGGACTGCTTTCATGCGCTCCCGCATGGCGGCGACCCGCTGGCGGCCGTCGGGAAGGGCATCGATCAAGCGTTCCAGGTTGGCAAGGTGGCTCGGCCCGAACGTGGCCCTCAGTTCGGCCAGGAACGGCTCCACTTTCAGGAAGGCGCCGATGTGCTCGCCGTTGGTGTCGTTGAACAAGGCGAGGCTGATGGCTCCATGGTTGACCAGCGCCGCGGCCATTTCCCAATAGGTCCATACCATCCGCACATATGCGCTGTGCTCACCGAACAGCGCCTTCGTGATGTCCTCCATCGATTCTGGATTGAAGTCGCGAAAATACCAGTCGCGCGCCTTGCGCATGGTCGCTTCCCGGCGCAAATCGTAAAGCTTGAGGATCAGATCGGCTTCTTCATGTTTTGACATACAGGCTCTCCCTACTGTCGCCTCGGATTGCAAAGGCCCGCAAACCGGCGGTCGCAGTGCGATCATAGCAAATCCGCGCTGCGGGCTGCGGGCCAGAACGCGATTCCCTTCGGTAAACCATTGACCAGGAGCGCATGGCGGCGGCCGTCACGTTTCGCGCGCTTCTGCATCTCCAGGTTTGGAGCGGCATTTCACCTTCCCAAAAACCATGAGAAAGTCGTTTCTGATTCTTTTCGCCGGCCCACTGGTGGCGCAGGGCCCACTCTCTTTGCGGGATGCCGTCCGGCTGGGCCTCACACAGAACAAGGCAATTGCAGGCGTTAATGCGGCAGCCCGAGCAGCGGCGGTTGGCATCGATCAGGCGCGCGGCGGCATGTTGCCGAAGCTGAACTATTCCGAATCGTGGGCGCGATCCAACAACCCGGTTTTTGTCTTCAGCTCGCTGCTGACCGAGCACCAGTTCGGCGCGGAGGACTTCAATATCGGCCCGCTGAATCGGCCGGATGCGATGAACAACTTCCAATCGCAGCTCACCGTCGACCAGCCGTTGTACGATGCGGGCCAGACGAAGAACGCCATGAAGTCGGCCGGTCTGTCGCAGAAGATGGCCGGCGAAGAGCAGCGCCGGACCGAGATGCAGGTGATTGCGGGCGTGGCGCGCGCTTACTACGGGGCGGTGCTGGCGGCGAAGAGTCTCAAAACGGCCGAGCAGGCGGTGCGTTCGGCGGAGGCGGATCTCTCGCGGGCCGAATCCGTGCACACGGCGGGCCTGTCGACCGACGTGGATGTGCTTTCCATTCGCGTGCACCTGGCGGCGGTCAACGAGCAACGGATTCAGCGCGCGGCCGATCTGGAGGTGGCGCGGGCGGCTCTCAACGACGCGCTGGGGCTTCCCCTGGACACGCCCCACACGCTGACGACCGGTCTGACCGCCCTGGCACTGCCCGCGATGACGCTGGAGGGCCTGGAGCGCGAGGCCTCTTCGGCGCGTCCCGAGGCGCGGCAGACTGTTCTGGCCGAGGACCTGGCGAAGGCGCGGGCCGATTCGGCGCACAGCGCGCTGCTGCCCCAGGTGAGCTTCCATGCGGCGTTCGAAGCGGACCGGCAGCAGTTCATCGACAAGGGCGGCGCCAATTGGCTGGCATCGATCGGCCTGCGCTGGAACCTCTTTAACGGTTTCACCGACAAGGCGCGGATCGAAGAATCCAAGGACTGGATGGAGCGCGCGCACGCCGACGAGCAAAGAATGGATTCGGCCGTGCGCCTGGAAGTGCGGCGGACATGGGCCAATCTGCAGGCAGCCGGACAGCGGATCGACGTCGCCAAAGCAGCGGTGGCCGAGGCGGAAGAGAGCCTGCGCATCACGCAGAACCGGTACGAGGCTGGAATGAGCAACGTGACCGACCTGCTGCGCAACGAGTCGGCGGCGCTGGAAAGCCGGACGCGGTACCTGGCGGCGGTGCACGACCAGCGCGTCGCCGCGACCATGCTGGAACTGGCGGCGGGGCGGCTCACCGCCGATTCGGAGGTATTGAATTGAAGACATTGCGATCGCTGGAAGACTACGGCGGGCCACCTACCGCGCGGGGCGCCGGGATGAAGATTGGCCTCGCGCTGCTGGTGGCCGCGCCGGTGGCGCTGATGAGCGCTTGTGGCGGGGCGGGTTCCGCTCCGAAAGCGGCTGCGTCGAACGCGCCCGCCATTCCGGTCCAAACGGCCGCGGCAAGCAACGAGGAATGGCCCAACGTGTACGAGGCCACCGGAACGGTTCGCGCGCGCACCGCCGCGGTGCTCTCGAGCAAGATCACGGCGTACGTGCGGCAGGTTACCGTGCAGGTAGGCGATCGGGTGCGCGCGGGCCAGCTTCTGGTCACGCTGGATGCGCAGGAACTGGATACCAACGTTCGCCGCGCGCAGGCCGGCGACGCCGAGGTTGTGAGCGCCATCCCGGAAGCGGATAACGGCGTGGCGTACGCCAAAGCCAACCTGGACCTGGCGCAGAGCACGTTCAAGCGCATGGCGGAGCTCGAGGCCAAGAAATCGATTTCGAACCAGGAGTTCGACGAAGCGTCGGCACGCCTGAAATCGGCCCAGGCCGCATACGAAATGGCCCGGGCGAAGCGCACCCAGCTCGATTCCAAGCGGGCGGAGGTGGAGCAGGAAATCCGCGGCGCAGAGATCATGCAGGACTACGCACGCATCTCGGCGCCGTTTTCCGGGGTGGTGACGGCGAAATCCGTAGACCCGGGAAACCTGGCCGCCCCCGGCGCTCCGCTGCTCACCGTGGAGCGGGAAGGCGACTACCGGCTGGAGGCAGCGGTGGATGAATCCAAGCTTCCGTTCGTGAAGACCCGGCAAACCGTCGATGTCGCGCTGGAATCGCTCGACCGACGGCTGAATGCGCGCGTTTCGGAAATCGTGCCGGCGGTGGATGCGGCCTCCCGCGCTTACGTGGTGAAGATCGATCTGCCCGGAATGGCGAATCTGCGCTCGGGCATGTTCGGGCGCGCCTGGTTCCCGATGGGCACGCGCCAGGTGCTGACGATTCCGCCCCAGGCCATGATCGAGCGCGGGCAACTGCAATCGGTTTTCGTGATTGAAGACGGCGTAGCGCATACGCGACTGGTGACCACGGGCGAGCGCAGGCCGGCCACCATCGAGGTGCTCTCGGGATTGAGCGAGGGAGAGAAACTGGCGAGCCCCGTGCCACCCGCTCTGACCGATGGCGCCCGCGTGGAGGTCCGGCAGTGAGCGGGGCGCAATCGGAGCCGCGGCGCCTAGGTCCGGCCGGGCGGTTCGCGCACGCGTGGATCGCCTCCAAGCTGACACCGTTGATCATCGGCGGCGCCCTGCTGCTGGGCGGCTTCGCGGTGTGGAAACTGCCGCGCGAAGAAGAGCCGCAGATCATCGTGCCGATGATCGACGTCTTCGTGCAGATGCCCGGCGCATCGGCGCGCGAGGTGGAAGAGCGTGTCACCACGCCGATGGAAAAACTGCTGTGGGAGATCCCCGGGGTCGAGTACATCTACTCGACTTCCAGCCCCGGCATGTCGCTCGCGATCGTGCGTTTCTACGTGGGGCAGGACGAAGAGAAAAGCGTGGTCCGCTTGAATCAGAAGCTGGCCGCCAATTTCGATATCATCCCGCCGGGAGCGTCGCATCCGCTGGTGAAGCCGCGCTCGATCGACGATGTGCCGATTCTGGCGCTGACGCTTTCGAGCAAGCGCTACGGCGATTTCGAGTTGCGCCGCATCGCGGCCCAGGTGGACGACACCATCAAGCAGGTGCCGGATGTGTCCGCGGTCACCTTGATCGGCGGCCAGCGCCGGGAGATCCGCATCGTTCTCGATGAAGGCAAGCTGGCGGCGTATAACCTTTCGCCGCTTCAGGTGGCCGGCTCGCTCGGACTTTCGAACCAGCGCCTGCCTTCCGGGCAGTTCGACACGGCGAACAAGGAATACCTGCTCGAGACCGGCGAGTTTCTGCGCACCGCCGACGACGTGCGCGACGTAGTGGCGGGCGTGGCGAACGACAAGCCGATTTATGTTCGCGACGTCGCCACGGTGAGCGATGGAGGAGAAGAACCTTCCTCCTACGTTCGCATGGCGCACGGCGGGTCCCGCGAGTTTCTGCCGGCCGTGACGATAGCCATCGCCAAGAGGAAGGGCACGAATGCGGTGATCGTGGCGAAAAACGTGCTCGAGCGCATCGAGCCGCTGAAGGGCAGCGTCATTCCATCGGACGTTCAGGTGGATATCACCCGCGATTACGGCGAAACCGCGGCCGAAAAATCGAACGAGCTGCTGTTTCACATGCTGATCGCGGTGATTTCGGTGAGCCTGCTGATCGCCATCACGCTGGGTTTCCGCGAGTCGCTGATCGTGTTCATCGCCATTCCGGTGACTCTCGCCCTGACGCTCGCGATGTTCTATCTCTACGGCTACACGCTGAACCGCATCACGCTGTTTGCGCTGATTTTCTCCATCGGTATTTTGGTGGACGACGCCATCGTGGTGGTGGAAAACATCGTGCGCCATTGGCGCATGCTGGCGAACCGCGGCCGGCCGCCTTACGAAGTTGCCATCGAGGCCGTGGACGAAGTAGGTAACCCCACGATTCTGGCCACCCTGACGGTAGTTGCGGCCATTCTGCCGATGGCTTTCGTGGGCGGGCTGATGGGGCCGTACATGCGGCCGATTCCGGTCGGGGCGAGCGCGGCGATGCTGTTCTCGCTGCTGGTGGCGTTCATTGTGACGCCGTGGGCGGCGGTGCGGATTCTCAAGCCGGAGCATGCCGCGGCCCACGGTGAGAGAGAAACCCTGGTACCGCGCGCCTATCGCGTGGTGATGGGAAAGCTCCTGCACGTTCCCGCGCTGCGCTGGGGTTTTCTGTCGACCGTGGTCGTGCTGCTGTTCGCCTCCGTCTCCTTGTTTTATTTCCAATTCGTAAAAGTGAAAATGCTGCCGTTCGACAACAAGAGCGAGTTCCAGGTGATTGTGGATATGCCGGATGGAACGACTCTCGAGCAAACGGCCCGCGCCGCTAACGCGCTGGCGCGCGCCGCGCTCGATCAGCCGCAGGTGGTAAGTCTCCAAACCTACGTTGGCACGGCGTCGCCGTTCAACTTCAACGGGCTGGTGCGGCATTACTATCTCCGCCAAGGGTCGAATGTGGCCGACATTCAAGTGAACCTGCTGCCGAAGAGCGACCGCAAGCTGCAGAGCCACGAAATCGCCAAACAGGTCCGGCAGCGGCTGCTTCCGGTGGCAGAGCAGATTGGAGCCCGCATCAAGGTGGCGGAGGTGCCGCCCGGGCCGCCGGTGCTCGAAACCCTGGTGGCCGAGGTCTACGGGCCGGAATTGGACCAGCGCATCGCCATTGCGCGGCGCATACGCGACTTGTGGAGCCACACCGACGGCGTGGTGGACGTCGACTGGTATGTGAAGGACGATCAGCCGAAGTACCGGCTGCTGGTGGACAAAGAGAAGGCCGCATTGAATGGCATTTCCGAAGACGACGTTGCCCAAACCATGGCACTGGCCTCCTCCGGGTACAGGGCCGGGCTGCTGCACTCGGATTCGGCGAAGGAAGACGTGCCGCTGATGCTGCGCCTGGACCGCGCCAGCCGTTCGGACCCGGAGAAAATCCAGAACCTCAAAGTGGCCGGACGAACCGGCCGGCTGGTAGCGTTGAGCGAACTGGTGCACCCCCAGGAGGTGGTGGAAGACAAGGACATTTACCACAAGAATCTGCTGCCGGTTACTTACGTCACGGGCGACGTGGCGGGCGCCATGGAAAGCCCGGTGTACGCCATTCTCAAGCTCGGGCCGGAAATGGACAAATTCCGCGCGCCCGGCGGCTACGCGATTGAGCAGCATATGGCGGCGCTTCCGACCAATGCCGAACGCTATTCCATGAAATGGGATGGGGAGTGGCACATCACCTACGAAGTGTTCCGCGATCTGGGTATCGCCTTCGCGGCGGTGCTGATCTTGATCTACGGCCTGGTGGTGGGATGGTTCCAATCGTTCATCACGCCGCTGGTGATCATGGCGGCAATTCCGTTCTCGCTGGTCGGCATTGTGCCGGCGCACGGCCTGATGAATGCGTTTTTCACCGCGACCTCGATGATCGGCTTCATTGCGGGGGCTGGAATCGTGGTCCGCAATTCCATCATCCTGGTCGATTTCATCGAGCTTCGCTTACAGGAAGGGATGCCGCTCGATCAAGCGGTGATCGATGCCGGTGCGATCCGTTTCCGTCCCATGCTGTTGACCGCGGCGGCCGTGGTCGTCGGCGCGGGAGTAATCCTTTTCGATCCCATCTTTCAGGGCCTCGCCATCGCGCTGATGGCCGGAGAAGTCGCTTCCCTGGCACTCTCGCTGCCGACCGTGCCCATCGTCTACTTTGTCGTCAATCGCAGGAGAAAAACCGCATGACCATAGAACGTTATTTACGCCTGATTGCCGGCTTCTTCGTGATGTTGAGTGTGGCTTTAGGTTACTGGCTGAACCCGGCGTGGTTCCTGTTCACCGGCTTCGTCGGGCTGAACCTGTTTCAATCGGCGTTTACCAACTGGTGCCCGATGATGGCGATTCTCAAAATGCTGGGAGTGGAGAGAACGCCGGCGGGTTCGCGGGTTTAGTTGCCAGGCCGGCGCCCGTTACAATCAATAGCAGGAACCGGACTTGGAACACGAACTCGAGACCGACCTGGCGCGGCGCCTGATGGCCGGCGACGCCGGAGCGTTCGACCGTTTCGTCGAACATTTTCGCGCCAAGGTGTTCCAGTATAGCTGGCTGATGTGCGGCCACCGCGAGGATGCCGAAGAAGTGGCGCAGGATACTTTGCTCAGGGTTTTTCAAAGTTTCGATCAGCTTCGCGAGCCGGAGCGGGTCCGGCAATGGGTATTCCGGATCGCCAAGAACGCGTGCCTGATTAAGCGGCGCAAAAGTATCTTCGCGCCGGCGCGCGAGCTTTCGCTCGATGAATTCGTGCCGGCGAGCGGCGGCGACGGCGGGGACGTCCGCATCCAGGTCGCCGATTGGTCCAGCTTGCCGGACGAGCAGGTGCTGCAAGGGGAGATGAAGGGCGCGCTGGAAGCCGCTATCGCCGAGCTTCCCGAAACGTACCGGTCGGTGATCCTGCTGCGGGATATGGAAGAGCTTTCCACCGAGGAGACGGCGGAGATTCTGGATGTGAGCGCGGACGTGGTCAAGACGCGGCTGCATCGCGGCCGGCTGGCGCTGCGGCAGAAGCTGGACGAATACCTTCGCGCCGGCCAGCGGCCGGTGGCTCCGGCCGGCGGCGTTTGAGGAGGATGAGATGGCGTCGCAACACGATGAGAATTGCAGGGGAGTGTTTGCCCTGCTATCCGACTACCTGGACCTGGAACTGCCGCCGGACGCCTGCGCGGAAGTCGAGGCGCACCTGGCGGACTGTCCTCCCTGTGTCGAGTTCGCCGAAAGCCTGCGCAAGACGGTGGAACTCTGCCGGAATTACCAGCCGGACGAGCTCCCCGCGCCGCTCGGGGAACAGGCGCGCGGCGAGCTGCTAGAGGCGTACCAGAAAATGCTCGCCGGGAGAAAGACGGCTTAGGGCTTTACTAAACGCTCCCTGACGGTCGCGGCTGACCACGGATCGGGGCCCAAGCCCTCAACTTACCCCGCCGGCGGCTTCCATCCGCCGAATGCCTGTTCCAGCCACAGCGCCACGGCCAGCGCCACGTCTTCGCGCCAGGGCGCGGCGGCTATCTGCACCGCGATGGGCAAGCCGGCCGCAGATTCGCCGCAGCGCACCACCGCGGCGGGCCAACCGGCAACGTTGAAAGCCATGGTATGGCTGAAGCCGATGAAGTTCTCGTCCAGTATCGAAGTGCCGAGCGGCAGCGCCGGGTGGATATAGGCCGGACACAGAATCGCGTCGAAGCCGCGAGCGAGAAAGGCGGCCATTTCGGCGCGGAAGCCAAACCACTCGTCCCAGTAGCGGGCGAATCCATCGATGCCGGTGCGGTAGCGCTCCAGCTTATCCAGCCAACCGGTCAGCAGGGGATGGACGCTGGTCGAACCGATGTCGCGGAGATAGCTGCGCAGGCCGTCGCCGCCATCGGGGCCGATCAGTTTCATCTCGATCTCGTACGCGGCATCCAGGCAGGCGGGCCGGGTTTCTTCGAGGCGGCAGCCTTCCGCGGCGAGCGCGGACGCAGTAGCCCGCACCACGCGCGACACTTCCTCATCGGCTGCGGCGAGGCCATTATCGGTGTAGCAGGCGATTCGCAGGTCGCGCACGCGCACAGCGCGCGGGTTCTGGAGCGGCATATCGACCACAGTGTGGTCGCGGCCATCGGGGCCGGCCAGCAGCGGCATCACGGTAACCAGGTCCTCGACTCGGCGGGCCATCGGCCCGATTTGCCAGAGGGCTTCGATCCAGCCTCCGGCCGGCGGAACATGGCCGGTGCGCGGCAGGCGGCCGGAGGTAGGCTTGATGGCGGCGCATCCGCAAAACGCCGCCGGAACGCGCACGCTGCCGGCGCAATCGCTGCCCAGGCCCAGCGGCGAACCGCATGCGGCGAGCAGCGCGGCCTCGCCGCCGCTGGAGCCTCCCGGAGTGCGCGCCGTGTCATACGGGTTGCGCGTGGCGCCGAAAATCAGGTTGTCGCTTTCGAAGGCGAACAGCAGGTCCGGCAGGTTGGTTCTGGCGATGGGGATGGCGCCCGCCCGCCGCAGGCGTTCCACCAGCCCCGCATCTTCGGTGGATGGGGGCGCGTTTTTTCGGCCGAGCGTTCCCGCCGTCACCACGGAGCCGGCCAGATCGAGCGAATCCTTGATGCTCAACGGCACGCCGTGGAGCGGCCCGCGCGGTTCGCTCGCATCGGCGGCCGCGGCAGCAGCCAGCGCGCTTTCAGCGAGCACTTCGACAGCGGCATTGAGCTTGGGATTGATCGCGGCGATCCGCTCCAGGTGCGCCGCCACCAGCTCGCGCGACGAAATGCGCCGCTCGCGGATCAACCGCGCCTGCCGGGTGGCGGAGTAGGTGATAAGTTCGGTCATGGCAAATGCCAAGATAAAACGAGGCTGACGTCCGAAAGGACACCCCGAGTCTAACATTTCGCCCCGTGGGGCATGCTTCAGCTTGACCGCAGCGGATGCGCGAGATGGACGCAGCGGGGCGATCGCCGGTCTTCGCAGCGTAGCAAACACACCGGCAAGCTAAAGCGCGCCCCTTCGGCGCAGCAGGCGTAGTACGATACTTGCAGGAGCGTGTTCTGACCAAGGCACATCTGGAAGCAACCGTCGCCCTTCCGGCCGCCGCACCGACCTGGCTGATTGCCGTCCGCGCCGCCGAATCCAAGAAGGCCGCCGACATCAAGGTCCTGGATTTAACCGGCATCACCTCTTTCGCCGACTATTTCGTCCTCTGCAGCGGCTCCAACCAGCGGCAGATTCAGGCCATCGCCGACGAAGTCACGCTGCAGCTCAAACGCCAGGCGGGCGAGCTGCCGATGAGTCTGGAAGGCTACGAGCAAGGCGAGTGGGTGTTGGCCGATTACGGCGACATGCTGGTGCACGTTTTTTCCGCCAAGGCCCGAGCGTATTACGATTTGGAACGGCTCTGGCGCAGCGCGAAGCCGGTCGAGATTCCGTCCGAGTGAAGATCTTCGTCTACTTCATCGGCAAACCGAAAGACCCCCACATCAATGCGCTGGCGCAGGATTTCCTGGGCCGCGCCGCGCGCTATGCGAGCGTCGAGATGCGCGAGATTCGTCCGGAGCGAACCGATCTGGAGGCCCGCCATCCCTCCGCCCGCAAAATCTTTCTCGATCCGGCCGCCAAGCCGATCGATTCCGCCGCCTTCACCGCGCTGATCGCCAAGAGTGAAATGGAGGGCCGCGACCTGCTGTTCCTGGTGGGCGGGCACGATGGCTTGCCGCCCTCCTGGGCCGGCCGCGCGGACCTACTGCTCTCGCTCTCCGCCATGACGTTTCCGCACGAGCTGGCGCGCGCCATGCTCGCCGAGCAGATCTATCGGGCGTTCGCAACCTTGCGGGGCCATCCCTACCCGCGGTAAGTTGATTACTTGCATGTCTTGGTTTAAGCGCGACAGACCGGACGACACGAAGCCGCAGCCCATCGACGAAAAATCGAAGCACGTCAAGACCGAGGGCCTCTGGCAGAAGTGCGACGGCTGTCGCCAGATCGTCTGGAAGAAGGACCTGGCGGCCACCTGGAACACTTGTCCCAAGTGCGGCCACCATTTCCGCATGGACGCCGTCTCCCGTATCCGCATGCTGCTGGATGGCGGTGAATACAAGGTGTTCGATGCCGGGTTGGGGTCGACCGACCCGCTAGGCTTCGTAGACAGTAAACCCTACGCCAAGCGCCTGGAGGCCGCGCGTCTGGAGACCGGGCTGCGCGACGCCGTGATTTCCGCCCGCGGCAAGCTGGCGGGGCGCGAGATCGAAATCTGCTCGATGGAGATGCGCTTCATAGGCGGCAGCATGGGCGCGGTGGTGGGTGAAAAGATCACCCGCGCCATCGAACGCGCCCTCAAGTCCCGCTCGCCGCTGGTGATCGTTTCCGCCTCCGGCGGCGCGCGCATGCAGGAAGGCGCGGTCAGCCTGATGCAGATGGGTAAGATCTGCTCCGCGCTGATGCGCCTCGACCAGGCCCGCGTGCCGTATATCAGCGTGCTCACCGACCCGACCACCGGCGGCGTCACCGCCAGCTACGCCATGCTGGGCGACCTCAACATCGCCGAACCCGGCGCCCTGATCGGTTTCGCCGGCCCGCGCGTCATCGAGCAGACCATCCGCCAGAAACTCCCCGAAGGCTTCCAGCGCAGCGAGTTTCTGGTCAAGCACGGCATGCTCGACGCCGTGGTGCCGCGCCTGGAACTGAAGGCTTATATCGCCCGGGCGCTCGATTTCTTCTGCATGCAGTGAACTACCCCGATTCGGTTCACTTCCTCTACGCGCTGGGCAACGAAATCAAGACCGCCAAGCTTGGCCTGGAGCGCATCCGCGCCGTGCTTGGCGCGCTTGGGAATGCGCAGGATCGCCTCTCGATTGTGCACGTGGCCGGCACCAACGGCAAAGGCTCGACGTGCGCCATGATCGAATCCGGCTTCCGCGCCGCCGGCTTGCGCACGGGGCTCTACACTTCACCTCATCTGGCCGAGCCCACCGAACGCATCCGCATCGACGGCCGACCCGTCTCCGCAGAGCGGTTCGCTGCCGCCTTCGATCGCGTCCACGCCACGGTGGAGCAGTTGCTGGCCCGCGACGCGATAGACCTACACACCACGTATTTCGAAACCGTCACCGCGATGGCGTTCGTGATCTTCGCCGAGGAAGGCGTGGAGCGAGTGGTGCTCGAGGTCGGGCTGGGCGGGCGCCTGGATGCGACCAACGTGGTGCAGCCGTCGCTCGCCGTGATCACGCCCATCGATTTCGATCACGAATCGTTCCTGGGCCGCAGCATCGAATCCATCGCCACCGAAAAGGCCGGCATTTTGAAGCCCGGCGTCCCCGCTGTTTTCGCGCGCCAGCGCCCGGAAGCCGCCCGCGTGCTGGATGGCCGGGCAGCCGAATTGGGCGTGCCCGTGACGCGCGCGGTGAATTCGCCGTTGCAGCATCTCTCGCTCGACGCGCGCGGCAGCCGCTTCGAGATTTCCGGCGATCGGCCGCTTGCGATCCGCTGCCCGCTGGCCGGCGAGCACCAGGCGGAGAATGCGGTCACCGCCGCGCTGGCGCTGCTTGCCTGCGGCATCGACCGCCGCTCGATTGAAGCCGGCATT
This sequence comes from Bryobacteraceae bacterium, assembly GCA_049698695.1. Taxonomy (GTDB): domain Bacteria; phylum Acidobacteriota; class Terriglobia; order Bryobacterales; family Bryobacteraceae; genus Bog-375. Next base: position 9,746 of record JBAVYH010000039.1, on the reverse strand, counting down.
GCCGCGGCCGTTTGGCCCGGCCGCCTGGAGCACGTCCGCGAGCGCCCCACGATTATCCTCGATGGCGCCCACAACCCCGCCGCCGCCCGCGCGCTAGCCGCCTACATCGGGCGCTTTTACGCGCACTCGCCGCTGCGGCTGATCTTCGGCATCATGCGCGACAAGGCCGCCGCCGAAATCGCCGGCATTCTTTTCCCCTTGGCCTGGCAGGTGATCGTCACCGCACCGCGCCAGTCGCGCGCTCTCGCGCCCGAATCCCTTCGTGCGGTCGCCGATCATCCCAATTTGCAGGTCGCTGCGACCCTCGAAGCGGCCCTCCGCTTGATCGGGAATGCGAGCCCGGACGACGTCATCTTCGTCACCGGGTCGCTATTCCTGGTCGCCGAAGCCAGAGCGTTGCTGGTGCCGGGCGGCTGACCCGCAGCGAACCTGAAGAATCAGGCAACCAGCGAATATACAAACAGTACGATCACCGCTCCCGCCAGCGCCATGAAGAAGCCCGCGGGGTGGCCTTCCTTATACATGCCGGTCTTGTGGCCGATGAAGCCTCCCAGCCACGCACCGACCAAGCCCAGAATCATCGTCAGTATCAGACCCATATGAAACCGGCCTGGCATAACCGCGCGAGCCACCAGACCAATGATGAGTCCGAAAATGCAGTGTCCGATCATGTGTAACATTTTCGAAATGCTCCTTATCAAACCAATTTCTGTTTACAGCATGTTAGGTGGCGGCTGACCTGCAAGGCAGGAACTGCTCCTCAGTGCAGTCACCCGACAATACTCGACTTTCCCACCGCCGTCACCGGCGGCCAGCCCCAAGCCGAACGACACCGGTGGCCTGCTCAGCGCACTGCCGCAGCATCTCACTGCGGCTCTGGTTCGCCTGCGACGGCAGGGTAAACGATTCCGGCAATCGCGGCGCCCACAATCGGCGCCAGCCAGAATAGCCAGAGTTGCCGCACCGCCCAGCCACCGACGAACAGCGCCGGACCCGTGCTGCGCGCGGGGTTCACTGAGGTATTCGTGATTGGAATCCCGACCAGGTGAATCAGGGTCAGACCGAGCCCAATGGCGACGGGCGCGAACCCCCGGGGGGCACGCCGGTCCGTGGCACCCAGGATGATCATGAGGAACATGAATGTCAAAACCACTTCGGCGACCAGGCACGCCACCAGCGAGTAGCCGCCCGGTGAATGCGCGGCGTAACCATTGGCCGCAAAGCCGCCAGCGAGATCAAACCCTGCTTTGCCGCTGGCAATCACGTACAGAACGGCCGCGGCGGCAATTCCGCCCGCCACTTGCGCGATGACATAGGCCCAAAGGTCCGAAAGGGGAAAACGCTTTCCGACAACCAGGCCCACAGAGACCGCCGGGTTCAAGTGGTAGCCTGACACTTGGCAGATGCTGTACCCCATGGTGAGCACGGTGAGTCCGAATGCCAGAGCCACGCCCAGGAAGCCGATGCCAAGACTTGGGAATGCGGCAGCGAGAACCGCACTGCCACAGCCCCCGAACACAAGCCAAAACGTGCCGATGAATTCTGCGATCGCCCTCTTGCTCAAAGGCATAGAGCAACCTCCTCTCAGCTTTATTCGCGATACGCCGTGGACCATCCGTCCAGCGCGTTGCCGCCTGCGGGTTGCGCGTGGCCGGATATGCAGATATCATAAGCCTGTTTGGTCCGGAAGGCTGCCCAAAATTCTTGGCATCCTACCCTGGAGACCGTTCCGATGAGAGCCTTGGCTTTGCGGCTGAACAACCCAAAGTCGTCGAAGGCAAGCACTAAGAAGTGCTTCCCATTCCTAGGCGACTTTCCATTCGACTATCAAGCTATGCTCCTGTCCAGCTATGGTCGGCAGACGGATGGGCAAAGGGCCGCATCCGGCGAATTTGTGGGACAACAGAGCACAGGCTATTTGAAAAGGAAGGTCAATGAGTTTATTCTCACGATCAGACCGTGAAGGAGAAATACAAAGATGAAACCCAAACTCACAATGTTTTTGATGCTGGTGCTGGCCGCCCTCGTCGCATCGCAGGCCTTCGCCGGAGTCCAGTTTTCGGTGACCATCGCGCCGCCCCCCATCGCCGTCTTCGACCAGCCCCCGTGTCCTGGCGACGGGTACATTTGGACGCCTGGCTACTATCAATACGGTGATTACGGTTATTACTGGGTGCCGGGTCAATGGGTTCTCCCTCCCAGCGAAGGAGTCCTCTGGACGCCAGGCTATTGGGGCCTCGCCGGAGGCAGATACATGTGGCACGAAGGGTATTGGGGGCCGAAGGTTGGCTTCTACGGCGGCGTGAATTACGGCAACGGGTACTTCGGCTCAGGCTTCACTGGCGGACGTTGGGAGGGGGGCGTTTTCAAGCATAACACTGCCATTTCGAATGTGGACGTTAACCACGTGCACAATACTTACGTCGACCGCTCGGTGGTGCGGGAGGTGAAGGGTCCGAACCACGCGTTCAACGGTAAAGGCGGAATTCAGGCACAACCCACACGTGAGGAAGCAGACGCAAGCCGTGCGCCGCACCAAGGTCCGACGAAGGCGCAAGTCTCGCATGCGCAAGACGCTCACAACAGCCATCTGGCAGCTCATGGAGCCGGACGCAAGTAGCGAGTTGACAGGCTGAGACAGTTTCGATTCGCTGGCCTATATCGGGAAAGACCGTGGGGGAAAGCGGAGCAGCCTGAGCCGGATCGTCCGCCGCATGCTCGATCCCGGGCACGCTCCGAGAGCCGTGAAGGACTAGGACGCGCTCGCCGCTCTCGGCACGCGTCCGCGATGCGGCTTGAAGAAGCCCGATGGATTTCGGCTAAGCGCCATCGCAGTCTTCTCGCCTTATGCGGCTTCGGATCACAGCCACACGGCGGCTCAGTGTCCTTAAGCTTAGTCCGCGCCTTCAGTTGGCGCTACCCGGCGACGGCAGGAAAGGAACCGCGATCTGCCGGGTCCAGGTCGCTCCGCTCGCATCCCTGCCGGTGAACACCATCGTCACCGACGACGGCACGGGAATGTTCCCCGCCTTCAAAGTGGTGGACAGCGTGCCGTGCGCCGGCAGCGTGGCGCTGCCGAAGAAGCCCGCGATCGAGCTCGAGAAGTTCACGCCGTCGAACGTGAATCCCGTCACCGTGGTGCTTACTCCCTGAGTTTCGCTGAGTTGGATGGTGAACGAGAACGTGGCGCCATTCGCCGCCGGCGCCTGCTGGTAGACCGGGTCCGGCGTCACCGACAGTGTCACTGCGGAGGTTGCAGGCGGCGCGCCCACACTGAGGGTGGCCACCGCCGACGAGGGACCGAAGGTGGGAGCGCCGCCGTAGTAGGCCTGGACCGTGTTGTTTGCCGCCACCAACTGGCCACCGGAAACTTTCAGGGGCGCGGTGGCGGTTCCGCCGGACCCGGCGAGCGTTGCGGTGCCCAGCGAAGTGCTACCGAGCGTGAATGAAACCGGCCCGGTGGGGGACTTGGTGCCGCTGGCAGCCTTGACGGTAGCGGTCAGCACCGTGGACCCGCTGGTCAGGACAACGGCGGGGTTCACCGTGAGCGCAGTGGTGGTGGAGGTAACCGGAAGGCCGCCCCATGTCGTGATCAGGTTGTAAGCATCCACGGAACCGAGGCCCGTCACCAGGTCGTATCCCACGCCGGCCGTGTAGCCGAAGCTGCCGTTGGCACAGTCCGGCGTACCTGCCTCGCACGGCACGATGTTGTCCCCCGTGGTGATGTCGTGAAAAATGCCGGATTTGCCTCCGGCCGCCATGCTATACAGCTTCGGGTTGATGTTGCCGACGCCGGATTTCGATTGCACTCCGTTCTGCACCAGGTACTGATTGAGCACGGCGATCATTCCGGCGAAAGACGGCGCTGCCGCCGATGTGCCGCCTACGCCGCCAACCTGGCCCTCAGTAACGATGAGGTACGGGTCATGGGCATTCGACGCGGCCAGCGAGACGTCGGGGACATCGCGCGCGCCGTCGCCGGGAACGCCGGGACCGGTTTGCCACGAGGGTTTCTGGTAAACCGCGCTCACCCCGCCGCCGCTCACCGCGAGTCCCCCGCTGGCCACTGTGTCATTCCAGGCCATCTCGGGGATATAGGAAAGCGCGGAGCCGCCGTAGAGCCCGTTGGTGGCGCTCCAATAGCTGAGGCTTCCTTCGTCGAATTCGGTCCCGCCGACTGCGGTAATCTCGGGAACGCTGGCGGGAAGGCTCACTGCCAGACCCTGCGTTGCCGTGGTGGCGTCATAATCGCAACCGGCCGCTCCCGAATCGCCCGACGAAGCCAGCCAGGTAATTCCCAGCGCATTGCCTTTCTGTGCCTCCACCTCAAAATAGTAAAGGCCCAGCCGGTTAATTCCCACCTGGTATTCGCAGAGCCCGAAGCTCTCGCTGATCACCGGCGCCAGGTCATTATCGATGGCATAGTAAGCCGAGTAAGTGACGTCGTCGCTATAAACGTAGATCAGGGTCGCCAATCGCGCCACCGCGCCGGCCCATTCCAGGTCCAGGTCCGCCTCTATTTCGTCGCCGGTGATTCCAGGGTAGGTGCCGGTGGGAACCATCTTTATGGTGGTTGCGGGCAGGCCCCAAGTGCTGCGGAACGCCGCGATGTCGCTGGCATCGATGTCGCTCTGTCCGACGATCACAATGTTCTGTCCTGCGCCGGAGTATCCGTAGCTATACAAGGGTACGAGGTCGTAAATGGTCGCCAGGTCGTCCGGCAGCAGGTAGTGGCTTCCGTCGGAAGCGGTATAGTTCGGCAGGGCCTGCCTCCGCGCCGCCTTGGGGTGAAAGTCGTCCAGGCCCAGCACGCCCGCCACCATCGGCTCGATGGCCGCCGGCAAGGACAAGTCGGTCGCGTTCGCGAAGTGGGCCTCGGTGCCCACCTGGTAGCGGTGGATTTCCGTATGCAGGGCCGCGTGCACCTGGCTGGCGGTGCCGCTGAAACTGATGAAGTCGCGGCCGCGCGCCGTATACTGCACGACGAAGCCCTGGGAACGCAACCAGACGGCGACCTTGTCCAAATCGGCCGGGCTCGCGCCGAACCGGTCGGCGTAGGCTTCCGGTGTCAGCCAGTTGTGGTAATTGGGCGAGGCGGGATCCTGCTGCTGGGCCAGCAATTGTTCGAGCGCGGCTTGCTGGGCGGCGGACGGCCTCAGCATCAGCGTGATGTTGCCGAGCCGGAAACCCGGCTCCACAACCCCCCGATCGTACTTCGGCTGCGCCAGAGCCGGAACGGTGCCTCTGATGGCTACCGAATGGCGCGTATCGATCGCGGCAGTGATGCGATCCTGTTGGGCCGGTAACACCGACGCGAACAAGCAGACAAAGAGTACGGCGGGGACACCGCGGCGCAATAGCATGACTCCTTGTACCGCTCAGGGCAAGGTGGTGTCCATTACCAAAAGGTTTACACGCGGGATATAGCTGGAGGAGGTGCCAGGATTTGCGCCATTGGTCCGGCCCTCTTGTTTTCAATAGCTTAGCGCCAGGAGCCACGGCGTTCCCACGGCCAGAAGCACCCGCGCGCTGTTGTATGATCGTGGCAGAGGGCTGCTATGGCTTACGGTCGCGTTCACCAGCGCATTCGCGCCACCTGTACCACTCTGAAGCGCTGGTTCCAGCGCGCGGAACCCGCAGCTTGACACCCGCCTTGTCCGGCCAGGAACCATGCCTAACTCACTCGCAGCCATTACCGGCGCTTCATCCGGCATCGGATCGGTGTTCGCGCGCAAGCTGGCCGCGCAAGGCTACGACTTGCTGCTCATCGCGCGCCGCCGCGACCGGCTCGATCAACTGGCCGCGGAGTTGGAACGCGCCCACCAGATCCACGTGGAAGCCTGCGTCGCCGACCTTTCGGTGGTGGAGGAGATGGACCGCGTGGCCGCGCGCCTCGCCGCTGAGCCGCGGCTGGACCTGCTAGTCAACAACGCCGGGTTCGGCGTCAAGGGCCGCTTCTATGAAGCGCCGCTCGATGAGCAGCTCAAAATGCACCGCCTCCACATCGGCGCCATCCTGCGGCTGACGCACGCCGCGCTCGCGGCCATGGTGGCGCGCGGGCGCGGCGGAATTATCAACGTGGCGTCCGTGGCCGGGTTCACGCGCAGCCCGGGCAGCGTGAGTTACTGCGCCAGCAAGGCCTGGCTGAACGCATTCACCGAAGGACTCTACCTGGATTTGAAATCCGCCCGCTCGCCGGTAGTGGTGCAGGCGTTGTGCCCCGGCTTCACCTACACCGAGTTTCAGGATGTGGTTGGGATTGACCCTTCGTCCATAGCCCAGTCACTTTGGATGAACGCCGAAGACGTGGTGGATGCTTCGCTGGCCGGCCTCCGGCAGCGCAAGCTGTTCGTCGTGCCCGGCTGGAGATACAAGATGGTGGTGGCGCTGACCAACCGCATTCCGGAGCGATTGCGCCTGGCGCTGGAATCCGCCGCCCCTCACACCCGCGCCCGCCGGCCGGAGCAAGGGCATCCCAGTTAAGTCCCGGCAAGCTGCCTTCGTGATGACTGATGACGGTTCGGCCTGTGATGGCAGGCGCGCCAGGCAGGTTCCCGACGATCAAAGGGGATTACAATTGCGTGGGGACGCCTCGATGGAGAAACTCGTTCTGAGCGACATCGGTAACAAGAGCATCCTGGTCACGGGAGCGGGGCGTGGTATCGGCAAGCGTCTCGCGCTGGGACTGGCGCAGGCCGGTGTTCGCGTCGGGCTGCTGGCGCGGAGCCAGCGGGAGCTCGACCTGGCGAAGCTCGAGATCGAGCAGGCCGGCGGCAACGCCTTGCGGCTGCGTGCCGACGTGCGCGACCTGGAGCAGATGATGGCGGCGGTGGACCGCATGAAGGTGGTTCTGGGCGGCGTGGACGGCCTGGTGGCCGCGGCCGGCGTCCTCGGGCCCGTGGGCCCGCTGCTTTCCAACCGACCCAAGGCGTGGGCCGAGACGCTGGACATCAACCTTCTCGGAGTGGTCAACTCGGTCCGCGCGGTACTGCCGGCCATGGTGGAGAAACGTTCTGGCAAGATCATTGTCATCGTTTGCGGCGGCGCCGGCCATCCCCGGCCCAATTTCGCGGTGTACGCCGCAACTAAGGCAGCCGTCACTCGCTTCGTCGAATGCGTGGCCGAGGAGGTGAGCGGAGACAACGTGCAGATCAATTGCGTCGCGCCCGGCCGGTCGTACACCCACATGACGGACGAGATTCTGCGGGCCGGCGAGGAAAACGCCGGCGCCCAGGAAATCGCCGTGGCCCACCAGGTGCGCATCGACGGCGGCACGCCCGCCGAAAAACAGATCGCCCTGGTCGCGTTTCTGGCCTCCCCGCGTTCCAACCACATCAGCGGCAAGCTGGTGGAATCGACCGACGATTGGAAACGATTCGAGAAGGAGAATATGCGCCCGGAGCTGTTCACGCTGAGAAGGGTGCAGCGGTTGTAAGGCTCCCGAGCGTGGCGCCGGCAGTCTTGCCGGCAGCGGCGCCAGTCGCGGCGACGTTTCCTGGCAACGGCAGAGCCGTCCGCATCAAGAAGAAATGCCGGGACGAATGCCCCGCCTTAGCAGGCCTGACGGCCCGCGCCACGAATCAGCGCCGCGGCGTTGCTACTCTGGATACATGGGATTCCGGCTGGCGGTGAATTACCAACCGCGTGGGGATCAGGAGAACGCCATTGCCGAACTCACGCGCGGCGTGCGAGAGGGCGAGCAGCACCAGGTTTTGCTCGGCGTAACCGGCTCGGGCAAGACCTTCACTATGGCCAAAGTGATTGAGGCCGTCGGCAAGCCCGCCCTGATTCTGGCGCACAATAAGACTCTGGCCGCACAGCTCTATCACGAATTCAAGAGCTTCTTCCCCGGCAACGCGGTCGAATACTTCGTCAGCTATTACGATTACTACCAGCCCGAAGCTTACATTCCGGCGAGCGACGTCTACATCGAAAAGGAAGCCACCGTCAACGACGAGCTGGACAAGCTGCGCCTTTCGGCCACCAAGAGCCTGTTCGAGCGCCGCGACTGCGTGATTGTCGCCAGCGTGAGCTGCATCTACGGCCTGGGCTCGCCGGAGGCGTATTACGGCATGCTGCTGATGCTCGAAAAGGGGCAGAAGATTTCGCGCAATCAGATTCTCTCCAAGCTGGTGGAGATTCTTTACGAGCGCAATGACGCGGATTTCCGCCGCGGCACGTTCCGCGTTCGCGGCGATGTCATCGAAGTCTATCCCACCTACGACGATTGCGCCTACCGCATCGAGCTCTGGGGCGACGAAGTGGAAAGCCTTTCGCAGATCGATCCGCTGCTGGGGCAGGTCAAGCAGACCTACACCCGGCTCCCGATCTATCCGAAGACGCACTACGTGATGAGCGAAGAGACCAAGCTTAGTGCGATGGAGAGCATCCGCGCGGAGCTGGACTGGTGGCGTCCGGAACTGGAGAAGCAGGGCAAGACCATCGAGGCGCAGCGGCTCTACCAGCGCACCATGTTCGACCTGGAAATGATGAAGGAAATCGGTTACTGCCACGGCATCGAGAATTATTCGCGCCACTTCTCCGGCCGCCTGCCGGGCGAAGCGCCGCCCACCCTGCTTGATTACCTGCCGCACGACGCCGTCATGTTCATCGATGAAAGCCATCAGACGATTCCGCAGCTTCACGGCATGTACCACGGCGACCGCTCGCGCAAGGAGGTGCTGGTGGGGCACGGCTTCCGACTGCCCAGCGCGCTCGACAACCGCCCACTTACCTTCGAGGAATTCGAACACCGCGTCAACCAACTGGTCTACGTCTCGGCCACGCCCGGCCCGTATGAACTTACTAAGTCGGCGGGCGTAGTGGTGGAGCAAATCATACGGCCTACCGGCCTGATCGACCCGAGCGTGGAAATCCGGCCGGTTAAGGGCCAGGTGGACGACCTGCTGGGGGAGATCCGCAAACGGGTGGACGCCAACCAGCGAGTGCTGGTCACCACGCTCACTAAGCGCATGTCCGAGGACCTCGCCGAGTATTATTCCGAGGTGGGAGTGCGCTGCCGCTATCTGCACTCCGAGGTGAGCACGCTCGATCGCATACGGATCCTCCGCGACTTGCGCCGCGGCGAGTTCGACGCGCTGATCGGCATTAACCTCCTGCGCGAAGGTCTGGATTTGCCCGAGGTCTCGCTGGTGGCGATTCTGGACGCGGATAAGGAAGGCTTCCTGCGCTCCTCCGGGTCGCTGATCCAGACCATCGGCCGCGCGGCGCGCCACGTAGAGGGCCACGCCATCCTCTACGCCGACGTAATGACCGACAGCATGCGCAAGGCGCTGGACGAAACTTCGCGCCGCCGCCAGACGCAGGTGGAGTACAACGAACGCAACAATATCGTGCCGCAAACCATCGTCAAGCCGATCGATATGAGCCTGGTGGCGGTGGCGGAAGCCGACTACGTTACCGTGCCGCTCGAGGTGGACCAGGAAGTCGACAACTTGACGCCGGAGGAGTTGCAAAAGTTCATCGCCGGTCTGGAAGGGCAAATGCGCGAAGCGGCGCGCAAGTTCGAATTCGAAAGAGCCGCGCAACTGCGCGACCGCGTGAAGGCGTTGAAGCTGAGCGACGCGTGATGGCGGCTCGTCTTCTGCCGCTCGTTGGTTGGGAGCGCCGCAGAATTCTGAGAATCCCGGCTGACTGGTATCACTTACATTACAACGCTAGTATAGTGTCTCATAGATAGCTTTACCTTTAGGTGGTCTTGGTTCATACTATAGGAGCGATGCCCC
>JBAVYH010000038.1:0-66074 GCA_049698695.1 Bryobacteraceae bacterium | reverse complement strand
GCGTGGCGGCATTCCCGGTCCCGGGCCGGCGGTTGGTGGCGAGATCGACGAGGCGCCGGTGGTGACGCATCATTCGATCAACGTGGGCGGCAAGAAGATCGACTATACGGCAACCGTGGCGCAGATGCCGCTCAAGAATACCTCGGGCGAAACCGAGGCGCACATTTTTTACATGGCTTACACGCTGGACGGCGTCAAGAATACGGCGCACCGGCCGCTCACGTTCTGCTTCAACGGCGGGCCTGGATCGGCATCCATGTGGGTGCACATGGGCGGCATGGGACCGCGCAGCCCGAAACTGATGCCGACCGGCGCCATGCCTCCGCCGCCTTACGAGTTGATCGACAACCAGGACACGTGGCTGGATGAGACCGACCTGGTGTTTATCGACCCCGTCGGGACGGGCTACAGCCGCGCGAAGACGGTGGCTGTGGCGCGGCGCATGAACGGCGTTCAGGGCGATATTCAGTCGGTGGGCGAGTTCATCCGCATGTACCTCACGCGCACCGGCCGGCAGCTTTCGCCGCTGTTCATCGCCGGCGAAAGTTACGGGACGTTCCGCGCAGCCGGCCTGGCGGGTTACCTGGTGGATCACGGAATCGCATTCAACGGCATCGTGCTGATCGGCACCACGCTCAACCTGGGGACGATCTGGAACGGCGGTGACGACCTGATTTACGTACTGGCACTGCCTACCTGCGCCGCGGACGCCTGGTATCACAAGAAGCTGGCAGCCGACCTGGAGCGCAGGGATTTGAATTCGCTCCTCAAGGAAGTGGAGGGTTTCACCCAAGGCGAATACGCCTCGGCGTTGAGCAAGGGTGACGACCTTCCGGCGGCCGAGCGCAAGGCGGTCATCGACAAGCTGGCGCGCTATACGGGACTGGACCCGCACTATATCGACGAGAGCAACCTGCGCTGGGATGTGGCGCACTTCACCCGCCAACTGCTGCGCGACAGGGAGTTGACCATCGGGCGCTACGACGGCCGCCTCACCGGGCCTTCCAGCCTGAACACCGGAGAGACCAGCGAGTTCGACCCTTCGAGCACGCTCATCACGCCGCCGTTCACGGCCGCGTTCACCAACTATATTCGCGAAGAGCTGGGATACAAGACCGACCTTTATTATTATCCGAGCGGCGGTATTCAGCCCTGGGACTACGGCGTGCAAAACGGCTTCGGCGACACGACCAGTTTGTTGCGTAACGCCATGGTGCGGAATCCGTACATGAAGGTGATGATCGCGGCGGGCTACTTCGATCTGGCCACGCCGTTTTTCGCCGTGGAGTACACGTTCAACCACATGGGCCTGCATCCGGAAATGCGCAAACGCATCACCTGGGATTTTTACCAGGCGGGCCACATGCTGTATATCGACAGCAGCCAGCACTCCAAGCTGAAACACGACTTCACCGAGTTCATGGACAGCGCCTTGCCCAAGGCAGATGCGCCGTAGTGCGCGCCTCAGTGCGCAATAACCGTAACTGAAGAAATCGGGCCGGCCTGCGGGTTGACAGACGAAAGCGTCTGTCCCACTTTGCTGTCGTTGGCAGGCGCGGGGGCAGGCGCTTCCGCCTGCGAGGTGTCGGCATACCTGCCGACGTGGCCCGCAAAGAACTGGCGGCTGCGCGCCTCAATCGCCGCCGGTACGTTGTGCCTGGCGCTTGGAGCGCTCGACCACCGATTCGACCTCGCGCCGGTATTGGGTGAGCAATTCGGGCGTTTTAGCTTCGAAGCGCATCACCAGCACGGGCTGGGTGTTGGAGGCGCGTACCAGGCCCCAACCTTCGGCAAACAGCACGCGCACGCCATCCACATCCACGGTTTGATGGCCGGCGCGCAGTTCGGCGGAGGCCAGGCGCACCACTTCGAACTTGATCTCATCCGGGCAATCGAAACGGATCTCGGGAGTGTTGACGGTGTGCGGCAGATCGGCCAGGTGGGTGGAGAGCGGCCGGCCGGAATTGGCCACGATCTCCATCAGGCGGCAGGCGGCGTAAAGCGCGTCATCGTAGCCGTAATAGCGGTCGGCGAAGAACATGTGGCCGCTCATTTCACCGGCCAATTCGGCGTGGCTCTCCTTCATTTTGGCCTTGATGAGAGAATGGCCCGTCTTCCACATGATGGGATGACCGCCGCGCGCGGCGAGATCGTCATACATGAGCTGCGAGCATTTCACTTCGCCGATGAAAGTGGCGCCGGGTTTGCGCGTGAGGATCTCGCGGGCGTAAAGGATCATCAACTGGTCGCCATAGAGGATGGAGCCGCGCTCGTCGACGGCGCCGATGCGGTCGGCGTCGCCGTCGAAGGCGATGCCCAGATCGGCCTTGGTTTCGCGCACGTGGGCGATCAGCGCTTCCAAATTGCGCGGGACCGTGGGGTCGGGATGATGGTTGGGGAAGCGTCCGTCCATCTCGAAGAACATCTCCTCGGCATCCACGTTGAGCCGTTCCAGGATGCGGTGCATCGCCGGACCGCCGGTGCCATTGCCGGCGTCCAGCACCGCGCGAATCCGGCGCGGGAAGTGGAACTGCGCAGCAACTTCCTCGACGTACGGGCTGGCCACATCGGCGGTGGTTTCGCTGCCGGCGCCGCAGTCCAGATCGCCGTTTTCGATCATGCGGCGGATTTCCTGAATGGCCTCGCCGTGGATGGTGCCGGCACCTAAAACGGTTTTGAAGCCGTTGAACTCGGGTGGATTGTGGCTGCCGGTGATCATCACGCCGCCATCGGCTTTCGAGTGCACAGTGGCGTAGTAGAGCAGTGGAGTGGGCTGGACGCCGATATCGGTGACGTGGCAGCCGCTGGCCTTGAGGCCGAGCATCAATGCGTCGCGCAAGCGGGCGGAACTCAGCCGCGTGTCCCTGCCCAGGCAGAGATTGGGACCGCCGTGCCGCCGCAGGTAGGTTCCGAGGGCCTGGCCGAGCGCGGCAATGCCATCGCTTACAAGTTCGACGTCGGCGACGCCCCGGATATCATATTCGCGAAAGATGGTGGATTTGAGCATCGTGAAACGCTTATTTTAATTCGCGTCGCCTGGCGCATCGTGGAATCGGGAGATCCCCAGTGCCGGCTTAGCTTAGCAAGACAACTCCAACGAATATAGTCAAGACTGTCAACGGGGCGCCCACTTTGAAGTACTCCCAAAAACTGATCGGCGCTTCGTGGCGTGCCCTCTGGACTACGATCAAGTTCGCGACGGAGCCGAGGATGGTCAGATTGCCGGCCAGCGTGGTGGACATAGCCAGAGTGAGCCATGACCGTACCGGGTCGGCCATATGAACGATGAAGGGCTTGAAAAGCAGCACCGCGGGCACGTTGCTCACGATATTCGAAAGCAAGGCGGCAAACACGCTGAGCACAACGACTCGTTCCAGGTGAAATCGCTGTGTGACGCCGAGCAAGTCTCCGGGCAGAGCGGTCTTCTCTACTCCTGCCACTACGATGAAGAGTCCGATAAAGAGAACCAGCAGCGACCAATCGATCTCGCGGTAAACTCTTTCCGGTTTCAGGCGCCGCGTGACCAGCAGCAAGGCGCCCGCCATAACCGCGACCTTCGGAACCGGCCAACCGGCGAAGAAGAACGCGATCATGCCACCGGACACAGCCAGCGACTTCCACATGAGCGCGCGGTTGACACGCACGGGGCGGCGGTCGAGCGCCACCTTTTCCTGAAGTCGGAACTCGCGATGGTAGGTGGCGGCGATAACAGCCACTGTCATCACCAGCCCTATCACCGCAACTGGTGACAGCACGGCAGCGAAGGTTCGGTATCCGATTCCCGAGAAGCTGCCGATCATCATGTTCTGCGGGTTGCCGGTGATGGTCGCGACACTCCCGATGTTTGCCGCCATCGCCACAGCGAGCAAGTAAGGCACGGCGTTGCGGCGCAGATGGCGGGAGATTTCGAGCACCAGGGGCGTGAGCACCAGGCACATGGTGTCATTCACGAAGAACGCGGAGAAGAATCCGGCCACGAAGACGATCGCGGCCAGGAGAACAATGGGCCGGTGCGCGTGTTCCACAACCCACTCCGCCACCGCACTGAAGAAACCGGAGAGTCGCAGGTTGGCTACCACAATCATCACGCCGAACAACAGGATTATCGTGTCGTAATTGATCGCGGCGTAGGCTTGGCCAAGATCCAGGACGCCAAAAGCGATCATCAGGCTGGCGCCGATGATGCATGCGCCCGTTCGATCCACGCGAAACCCGGGCAGTCGGCCGAGGGCCAGCACCAGATAAACGGCGAGAAAGATGACGATGGCGGCCAAGAGATGAGTTTACTCCACGCACAGCGAGCGGAACGGGGGCGCGCGACAGGACGGCTCAGGCGCTAAGATATCGTTAGTTGCATGAAGGCCGCCGACCGGCAATTCACGACAATCAGCGGTGTCCCGGTCGATCCCCTTTACGGACCGGAAGCGCTGGCGGATATGGACCGGGCGCGCGATCTGGGGGCGCCGGGGGAATTCCCGTATACGCGTGGCATTCACCGCGACATGTACCGCGGCAAGCTATGGACCATGCGCCAGTTTTCCGGCTTCGGCACGCCGGAAGAAACCAACCGCCGCTATCATTACCTGTTGCAGCAGGGGCAGACCGGTCTCTCGGTGGCGTTCGATCTGCCGACGCTGATGGGTTACGACGCCGGCCACCCGATGAGTGCCGGGGAAGTGGGCAAGTGCGGCGCTAACGTCTCTTCGCTCGAGGACATGGAGATTCTCTTCCGCGGTATTCCTCTGGGCGAAGTCACGGTCTCGATGACCATCAATTCTCCCGCGGCGATTCTGTGGGCGATGTACCTGGCGGTGGCCGAGCAGCAGGGCGTGGACTGGGCGCAGGTTTCCGGCACTTTGCAGAACGACATATTGAAGGAATACATCGCGCAGAAGGAGTACATCTTTCCCCCGCGGCCTTCGATGCGGCTGGTTACCGATACGATTGAATTCGGCGCCCGCCACACGCCGCGATTCAATCCGATTTCGATTTCCGGCTACCACATTCGCGAGGCCGGATCGACCGCCGCACAGGAACTGGCCTTCACGCTGCGCGACGGTATCGAATACGTGGATTGGGCCCTGGAACGGGGTCTCGAGATCGACGAATTCGCGCCCCGCCTGAGCTTTTTTTTCAACTCTCACAACGATTTCTTCGAGGAGATCGCCAAATTTCGCGCGGCCCGCAAAATCTGGGCCTACGTGATGCGCGACCGCTACGGCGCGGTGAGCGAGCGCAGTCGGAAGCTGCGCTTTCATGCGCAGACGGCCGGCTGCTCGCTCACCTGGCAGCAGCCGTACAACAATGTGGTCCGTACCGCGCTGCAGGCCATGGCCGCGGTGCTGGGCGGCGCGCAGTCGCTGCACACCAACTCGCTCGACGAAGCTTATGCACTGCCGAGCGAGCAGGCAGTGACGCTGGCGCTGCGCACCCAGCAGGTGCTGGCCTACGAAAGCGGCGTTGCGGCCACGCCCGATCCGCTGGGCGGCAGCTACTTCGTGGAAAAGCTGACGCTCGAAACCGAGCGGGCGGCTCAAGACTACATCCGGCGCATCGATGGCATGGGAGGCATGATCGCGGCCATCGAGGCGGGCTTCCCGCAGCGCGAAATCGCCGACGCCAGCTACCGCTATCAACAGGAGGTGGAGCGCGGCGAAAGGACTATCGTAGGCGTCAACCGCTTCCAGGCGGAGGACCTGCCGATCGAACTGCTGCAGATCGACGAATCCGCCGCGCGGCACCAGGAGGAGAAGCTGGCGGCGCTGCGGGCGCGGCGGGACCAGGGACGGGTGCGGCAGGCGCTCGACGCATTGCAGCGTGCGGCTGAGGGAACCGAAAACACGATGCCCTGTCTGTTGGACGCGGTACGGGCCTATGCCACGCTGGGGGAGATCACCGATGCGCTGCGGGCCGTGTTCGGAACCTACCAGGAGACCACGCATTTGTAGCGGGAGCGTAGCTGAATATGTCACGACCGATTCGAGTGCTGGTAGCCAAGCCGGGGTTGGACGGCCACGACCGTGGGGCCAAGGTGATTGCCCGCGCACTGCGCGATGCGGGCATGGAGGTGATTTACACCGGGCTGCGCCAAACGCCCGAAATGATCGTTAACGCGGCCTTGCAGGAAGACGTGCAGGTGATCGGGCTTTCGATTCTTTCCGGGGCGCACAATGCCATCGTGCCGCAGGTGCTGCGGCTGCTGCGCGAAAAGGAGATGGAGGACGTCAAAGTGATCATCGGCGGCATCGTTCCGGACCGCGATGCTGCCGCTCTCAAGCAACAGGGTGTGGCCGCGGTGTTTCAGCCGGGGGCGTCGCTGGATGCCATCGTGGCTTTCATTCGCAGCGCGGTTCCCGCTTGATTCGAACGGATTCGGGCACTGTGCCGGGCATGGCGCGGCTGCTGGCCGCGAACGTGCACTACGTTCGCAGCCGGGGATGTCCGGCTGAAGCAAACAGGTAAAATGCGCGCGACCCAGCTCGTGGCCTGTGACGGGCGTTCACACCTGTGGACGCTGCCGCCTCGTTGTTTCAAGCGTCCGAGATCCGCTAGAATAAGTGCTTATCAGCAGTACGGCCGGCTGTACCCGAGTGACGTCATCCCCCATGCAAATTCTTTGCGGCAGGGCACAACGGAAAGGTATGTGCGCATGAAGCGCTTCGTGCGCTGGCGCCTGGCGGTGGCGGCGCTCTGTCTGGGCGGCCTGATAGTGCCGGCCGGCGCGCAGCAGTCGCAGACCCCGCCGGCGCAGCAAACCCCGCCTCAGCAGAAGCAGCCGCAGCCGGCGCCGCAGCAGCACAACCCGTTTGAAGAGGTGCCGGGGACGGCCACAAAACCGGCGCCGCCGCAGCAGCCCAGTCCGCTCGAAAGTGTTCCGGGTGCGCCACCCAGCCAGCCGGCGCCGCAACTCGAAGCGCCAAAACCGGCCCCCGGGGCGCCGCCTGTGGCCGGTGAGGTGATCAAGGCCATTGAATTCCGCGGCGCGCGCCGGGTTCCGTCCGACACTCTGAAGGCGCTGATCTACACCAAGGTGGGCGACCTGTACAACGAAGAAACGCTGCGGCGCGACTTTATGGCGCTGTGGAACACCGGCCGCTTCGACGATATCGTCCTCGAAACCGAGCCGGACCCAACCGGCGGCCTCATCCTGCGCTTCGTGGTCACCGAACGCCGCGTCATCCGCACCATCAACTACGAAGGCATCCATACGGTGACGGTGTCGGAGATTCTCGACCGCTTCAAGGAGCGCAAGGTCGGGCTGGTGGTCGAATCGCAGTACGATCCCAACAAGATTCAGCGCGCCGCGCAGGTGTTGAAGGAATTCCTCGCCGAGCGCGGCCGCCAGTATGCGACAGTGGACCCGGTGGTGGAGCAGATTCCGCCTTCCTCGCTCAAGGTCACTTTCGACGTCAAAGAAGGGCCGAAGGTGAAAGTGGGCAAGATTATCATCACCGGCAACAAGGCGGAGAGCCAGCGGTGGGTGATCGCCGCGATGAAGAATCTTCATCCTTACGGCATCCCGCACTCGATTCTGTTCGAAAGCCTGTTCGCCAAGACCTATGACCAGGGGAAGCTCGATGAGGACAAGGACCGGATCCGCCAGGCCTATCAGGACCATGGGTATTTTCTGTTCAAGGCGCTGGACGAAACGGTCAAGATTTATCCGAGCGGCGGCCACGGTTGGCGCCTGCCGATCGTCAAGATGGAGACGCCCGGCATTTACGCCAACATCACCATTCCGGTTGAAGAAGGCCGGCTCTATCACCTGAACGCGGTGAATTTCGTCGGCGTCAAGCTGTTCCGCGAACCCTCGGTTCTGATGTCGCTGTTCGGCATGAAGCAAGGCGACGTATTCTCCACCGACAAGCTGCGCAAGGGATTGGATAACATGCGCAAGCTGTACGGGCAGTTCGGTTATATCAACTTCGTGCCGGAGCCGGCGTTCGATCCCCAGCCGGATTCGGACAAGATCGATCTCACTATCACCGCGGACGAAGGAAAGCAGTTCTTCATCCGCCGCATCGACTTTGCCGGCAACACGACCACCCGCGACCGCGTGATCCGGCGCGAGATTCTGCTGGATGAAGGCGACATGTTCAACACCCAACTCTGGGACCTGAGCATTTTGCGCCTGAACCAACTCGGTTATTTCGAAATGCTGAAGAAAGAGGATGCGGCGGATATCAAAACCAATCCGGGAACCGACACGGTGGATATTACGCTCAAGGTGAAGGAGAAGGGCAAAAACACCATCGGGTTGAACGGCGGCGTTTCGGGTATCGCCGGCAGCTTCCTGGGGGCGAACTATTCCACCAACAATTTCCTGGGATTGGGCGAAACCCTGTCGCTGAACGGGCAGCTCGGCACGCGCATGCAAAGTGCGACCTTCGGTTTCACCGAGCCCTACTTGTTCGACAAACCTATCCAGGCTGGCTTTTCGGTTTTCGTCAGCCGTTTCGATTACAACCAGGCCCGCGAAGCCTCGATTCTCTACGGGCAGGACCTGCTGCCGCTGTTCAATTCCATCGAAGGCCCGAACAACCAGAACCTGCTGAATTACATCCAGAACAGCAAGGGCTTCAACGTGTCGCTGAGCTACCAGTTGCACCGCAGTTTCTGGCGCACTGGCATCACGTACGGATACAGTGTTTCGGACATTGTCACCCAGACCACTGGCGCGCAAAACTATTTCGACTACATCAATTTCAGCGGCGTGTACGGGCCCAACGCGCTGAACGGCATTGACACCAGCTCGATCACACCATCGATTTCCTATAACACGGTCAACAACCCCATCAACCCGACTGGCGGAAAGAGCATTTTCTTTTCCGTAGCGGCTTCCGGCAGCGTGCTCGGCGGCAACGTCAATACGCTGCGGCCGGCGATTGACCTGAAGTACTTCAAGCCGTCGCCCATTTTCAGCAAGAAGAACGTCCTGGCCTTTCACCTCAGCACCTGGCTGATCAGCGGCTACGGCGGCAAGCTGGTCCCGCCGTTTTCGCGCAGTTTCATGGGCGGCGAGCAGGACATCCGCGGGTTCGACATCTGGGGCATCACGCCGATCGCGTTCATTCCCTCCAGCGCTGCGGTGAGCGTCCTGAACAGCGACGGATCGGCGCGAACGCAAAACGTGGTGGTCGGTGGAGTGCTTACACCCGAGCCGGTGACGATGACCATCCCTACTTACCAGATCATCACGCCCGGAGGCGACTGGCAGAGCTACGGGAACTTCGAATATCGCATTCCGATTGTCGGCCAGGCCGTGTCTCTGGTGCCATTCTTCGACGCCGGCGTCAACCGGATCCTGCGCCCCAGCCAGCTCACCATGGATCCCCAGCGTGTGCTGGATCTCAACGAGCAGTTTCCGTCGGCCGGTTACAATGGCCAGGTGCTGATTGCACCCGGCACAGAAAAGATGCGGGCCTCGACGGGCTTGGAGATCGACGTCATTCTCCCGGTTGTCAATGCGCCCTTCCGGGTGTATTTTGCGTACAATCCGCTGCGGCTGGACACCAACATCCAGACGCCGATCGCCGCGGACCGCAGCATGTTTCCCAATCAGGCCACGTTCAACAACGCAATTGCCAACTACGGGCCGCTGTACCCCTGGGACGAGAAGTCGACCATGCTCCGGTTTACCGTTGGCCGGACGTTCTAGCCAACTCGCGGAGTGTCCCGCTATGATAGGATTTCACGTTTAGGAGTTTGAGCTTGAAAAAGAATGTAGCTGCAGTTCCCGCGCTGCTCTGCTGCGCCGCCGTGTTGGCGTGCGCCCAGGCGCAGCCCGCACAGACACAGGCCGCCGTGCCGCCACCGCGCCAGGCGCTGCCGGGGCCAGCCGCCACCAAGATTGCCATCATCAACATTCAGACCGCCATCTTGAACTCAAAGGACGGGCAGAAGGCCGCCGCCGACGTGCAAGCCAAGTTCAATCCGCGCAAAACGGAACTGGACAAAAAGCGCTCCGAGGTCGACGCGCTGCAGGACCAGTTGCGGAAGGGCAGCGCCACTATGAGCGATGAGGCCAAGGAGCGGCTACAAAAGGAAATCGATAACGGCACGAAGGATCTGAACCGCAGGAGCCAGGACCTGAACGACGATCTGGAGCAGGAGCAGGGCCGCATCATGCAGGATCTGGGCGCCAAGATGATGAAGGTTGTCGAAGAATACGCGACTCAGAACGGGTATGCCGTGGTGCTGGACGTGAGCAACCCGCAAACCGACGTGCTGTGGGCCGCCGCTTCCACGAACATCACACCCGATATCGTCCGGCTTTACGATCAGGCCCATCCAGGCACGGAAACAGCGAAACCGCCTGCCGCGGCCAAGCCGGCGCCCGTCAAGCGGCCGTAAGACAGGCAGCACAGGCTAACGAGCCTGTCCCGTGGCACGCGGCGGGCGCGGCCTACTCGGCGCGGATGGCGATAGTGGGATCGACGCGCAGCGCACGCAGGGTCGGTAACAGGCTGCCGGCCAGGGCCATCAGCGTAGCCAATACGCACGCCGCGGCAAAGGTGGGGGGATCGTCCGGCTTCACTCCCGCCAACGCCGATTCGAGCACTCGTGCCGCCGCATAAGCGAGCGCCAGCCCGGCCACAACGCCGGCGGCGGCCATGCGGAAGCCATCGCCCATGGTCATACCGATGATGTCGCTCGGCTGCGCGCCGAGCGCGATGCGGATGCCGATCTCCGGCGTGCGCGCCGCCACAGCAAACAGCAGGAGACCGTGGATGCCGACGGCCGCCAACAGAAACGCCATGGCCGCGAATGCGCCCAGCACGTCGAGTTGAACGCGGCGCGATGCCGTCTCGGCTTCGACGATGTCGGCCAGCGGCATCACGTCCGAGACGGGCTGGTCCGGATCCGCCTGGTGAATAATCCTCCGCAGCGCCGGAACCAGAGAACCTGGATCGGTAGTGGTCCGGATCACAAGGTCCTTGGGCGCGTAAAAGGCCGAAACATCGTCGGGCTGCTGCCAGGAAAGATAGACCTGTGGCTCGCTGCTCCGTTCCAGACCGCGCACGCGGACGTCGCCCACCACGCCGATCAAAACCCGGCCGTGGTTGCCGATGTTGAAGTGGCGGCCGAGAGGGTTCTCGCCGCCCCAGTATCGGTCGACGAAGGACTGGCTGACGAGAGCGACGAAGGGTGCCTTGTGCAGGTCCGATTCGCTCACGTCGCGACCCATCAGCAGTGGGATCCCCATTGCCCGGAAAAAGCCCGGAGTGACAAATCGCAGGCTCGCCGTGCGCCGTTTGGCGACGTCTTCCGGATGTCCGGCGATCTCGACGGGCCAGATGCCGCCCCCCATCACCATCGGCAGGAAGCTGGTGTACGCAGCCGCCGTGACGCCGGGAAGGTGCTGGGCTTCGCTGAGGACGTGCCGATAGAAGGGATCGCGGGCTTCCAGTTGTTCGTAGCGTGGCATGGGGAGCGAAGTGCGCAGCGTGAGCACGTGATCCGGCCGGAAGCCGGGGTTGATGCTCTGGACACGCCAGAGCGCGCGCACCAGAAGGCCGAATGCCACCAGCAGAACGATCGAGCCGGCGATTTCCGTCACCACCAGCAGGGACCTGATGCGTTCCTGCCGGACATGGGCGCTGGAGCGCCCGGTACTCTGCAGTTGGTTCAGGCCCTGGTCACGGCCGGCCCGCAGTGCAGGGACCAATCCGAAGATGATGCCAGTCGCGCAGGTGAGCACGGCGGCAAAGAGCAGGACGCGCGGATCGATGCTAGGGACCTCGGCGATGGGCAGCGAAGTCGGGACCAGGCGCACGGCGAGCGGCAGCGCGGCATGGGCCAGGAACAGGCCGAGCGCGCCGCCAGCGAGCGCCGGCAGCAGGCTTTCGGTGAGCATCTGGCGAATCAGGCGTTCGCGCCCCGCTCCCAGCGCGGTGCGCACGGCAAGTTCGCGGCCGCGCACCAGGGCGCGGGCCAGCATCAGGTTGGCGAGATTGGCGCACGCAATCAGCAGCACGCAGAATGCGGCGCCCAGTAGCACCTTGAGCATCAGCACCGATCGGTCCGATACATAATCCCGCAGGCGCATCACGGTCACACTCGTGTGCCCTAGCTCTTTGGGAAAGGCGCGGGCCAGACGGCTGCCGATGTTGCGCATTTCGGCGGCAGCCTGTGACACAGTGACGCCTGGCTTGAGGCGGCCGATGGCGTACAGGTAGGTGTCGAGGCGGTCTTCATACGCGTCGGGCGGCAGTTGCAGTGTCGTCCAGAGGCGGGCCTTGCGCGTCGGGAAGTTGAAATCTTCCGGCATGACGCCGATCACCGTGTGCGGCTTGCCGTCGAGTTCAATCACGCTCCCGATGATGGAGCTGTTGCCTGCGAAGCGCGCCTGCCATAAGCCATAACTCAGAATGACTGTGGCGGGGGCCGAGTCCCGGTCGTCCCCGGCGTTGAACGAACGGCCCACCACCGGCTGTATACCGAGCAGAGAGAACATTTCCCCCGACACGGAAGCACCGTCGATGGCCTCGGGCTCGCCCTGTCCGGTGATGTTGACCAGCAGGCCGTTAAATGCCGCCATCTCCGCGAACGAGGTGCTCATCCGCTTCCAGTCGCGATAATTGGCAGGCGAGATGTCCGAGTCATGCGAGCCCCAAACCGGGAGATCCTGCGAAAGCCTGACCAGCCGGTCCGACTGGACGAACGGCAGCGGGCGGATGAGAACGTGGTCGACCATGGTGTACGCGGCCGTCGTTGTGCCGATGCCCAGCGCGGCGATGGTCACCACGGTGATGGCGAAACCCGGCGAGCGACCGAGTGCACGAAACGCGTAACGAAGATCCTGGCGGAAAATATCCCACTGGATCGCGGGCGCGGTTGTAACCGCGTCCGCCAGCGCTTCGATCCACAACGCGAGCACCGCCAGAACACCGCTTGCCTCGCGGCGGCGGGCGGCGAACACAGCGCACATTTCAGCGCCGTACTCGGCCCGCCAGGAGGCCGGGTAAAGGTACAGAAAAGCGCGGTAGAACCGCATCACGCCGTCTCCTTCGCCAGTCCGCTGGCACGGGCCAGCCGCACGAGTTGTGTGAGTCGCCGCGCCTCGGCCCGTGCCACGGTTTCGCCATAGCGGGTGATGCGGTAATAGCGGCGGCGTTCATCGTCCTGTGCCGCTGCGGGGCGATTGTCCGTTTCGATGATCAGTCCCTGCTCCAGCATGCGCTGCAGAGAGCGGTAGAGCGTGCCGGCGCCGAGCCGGATCTGGTTGTCGGTGCGTGTCGCGACCTCCTGGATGATGGCATATCCGTGGCGATCGCCCGCCGCCAGGGCGATCAGGATATGAAAGGTAGCGGGTGGCAAAGGCAACAGTGTCTCGGGCGCCGGGAGAGCGGATTTGGACATGGGATGTATTATATCCATACTGGCTATATTGTCAATGGCTATACCTGGAGCGGCTATAAGAGAGCCCTTCGTTGTGCGATCCGCCAGCAGGACATCGAGCCTGCGATCTGTGAAAATGGAGTGAATCCATGAACGTCCTGATACTCAATGCGGGGAGCTCCAGCCTGAAGTTTCAGGTGATTGCGACCGATCTCGAGCGGATCCAGAAGAACGCCGACGAACGCCTCTGCCGCGGCCAGGTGGAACGGATTGGCGGCGAGGCCATTATTACGGTGCAGAACCGGAATGGCCCGCAGCGGAAACTGACGGCGCCGATTCGCGACGTGTCCGCGGCGCTCGATTACGTGCTGCGCTGGCTGGCTTCGGACACCTCGGAGGTGGCCGAAATCCGCAGCCTGGGGGACTTGCACGCGGTAGGGCACCGGGTGGTGCATGGCGGCGAACTGTTCCACGAATCGGCTCTGATCACGGATGACGTTCTGAAAGGAATCGAAGACTGCATCGACCTGGCGCCGCTGCACAACCCAAACAACGTAAAGGGTATTCAGGCGGTGCGCGAGATCTTCGGCCGGCAAACGCCACAGGTTGCGGTGTTCGATACCGCGTTTCACTCTACCATCGCGGAGCACGCGTACCTGTACGCGCTACCTTATCACCTTTATCGCCGCCACCGCATACGCCGTTATGGCTTCCATGGGACATCGCATCGTTACGTGGCGTATCGCTACCGGTCGCTGCGCGGTCTGACGCGCGAGCAGACCAACCTGGTGACCTTGCACCTGGGCAACGGCTGCTCGGCCTGCGCCATTCGCGCCGGCCGTTCGGTAGACACCTCAATGGGCATGACGCCGCTGGAGGGCCTGGTGATGGGGACCCGCTCCGGCGACCTGGATCCGGCCATCCTCAACCTGATGGCGAGCAAGGAAGGGCTCTCGCCGCACGAGGTCGAGTCGGTACTCAACACCCAGTCCGGGCTGCTCGGCGTCTCCGGCCTGACCAACGACATGAAGGTGCTCGAGGAGGAGCTCGAACAGCATGATGACCGGCGCGTGCGTCTGGCCATCGAGATCTTCTGCTACCGGGCGCGAAAGTACGTGGGCGCGTTTCTGGCGGCGATGGGCGGCGCCGACGCGGTGATTTTCACCGGCGGCATCGGTGAGAATTCGTCCGGAGTTCGCGCGCGGATCTGCGAAGGCCTCGGCTGGGCCGGCCTGCAGCTCGATCAGGGCGGGAACGAGCAGATGGTGGCGCGTGAAGGCCAGATCTCGACCGCCGATTCCACGCTCCACGCGTGGGTGATCCCGACCGACGAAGAACTGCTGATCGCGCGCGACACCGTGCGTTGCGTATTGGGCGAGGCGCACCCGGGATAGAACACGCGTGGCGACGTTGCCCTGCGTGAGCGTCGCCAGTCGTGGCGACGTTTCCTCACTCAGGGCGCAGTAGCGCGCGCGTGCAGAACTGTCGGGACGGCTCTCGACACGGCAGGCAAGACTGCCGACGCCACGCCGGCCGCTCAATACGGCCAGGTCCACCCGTTGATCTCCGGGCTGTCGACGCCGTGCTCCCAGGCGTAGTTGCGGCATTCAATCTGCATATTGCGGAAGCGTTCTTTGGCGTGCGCGCCGATACGCTGCAGGCTGGGAGTGCGGTCGATCGCGTCGATCGCCAGGCTGAAGCGGTCGATCTCGTTGTTAATCGCCAGCTCCATGGGCGTGTTGATGTTGCCCTTTTCCTTGTAGCCGCGCACGTGCATGTTGTGATGGTTCGTGCGGCGGTACGCCAGGCGGTGAATCAGCCAGGGGTAGCCGTGGAAGTTGAAGATAACGGGCTTGTCGGTGGTAAACAGCGAATCGAAATCGCGGTCCGTCAATCCGTGCGGATGCTCCGTGCTGGGCTGCAGCTTGAACAGATCGACGACGTTGACGAAGCGGACTTTCACGTCGGGGAATTCCTTGCGCAACAGAACGGTGGCGGCCAACGCCTCCTGGGTGGGGATGTCGCCGGCCGAAGCCATCACCAGATCCGGTTCGCCGCTCTGGTCGCTGCTCGCCCATTCCCAGATGCCGATGCCCTTGGTGCAGTGCTGAATGGCGGCGTCCATATCCATGTACTGCAGGTGCATCTGCTTGTCGGACACGATGACGTTGACGTAGTTCTCGCTGCGCAGGCAATGCGCAGCCACCGAAAGCAGAGAGTTCACGTCGGGCGGAAGATAGATGCGGGTCACGCTAGCGCTCTTGTTGACCACCACATCCAGGAATCCCGGATCCTGGTGAGTGAAACCGTTGTGGTCCTGCCGCCATACCGTCGACGTGATCAGCAGGTTCAGCGAAGCAATATCCTGGCGCCACGACAAGTGATTGCAGATCGAGAGCCACTTGGCATGCTGATTGAACATCGAATCGATGACGTGCACGAAAGCCTCGTAGCTGGAGAGAAAGCCATGGCGCCCGGTAAGCAGATAGCCTTCGAGCATTCCCTCCATGGTGTGTTCGCTGAGCATTTCGATAACCCGGCCATCCGGCGCCAGCTCGGTGCCATCGGCATCCTCGGGGAAGTGCTCGGCGATCCAAAACTTCCGGCTGGCCTGGTAAATGGCGTCCAGCTTGTTGGACGTGGTCTCATCGGGGCCGAACACGCGGAAATGATCCATGTTCATCTTCATCGTGTCGCGCAGGAAAACGCCGAGAGGCCGCGTGTTTTCGGCTTCCGCCTTTCCCGGCTGCCCGACGCTGAATGCATAGCTGCGGAAATCCGGGAGGCGCAAATCGCGCTTGAGGATGCCACCGTTGGCGTGCGGGTTGGCGCTCATGCGGCGCGCACCGGTTGGCGCCAGCTCTTTCAGCTCCGGCAGCAGCTTGCCGCCGGCGTCGAACAGCTCTTCCGGCTTGAGCCCGCGCATCCAGTCTTCCAGCAGGCGCAATTGTTCGGGGTTCTTCTTGACATCGGGCAGGGGAACCTGATGCGCCCGCCAGAATCCTTCCAGACGGTGGCCTCCCACTTCGCGCGGCGCGCCCCAACCTTTGGGCGTCCGCATCACGATCATCGGCCAGCGGGGCCGTGCGGCCACGCCGGTTGAGCGCGCTTCCTGGCGCACCCGGCGGATGTCGTCGATCGCGTGCTCCACGGTGGCGGCCATGGCCTGGTGCATCGAGTCGGGGTCCGATCCTTCCACAAAGTAAGGCGTCCACCCATATCCGCGGAACAGTTGCTCGACCTCCTGGTGGCTGATTCGCGCCAGCAGCGTGGGATTATTGATCTTGTATCCGTTGAGATGAAGGATGGGCAAAACTGCGCCGTCGCGAATCGGGTTGAGGAACTTGTTGATGTGCCAGGAGGTCGCCAGCGGGCCAGTTTCGGACTCGCCATCTCCCACCACCGCGGCGACAATCAGTTCCGGGTTGTCGAAAGCCGCACCGCAGGCGTGAGACAAGACGTAGCCCAGTTCACCGCCTTCGTGAATCGAGCCGGGAGTCTCCGGCGTGCAGTGGCTGCCGATCCCGCCGGGGAAGGAGAATTGCTTGAAAAACTCGCGCATCCCCTCTTCGTCTTCGCTCTTGTCGGGATAGATCTCCGAGTAGGTGCCTTCCAGGTACACGGGCCCCAGCACACCGGGCGCCCCATGTCCGGGCCCGGCCATGAAGATCATGTCCAGATCGTATTTCTTGATCAATCGATTCAGGTGAACGTAGGCGAACGACAGGCCGGGGCTCGACCCCCAGTGCCCAAGCAGGCGATTCTTGACGTGTTCGGGCCGGAGCGGCTCCTTCAGCAGCGGGTTCTCCACGAGATAGATCATCCCCAGGCTGAGAAAATTGCAGGCCCGCCAGTATGCGTGGGTGCGGCGCAGGTCCTCCGCGCCCAGCGGCGTTCCCGAAACCGTGGACCGCGCTTCACCGTACGCGCTCAGCTCGGACGCGGGCTTCGTGTCGGTTGCAACCAGTGGCATGGTGAGCTCCTTCTCTCAGCTTACTCTGCCCGAATGACATTTCGGTTTCGGCACCCGTGGCGCCTGCGGTCCAGCCGGCTGAGCCGAGAATGGTCTCGGCTTTTCTTGTTTTTCTGCCGGGCGTCTAGACTAGCCGGTTGCGCCGGTCCGGTCGACAATTCGCCCGTCGCGCATGTGGACGGTGTTGTGACCGTAAGCCGCGGCTTCGGGATTGTGCGTGATCATGAGGACGGTTTGGCCCAGCCGCTGATTCAGGTCGCGCAGGACTTCCAGAACCGCTTTGGAGTTCTCACTATCGAGATTGCCGGTTGGCTCGTCGGCCAGCAAAATGGCCGGGTGGTTGACAATGGCGCGCGCGATGGCCACGCGCTGCTGCTCTCCGCCGGAAAGCGCGTTTGGTTTGTGATCCAGCCGGCCGGCGATGCCGAGCAGGCGCAGCACTTCTTCGAACTGGGCGTCCGCCCGGCTGCCCAGGCCCGCAATGTAACGCGCCACCGCGATGTTATCCCGTGCGGTCAAATTAGGCAGCAGGTTGAATTTCTGGAACACGAATCCGACGGTCGTGCGGCGCATCTTTGTGCGGCCTGCGTCGCTCATAGCGGCCAGGTTCTGGCCACCCACGATCACCTCGCCCGCAGTGGGCGGTGTGAGTCCCCCGATGATGTGAAACAAAGTGGATTTGCCCGAGCCGGACGGTCCCACAACGGAGAGGAACTCGCCGGCCTGAACGCTCAGGTCAACGCCCCGCAGCGCCGGTACATCCACCTGGCCGACGCGGTAGACCTTGCGCAGGTCGCGGGTCTCGATGATGGCGGCGTTACTCATAGGCCAGCGCCTCGATGGGGTCTTGCCGTGCCGCGCTCAAGCCGGGATAGAACGCGCCCAGAAGGGCGGCGGCCAGCGTGATCGCCGCCACGCGCGGCCACCAGGCATACACGATCGCCATTTGAAAGGACGCCGGCACCAGTGTGCGAATCAGCCACTGCGCGCCATAACTGAAGACAATGCCGAGAATTGTGCCGCCCACTCCCAGCAGCGCCGCCTCGATCAGGATGATGCTGAGGATGAAACTCTTGGACGCGCCCAAGGCCTTCAGAATGCCGATTTCGCGCGTGCGCTGGAGCACCACCATATACATCGACAGCCAGACCACGGCGATGCCGATCACCACCCCGATGGCCACCACCACCACCGTGAACTCCTTGATCGCCTGAATCTGGCTTACGTTATACATGGCCGTGTATTCGGCCATGGTGTTGACCGGGTAGTTGCCCCTCAGCAGGCCGCGCAGTTGCTCGGTCACCAGGTCGATATTGCCGGGCTTGTCCACCTTGACGTAAATCTGGCCAACTTTGCCGGTGGCCCCGTCGAGGTCCTGTAGCGTCCGCATCTCAACCACCAGGCGAGCCAGTTTCCCCGGTTGGATCACGCCCGCCACGTGCCAGTCGTGATGCATCAGGTTGATGGTTTGGCCGGCGTGGACGTGGTGCTGTTCGGCGTAAAGCCGGTCGACCAGAATATCGTCTGGACCTTGCAGCGGGCCGCCCTCGTCATACGTGAATCCGCCGGTCATCTGGTTGAACTTCGGCACGTCGATCCCGGTGATGAACAGCGGCAGATCGATAGGATGATTGATTACGCCCATGGCGAGCTTCACGTGCGGCTGGCGCTGCACCAGGTCCACCATTCCCGCTGGAATGCTGGGGCCGCTGAAATTGATCACCGAGGTAACCGTCGAGCCGCGGATAATGACGTCCGCGCCCACGCCGCGCTGGCGGTTCTGCGAGTCCGTCAGCATTCCCTGTGTCAAGCCGACCAGCGTCAGAATCAGCGTCACCGGCACACCGATCAGCAGGATACTGAGCAGGCTGCGTAGCGGCCGGTTTTTCAGATTTTCCAGAACGAGTTTGCCGGTCAATCGGGATTCGTCTTTCCGTCAGTGGATGACGCGGGCGTTTGGCCGGCCGGCGCCGCAGGTCCTTGCCCCAGAACCCTCAACTTCGTCCCGGGCGGCTGCTCCAAGACGAATTTATCATCTGTCACTCCCTTATTGATCTCCGTTTTCACGATATCGATGACCACGCCGTACTCGTCCTGTGGCCGATTGATCTCCACGTGCTTGGGAAATGGCACTTTGTCGTAGGCGTGCCACTCGGAATACCGCGCATCGGTCAGGATGTTGCCGGCGGCGTCGAAGATCAACTGGCGGACAAGTTCCAGGTTCACGCGGTTGAACCAGATCGAGCGCCGGAGCTGCAGCGCGCCCTTCTCCTCATGGAACACGAGCAGAATGTAGTTGGCCACGGCCTCATCGGTGAAGTTTTCCAGCGCGACTTGGTCAACTGCCTGATCCACCGGGCACACCAGCAGGGCTTCGACGAAATGCTGCGGGCGCAGATTCTCCACCCTGTTCTTCGAGGGCTGCGTCATCTCGTTGTTGCCTTCGATAAACTCGTCGCGCGACGGAATGTACAGTTCGAACCGGGCTCCGTTCGAGGTCATATCAAAGGCCTTATTGCGCACCACCGGATACAGGCCGATGATGCGGATGAACGCCGGCTTGCGAAAGAGAATGTAGGCGCGGACGTCCTTGTACTCGGTAATCTTGCTCTTTTCCGCGCTGCCCAAGGCCGGCACCATGTCGACGGTGGCGCTGAAATCGTGGACCGCCCGATATTGGCGGGAGATCGCTTCGAGCAGCGCCTCCTTATCCGCCACCAACAGTGGCTGCGCGACGTTCGCACCTTTGCGGACGATCAATCTGCGCCGCACCACGCACGATGAGACTGCCATCGACAAAGAGCACAGCAGAATCGCCGCGAGTGTGGGGCGCCAGAACGACATGCTCTCATTGTAGGCAACCGCGAAAGCGCCCTGTCAAACTGCCGCCGCAGGCCCGCATGTTATAGTAATAGCTGATCGCAGGCGGGCCTGTGGCGCAGTTGGGAGCGCGCTTCCATGGCATGGAAGAGGTCGTGAGTTCGAATCTCACCAGGTCCACCAAAACTTTCCCCCCATAAACCAAACACATACGAGATTGATTCGGACCGCGTAGTGTCCACAACCTCGCCTCCGGGGTCCAGTTGGTGTCCAACTGGGGTCCAAAACGACCGGATCCTCTTTTTGCGATGGGGATAGTGGACCCCAATCAGTCCCACGATTCGCCTTTTCGTTTCCATACGTTTGGGAGGATATGATAATTGGGGTTGAAGCCGTTCCCGGAAGCGGCCTCCAGTGAGAGTGCGTATGATTCATTTCGATGCCGCACATCAGGCCGTCCATTATCCAGAGGATCGGCGATTCCGAATCTGGATCAAGCCATCGGTTCTGGTTCTGATCTGTGTATTGATTCTCATTCCATTGCTTCTGGCGTGGATACAGGGCGGTATGTCCGGACTGCCGTACATTGCCCCCTCGCCGGCTTCGTACGAAGGTGCAGCGACTGGCCCGCATGGGTTTCCGGCTTGGATTCGCTGGAGCCATTTTCTAAACCTGTTCTTCTTGTTTATGTTGATGCGCAGCGGTCTTTCGATTTTAATGGATCATCCGAGACTCTACTGGAATGACCACTGTACACCCGGCACGGAATGGATACGCTTTACGCCGTTACGTGTGCCGACAGATAGAATCTGGACTGCCAAGGACGACGCACGGTATATCACTCCGATGGTCGCGCTGCCGGGCTATCGGCATACGGTGGGCATCGCGCGCTGCTGGCATTTCATCAACGTGTACGGGTTCGTCCTAACCGGCACCTTCTTTGTCTGTGGTCTGCTGACCAGCGACCAGTGGATGCGGCTGGTTCCAACCTCGACAGGTGTTTTTGTCCAAGCTTGGAACACTTTCGTACACTACGCCAATTTTAGCCTGCCGCCGGAACCAGATGGGTTCTATGGTTACAATGCACTGCAGCAACTGGCGTATTTTGCCACGATCTTTGTGATGGCGCCCCTCAGCATTCTAACCGGAATGGCAATGTCGCCTGCGCTGGTGAATCGATTCCCTGGCTATGCCAGAATCTTCGGCGGCCGTCAGGCCGCCAGGTCCATTCATTTTATCCTTCTCGTCGGCTGGATTCTGTTCGTCATTGTCCACGTGACGCTGGTCGTACTCACAGGGTTTCGCAGGAACATGAATCACATCGTCCTCGGTACGGATGATTGGGGGCCGATGGGAATGATCCTGGGGTTTATCGGCATCGCTATCGTCTTGATTTCCTGGCTGGCGGCGCACTACATTTCCTGGTATATCCCACGGGCTTTGCAGCATGTCGAGAAGGCAATTACACAGCCAGTGAAGCTAGCAACGCTCGACACATTGATTCCGCGTGAGCACTACACAGAAAATCAGATATCGCCCTACTTTTGGCCAAACGGAAAGATGCCGAAGCGAGAGGACTGGAAGCGGATGGCAGAGGGGCAGTTCAGGGACTACAAGCTTCGAGTGTCAGGCTTGGTTGAAAACCCAGTTGAATTGTCCCTAGAAGAGTTGCGCCGATTGGGTACGGAAGAACACATCACGATGCACCACTGCATTCAGGGTTGGTCGGGGATTGCACGGTGGAACGGCCTTCCGATGCGAAAGCTAATCGATTTGGTGAGACCTTACCCATATGCCAAAACAATCGTGTTCTACTCGTTCGGGGAGGCACTCTACGGCGATGCCTATTACGACACGCAGAACGTCTACAATGCGCTCAAGCCGGAATGCCTGCTTGCTTTTGAAATGAACGGTGAGCCGCTTCCTCTTGTTTACGGCGCTCCATTGCGATTGAGGGTGGAAAACCAACTCGGGTACAAGATGGTGAAGTGGATCGAGCGTATTGAGTTTGTCGAATCTGAAAAGCAGGTCGGTGAAGGCGAGGGCGGGAAGAACGAAGACGACGAGTACTTTGATCTGCTGCCAAATATCTGAGCCAAGGAGTTGCGAACCGATCTGTCAAACGAGCTTCATTCGCAAAGTGAGCCGCAGCCTTGCGGCTGCTCTGGTCTGAGAAAAGCCTCGCCTGACGCTGGCATCCTCCCCACGCGCCGCTGGACCATCGGACGGCCTTTTTTATTGCCTTTGGCACGCTCGCTGGCACTCGCTCAGGTGGAAGAACAAGACCTCACGCCCGACACGACTGCCGCGCTGGGCCGCGCCCGTGCTTCGCTTGTTCGTGGAGAGGGCATCCGGCACGATGAGATCCTGCGCGAATTCGGTTTGAAGCAGTGAGCGAGGAAGCGCCCGACCACATCGCGGTTGTATGGTCGCCGGAAGCCCGCGCCGATCTGAGGGCCATCGATCGCGAAACCGCAATCCAGATTCTTCATTGTGGAGTCCAAATCGACGTCCCGTACGTCTTTTGTTCCTGGTGAAAATGCCCGTAAGTTGTTGATCTGACCACCATCGCGTCGAGGAGGTCGTGAGTTCGAATCTCACCAGGTCCACCAAATCCCTTAAACAATTGCCGTCAGGGCCGGTTACTTGTATGCCGCGATGCCGGTTACGCGTTCGCCAATCACCAAGGCGTGGATGTGATCGGTGCCCTCGTAGGTTTTCACGGTTTCCAGGTTACAGAGGTGGCGCATCACGGGGTATTCGTCGGTGATGCCGTTGGCGCCCAGCAGATCGCGGCTTAAGCGCGCGCATTCGAGCGCCATGGCCGTGTTGTTGCGCTTCAGCATGGAGACGTGGGCGGGCTCCAGCTTGCCCTGGTCCTTGAGCCGCCCGGCGTGGAGGGCAAGCAGTTGCGCCTTGGTGATTTCGGTAATCATCCACGCCAGTTTTTCCTGCACCAGTTGATGGGAAGCGATCGGCCGGTTGTCGAACTGCTTGCGCAGGATGGCATACTGGCGAGCGGTCTCGTAGCAGTCCATGGCGGCGCCGATCACGCCCCAGCCGATGCCGTAGCGCGCCTGCGTCAGGCAGGCGAGCGCCGCCTTCAGGCCCCTGGCTCCGGGCAGGCGCGCGCTATCTTCTACGCGGCAATCCGCCATCGACAGACTGGAAGTCACCGAGGCGCGCATGGACCATTTGCCGTGAATGTCGCTGGCCGAAAAGCCAGTTGTGCCGCGTTCGATCAGAAAGCCGGCGATGCCTTCGGCGGCGCGCGCCCACACTACGGCCACGTCGGCCACGCTGCCGTTGGTGATCCACGTTTTCTCGCCGTTGAGCACCCAGCCGGAGCCATCGCGGGTCGCGGTGGTGCGCATGCCGGCGGGGTTCGACCCGAAGTCCGGCTCGGTCAGTCCGAAACAGCCGATCGCGGATCCGTTCTGGAGACGCGGCAGCCAATGGCGTCTCTGTTCCTCGGAGCCGAAGGTGAGAATGGGGTGCATGACCAGGGCGCCCTGCACGGAAACAAAGCTGCGGACGCCGGAATCGGCGCGCTCCAGCTCCTGCATGATGAGCCCGTACTCGACGTTGCTCATGCCGGCGCAGCCGTAGCCTTCGAGGTTGGCGCCGAGAAAGCCGAGCTCGCCCAGCTCCGGAATCAGCTCAGAAGGGAAACGGGCGTCGCGGTAGCAGTCGCGGATCAGCGGCAGGATGCGCTCGTCGGCGAAGCGCCGCGCCGTCTGCCGCACCATCCGTTCTTCTTCGCTGAGCAGCGAATCCACCAGAAAGTAATCCACCCCACGGAAGGACATGAGAAGTTTACTCCCTCATCATTGGAACACGGCGCATGGCGGGCGGTGCGCGGCGGAAAAGTGTGGAATCGTCATCGCTGTATAATCGGGCCATGGCGAAGGCGGAAACAGCAGCTAACGAGAAGCTGGAGGCGGCGCAGCGTGCGGCCGGGTTGGTCGAAAGCGGCATGGTGGTGGGATTGGGCAGCGGCACGACAGCGTCGCTGGCCGTGCGCGCATTGGGACGGCGAGTGGCCGCGGGCCTCGACATCATTGGCGTGCCGACCTCGGAAAATACGGCGGCGCTGGCGCGCGAGCTGGGAATCCGGCTCTCGGACCTGGCGCAGCACGACCGCATCGATCTCACCATTGACGGCGCCGATGAAGTGGAGCGCGGCAGTCTCCATTTGGTCAAGGGCCTGGGCGGGGCGCTGTTGCGGGAAAAGATTGTGGCCAGCGCCACCACGCGGCTGGTGATCGTGGCGGACGAGAGCAAGGTTGTAGAACGGCTCCGGATCGCTGAAGGCCCGATCCCCGTCGAGGTGGCGGTGTTCGGCTGGCAATCGACAGCGCGAAGGCTGCGCGCCATAGGCGGCGAATTCCGCCTGCGCCTGGACGCCGAGGGACAGCCCTTTGTTTCCGACGGAGGGCACTACATCCTGGACGCGGGGTTCGCCGGATTCGGGTCGGCCGAGGAACTGGCGCAAGCGCTGGACCGGACGGTCGGAGTGATGGAGCACGGGCTGTTCCTGGGGATGGCGCAGCAAGTGATTGTCGGCAAGGCGGCGGGCGTCGATGTAATGGAGCGCCGACCGTGAAGGCCGCGGTTCTGCGCCAGCCCGGAGATGTCGCGAAGTCGCCGCTCGATATCGAAGACGTTCCGCAACCGCAGCCCGGCGTGGGCGAGGTGCTGCTGCGGGTCCGAGCCTGCGGCGTCTGCCGTACCGATCTGCACATCGTCGAAGGGGAACTGACGCAGCGGCGGCCGTTTCTCATCCCCGGCCATCAGATTGTGGGTGAGGTGACGGCTCCCGCACCGGCAGGGCTGATAGCCGGCGCGCGAGTGGGGGTGAGCTGGATGGGCGGCACGGATGGTGCGTGCTGGTATTGCCGGCATAGCGCGGAGAACCTGTGCGATGCGCCCACCTTCACCGGCTACGACGTCAATGGCGGCTACGCCGAGTACGCGGTGGCGCGCGCGGATTTTGTGTACCCTCTGCCGCCAGCCCTAAGCGATCTGGACGCCGCGCCGCTGCTGTGCGCCGGCATCATCGGCTTCCGCAGCCTGCGCGTGGCGGGAGTGGAACCGGGCGAGCGGGTGGGGTTGTTCGGATTCGGCGCTTCGGCGCACCTGGCAATCGCCGTGCTGCGGGCGTGGGGCTGCGAGGTCTATGTGGCGACGCGCGGCGCCGGACACCGCGCGCTGGCGCAATCGCTCGGCGCAACCTGGGTGGGAGCGGAGCAGGACCGGCCGCCGCTGGCGCTCGACCGGGCGGTGACGTTTGCCCCATCGGGCGACGTGGTGGTGGCGGCGCTGGCGAGCCTCCGCAAAGGCGGCGTGGTTGCCATCAACGCGATTCATCTCGACCGCATTCCGCAGTTTGATTACGACCGGCTGCTGTGGGGCGAGCGACAGATCCGCAGCGTGGCCAACATGACGCGCACCGACGCGCGGGATTTCCTGAGTGTGGCGGCGGACATCAAGCTGCAGCCTCGGGTTACCGTGTTCCCGCTCGATCAAGCCAATCAGGCTCTCCAGGCAGTGAAGCGGGACGCGATCGATGGCGCTGCGGTTATCGTGCCATGAAGCGCCGGTAGCGCCGCAGTTCCCATTCGGCGCGGATGGCGGAGATCAAGCGCGCGACGCCGGCTCCCCAGTCGGGAAACAGGTCCACGTACTGCCACTCGCGCTGGATGGAGCGAGGCACGCGGCACGCATCCAGGCGTACCGGCACAAGGAAAATCTCGTCGAGCGGGACGCGGCGCGCGCAATCCAGGGCGTAGCGGATTTCCGCCTGAAAACCGCCGCGCTTCGCCACTGAGCGCGAAGAAAAACAGGGCACGCAGAAATCCGAGGTCTCGATGGCCGCTTCCAGCGCGCGCGCCCAGTTCTGGCCCGGCAGCAGCTTCTTGCTATCCATCCAGGGGCTGAATCCGGCGTGTTCGAGCGCCAGATATAGCGCGGCCGCGACGTCCCGGTCTTCGGTGCCGTAGGCGATGAAGATGGCGGGATACGTGTGCGGCGCAAAACGGAAACCCGTCACCGGATGAGGATAGAAGGTGCCCAGCCCATCGATTTCGACCGCCTTGCCTTCGGCCAGGCCGCCGAGAACGGCGCGCGCGAATCTTTCGAGCACGGGTGATTCAATCACGGCGGCGGGTGCCCTTGCGGTCGAGCGCGAGGTTTCCGTTGGGCTTGACGGTGAGTCTTCCGAGACCAGGCAGGCTGGCTTCCTTTTCACGGCGTAGGCTGGCGACGATTTCCTGCACCAGGCGGTCCAGACTGTCGGCGGCTTGACCGACGCTGGTTTTGGATTGCCGCGCCATTCGCTTTGCGATATCCGACTTCTTCATCTCGTTTTGAATCTAGCAGGCGCCGCTCGGCCGGGCCTTCGTTCCGGTTGCGGCTTTTGGCGCTAAATGATTGAAATAAAAGCCAAAATAGAGAGCCGCTGCGACCCGCTAACGAATGTGATTTCGGATCTTAAGCTATTTTAATTACTATTTATGACGATCTTGCGGGTGCTAGTGGTTATCATATGCACCAGACGGGGATTTCTCGTCCAACCCTTCAAAGGAGAATGGGAAGAATGAAGAAGTTGATGAGTGTGATGTTGGGCTTGGCCTTCATCGGCAGCACGGTGACGGTTGTTCTCGCCGACGATGCCGCGACGACCGCTACCACCGCCACCAAGAAGAAGGCTACGAAGGCTACGAAGGCGAAGAAGACCACCGAAGCGAAGAAGACCACCTAGGAGAGAAAGTAGCTCTCTGCCGGTTTGTAGAAAGAGCCGCGAAGCAGCTTCCAGAAGGCTGCCGCGGCTCTTTTTGCTGGCGATCGCACATGAAGGCGTTTTAATTTGTGTTTAAGGGGTGGTTCATGTGCGGTTGGTTATGATGGGTGAAGACGAGGCAGCTCGTCCAACCCTCCAAAGGAGAACCGCACGAAATGAAGAGATTGATGACTCTGATGCTTGGCTTGTCCTTCTTGACCGCAACCGTGGCCGTGGCCTTCGCCGATGACGCAGCGACAACCACCACCAAGAAAAAGCCCACCAAGAAGGCGAAGACGAAGAAGACCACCGCTGCCAAGACCACCTAAACCGCAGCCGATCAAGTTGAAATTGTCCGAGAGCCGCGAGCAGCGTGAGGCTGCCGCGGCTTTTCTGTATTGGAACCTACCTTGACGCGTCTCCCCCGCGTGTAACCTTAAGTAACGCAACGACGCCCCTCAATTTTGGAACCCCTCCAGGTTTTGATCAAAGTGATGAAATCTCTCGGAATCATGGTGTTAGCGACGCTGGTATGGGTTGGGGCGCGAGCCCAGACGGCGCCCGCCCCGGTGCGCGCACGGGTAATTGGAACGGTCATCAGTGTGGATGCCGCCGGCGCGCAGATCACCCTCAAAACAGACCAGGGCGTCACTGTGACGGTAAAGACTACCGAGAAGTCCTTCCTGCTTCGTCTGCCTCCCCGCGAGACCGACGCAAAAAAGGCCACGCCGGTCGGCTTGAGCGAGATTGCGGCGGGCGACCGGGTGGCGGCCAGCGGACAGTTTGCGCCAGATCAGAAGTCATTCGAAGCCCGGACAGTGCTGGTCTTGACCAAGGCCGCCGTGGCCGAGGTGCACGCGCAGGAACAAGAAGACTGGCAGAAGCGGGGGACGACGGGAATCGTCACCGAGGTCAACCCGGCAGCGAAGACCATCGTGATCAAAGCCGGGAAGGGCCAGTACACCGTGCAGACGACCGCAGCCACTCAGCTTCTTCGCTATGCGCCTGATTCGGCGAAACTGGCCGACGCCAAGGCGGGCACGCTGGACGAGATTCGCGTGGGTGACGAACTGCATGCGCTGGGCAACAAGAGCGCGGACGGAACCACCATCGCGGCCGACAAGGTGGTTTCGGGCTCGTTCCGGCAGATCGCGGCGACGATCGGCTCGGTGGATGTGCAGGGCGGCACGCTGAGAGTGAAGGACCTGGCCACGAAGAAATGGGTGGTGCTGAAGATCACGCCGGATACGGTGATCCGCAAGTTGCCGGAGCAGATGGCGACGATGCTGGCGCGGCGCTACAACGCTGCTGACAGAGCAGGCGGCACTGCAGAGCCACACGGCGGCGGGAACTGGCCCCATGGAGCGCAGAGCGCGGCAGGCGCCGGCCGCGGCTACGGCGGACCCGGCGGTTATGGCGGGCGCGGCGGCGACATCAAGCAGATGCTGGACCACCTGCCGGCAGCGCAATTGGCAGATCTGAAGCGCGGCGACGCCATCATGGTCTCCACCACCGAAGGCACCGACGGCACCCACCTGACCGGCATCATGATGCTGGCGGGAGTGGAGCCGCTGTTGACCGCGTCGCCCAATTCGACTCGAGACATCATGGGCGGCTGGAACCTGGGCGGCGGCGAGGAAACCGAGGGCAACTAGGAGCGAGGGGCCCACCGGGTCGCCGCACCGCGAAGAAGAGACGTACAGAGGAAGCATGGGCAAAACGCGAGTAATTCCCCTTTTTCTTTTGCTGGCGCTGTTGGGGGCAATCAGCCTTCCGGCGCAAACGGCGACCGGCGCTCTTCGCGGCGTGCTGCTCGACGATTCCGGCGCCGTGATCCCGGCCGCGCATGTGGCGGTGACGGGCGCAGGCGTCACAAAGACGCCGCAGACGCAGGCCGATGGCACCTTTTCCGTGACAGGCCTGGCGCCCGGACCGTACACGGTTTCGGTGGCGTATCCTGGCTTCGCGCCGTTTTCGAAAACGGTCAACGTGGGCAGCGGCGGTACCGTGCAGATGTCCATTCGGCTGGCGGTGAGAGCGGAAAAACAGGAAGTCACGGTGCAGGCCGAGGCGGGACCGTCCGTGAGCGTGGAAGCCGATAATAACGCCTCGGCGATTGTCATCAAGGGAGAGGATCTGGAGGCGCTGCCGGACGATCCGGATGACTTATCGGATGCGCTGCAGGCGCTGGCCGGGCCCGGCGCCGGTCCCAACGGCGGGCAGATTTACATCGACGGCTTCAGCGGCGGCGAACTTCCGCCCAAGGAATCGATACGCGAGATCCGGATCAACCAGAATCCTTTTTCGGCGGAATTTGACCGGCTGGGCTTTGGCCGCATCGAGATTCTCACCAAGCCGGGCACAGACAAGCTGCACGGTATGGTGTTCCTGAACGATGCTAACGGCGTCTTCGACTCGCGCAACCCGCTGGCGGCCAATAAGCCGGACTACTCGAACCGGATGATCGGCGGCTATCTCGGCGGGAGCCTCAATCACAAGACTTCGTTCTTTGTCGACTTCAACCGGCGCGACATCACCGATAACTCGATCACCCACGCCACCTATGTGGATCCTACGACCCTCGAACCGGCAGCGGTGGGAACGGCGGTGGTTTCGCCTTTGGCATACACCACACTGTCGCCCCGGATCGATTACCAATTGAGCACCAACAACACGCTGACGGTGAGGTTCGAAGAACGGTTCAACTCGCGCGACAACGCCGGCCTCGGCGGCACCAACTTGCCGCCGCCATACACCAGCGACCTGGCTTACAACATCAACAACAACGGGCAGAACCTGATGATCACGGAGGATTCGGTTCTGAGCCCGAAGGCGGTCAACGAGACGCGGTTTCAATTCACCCGCAATTACACCGCTTCGGCCGGCAACGAGATTCCGTCGATCAGCGTAGCGGACGCATTCATGACGGGCGGCAACGGGCTGGGCGATCAGCGGGACACCAGCCGGCACTTCGAGCTGCAGAATAACACGTCGGTGTTGCACGGTACCCACCAGATCAAGTTTGGCGTGCGCGTGCGGCGCGACAGTGATCAGAGCAACCAGCCCAAAGGGTTTAACGGCTCGTTCAGTTTCCTGGGCGGGCTGGCGCCAATGCTGACGTCGAACAACACTTTGGAGACGGACGCCGAGGGCAACCCGGTGACCGAGAACCTGACGTCGGTCGATCAATACATCCGTTTCCTGTCGCTCCAGAACGCCGGGTTCACCGCGGCGCAGATTCAGGCACTGGGCGGAGGCCCGTCGCGATTCACGATTCAGAGCGGGCTTTCCTACGTAAGCATGACCCGTTACGATGCCGCGCCGTTTTTCCAGGACGACTGGAAAATGAAGCCCAATTTGACGCTAAGCCTGGGAATGCGATATGAAGTGCAAACGCTGGTGAGCGATCATCGCGACGTGGCGCCGCGCCTAGGCTTTGCCTGGGCACCCGGCGCGGCCAAGAACGGGCAGCAGAAGACGGTGATTCGCGGCGGAGCGGGCATATTCTACGACCGCATTGGCTTGGGCGACTTCGAAACCGCGTATCTCAACAACGGCATTAACCAGCTCCAATACACGGTGTACAACCCGACGTTTTACATCAATAATATTCCGTCGATCTCGACTCTGAACCCGGGACAGAACTCGACCTATGTGCTGGACCCGAAGCTGCGCGCCGATTACAGCATGCAGGCCGCCGTGGGCGTGGAGCGGCAACTGCCGCACAACACCACAGCCGCGGTGTACTACACCTACAACCGCTCCGAGCACCTGGCGCAGACGGTGCCGATCAACTCGCCGGAGCCGATCGCCGCGGGCCAACCGGGCGCCTACAACCCGCTGGAGCCGCTCAGCGCAACTAACGGTGTGTTCCCTTACGGCTACAACGCGGGCAACATATTCGAGTACGAGTCCGGTGGGTATATGCGGCAAAGGATGCTGATGGCGAACTTCAACACGCGTTTCAGCTCGCGGGTTTCGCTGTTCGGTAATTATTCGCTGACCTACGCCAACGATCTGCCTTCCACCCCGACCGACCCATACGACTTTGCCCTGGATTACGGGCGCTCCAATTTCGACCGGCGGCACAATTTCATGCTGGT
Organism: Bryobacteraceae bacterium; assembly: GCA_049698695.1. Taxonomy (GTDB): domain Bacteria; phylum Acidobacteriota; class Terriglobia; order Bryobacterales; family Bryobacteraceae; genus Bog-375. Next base: position 35,056 of record JBAVYH010000038.1, on the reverse strand, counting down.
GGGTTCGGTGCTCGGACCGAAGGGCATCCGGGTGGCGCCGTTTATCGTGCTGCGGTCCGGCCAGCCATATGATGTGCTGGCCGGCACGGACCTATACGGCACGACGCTGGTCAACGCGCGCGCCGCTTTTGCGCCCGGCGCCCAGTGCTCCGGTGCCGCGGGCGTTGTCTTGTCGGGCGACGTGGTCTGCTCGCCGGCGGGCAACTTTACCACTTCGTACAATGTGGCGAACCCAACCAACCTGGTTCCGCGGAATTACCTGACGATGCCCGGCCTGGTGTCGATCAATATGCGGATCTACCGGGTGTTCGGCTTCGGCCCCGTGCGCGGCAACCAGGCGCAGGGCGGCCGCGGCGGGTGGGATGGCGGTGGGCCTCGCGGCGGCGGTCCGGGCGGCATGAGGGGTATGGCCGGCGGCCGCGGCATGGGCGGCATGTTCGGCGGCAACACCGAGCACCGCTTCAACCTGACGCTGGGCGTGAACTTCGTCAACATCCTGAACCACTTCAATCCCGGCGGATACCAAGGCGTCGTCACATCGCCCTATTTCCTGGAGCCGACCGGAGTGAACACGGGATTCGGCGGCGGGTTCGGCGGCATGGCTGGATCGACGGCCAACAACCGGCGCATCGACTTCCAGTCGCGACTTACGTTCTAGCTACACTTAGCCGCTGTCAGATTCGGTTGGCTCAACCAGTTTGTCGACATGGGTGCTGTAGATCGCAGGGCGGCCGTCGCGGTCGCTTTGGAAGAGCACCCGCCGGCTGTCTGGGGAGAAGAGCGGCGCCACGGTCTCCGGGCGGGTGGCTTTGTGCTCGCATAGGGTGAATTCGCGCCGCGTGATGCGCAGCAGCAACAGGACCGTGGGCGAGCTCCGGTTGGCGCTGGCCCCGACGAACACGGACGAATCGCGGTTGGCGCCGAAGCAGGCGAACTGGCTGGTTTTGGCCACCAGCCGGTCGGCGCCGGTATCCGGAGACAACTCGCGAATGGCGTGCAACTGGGTGGGATCATCCGGGAAATTCAGGTATTGGATGGCTTTCCCATTCGGGCTCCATAGCGTGGAGCCGATGCGCCCTGGCGCCAGCTTGAGCCGGCGGTTGTTGGCGCCACCCGAATCCACCAGCCAGAGCGCATCCCCGGCTTGCCGATACAAGATCTGATCGCGCCCCGGACGGGCCTGGGGATGCTCGATGGCAAACCGCGCTTCGATCACGGTGCGGGAGATTCCGCGTGCCAGGGAGACGGCCCGCAAACGGGAGGTTTCGCCGCGCTGCTCGGCGAATAGTACGTGCGCGCCGTCCGGCGTCAAGCTCATGCCCGGACAGCGTTGCCAGGCTTCGGGAAGCTGATAGATTTCGCGCTGCCGCAAGGTGCCCAGGCTGACGTGCAGTAGAGATCGTCCCGCAAAGCAGCAGAATGACCGGCTGTCGGCGGAAAGCGCCAGCGAAGCGACGTCCAGTTCCGCGACTTCGGTCAGTTGGCGGGACTCGCCGGTTCTGAGGTCGAGGTGGAAGGCCTGCGGCGGGCCGGTGCGGTCTGCGCCATAGAGCAGGCTGGCGCTGTTGTGCGCCACGGCGCGGTTGTAATAAGCCGGAAGCTCGCTGGAATGCGCAGGATCGGTGAGGCGAACCACTTCGAGCTCAGTAGTCGGGTCCTCATAGCTCAGCCACTCCGGCGCAAACGCAAGGCCCTTTTTGCCCTGCGCGGCCAGCTTGATGGCGGCCAGCGCCGATCCGAGGAAGACTCTGCGCGAGACCCGGCTCGCGGTACGCGCCATGATTCGATGGTAGCAACAGGGGTCGCAGGTAACGGCGAGACCCGCGAGCGCTACGGAGTAAAATGGAATTTACGGGCTATTCCCTCTCATCGAGAACTGCATGATTGTTGATGTCGTCCTGGCAAAGCTTTTTGGCACGAAAACTGAGCGTGAGATCAAGGAGATGCGGCCCACGGTGGCGGCGATCGGCGATCTCGAAGCCTCGACGCGGGAACTCTCGGACATCGACCTGGCCGCGAAGACGATCGAGTTCAAGGAACGGATCGCGCAAGGCGCTCCGGTCGACGATTTGCTGATCGAAGCCTTCGCGGTGGTGCGCGAGGCGGGGCGCCGGGTGCTGAACATGCGGCATTTCGACGTTCAGTTGATTGGCGGCATGGTGCTGCACCGCGGCCGGATTGCGGAAATGAAAACCGGCGAAGGCAAGACGCTGGTGGCGACCCTGCCGTGCTACTTGAACTCCCTGGCGGGCAAGGGCGTTCACGTGGTGACGGTGAACGACTACCTGGCTAAGCGCGACTCGGAATGGATGGGCCGTATCTACAGGTTTCTGGGGTTGCAGGTGGGGGTGATCGTCCACGACCTGGACGACCAGGAGCGCAAGAACGCTTACAACGCCGACATCACGTACGGCACCAATAACGAATTCGGTTTCGACTACCTGCGCGACAACATGAAGTTTCGGCTGGAAGATTGCGTGCAGCGCGAGTACCACTACGCGATCGTCGACGAAGTGGACTCGATCCTGATCGACGAAGCGCGAACGCCGCTGATTATTTCGGGGCCGAGCGAGGAATCGACCGACAAGTATTACAAGGTAAACCGCATCATCCCCAAGCTGGTCCGCGGCGAGGTGATCGAAGGCAGGGAGCCGGGGGAAATGTACACCACCGGCGATTACACCATCGACGAAAAGCACAAGAGCGCGGCTCTCACCGAAGAGGGCGTGTTCAAAGTCGAAAAGCTGCTAAATCTTCCCAACCTGTACGACCCGGCTTACATCGAATTCAATCACCACGTGCAGCAGGCATTGCGCGCGCACGTGCTGTACCAGCTCGACCGGGACTATGTGGTCAAGGACGGCGACGAAGGGCCGGAGGTGATCATCGTCGACGAATTCACCGGGCGGTTGATGCCGGGCCGGCGCTGGTCGGACGGGCTGCACCAGGCGGTGGAGGCGAAGGAAGGGGTCAAAATCCAGCGCTAGAACCAGACGCTGGCGACCATCACTTTTCAGAACTACTTCCGCATGTACAAGAAGCTGGCCGGGATGACGGGCACCGCAGAAACCGAAGCGGCCGAGTTCCAGAAGACCTACAACCTCGATGTCACGGTGGTCCCGACCAACCGCCCGTTAATCCGTAAGGAAAACCAGGATGTGGTGTACCGCACCGAAGACGAGAAGTTTCGCAACGCCGCCAAGGAAATCAAGACGGTGACCGAGACCGGGCAACCGGTGCTGGTGGGCACCATCTCGGTAGAGAAATCGGAGCGGCTGTCCGGCATTCTGAAGCGGATGGGCGTGCGGCACGAGGTGCTGAACGCAAAGAACCATGAGCGCGAGGCATCGATTGTGGCGCAGGCGGGACGCAAGGGCGCGGTGACGGTTTCGACCAACATGGCCGGCCGCGGAACCGACATCCTGCTGGGCGGCAACCCGGAATTCATGACCAAGGACGCCTGCTTGAAGGACAAGCTGGCGGAGCGGCTGCCGGAAGAGCAGGCGCAGTACGTCGCCGATGAACAATTCTATTACTTCACCCACCACGACCAGTTCTACCGGGTGCGGCGCGACAAGTGGGACGAGGAGTTTGCGCGGTTCAAGGAGCAGACGGACGCAGAGCACGACCTGGTGGTGGGCGTGGGCGGCTTGCACATCGTGGGCACGGAGCGGCACGAATCGCGGCGCATCGACAACCAGCTTCGCGGGCGCGCCGGCCGGCAAGGCGATCCCGGAAGCTCCAAGTTTTTCCTCTCTCTGCAGGACGACCTGCTGCGCATTTTCGGCGGGGAACGGATGCAGAAACTGATGCTGCGTCTGGGCATGGAAGAGGACGTGCCGATCGAATCGAAGCTGATTACCCGGCGCATCGCCAAGGCGCAGGAAGCGGTCGAAGTGCAGAACTTCGAAGCGCGCAAACACCTCCTCGAGTACGACGACGTCAACAACAAGCAGCGGCAGGCGGTGTACGGCATGCGCCGCCAGTTGCTGGAGGGCATGGACCAGAAAGAGCACGTCCTGGACATGACGCGGGGCATCGTGGAACAGTTCGTGGACATGCGCTGCCCCGTGGCCAAGCATCCCGATACCTGGGACCTGGGCACGTTGCGTAACGACGTGCTGAGCCAGTTTGGCGTCAAGATCGACCTGGCGGACCTGGCCAACCTCACGCGCGACGAGATGTCCGACGCGATCGCCGATAAGCTGCAGCAGAAATACGAGGAGAAGGAAGCGCTGGTGGGCGCCGACACGATGCGGCACGCCGAGCGCATCGTGATGCTGAACGTGATCGACAACCAGTGGAAGGACCACCTGTTGTCGATGGACGAGCTGAAGCAAGGCATCGGCAACCGCGCCTACGGGCAAAAAGATCCGCTGGTGGAGTACAAGAAGGAGTCCTTCGAGCTGTTCAGCGCGATGATGGACCGCATCGAAGACGAGGCGGTTCGCTACCTGTACTTCATGCAGGTAGCGCAGAACGCTCCCGTGCTGCCATTTTCTGAAGAGGGCGAAGAGGACGAGAGCGGCGGCGACAACGGTTCCGCGGACCCGCAAGGAGGGCCGCAGCAGCCTCGATCAGCCAGCGCCGCCGCCGCCGAACTGCAGCGCCAGGCGGCCAAGAGCACCATGGAGGACTTCACGCGCAATATTCAGCGCAAGAAGGAAAAGGAGTTGCAGGGCCTTCAGTTCGCGGGTGGGGATGCGACCAGCGCTCCGAAGACGGTAAACGGCGGGCACAAAGTGGGCCGCAATGACCCGTGCCCCTGCGGCAGTGGCAAGAAGTACAAGAAATGCCACGGGGCGTAAGCCCGCGTGCGCGCCGCGTGCGGTCCCGCCTGCCGTGTCGAGATTCGTCTCGATACTCTTCTTTTGTTGCCTAACACTCAGCCATTACCCGGAACGTCCCGAACCAATGCGACGCTGCCAAGTCAGACTGCTCCTGCCGCGACGAGAAATACGCTCCGCTAAAAACCGAACTGCAATCGCGCGGTGATGCTGCGGGAAGGGGCGATCGCGGTCCCGGAGAACAGGCCGGCGAAATCGATCACGTTGATTTGATTGCTGAGGTTCGTCCCATCCACCTGAAGCCGGAGCGGATACCGCTCTGAGCGGCGCACCGTCAGACCGAGAGACGCGTCTACAGAGACCAGTGGAAAGGGACGATGGTCGGAGAAGTTTACGCGGTCGACGATGGCTTGGCCGTACTGCGCAGCGTCCTGATAAGTTCCGTCAAAGTCGATTGGCAAGCCGCTGTCGTAGGTCCCGCCAATCGCCGCCCATAGGCGCGAGGTAACATCCCAACGAAAGCGCGCCCTGACGGCGTTGCGCTCGTCTTGCGACACGGGAAACACGGTGCTGCCGGCGCTGATAGCCTGCGCTGCCTCGTCGCCCAAAAACAAGCCGCCGCTAACTGGAAAGTAACCGTTCCCTCTTTCATGCGAGTAACTGATATATCCCGAAAACGGTCCCCAACGCGGGATATCCAGCTTCGCTTCGGCTCCGTAGATGTCAGCGCGGGCAAAGGTGATGGGAAAGCTAACCCCCGTGTTCAGCAGCAGGTCGTCATCCGGGTAATTGCGGTAGGCGCGCCAGAAGAAGTTTCCGTCGATCTTAATATGTTGGAAGAAAGCCCGGCCGAAGCCGGCCTGATAGTAATTGCCACGCGCCGGCTGCACGGGCAGCCGCAAAACCTGATCGCTGAGGCTGGTAACCAGCGGCGAGCTCGACACCAGAAGATTCTCAAACGGCGGCGTCTGGAAGACTCTGTCGTATGCCGCGCGGAAGACGATGTTGGCCCGTGGCAAGTAGTACGACACTCCGGCGCGCGGGCTCCACGCGCTCTGATCGACCAGCAGCGAATAGTGATCGAACCGAAGGCCGGCGCTCAGTGTCAGGTTCTTCCAATGGATCTCGTCCTGGGCGAAGGCGCTCTGCTCGCGATCCGGAGCGTGACCGTAGAAGCTGAACGTAAGTGGCGTGCTGGGATCGAACAGCGCTGGATTCGTGATCCGGTAGCTGAGCGCCTCCTGAAGCGAAGCGTAATCGAAGTCGCCACCCATCTTCCATTCCTGAATTCCCGAGTGGACGGAAACCGCAACCTTGACATACTGCTCATGATAGGCGCGGTCCTGGCCGGCAATCATGGGCGTGGATAAGTCGTTCGACCAATAGCCGGCGGTGACGTCGCGCGTCATGGCGCGGAGAAACGCGAGCACATTCGCGGAAAAGATGTGGTCATAGGAGAACTGCGCAGCGCTTTCAAAGCTCTGGCGGTCCTGCCGCTGGCCTGCTTGCTCTTGAACGATCTCGTCCGGCACCTGAAACTTCGATTGCTCGCGACGTAAGATGACGCCGATCCTGTCTTTGTCGGTCAGATCGCGCTCATAGTGAGCCATCAGGTCGGCCAGCGTACCGTGATTGGTGTAGTTCTGCAGCACGGGCGGGTCCAGGTAACGATAGGTTGTCGCGCCGGACCCGCTCAGCGTGAAGGTATTGCGGCCCCACCCGTATTGGCCCTCTCCGTACATGCTGGTGGTGTCGAAGCTCCCGCCCGAGGCGGCGGCTTTGCCATGAAAGCCGGAGCGCGAATCGCGTTGCGTCTGCACTTCGATGACGCCGCCCAGCTTCCTGCCATATTCGGCCGGAAAGCCCGCAGTCAAAATGCTCATCTCCTGCACATCGTCGACATCGAAATCGGGAACGTAGGCAACCGACCTGTTGTCGGTGAGCGGAAGGCCGTCGAGCACATACTGAACCTGATACTCCTCAGCTCGAGGATGAAGAATTCCGTTGGCTTCGAACACCCAGCCCGGCTCCTGATTTACCAAATCCGCCAGCGAGCGGCCGGGCAGGGCCGTGACACGGTCCTCGAGAGTCGCAGTTCCAATCCGGTTGGCGGAGGCATAGTTGGCAGTATCGAGAAGAGCGCTTTCGGTAGCGACAGTCACTGCCGTTCTCATCTGGGCGACGCCAAGAGTGATTCTCAATTCAATGGGGATTGCCGAATGAACGTCCGCCAGTTGCGAGACCGGAGTAAGGCCCGGATAGCTGGCGCTCAGTGTATAGGTGGCATAAGGGAGGCGCCTGGCAGCGATGTGGCCCTCAGCATCGGCGACGAAGCGTCGAGCATATTGGGTTGCCTGGCTCGCCACATCCACGCGGCCGCGCACGGGCAAACCGCTGGAATCGGTGACGGTGAGCCGCAGTTCACCAAAATCGCTCTGAGCGAAGGCGGTTCCCGCCAGCAGCAGAAGTTGGAGTAGTCGAAGTCGCATCTCTACTGATGGCCGAGCGCGGCAAGGGCAACCGGAGGTACTCGCGGATCAAGAACCCCATCATTGACCCGTACTGTCAGTATAAGGGACGCTCCCATGCCGCGGAATCCGTCGAGCAACCGAAAGTCTCCAGCCTGCCGCGGCGCCCGCGCCGGTTCGCCTTGATTGGCGGACGCGCGGGTGAAGCATTACACTGACTGGAGGAATGCCCGTTGAAACGCGGTTTCAGAAAGCCTTGCGAGAGGCGGCGGCGGTTTACGAAGCCCTGCTGCCGTTAGAGCCGGCGCTGGAGACGGCCGGCGCGTGGTGCGCGGATGCCTTAAGCGCGGGCCACAAGCTGCTGATCTGCGGCAACGGCGGCAGCGCGGCGGAGGCGCAGCACCTCGCCGCCGAGCTGATGGGAAGGTACGTCGACGAACGGCGGCCGCTCGCCGCCATAGCGCTCAATACCGACACTTCGCTGCTGACGGCGGTTGGTAACGACTACGGCTATGACCAGGTCTTTGCGCGCCAGGTGCGCGGCTTGGCGAATGCGGGCGACATCTTGATCGTCTTCACGACCAGCGGCAACTCGCCCAATATTCTTCGCACGCTCGAGACCGCGAGGGAGCTCGGCATCCGGTCCATCGCTTTTCTGGGCCGCGGCGGCGGGAAGGCCAAGGACCTGGCGGATTGTGTCCTGCTGGTGCCTCACGCCGTCACCGCCCGCATTCAGGAAGCGCACCAGTTTCTGCTGCACAGCTTGATGGATAGGATTGAAGCCGGGCACTAGCATGCGCCGATGGCGCCGTTTCACCCCAGCTCCGCAATCTGCCCGTAGAGCGGCTTGAGTGCCGGATAGAATGCCTGGTAGACGCGGTGAGCGCGCGCGTAAAAGGCGGCATCGCCACTGTTGGGGGCGACAGATTCGGTTTCGCGAATGACGGCGCGGCAGACTTCGGGCACCGAGCCGTAGGCGCCCGTGCCGGCCAGCGCCAGCAGGGCCGCTCCGTAGGCGGAGCCTTCCTGGGTTTCGAGGCTGACCACGCGGTGGTTGAAGATCGACGCCAGCAGGCCGCGCCAGAAGGGGCTCTGGGCGCCGCCGCCGGAAGCGCGCACGCTCGCCACCGGCACGCCCAGCGCTTCGACGATCTCGAGACAGTCGCACAGGCTGTAGGAGACGCCTTCGATTAAGGCGCGGATCAAGTCGGCGCGCTTATGGCCGGCGGTGAGGCCGATCCAGCCGCCGCGGGCCGTGGCATCGAGATGCGGCGTGCGCTCTCCCATCAGGTAAGGCAGCCAGAACAGGCCGCTCGAGCCGCGGGGTGATTGGGCGGCTTCGGCGGTGAGCGCATCGTAAGAAGTGCCCGGGGCGAGCTGGTTGCGCAGCCACTGCAGGCTGAGGCCGGCGCCCTGGGTGACGCCCATTACGTGCCACTTACCCGGGACGGCGTGACAGAAGGTGTGGACGCGGCCGGCCTTGTCGTATGCCACCTCCTCCATGTGAGCGAAGACCACGCCGGAGGTGCCGATGGTGCAGGAAACGATGCCGGGCTCGACGATGCCGTTGCCGACGGCGCTCGAAGCCTGGTCGCCGCCGCCGCCCACCACCGGTGTTCCGGCGGCGAGGCCGGTCAGCGCCGCCGCCTCCGCGCTAACAGCTCCGGTGATGGCATTCGATTCATAGCAGCGCGGCAGAATGGCGCGATCGAGGCCGAGGCCATCCATCATTTCCATCGACCAGCGGCGGCGAACCACGTCAAACAGCGCGGTGCCGGAGGCGTCGGAAACCTCCGTCGCGTAATCGCCAGTGAGGCGGAAGCGCACGTAGTCCTTGGGGAGCAGCACTTGGCGCACACGCTCGAAGTTCTCGGGCTCGTGATCGCGCACCCAGAGCAGCTTGGGCAGGGTGAAGCCAGTGAGCACGGGATTGGCGATGTAGCGGAGGATTGCCTCGCGGCCGAGTTTGGTGTTGACCGCATCCACCTGCGGCTGCGAACGCTGGTCGCACCAGATGAGAGAAGGGCGGATGACTTGACCGTCGCGGTCGAGGATGACCAGTCCGTGCATCTGGCCGGAGAGGCCGACGCCTTTAACATCGCTCCCCGGCACGCCGGCAGCTTGGAGCGCCTGGCGGACGGCCGAGACCGCGGCGTCCCACCAGTTCTGCGGCCGCTGTTCCGCCCAAAGCGGGCGGGCCATCGTCATGTCTTCGTGGGGAGCGGTGCAACCGGCGCGGACCACGCCGCGCTCATCCACCAGCAAGGCGCGCGAGCCCCCGGTGCCGATATCGATGCCGAGCCACATAGGTAAGAAACCATAGTGGCACGGTGCGGGCCTCTGGTGGGAGACGCATATTCCGGCTCCGGAAATCGAGGCGCTATACTGTTGAGCGAAAGTGCAGATGCGCATGCGGCGCTATTTCGGTCTATGCTGGCTGGCTGCAATGCTGTGCGGCGCCTCATCGGGCGCGTGGGCACTCGACCCGCATCGGAGCCTGACGCAGTATTCGCGCACGGTCTGGACTCAGGCCGACGGGCAGCCGCAGGATACGGTCAAGGCCATCACGCAAACCGCCGACGGGTATCTGTGGCTGGGAACCGATGAAGGGCTGGCGCGGTTTGACGGGTACGAGTTCACCACCTTCGACAAAAACGATGGCGACCTGCCTTCGAATTCGATCACTGCGCTGGCGGCGACCGCGGACGGCGGATTGTGGATCGGCACCGCGAGCGGGCTGACAGAGTACCGCGACAAGCGGTTCCGCACCTTCACGACCAGGGACGGCCTGCCGGACGACGCCATCACGGGCCTTTACGCCGATCACGAGGGCGCGCTGTGGATTGTGGCAGGCGTAGGGCTCAGCCGGCTGGAAAACGGACGCTTCACCAACTACGCGCCCGGGCCGCAACTGCCGGTGACTTCGGTACGGGCGGTGGTGGAAGACCGGAACCAACACCTTTGGGTAGCCGGCTTGAGCGGAGTGGGGCAGCTCTCCGCTGAAGGTTTTACCCCCGCGATCAAGGGAGAGCAGTTGGCGGGACGGTTCGTCACCTGTATGACGGCGGGCGCGGACGGCACGGTGTGGATCGGCACCAGCGGCGGCGTAATGGCCCTTTCGCCGGGAGGCGTTTTGCGCAACTACCGGCCAGCCGACGGATTGCCCGATCCGCTGGTGCGCGCCCTATGGTGCGATCGCTATGGCTACGTTTGGGCGGGGACCAACCGCGGCGTGGCGCGTTTCAACGGCCGCCGGTTCACGGTCGCGCTGGCCGAAACCGGCGTGGTTTCCGTGCGCTCGCTCGCCGAGGACCGCGAGGGCAACCTGTGGGTGGGAGATAACTCGGGCCTGAGCCGGCTGCGCGACGACGTGTTCACGGTTTATGGCCGCAGCGAGGGATGGCCGAGCACCGCTCCCACGACGGCGTTTCAGGATCGCGCCGGCCGGGTGTGGGTGGGCTTCCACGAGAGCGGGCTGATGCTGGCGAGCGGCGGCGAGCGGCGGATATTCACTGCCCGCGATGGGCTGCCGGATAACGACATTTTCTCGATTTCGGAAACGCGCTCCGGCGACCTGCTGATTGGAGCGCGTAATGGCCTGGCGGTGATGCATGAAGGCTCCTTCCGTGTCTACCGGCCGGCGGACCGGCTCAACCGATACAACGTGTACGACGCGTTGGAGGACAATGCGGGGCGGATTTGGCTGGCGACGGCGGCGGGATTGGCGCGATCCGACGGCGGCGGGTTCGCGATCCTCCAGCCCGCCGATCCGGTGCTGAACGCTTCAGTGGTGACGCTGTGCCTGGGCCGCGATGGGGCGGTGTGGGCCGGCACGTTCGGCCAGGGCCTATGGCGCATCCGGGGGCAGGAGCGGCGCCGCTTCACGACGGCCGACGGGCTTTCCAGCGATGCGGTGCGCTCAATATACCAGGACCCCGACGGCACGCTCTGGATCGGCACCTTCGGCGGCGGCCTGAATTCGTTTCGCGACGGCCGGTTCTTGCGCTACACCCAGAAAGACGGGCTGCTCAGCGATAACGTGGCCAAGATCATCGACGATGGCGCATCGTTCTGGCTGGCCACCACGCGAGGTATCTGCCGGGTGTGGAAGAGCCAGTTGGCGGAGTTCGCGGCGGGCCGGCGGAAGACGCTGGAGCCGGTGAACTACGGCGTGGCGGACGGCCTGCGCAGCGCGCAATGCGCGCCGGAATATCCGGCCAGCGCCGGCGGGGTCCGCTTGCGCGAGGGCGCCATCTGGTTCCCCACCACCCGCGGAATGGCGGTCTACGATCCGCGGGCCGGGCCGCATACCAGGATCGCGCCCGTAGTGCACGTAGTGGAAATTACCGCGGGCGGAGCGCCGGTGGACCTGAGCTCGCCGGCCAGGCTGGCACCGGGCGACGACCGGCTACAAGTGCGCTACACCGCCCTTCATTTCAGCGCGCCGGAGCGGGTGCAGTATTGGTACAAGCTGGAGGGCCTGGACCGCGATTGGGTGTGGGCGGGCAGCCGGCGCGTGACCAATTACAACAGCCTGCCGCACGGCAGCTATCGCTTCCTGGTGCGCGCCCAAGTTCCCGGCGCGCCGGTGGCCGAGGCATCCTATGCCTTCGTGCTGTTGCCGCATTTCTACGAAACGGCGTGGTTCCGCGTGTTGGCGCTGGCGCTGCTCGGCGGGCTGGTCTGGCTGGGGTTCCGCATGCGGCTGCGGCAAATCGGATCGCGTTTCGCGTTGGTGCTGAATGAGCGAGCACGCCTCGCGCGGGAAATCCACGACACGCTGGCGCAGGGCTTCGTGGGGATTTCGTCGCAGCTCGACGCGGTGGCCATGTGCATGCCGGAGGACGATTCGCCGGCGCGTAGGTACTTGCAGATGGCGCAGCGCATGGCGCGACACAGTCTCACCGAAGCCCGCCGCTCGATGATGGACCTGCGCGCCTCGGTGCTGGAGGACCGGGACCTGGCGGCGGCCCTGGAGGCCGGCACCCGCCTGTGGACGGCGGGCCAGCCGGTGGAGGTGTCGGTAGACGTGAGCGGCTCCCGCCAGGCGCTTCCTCCGGAAATGGAGCAGCAGCTATTGCGCATCGCGCAGGAGGCGGTCACCAACAGCATGAAGCATGCCCATGCCAATAAGATTGGAATCAAACTGCAACGGGATGCCAAGAGCCTGCGTCTGCGCATTCTGGATGACGGGCGCGGTTTCGAGGAACGCGATGCGTTCGCCGTGCACGGCGGGCACTTCGGGCTGATTGGCATGCGCGAACGCGCCGAACGGCTCGGGGGCGAGTTGCACCTGGCCAGCCAGCCCGGCGCGGGCACCGAAGTGGAAGTGAGCGTTCCATTGCCATGAGCGGACCGATTCGTATTCTGGTGGCTGAGGACCACCTGGTGGCGCGGGTGGGCGTCACCACCATCGTCAACATGCAGCCGGACATGAAAGTGGTGGCCGAGGCCTCCAACGGGCAGCAGGCCGTGGAACTTTACCGCCAGCACCGGCCGGACGTGACCCTGCTCGACCTGCGCATGCCGGGGATGGGCGGCGTGGAGGCGGCGATCGCCATTCGCGCCGAGTTTCCCAACGCACGCATGATCGCGCTAACCACTTACGGCGGTGGTGAAGACATCCGGCGCGCGCTGGCTGCGGGCGTGCAGGCGTACCTCACCAAGGACGTGCTGCACGACGAACTCCTCAAGGCGATTCGCGCCGTACACGCCGGCCAGACCTATCTGCCGGCGCCGGTGGCCGCGGCGCTGGCGGCTCAGGTGCCGCGCCCCGATCTGAGCGGGCGCGAGCTGGAAGTGCTGGGCTTGATCGTACAAGGCCTGGCCAACAAGCAGATCGCTTACAGCCTGGGAATCGCGGAGCACACCGTCAAGAACCACGTGAAGAACATTCTCAGCAAATTGGGCGCGCAGGACCGGACGCAGGCGGCAACGCTAGCCATTCAGCGGGGAATCATACACCTGTAGGCCGCCGCGGCGCGGACATTCTTCTTTGCCGCGTCCCGATTCATCGGGACGTTTCTGCGTGCGGCGGCTGCCTCTGGCACAAACACGGCTGGGGCCGATCAGCCACTCTTGACCGATCGGCCCCAGTTCAGCGCGAGTAGGATCTGCCGGCCGGCTTACCGCCGCGCCATAGTGACCTTGGGAATCGCCAGGTAACCCGTCACTTCGTTCTTCTTTACATCGTTGACGACGATTTCATAGGGCTGGCGATTGCCCGCCACGTAGAGTTGCACCGGCTCATTGATGGTTCGGTCCTTCTTCTCCACCCGCTTGTCGTCGGCCAGCACCTCGAGCGTGAAGCGGTTCCGCTTGGGATCGGCCTTGGCAAGCTGCAACTGAATGTTGCCAAGCTTCTCCGCGGGGTTGTTCCTCTTCAGATCGAATTCCAGATAAGTGCGGTCGCCCAACTGTCGTAACTGGGTCAGCTCTTTGGAGTTGGTGGCGATCAGGCCGCTCATCACTCCCATATCGCCGGTAACCCGCTTGAGTTCAGTGCCGTGCTGGTCCAATGTCGACTGAGCGGACGCCACATCCCCCTTGACGCCGCTAACGTCGCCGCTGATTTGATCGAGCTTCGAGTTGGCCGTGGTGCTGGCCTGCTTCAGCTCATCCAGTTGCCCCGCCACCTGCTGCTGCTCCTGCTGGTGTTTCGTTGTTTCCTGGGCGATTCTGGCGGACAAGTTTGCGTTGGTTCTGCGCAGATCGGTCTTGGCTTGCTCTTCCTCCGCGATGACCGACTCGTGCGCTTCCTGGGCGAGGGATGCCACGCGCTGGGCGCTGTCCTCGTTGTTTCGCGCGATAAGATCGCCGAGTTTCGTGATCTGCGCGCTGGTGGCGTCCTTCTGTTGCGCGACGCGGGTTCCGAGCTGGTGGATGTTCACGAACAGAATCACGATCGCCGCCAACGCCAGCGCGATGGCCGCGCGCCAAAACAGGTCCCCTCGCGCCGGCCGGCGCTCTGTGGCCCCGGTCGGCCGATCCTCAAAACTCTCGTTTCTTCCCGTCATAACTCACTACCCTCCTCGGTGTGCCTTGCGGCTTTGTCTCGCCACTCGCGATATACGAGCACCTTGTCTGCCACGCCGGTTACGGACCTGAGAATACTGGAGATGTGCTGATTGACCCCTTTTGGAGCGCTCAACTTCAGCGGCCGGGAGAGTAGATTTTTCACAGCCCGTACCACCGAACCTTACGTGGATGGCTGTGCAGCCGGCGCCACGATTCAGTGCTGGTGCCCCTGGTGGCCTTCGGCGGAAACCGGGATGGCGCAGCCGTTTTCGGAGATGGCGCAGCTCAGGTGCTCGAACTGCACGGTGCTGTGGAAGATGTGGAAGCGCTCGGCCAGCACCTGGTTCAGCCGGCGCAGCACGATATCGCTGGCCGAAGCAGGGATATCGGCAATGGTCACGTGGCAGCTCAGCGCGCGCGTGCTCGAGCCCAGGCTCCAGATGTGCAGGTCGTGGACGTCCAGCACGCCCTCCACATCCCGCATGGTGGAGATGACGCCGCTCAGGCTGAGGCCGCGCGGCAGGCCCTCCAGCAGAATGTTCAGCGCCTCGCGGATGATGTCCCAGGCAGTCCAGACGATCAGTAGCGCGATCAGAATCGAAAGCCAGGGGTCGATCTGTCGCCAGCCGGTGAAGCGGATGGCCACGGCGCCGGCGACGATGGCAATGGAGCCGAGCGCATCGCCCAGCATGTGGACGAATGCGCTGCGCACGTTGAGATCGTTGCGCGAGGAGGATCGCAGCGCCAGCATGACACCGCCGTTGACCACCAGGCCCAGTGCCGCCACCGCCATCATGATGACTTCGCTCACCGCCGCCGGGTGGCGCAGCCGCGCGACGCTCTCCCAGAGGATCCAGACCGAAAGCGCCACCAGGGCCAGCGCGTTGACGAATGCCGCCAGCACGCCGGCGCGGTGATAACCGTAAGTCTTGATCTCATCGGCCGGCTTGGACTGGAAGTAAACGCCGAACCAGGCCAGCAGCAGCGCGAGCGCGTCGGTGAAGTTATGGCCGGCGTCGGAGAGCAAGGCCAGCGAGTGGGCACGCATTCCCGCCGCCGCTTCCACCGCGACGAAGACCAGCGTAACGGCTAGCGACCAGCGCAAGACGCCGCCCGCGCCGGTGGAGTAGGTATTAGCGTTCGAATGCAAGAACTTTACTCAGCCCCTGGCCGGAGGCGCGGCCCAGTGCCCGCGGATCCGCTTCCTCTATTTATTTTAACCGCCCGGGCGGGGGCGGCGGCAAGATAGACCGGATTGACCGCCTCACAGCAGCCGGAAATTCACTTCCACCTCGGCGCTGCATGAGACCGGCTTGCCGTTGCGGTAGGCGGGGCGGAAGCGCCAGCGGCCAACGGCTTCGACGGCGCGTTCCTCCAGGCCGAAGCCGAGGGGCCGGCGGACGCGGATGTTGCGCGGGCGGCCGCTGGCGTCGATTTCGATGAGCAGAATCACGGTGCCCTGAACCTTGCCCTTGCGGGCTTCTTCGGAATAAGCCGGTTCGGTTTTCACCAACAACACCGGCGCGGTGAAGACGCCACGCGCAGCTTCGATGCCAGGTCCGCCTACGCCGCCGGTTCCGGGGCCGGCGCCAGGACCACGGCCGGGACCAACGCCGCCGCCAATGCCGGTGCCGATACCATCGCCGCTGCCGGGTCCGCCGGAACTCGTCCCCAAGATGCCGGCCGGGTCGCCCCACTGCTCGACATTTACTACCGGGATAACCGTGTCGGAAGGCGCCAGGATGGCAGGCTCGATGGACAGCTTGGGATCGGGGTTGCGGATTTCAACCACCGGCGGAGTGAAGACGCGCGGGGCCGGGCGCGGCAAATGCCCGCGCTGCGGCGGAGCGGTCTGGCTCTGGCCGCCACCTCCGCCGTGGTCCGCGGAGGGAGGCAAGAAGACGAGATCACGCGCCGCGAGCAGCATGGGGCGCATGAGAGCGATGGGCGGATTGGTGCCCGCGGTGGAGAACAGAATCAGCCCGATGATGGCGGCGTGAAGCAGGACCGAGTAAAAAGTGGAACGTGTGCGTGAACCAATCATGGCTGTGCACCTGCCACGGAGGCTGGTGCAGATGCGAGGCCATATCGCAGGTGCTTTGTTACGAGCGCCGGCGCAGGCCAGGCCCGTGGCGCGGTGAGAAACACTGTGCGAACCAAGGAACGGTGGTGGCGAGATCCGGTAGCGCCGGTGGTCTGCGCCGCCGGTTTTTTTGGGGGCGGTCTGGCGGAGAGTCCCGAACAGTGGCCGTGGGCAAGCGGGCACAAGATGGCAGACAAGAAACTCCGGGGGTCGCGCGGCACGCAGGAGGGCAGCCACTCACCGCGGGCCGCTGACAAAGCGATTGCCGCGCAGGATAAAACGCAAAGGGCGCTCGGCGCAGATGCGGATGCCGACTCGCGGCGTCGCCTGAATCTCCAGTGCGCGCTGCGCGGCGGGCTCGCGCACCACCAGGCTGCCGCGGGTGATGTCAACGCCGTAGTGGGCGCGGGTGATGGCCATCGCCATGGTGAGTCGGCCGGGACCGCGGGCGACATCCTCCAACTTGCGGGCGGCAGGCCGCCGCTCGCGCATCAACTCGATGCCCGCCACCGGTTCCAGCGCGCGAATCAAGACGCAACCCGGTATGCCCGCCGGCTCGGTTACCAGGTTGAGGCATTCATACATGCCGTAGATCAAATAGACGTAGGCGTGGCCGGGGGGGCCGAAAATGACGCGGGTGCGGCCGGTGATGCCGCGCGCAGAATGGGAAGCCAGATCGTCGCGGCCGGGATACGCTTCGGTTTCGACGATGATGCCGGCGACCGGTCCGTGCACTAACACCTTGCCGAGCAGGGCGCGCGCCACTTCGGCGGTCGGCCGCTCATAGAACGCCCGCTTGAGGATGGGGCCAAATCGCAGCATCGCCGAACCATCTTCGCCCATCCGCCGTTACAATGGAAAGCGCTCATGCGATTGTTCACCGCCCTGGACCTGGCGCCCGGCGTGGCGGCCAACCTGGAACGGCTGCTGGCGCAGCTTCGGCCCACCGCACGCATCCAATGGAGCCCGCCCGCCAACCTGCACATCACCACCAAGTTCATCGGCCAATGGCCGGAGGCGCGGCTGGCGGAATTGAAGACCGCCCTGGCCGCTCTGCCGCCGCGAGCGGCCCTCCGCGTGCGCATCCACCACCTGGGCTTTTTCCCCAACCCGCATGCGCCACGGGTGTTCTGGTGCGGCATCGAGGCGCCCGGTCTGGCAGAGTTGGCAGCGGAGACGGACCGCGCCACCGCGGCGCTGGGCGTGGCGGCGGAGACTCGCGCCTTCTCGCCGCATCTCACCCTGGCAAGAATCAAGGAGCGCCTCAACCTGCAACCGCTGCGGGAGGCCATTGCCGGACTGCCGGAGCTCGAATTCGGCGACTTCACGGCCGCAGGCTTCTGCCTCTACCAGAGCCAATTGCGTCCCGGCGGGAGCGTGTACACTAAGCTTGCGGAGTTTCCCTTCCAGCCATGATGCCGCTCGCCGCCTGCCTGCTCGCCTACGTTCTGGGCGCAATTCCCTTCGGATTCATCCTGGTGAAATGGAAAACCGGCGGCGATGTGCGCGGCGTGGGCAGCGGCAACATCGGCGCCACCAATGTGCTGCGCGCGACGGGCTGGACGGTGGGGGTGTTAACGCTGCTGCTCGATATCGTCAAGGGGTATGTCGCGGTGTGGGCGGCGGGCAGGTTGACCGGCGGTGAAGTGCGGTGGATGGCGGTCGCGGCGGTGGTGGTGATGCTGGGGCACGCCTACCCGTTGTTCCTAGGCTTTCGGGGCGGCAAGGCGGTGGCCAGTTTCGTCGGCGCCTTTTTGTGTTTGACGCCGGTGGCTTTGGCGGCGGTGCTGGTGGTGTTCGTGGGGGTGGTTGCGTGGACGCGGCACATCTCGATGGGGTCGATCGTGGCGGCGGCTGTTTTTCCGCTGGCGGTCTGGCTGATCGCGGTGCCGCCATTGCCAGTGGAGGCAGCGGCGGTGGCCGCGGCCGTGCTTATAATCTACAAACATAGTAATAATATTCGGCGGTTGCGCGCCGGCACCGAAAACGTGTTCACTCTTGGAGCCAAGCGACCGTGAAACGGCTGGCGATTATCGGCGGCGGCGCCTGGGGAACTGCGTTGGCGATTGTGCTTGCCCCGCGTTTTGAGCGCGTGCGCCTCTGGGTCTATGAACCCGATGTCGCCCAACGGTTGCAGGCCGAGCGGCAGAATGACACCTACCTTCCAAGCTGTCCAATTCCTGCAAATGTCTCAGCTACCAGTGACTTGGAGGCTGCTGTAGAAGACGCCGAAGTGGTGCTGAGCGTGATGCCTTCGCACCATGTGAGGCACATCTATACGCAGATGCTGCCGTTTCTCAAGGAGTCGATGGTCTTTGTCAGCGCCACGAAAGGGCTTGAGGTCGGCACTATTTTACGAATGTCGGAGATAGTTCGGCCGTTGGTCAAGCAGTTTCCGGTGCAGGTGGCGGCGCTTTCCGGGCCGACCTTCGCGAAGGAGGTCGCTCGGGGTGAACCAACGGCATTGGTAGTAGCATCAGAGGACACGGAGCTGAACCGGCGCATCCAGGCGGCGTTTTCCGGGCCGACATTTCGGGTCTACACGTCACCAGATACGATAGGCGTAGAAATTGGTGGTGCCGTCAAGAATGTGATTGCCATTGGCTCCGGCGTCATTCATGGCATGGGGTTTGGCCACAATGTGACGGCGGCGCTGATTACCCGGGGGCTGGCGGAGATCACCCGGCTGGCGGTGGCGATGGGCGGGCGGGCTCAGACTTTGGCGGGTCTCGCCGGCCTGGGCGACCTGGTCCTCACCTGCACCGGGGAGCTCAGCCGTAACCGCATGGTGGGCATCGAGTTGGCGCGGGGCCGGAAGCTCGACGAGATTGTTGGCTCGATGAAAATGGTGGCGGAAGGGATCAAGACCACCGACGCCGCCGTTGAGTTGGCGCGGCGCTTCGGCGTGGAAATGCCGATCACCGAGCAAATGTACCAGATGCTGTACCACGGCGTATCTCCCCGGGAAGCCATCCGGCGGCTGATGGAACGCTCGCTCAAGGAGGAGTAAGCGGTTTGCCGGGCTTGCCGCAACCTCTGATGCCGGAATGGGTTAATACGAACATGGGGGGAGCCACGGCGGCTCTGGACTATGATGCGGAGCTAATGCTCCGCGTGAAAGACGGTGACGGGGCAAGCTTTGCGGCGCTGCTGGAGAAGCATCGTTCGCCGTTAGTCCATTTCTTGTACCGGATGGTGCAAGACGGGGCCGTGGCTGAGGAATTAGCGCAGGAGGCGTTCCTGCGGGTATACCGTTCGCGCGGCACTTACGAGCCCACGGCGAAGTTCACCACGTGGCTGTTTCGGATCGCCACGCATTTGGCCTTGAACGCGCTCCGCGACGGCAGGAATGAGCGGAACCAGGAGCGGCTGGACGAGCGCTCCGGAGATATGCCGGCCGTACAGGTGGAAGATCGCCGGCCGTCAGTGGAGCAATCGATGGTTCGCCAGGTGACGCTGGACGAAGTAAGGCGAGCCGTGGCGGCGCTGCCCGACAAGCAACGGGCGGCGGTGCTGATGCACAAGTACAGAGAGATGGAATATACGCAGATCGCCAAGGTGCTGAACTGTTCCGAATCTGCGGTGAAGTCGTTATTATTCCGGGCATACGAAACGTTGCGTGCCCGCTTGGCCCATATGGCCTAGGGAAGGACGTTATGAGGTGTCCACTGGAAACTCGGGAAGACAGGGAAATCCTGGTGGCGTATAGTGCCGGAACGCTGAACTTGGGCGATACGGAGCCGCTGGAGGCGCACGTGCAGTCCTGCGCGGCGTGCCGGGAGTTCGTGCGCGGGCAGCGGGTGGTGTGGGAAGCGCTGGACGGCTGGGCAGGGCCGCCGGTGACGGCGGATTTCGACCGCCGCCTGTTGGCGCGCATCGAGCAGGAGGTTTCGTGGTGGCAGCGAATGCGGGGCCGGCTGGGCCCGCTATTGATTCACCGCGCACTGCCGGTAACGGCGGTGGCGGCTTTGGTGGTAGCCGGAGTGTTGCTGGAACGGCCGTCACCGCTGAGGGTGCCACCATCCCCGGCGGCGGTGCAAGCGGACGGGCTGCAACCGGACCAGGTGGTGCGCGCGCTGGATGAGATGGACGTTCTCAACCAGTTCAACCATTCGATGAAGGCGGACGCTGCTCAACCGAAGATGTAATATGGCGAGGCTTCTGCCGATCGCGGGTCTGGCTTGCCTGGTCGCCACGGGCATGTGGGCGGAACAGAAGGCTGCCAAACCGCCCAAGGTGGCTGCACCGCCGCGACCTCGTGCGGCGGATCGGGCAGCCGCCCGTCCTAACGGCGGTCGCGGGGCCGCGCCAGGCCACCGGCTCAACAACCCGTTGAACCCCGGGCAGCGCTTCCTGCAAATGGCCCCGGAAGAGCAGGAGCGCGTGATGGAGCGCGCCAGCCCGCAACAGCAGGAGCGGATGCGCGCGGCGCTGGAGCGTTATAACAGCCTGCCTCCGGCGGCGCGCGAGCGGCTTTTCCGGCAGTACCAGGTGCTAAAGGGCTTGCCGGTGCAGCAACAGGCGCTGATCAGCAGCCAGTTTCGGGCATTTAACCAGTTGCCGGCGGACCGGCGCTGGACGGTAGGGCAGGAATTGCTGCGGCTGCACAGAATGACGCCTGACGAACGAATCGCGCGATTAGACAGTGAGAGGTTCATCGAGCGGTACTCCCCGGCCGAGCAGCAGATCCTGAAGGACCTTTCGATGAATTTGCCGCCCGAGTACCCGCTCGGTGGCAAATAGGGTTTTGCCCGCCTGGGGCCGACTCGCGCCGGGACCAACTTTGGAGAGCAGCCGCCCGTTGTCGAAACGCGACTCCGCGACTGCTAACCAAGTCGTTCGTTGATTTTCTGTCGAGAATTCTGTTACGTTGCGTTGACCTTATGAATTGTTGTGGCGCGTTTCACTCGACGGGAGGGCGCAATGAAGCGAACAATGGCGGCCGGTAACGGGAATTACCGCGAGATGCTGCTGAGCAAACGGCACGATGTGCTGGTGGGGCTCGGCACCAAGTTCGATACCCTGGCGCGGATGGGCCGCGTCGCGGAAGAAGACCAGGCACAGATCACCCACGATGAATTCGTCTCGCTGCGCCTGAACCGGCTGGACTACCTGCAACTGCGGATGATCGAAGAGGCGCTGGACCGGTTAAACTCGGGCGATTTCGGGATTTGCCTGGCCTGCGAGGAACCGATCCCGGCCAAGCGTCTAAAAGCCCTGCCCTGGGCGCGCTATTGCGTGAACTGCCAGGACTCAGTT
This sequence comes from Bryobacteraceae bacterium, assembly GCA_049698695.1. Lineage (GTDB taxonomy): Bacteria > Acidobacteriota > Terriglobia > Bryobacterales > Bryobacteraceae > Bog-375. Next base: position 13,442 of record JBAVYH010000038.1, on the reverse strand, counting down.
GGCGCCGAGATGGATCAGGAAGCGAACCGGACGCCGCGGCTGGCGGTTGGCGTGGCGGACTGACGTGCGGCGGGTCCCCGACCTGCCAACTCCTGGCAAGCCCGGCCATGCCTCCGGCGCAAGCCCGATCCCTGCAATCTGAAACTTGTGTTCCCAGGTCTGCGCTACAGGCACAGGTGTGCCCCGGTTTCACGGGATTGACCGGCTTGGGATACGGGTTCTACAATTGAAATCAGCAGAGTTTGAGCCCGTCCCGGTACCGGTGTCCCATGGACCGAATACGTCTTTCGATCGTTTGCGTCTCGATTTCGATTGTGGTCTGTTTAATTGCGGCCGCCCAGCAGACCGATCCCCAGCAGGAAGAGAAGGAGAAGCGCGAGGCATTACGGGAGACCATCTCCAAGCCGCTGACGGAGAAACAGAAGAAGAAAAAGGAAGCGCAACTCAAGAAGGAGCTTGAGTCGCCCTACCGCAAGTGGCTGAACGAGGACGTCGCCTATATCATCACCGATGAAGAGCGGGCTGCGTTCAAGCGCCTGCAGACCGACGAGGAGCGCGAGCAGTTCATCGAGAATTTCTGGCTGCGGCGCGATCCGACGCCGGACACGGTAGAGAACGAGTTCAAGGAAGAGCATTACCGCCGGATCGCCTACGCCAACGAGCATTTCGCTTCGGGAATTCCGGGGTGGAAGACGGATCGCGGGCGCATCTACATCGTCTATGGGCCGCCGGATGAGATCGAGGACCATTCGTCGGGCGGGTTCTATGAGCGGCCTCCGGAAGAGGGCGGCGGCGAAACGTCCACCTATCCGTTCCAGCAGTGGCGCTACCGGTACGTTGACGGCATCGGCAACAACGTGGTGCTCGAATTCGTGGATCCCACCATGTCGGGCGAATTCCACCTGACCATGGACCCCTCGGAAAAGGACGCGTTGCTGTATGTGCCCGGCGCCGGCCTCACCATGATGGAGCAGATGGGCATGAGCAGCAAGAACCAGCGTTTCATGAACACCGACGGTACGCACCTGGGGCAGGCATTCGGGGGACAGCCGGAGAGCATGATGGAATTCACCCGGCTGGAAAACTATGCGGCGATATTCAAGCCCCCGAAGGCCCAGTTCCCGGACCTGGAGGCCAAGGTCGACTCCAAGATCAGCTATAACATTCTGCCGTGCAAAGTGCGCACCGATTATTTTCCGGTGACGGACGCTTCGGTGCTGACGTACGTCACGGTGCAGTTTGATAACAAGGACCTGCAATTCACCTCCAAGGAAGGCCTGCAGCGGGCGGTTGTGAACATTTACGGCCGTGTGACCACCATGACGCGGCGCATCGTGTCGACCTTTGAAGACACGGTGACGGTCAGCGCCCCGCCACAGTTGCTGCAGGCGTACCAGGCTCAGAAATCGATTTACCAGAAGGCGCTGCCGCTGGCGCCGGGGACCTACCGGCTGAACGTGGTGTCCAAGGACGTCACGGCCGGGAACATGAACAATTACGAGGTGGCCATTACCGTTCCCCGCCTCGATCCGGACAAGGCCAGCACCAGCACGGTTATGCTGGCGGACATCATCGAGAAAGTGCCCATGAGAAGCATCGGCGCCGGACAGTTCATTATCGGCGACTCCAAAGTCCGGCCGCGCATGGACGACGTGTTCAAGCACGACGAGAAGATGGGTATTTATTTTAAAGTCTATAACTTGGGGGCGGACCAGGCGACCCACAAACCGGACGGCACGGTGACTTATGAGCTGGTGCGGTCCGGCTCCAACGAGAGGATCTTCGACTTCACCGAAGAGCTGGGCGAGATCCCGGACGCCTCGGCTTCCCAATTGACGATTGAGAAGTTCCTCCCCCTAAAGACGCTGCTTCCCGGGCAATACACGCTGCGGATGAAAATTTTCGACAAAAGTCGCAACCAAACTCTCACACCCACGGCCAAGTTTACGGTAACCTAGTACACGGGTCAGCGTCCGTCAAGGGCGGGCGAGCGTCGCGATGGTGACGAACAAGGCGCAATACACGGCGGCCTGCATGCTCGCAGGGGTTTTGTGCGTGCTTGCGCCCAGCGCCGCGGAAGGCGCAGAGCCAGTTAAACTATCGGGCTCGATTGCCGGCGTTGTCAACGACTCGCGCGGCGTGCCGCAAATGGGCGCCATGGTAATCCTGTACAACCACCAGGACCGGCAGATCGGCAAGGTCCTGAGCGACGAGGACGGCCAGTTCCATCTTACCGGCATTTACCCGTCGCTATACTCGCTGCGGGTGACGCTGGCCAGTTTCGTGCCTGCGGTGCGCAGGGACATTTCGGTTGAGGCGGGCCGGCTCAGCCGTCTGCGCGTCAGTTTGAACACGCTGTTCAGCTCCATCCAGTTGGACTACCCGAACATCGAAAACGGCAGTTTCGTCTCCGACGACTGGAAGTGGGTGCTGCGCAGCGCTGCCGACACGCGCCCGGTGACGCGCTTCCGGGAAGACCCGATCGTGGCGCCCCAGGGCCCGCCAGTGAAGGTGTTTGCCGATATGCGCGGCATTCTCCGGCTCTCGGCCGGCGACGGCCCGTTGGTGGCCGGCGCCACCAACGAAGCGGATCTCGGCACGGCATTTGCCCTGGCAACCTCGCTCTTTGGCAACAGCCTGCTTCAGTTGAGCGGTAATTTTGGATACGGCTCGCAGAACGGCGTTCCGGCCGCGGCGTTCCGCACCAGCTACAGCCGCGAGCTGGCGGGCGGCAAACCGGTGATTTCGGTCACCATGCGCCAGTTGTATCTGCCGGAACGGATGGGCTCGGTGCTCGAGGGCACCGATGCCGGGGTACCCATTCTGCGCTCGCTTTCGGCGAGCGTGGACAACCGCACCCAGGTCACCGACAACGTCTCGGTGCAATACGGGACCGAGGTGGACGCTGTCTCATTCCTGGACCGTCTCACGTATCTGAGCCCGTACGCGCGCCTGGCTTGGGCGGTGAATAGCGCGACGGATGTGGAGCTCTCTTACTCCTCCGGAAATGCGCATCCCGAAATGGCGGATATCGGCGCGGACGATGCCGACTTGCGCCAGGACCTGAACACGTTGGGAATGTTCCCGCGCCTCTCGCTGGCCAACGGCAATGCCCGGCTGCAGCGCGGCCAGGAATACCAGGTTGGGGTGGCGCGTAAACTGGGATCGCGCACCGTCCGGCTGTCCGCCTACCGCGCGCTGCTGAGCGACGCCGCCATCACCATGGTGGCGCCGGCGGCGCTCGTGATGAGCGGCAATATTCTTCCGGACCTGTTCTCGAACAGCTCGGTTTTCAACGCCGGGAACTTCGACATTGCGGGGCTGGATGCAGCGCTGACGCAGAACCTGGGAGAACACGCGAGCGCCACCGTGTCCTATGGCAATGAGGGCGCCTTGACAGCCTGGCATCAGGAGCTGGTGAGCAACAGCCCGGACGAATTGCGCTCGATGATCCACGCCGGGCGCCGCCAGGCCGTCACCGCGCAGGTCGCCGGGACGGCGCCGCGCACCGGCACGCACCTGATCGCCAGCTACCAGACGACCATAGGCGACGCGCGCTGGGTGATGGCGGACAACCCGTACAGCATGCAGCCGCTGGAGCCGCTTCCGGGTTTGAATATCTGCGTGCGACAGCCGATCCCCGGCCTGGGAAAGCGCGTCGAGGCCACCGCCGACCTGCGCAACATTTTTGCGCAGGGGTACCTGGGGATCAACACATCGTCGGGCCGGTTGTTGCTGGTGGATAACCCGCGCAGCGTGCGCGGTGGGCTGGCATTCATTTTCTGATTGCAGCGCAGCGCGGCTTGACAGCGCACGCCGCGATTTCAGTGCATCACCCAGCCGCCATCCACATTGAGGCACTGGCCGGTCATCCCGTCGCTCAGCTCGCATGCCAGAAACAGGCACACCCGCGCCACATCCAGCGGCGTGATTCTGCGGTCCAGGCACTGGTCGGCCACCATCTTGCGCGCCTCCTCCTGGTTCACCAAGCGGACCTCGGATTCGGTCTGGATGAAGCCTGGCGTGACGCAGTTCACGTGCACGTTGTGCGGTCCGGCTGCGCGCGCCAGGGAGCGGGTCAGCCCGATGACTCCTCCCTTCGACGCCGTGTAGTGCGCCAGGTTGGCCACGCCGAGAAAGAACGTTACCGACGAGATATTGACGATCTTGCCCGCGCGCGCCGCCATCATCGGTTTCAGCGCCAGTTGGCTGGCGCGGAACATGCTCTTGAGGTTGATGTCCTGCATCTCATCCCACTGCTCGTCGGTGATTTCGAGGAATGGGCGGCGCGGGTATATACCGGCGTTGTTCACCAGGATATCGATGCGGCCGAAACGCGCGCGCGCCGCCTCCACCAGGGCGGCCAGATCGGCAGCGCGGCACACGTCGCCGGTAATGGCCTCCGCCCATCCGCCGGCCGCGGCAATCGACTCCGCGACGCGGCGGTTGCTCTCCGCGTTCAGGTCGAACAGGTAAGCGCGCGCGCCCTCTTCCGCGAGACGCCGCGCAATCGCTTCCCCGATTCCCGTCCCCGAGCCAGTTACCAACGCCACTCTGTCCTGTAACAGCATCTATCGGCCTCCCTTCCCCAATGGACTGGTCCCCAAGAGGAACGCTGCACACCCATCCGCTCCCTCACGGTCGCGGCTCCGATCGGGCACTGTGTGGAGCTGCGCATGTGAGCGAGCGGCTGTGACGCAAACCATAGCGTCGCCATATTCTAACGCCGCGATTTCCGCGCCGCAGCGTGGCGTGTTGCGCCCAAAAACCTGGCAATCCACCGAGCACCCGCCTGGCATAGAATATCCAGGTGATGCTCGACCGCCGTTCTTTCCTGACCGCGGCTGCGGCGCTGGTTCCAGCCGCCGCGCAAACGCCGCGCGATTGGGCCGGCCGCGAAACCGTCCGCTATCCCGATCCCGATATCGTCTCGCTCGACCACCGCTTCGATAAGTACAAAATCGGCAACGCCGCTATCGAGCGCCTCTACACCGGCGCCCAATGGGCCGAAGGACCCGCCTGGGATGCCGCCGGCCGCTACCTGGTCTGGAGCGACATTCCCGCCAACCGCCAGATGCGCTGGCTGGAAGAAGACGGGCACGTGAGCGTCTTTCACGATCCGTCCGGTTACGCGAACGGCAACACTTTCGATTTCGAGGGCCGCCTGCTGAGCTGCCAGCACGGCCCGCGCCGCGTGGCGCGCTATGAGCACGATGGCTCCGTCACCGTGATCGCCGACCGCTTCAACGGCAAGCGGCTGAACTCGCCCAACGATATTGTCGTTCACCCCGACGGCGGCATCTGGTTCACGGACCCCACTTACGGTATTCTGGGCAACTACGAAGGCTTCCAGGCGAACTCCGAGCTACCGACAGCGGTGTATCGCGCCGATCCGAAGACCGGCAAGATCGAGCTGGTCAGCGCCGATTTTGGCCAGCCCAACGGCCTCTGCTTTTCTCCCGATTACCAGAAGCTGTACATCATCGACAGCGGCGATGCGAAGGATATCCACGTCTTCGAGGTCGCGGACGGCCGCCAGTTACGCAACGGGCGCGTGTTTTCCAAGATGGTTACCGCCAAGGGCTCCGGTATCGCCGATGGCATGCGCGCCGATATCGACGGCAACCTGTGGGTTGGCGCCGGCTGGGTGGGCCCGGGCTATGACGGCGTGCACGTGCTCACGCCCGCCGGCGAGCGCATTGGCATGATCCTGCTGCCCGAGGTCTGCGCCAACCTGTGTTTCGGCGGCCCCAAACGCAACCGGCTGTTCATGGCCGCCAGCCAGTCAGTTTACGCCGTTTACGTGGGCACTCGCGGCGCACACGTGTGCTGAGCGGGGAACGGGTATCGAAGGCGGGCGGGCTTGCAGATGAATCCATTCCTCCCGCTCGACTAAAATTGGAATAGGTGTCCTGGCGGTCGATCATCACGCTCGGTCTTGTGGCTGAGCTGCTGCTGTTCGCCGGGTGCCGCTCCGGCCCGGCGCACGCGCCCGCCATCGGCCAGGCGTTCGTGGGCCCGGCCACGCTCAAGATCCACCTCGATATCTCTCTCCAATCTCCTACCGTGGCGACCGTGAAACACGGCCAGCGGCTGGAGATTCTGGCGCGGCGGCGGAGCCTGATTCGCGTGCGCACTCCGAATGGTGCGGAGGGCTGGACCGAAACCCGCCAGTTGCTGGCCGCCTCGGATATGGCCAGCCTGCGGGAACTCGCCGAACGCGCCGCCAAAATGCCGTCGCAAGGCCAAGCCTCCAGTTACAGCGATTTAAGCGCTCACACGCAGCCATCGCGCGCCGCGCCCAGCTTTCTGCAGATCCGGGCGGGCGAAAAGTTCGACGTGATGGCTACGATTCTTTTGCCGCGCACCGACCTGCCCAGAGCGCCCTTGGTCTTTCCGGCGCCGAAAAAGCCGCTGAAGAAGGAGGAACCCAAGGGGAGGGTTCCGCCGCCTCCCATGCCCAAGCCGCCGCCCTTGCCGGCCGATTGGCTGCAATTATCCGGCAGAAGCCCGGACGAGCCCGCACCCGAGCCCGAAGAACCGGCCGAGCAGCCGACGCCGGAGCTGGATTACTGGAGCCTGGTCCGCGTTGCCGCCGGGCAAGCCGGCTGGGTGATGACGCGCCATGTCTCGATGGCCATCCCGGATGAAGTGGCCCAGTATGCCGAGGGGCGCCGCATCGTCGCTTATTTTTCCCTCGGCCAAATCGTCGACCAGGACCTGCGGAAGAATATCTGGCTGTGGGTCACCGCTACGAGCGGCGTTCACGACTACGACTTTGACAGCTTTCGCGTGTTTGTGTGGAGCCTGCGCCACCACCGTTACGAAACCAGCCACGTGGAACGGAACCTGGAAGGCTATCTGCCGGTGTTGGCGAAACCGGCCGGCGCCGGCGGGCAAGCCGACCCGGACTTTTCGCTCTGCGTCCTGAACAACTCGGGCCAGAGGGTGCGGCGCGAGTATGTGCTGTCGGCCGGGAGGGTCCGCCTGGTGTCCGAAAGCGCCTGCCCGGCGACGCCGCCGATCTACACGCCGCAGGCAGCTTCTGCAACGGAGTCCGCCACTGGCACCGCGCCAACCACGCCCCCGCCTCCGCAGAGCTTCTTCCAGCGTCTGAAGAACCGATTGAAAGCGCTGACCCAGTAGGGGCGGGGCAAGGCACGGGGCTCCCCCCTGGGCATGCGGGCGGGGATCGTCACAGGAATGGCCGGTCCAATCGCCGTTCAGCGCCGTTGTCACCGCGCCGATATCCGCTTACTCGTATTTCAGGGCCACCACCGGATCGATGCGGGCGGCCCGCCATGCAGGCACGCCGGCGGCGATCAACGCCACCAGGGCGAGCAATATGGCCGCGCCCGCATAAATGGCGGGGTCTGAGGCCGTAATGCCGAACAGTTGCGATTGGACCAGTTTTGCAGCCGCCAGCGCGGCGGCCACGCCAATGACGATACCAGCCGCGGCCAAGCGGACGGCGCCGAACAAAACCAGCCGCAGCACGTCCGCCGGCAGCGCGCCCAGCGCCATCCTGACGCCGATCTCTCCGGTGCGCCGCGCCACCGAGTAGGCGATGACGCCGTAGAGCCCGATGGCCGCCAGCAGCGTTGCCAGAATGCCGAATGCCGCGGACAGGATGGCGATCAGGCGCTCCGTGTACAACGATTCGCGAATCCGCAGCTCGACGGTTTTGATCTTGACCGCCGGCAAATTAGGATCGGCCTCGCGCGTGGCCTGACGAACCGCGGCGGCCATGCGCCCTGGATCGCCCGCGGTGCGTACGTAAAATACCATCCGGGCGGGATGATCCCACTGCGGGTAGGGAGAGTAGATGGTCTCCTTGCCCGGATCGCGGACATCGTCGCGGCTGTCGGCCACCACGCCGACGATTTCGCGATCCAGCTTGGGCGGAGTGCTGGCGCCGAATTGCAGGCGGCGGCCGATAGGGTTTACGTTGCCGAAATAGCGTCTTGCGAACGTCTCGTTGACTACCACCGCTTTGGGCGCCGCCGCGTCGTCGCGATCGGTGAATTCGCGGCCGGCGCGCAGCGGGATGGCCAGGGCGCGGAAATATCCCGGGTTAACCGCGATGCGGACCGCGCCGGTATATTCTTCCTTCCCGGCGCGGTAGCCTTCCACGGTGATGTTGCCGGCCGACGTGCTGCCGGAAAAGGGCCCGCCATCGGCGGCGGCAACACCCACGACCCTGGACATGGAGCCGAGGCGGAACTCGAGATCGTGATAGAAGGCGGCAGCCGGCGCGGCCTCGGGGCGGTCGAGCGTGGCGTTGATGCTGAACATCAGAAGCTGGCTGGTGCGAAAGCCCAGGTGGGCGTTCAACAGGTTGGCCGCGCTCGAGCTGAACAAACCGGCGCCCACCACCAGCAGCAGGGAAAGCGCGATCTGGGCGGACACCAGGACCTGGCGCAAGCGCGCCGGCCGGCCGCCGGAAGCGACATTGAGTGCCTGGTCTTTCAAAGTCGGCGCCAGGTCGGGGCGCGTCGCTTGCAGCGCCGGCAGCAGCGCGAACAACAAGCCGCAGGCGAGCGAAATGGCGAACGCGTAGAGTAGCAGGGGAAGGTCCAGGCTGGCGGTGAGCCACCCGCCCGCCTCTTCGCGCGGCAGGATGCTGAGCAGCGCTGCGGTGCTCCAGTGTTCCACCACCAGGCCGGCCGCGCCGCCCGCCAGCGCCAGGATGAGACCCTCCAGCAGCAGTTGCCGCACCAGCGTCGCGCGGCGCGCTCCCAGCGCCAGGCGTATGGCGATTTCGCGCTGCCTGCCGGTCGAGCGCGCCACCATCAATCCGGCTACGTTGGCGCAGGCGATCAGCAGCACCAGCCCCACCATGGCGATGAGCACGCGCAGCGGTTTCTCCCATTTGTCGCGCAGCTCGGCGATGCCTTGCGCGGCGGGACGCAACGCGGCTCGGTGGTTGAGGAAACGCTGGCGCTCGCGCTCATCGTGCAGATCGTGCATCTGCGCCAGTTCGTTGGCGATGATGGCGTGGTAAGCCACGTCGGTGGCTGCCTGCGCGCGCGGCAGGCTCTCGCCCGGCTTCAACCGCGCAAACAGGTTGAGCCAGCGGGTTGTCCGGTCGGAGAGCACGTCGAAGTTGGCAATCAGCGACTTTTCCATCGTGAGCGGCACGAACAAGTCCGGCGAATTGCCCTGCATCAACCCGTGGAATTTGGCTTCGGCAATACCAACCACCACGAACGGTTGGCCGTTCAACGCAACCGTCTGGTTCAGGATCGAGGGGTCGGCGCCGAGGTGAGTCGACCAGAACGCGTGACTGAGCACCGCGACCGGATTCGAGCCCGGCGCGCCTTCGTCGGACGGCGCCAGGGTGCGCCCGATCGCGGCGCCGATACCGAGCGCCTGAAAGTAATTGCCCGACACCAGCTCGGCGCCGGCTGCTTCCGTGTTTCCCTTCCAGGCAAGCCGCACGCCGGCGCCGCTGCGCGCCAGGATGCCGGAGAACGCCGCGTCGGAGGCGCGCAAATCGCGATAGAGAGGATAGGAGAAGACCGCTTCGTCGTTATCGCTGGTGGAACTGCCGGGTGCGTTGTAATCGGTGTGCAGCACCACCAGCGATTCCGGGTCGCGCACTGGAAGCGAGCGCAGCACCACCTGGTCGAGCAACGAAAAAATGGCGGTGTTGGCGCCGATGCCGAGCGCGAGCGATGCCACCGCGGCCACCGTGAACAGCGGGCTGCGCAGCAGCGAACGGAGCGAGTAGACGAAGTCCTTCCACATAGATGATATTCTGACGTACGGCGCGGCAAAACGTTGACGCGAAGTAAAGCGATTTTCGCGGGATCTACGATTCCAACCGGCGATTGGGTCGCGTCCGGAGCCTGGCGGGCCTATTTGCCCGACACCGCGCGGCCGACACGCCGCATCCATTCAAGCTCGTCTTCGTTCATGGGTCCAAGCCGCTGCGCTTCGAGCGCGTGCTCCATTTGGGCGGCGTCTTTTGGACCCGTCATACACACGTCGACCTCCGGCCGTGCCATGACGTAGCGATAGCAGTCGGTGGCAGTGGGGACGCGCTCGCCCTTGGGCAGGGAATGGGAACCGGCAATTCCTTGCAGTGCCCCCTTGCCGAGCAGTTGGCCCCAGCTTGTGGCCGTGAACGCCACCAGGCCTGGCCTGCCGGCAGCGGGCAGGTGAGGGAAGATGTCCGCTTCGGCGCCGGGGTGCGCCGCGTTATAGCGGAAGTGAACGACGTCGAAGTCGCTTCCGGCCGCGATTCCGGGCACCAGCGCGCGGGTGTGGGTGGAGACCGCCAAGTGTCGGACCAGGCCGCGCGCCTTGAGGCGCCGGGCGGCGTCGAGGATTCGCGGCGCCACCGGCCGGTTCCACATGCCGAGCAGCAGCACGTCGGTGTAATCGAAGCGCAAGGCACGAAGCGCGCGCTCCAGGCTCCAGCCCATCAGCGATGCGGCCCGCGTGTAAGATTGGATCACCAGCACGAACTGCTCGCGGCGCGGCCCCAGGCGGCGCAAGGCGGCGCCAAACGAATCGCGCCGCACGGTGCCCCAATAGAGATAATTCACTCCCTGCTCGAAGGCGCGCTCGACGGCTTCGCCGGGTACGCCGTAACCAGCGGACACTCCCAGCCGCGCCACTTCGCGGCCCGTCCGGCCTAGCAGGGCGCGTGTGAAAGTACCCGTGCGTGTGTCGGTCACTAAGACCATGGTACTGCCGCACACGTAGGGCGGGTTTCCGGCAATGCAATGCGGCCGGCCTTTACCTCATAATGTAGCTATGTAAGTGGAGGGCCTGCCTTGCGTTTTCTCCTAGGGTTCGCATTCATCTTTCCCGCAGTCTGCGCATTTGCCCAACCGGGCGATGCCGGTTCCGCGCGCGTTCCGCCTGAATCCGCACAATTGGCCGACGACAGCGCGGAAAGCCAGCCGCCGGACCAGTCCGGCGCCTCGGGAGCGCCAAACGTGCCCAGCCGGTCAGGAGCGCGGTCCGGCCCGGCGGCAATTCCCGCGTCGCAACAGCAACCCAAGCGAATCCTGGGCATGATGCCCAATTACCGTGCGGTCACCGCGGGAGCGATCCCGCCGCCACCCACTGCCAAGGAGGCGTTCAAGATCGCTACGCAGAATAGCTTCGACTACTCGTCGTTTATCTTCGTAGGCATCACCTCGGCGATGTCGGAGTGGAGCAATGCGCATCCGCAACTGGGCGAAGGAATGGCCGGCTTCGGCAGATATTACTGGCGCGGCTTCGTCGATAAGACGGATGGAAATTACCTGGTGATCTTCGCTTTGCCAACCGTTTTCCATGAGGATGAGCGGTATTACGCCAAGGGCGAGGGCGGGTTCTGGAGGCGCGCCATTTACTCGGCATCCCGTGTTCTCATCACACCCAATTACCAGGGACACAACACCTTCAACGCTGCCGAGGTCTTCGGCCGCGGCATCTCTCAGGGCGTCTCGGCGGCCTATTATCCCAGTCAGGACCGGACCGCGGGATCCCTGGCTGTCAAGTACGGATACGCCATGGGGCGCGACGCCCTCACCAATGTCTTTCGCGAGTTCTGGCCGGACATCGCCACGCACGTGCTGCATCGTCATCCATGACGCGGGATGAGCTCCGGTGAGATCGCGCCTGGGCTGGCGCGGCGCTTACTTCGCCGCTTTGGCGCGCTTCTTGCGTGAGTCATGCTTCAGCGGGTTGGTGGGAGTGTAGCCGAGCTCCTGGGAGAGAATCTCGACCAGGCGGGCGAGCACCCTGGTGCGGGCCCAGTATTTGTCGTTGCCTTCCACCAGGCTCCAGGGAGCGGTGCGGGTGCTGGTCTTCACCAGCATCTCTTCGACGGCTTCCTCGTAGACGCTCCATTTCTTGCGGTTGCGCCAGTCCTCTTCGGTGAGCTTCCAGGCTTTGTAGCCGATGGTCTTGCGCTCCTCGAAACGGCGGAGCTGCTCTTCGCGCGAGATGTGGATCCAGAACTTGGCGAGGATGGTGCCGAAGTCCTTCACCTGGCGCTCGAACGAGTTGATCTCTTTGTAGGCGCGCTGCCAGGCCTCTTCGGGCGCGAAGCCTTCCACCCGCTCCACCAGCACGCGTCCGTACCAGGAGCGGTCGAAGATGGCGATCTGGCCGCGCTCCGGAAGGCGGCGCCAGAAACGGTAGAGGTAGTGGCGGGTTTTGTCTTCGCCCTGCGGCGCGGCGATGGGATAGACCACGTAGCCGCGCGGGTCCAGCTTCTCGGTGATCCGCTTGATGGCACCGCCCTTGCCGGCGGCGTCCCAGCCCTCAAACAAAATGATTACCGGACGCTTTTGCAGGTAGACCTGGTAGCCGAGTTCGCGAAGCTGAATCTGGCGCCGCGTCACCTCGCGGACGTAAGCTTCGCGGGTGAGGGTGCGGGTGAGATCGAGCGTTTCTAGCATTACCGCCTCCCCTCCGCCAGTGCGTCCATTGCTTCGCGCAGCTCCGCGTCCTTGGCCGCCACAGCCGGGACTTCGACGGAAGGTGGCGGCGCGTTGGTACCCAGGCGTTTTTCGAGGGCCGTCACGATGGTGTCGAAGATACGCTTGCGCGCGTACCACTTCGAGGTGGCTTCGACGATGGTCCACGGCGCAAACTCGGATTCGGTCAACTCGAGCATCTCCTCGATCGCGGCCAGGTATTCGTCGTACTTCTTTTGGCGGACCCAGTCAGCTTCGCTGACGCGCCAGGCTTCGAGCGGATCGGCTTTGATGGCGCGGAACCGTTCGCGCTGCTCCTTCTTCGAGATGTGGAGGAAGAACTTGACGATGACGGCGCCATCGTCGGCCAGCATGCGCTCGAACTCGACGATGTCGCGATAGGCGGGGCGCCAGGCTTTTTCAGGGATGGTGCGCTCCACGCGCTCGTCGAGCACGCGAAAATACCAGCTCCGATCGAAAATCACCATCTCGCCGCGGTTCGGCACTTTCAGCCAGAACCGCCACAGCCAGGGCCGCTGCTGCTCATAAGTGCGCGGCGCGGTGATGGGATAGAGCTTGAACCCGCGTGGATCCAGGCGCTGCGTCAAGGCGGCGATGGCAGTGCCCTTGCCGGCAGCGTCCCAGCCTTCGAAGACGATCACCGTCGGCACGCCGTGGTCCCAACACGCCTTTTCCAGATCGTAGAGACGATGCTGCACCGCGGGCAGCGCCCGCTTGTACTCTTCGCGCGAGAGCTTCCTCTTGAGGTTGATGTTCTCGAGCATGGCTCCTGATTTATGTTAGTGCATTGGGAGGGAGTCACTCGCGACTATCATCCAGACGTATCCACTCGGGATGTCGTTGGGCAGGTGTGTCTGCGCTTCGGGCCAGGCCGGGCATGCCCCAGGCTTGTCCAAATTAGGTTTGAAGGAAAGGGCGGAAGCCCTGTTATTTTGAGGTTTTGGGTTCCTGACCGAACCAATCTCAACTAAGGGAGACTTCTGCCTTGATTAGAGTATG
>JBAVYH010000037.1:0-2122 GCA_049698695.1 Bryobacteraceae bacterium | reverse complement strand
GCTCCGCGCCGCTCGCCCGGTCCGCCGCGGCGCAGCTCCGGCGCCTGCGGCACGTCGGGAAGGCTGGCCATACCGGCCGGATAGACCACCACTTGCCGTGCCGGCCCGGCGCCCGCGCTCTCGCTGCGCACGGCCGGTTCCTGGCGCAACGCCAGGTGAATGACGCGCCGCTCGCGGCTGTTCATCGGGTTGAAGCGGAACGGCATCCCGGTGCGCTTCACCCTGTCGGCGGCGGTCTGCGCGCTCAGGCGCAGCTCCTCGATGCGCAGCAGGCGGTAGTCGTTGGCGTCGAAGGAAAGCCGCGAATGTTCGTCGGAACCGAATCGCAGCATCTCCATCGTCACGTGTTCCAGCGCCAGCAGCAGTTCCGCCCGGTTGGCCAGTAGCGCGTCCACATCCGGTCCGCTGAAGTTCACTAGCACGTCGGGGGTTTCGAAATCGTCTTCGCTGGCCTCTGCGTCCGCGATCTTGTACCGCAAATCGAGGCCCGCGCTGGCCAGCAGGGGACCAAGGAAACCGTCTAACCGCGCTCCAATCGATTCGACCGAGTATTTTCGTTCTGTCACGGCTTACTTCCTAGGGTTCTTTTTCTTAGGCGGCACCACGCTGCCCGCGGCGCTGTCAGCCATCGCCGTATGGTTGAAAAACACCTGCAGACCCATCCCGACCAGATTGCTGGTCAAGTAGTATAACACCAGGCCGCTGGGCAAATTGTAGAACATCACGCCGAAGATCAGCGGCATCATCAGCATCATCATCTTCTGCTGATTGGGATCTCCTCCCGCCGCGGCGGTCGGCGTCATCTTCTGCATCCAGAACTGGCTGGCGATCATCACCAGCGGCAGGATGTGGGGGGAAATGGTCTCGGGTTGCGAAAGGTCGGTGACCCACAACCAGCTCGCCCCGCGCATTTCCACCGAAACCGTAAACACCTTGTAGAAAGCGATGAAGAAGGGAAGCTGGATCAGCATGGGCACGCACCCGCCCATCGGGTTCACGCCGTTCTGCTTGTACAGGGCCATCACTTCCTGGTTCTGGTCCGCCTTACGCGGATCGGTCAGGCCGATTTTCTTGTACTTGGCGTTGATGGCGTCGATCTGCGGCTTCAACGCCTGCATCTTGCGCATCGATTTCATGTTGCTCAGGCGCAGCGGGAACACCGCCAGGTTGATCACCACCGTGACCACCACGATGGCCCAACCGAAATTGTGCAGGAAGGAATCGTTGAACCAGTTGACCACCAGGAACAGCGGCTTGGCGAGAATCGAAAGCCAGCCGAAACTCACCACCTGTTCCAGCTTGGGGTCCACGCGTTTGAGGAGATCGAGGTCCTTGGGACCCACGAAGAGCCGGAAGTGGTTGTCGGGCCCCAGGGAAACCGCGGCGCCCACCAGCGGCTGTGGCTTTTCGATGGCCACCGTGCGCAGCGTGTCGGCGAAGGTGGTGACGATGAACGGCTCCCGATCCTCCGCGCTCGAAACGGCGCCGGCCGGCGGCAGGAAAACGGCGGCGAAATACTGGTCCTCGAGGCCGGCGAACGAGAAATTCGCCGTAGCCGTGGCCGGCCCGTTCTTGGCGGCCTTGGCGCCCTCTTCGTAAAGCTTGTTTTCAGCCGGGTTGAAGTAGAGCGCGTTTTCTTTGGAAGGCGCGTTGGACACCGTCAGATCGCCGAAACCGCCGCGCCACTCAATCGCGTTCGGAAGCGGCCGGGAGTCCACTGTGACCTCGCTCGAAACCTCGCACAGGTAACTGTCGCGCCGGAAGCGGAATGTTTTGCGCACGTGGGTGTGACCGTCGCTGTACTCGTACGCGACGCCCAGGCCGTCGGCATCCGGGGTCTGGGTGTAGTAGACCTGATTGACTTTCGCGGTCGGCTGCGGGCCGGCGAAATAAAGGGAAAACGGAAACGGCACCTCGGTTCCGGCGGCCGTATTCACGAGGTCGAGCGGCTTGCGGTCGTTGCCCTTGTACTTCTTAAGCACCCAGCTCCGCACCGTCGCACCCTGGTTGTTGAAAGTCACACGGAACAGGTTGGTATCGATCGCCACCGGCGGTAAGGCTGCCGCCACGGTGGCCGGCTCAACCGGAGTACCCGGAGCGGCGGCGACGGCCGGAGCCGGTG
>JBAVYH010000036.1:0-7807 GCA_049698695.1 Bryobacteraceae bacterium | reverse complement strand
TCCCCCGAAAACGAACAAGAAAACCCAGCGAAAGGAGCCCGGCACTGCGCCAACCAGATTTCAGCCCTTCAGGCTCATTCTTGGATTAGAAAATGCTGGACGCGCGCGGCGCGCGAAAGGGCAAATCATGCCGTCCGCGCCCGCCGCCTCACAGCGGCACGCGGCCCGAGCCCTGCCCACGGAACTGCGGCGCCTGCCGCTCGAGGCGCAGTTGGCCGATCAGCTCCATCACCTTGCGCTCAATTTCGTCCCGGACCTGGCAATGCTCCTCGTAGCTCATGCCAATCGGGTCGGGGATTTCCCATTCCAGCAGGCGCCCCGGCATACCCTCCGGAAGCGGGCGTTGGGACATGTTCACGACCAGGTCAAACCGGATGCGGGCCAGGTTCTGAAGGCTTTTGGGGAAGTGATCGCGCAGGACAATGTTCTTCTCCCCCATGGCGCGAATGGTGTCAGGCGCGATGCCCCAGGCGGGCGCCAGCCCGGCGCTGGCCGGGATCATCACGTCGCCGCCGAAAATGCGCGCGAAAGCCTCGGCCATCTGGCTGCGGCAGGAATTGCCGATACAGACGAACAGGACGCGTGTACGGTGTTTGCTCACAGCTTTTCCAGGAACAGCCGATGTACGCGCGCGTCGCCAGTGAGCTCGGGATGGAAGGTGGCGGCCAGGTGCTGGCCTTGCTCCACCAGCACCGGATCGCCGTCGTAGCGGGCCAGCACCTTGGCGCCGCGGCCGACGCTGCGGATGATGGGGGCGCGGATGAAGACGGCCTCAATGGTGCCGGGCGCGGTGCGGCGCTCGAAATCGGCCTCGGGTTCGATGGAAGTGACGCGGCTATCCAACTGGCGGCCGTAGCCGTTGCGCTCGACGGCCATATCCATCAGGCCAAGGCTCTCCTGCGCGGGGGCGGAAACCTGGGTCGCCATCAGGATGGCTCCGGCGCAGGTGCCGAACACGGGCTTGCGGCGCGCGAATTCCGCCAGCGGTTCCATCAGGCCGTCGTAGCGCAGCAGTTTGAGCATGGTGGTGCTTTCGCCGCCGGGAATCACCAGGCCGTCGAGACCGGCAAGCTGGGCGGCGTGGCGCACATACACGGGCTCGGCGCCGGCGCGCCGCAAAGCCGCGGCGTGGGCGGCGAAATCCCCCTGCAGCGAAAGCACGCCCACCTTTTTCATTACCAGCCCCTGGTTTGCATCAGCTCGCCTTCCGGCAGTTTGGCGATGTCGAGGCCGGGCATGGCTTCGCCCAGCGCGCGGCTGGCCTCGAGCAGTTTCTCCGGATTCTCAAAGTTCTTGGCAGCCTGCACAATGGCAACGGCGCGCGCCGCCGGATCGGACGATTTGAAAATGCCCGAGCCGACGAAGACCGCCTCCGCGCCCAGTTGCATCACCAGCGCCGCATCGGCCGGGGTGGCAATGCCGCCGGCCGAGAAGTTCGGCACCGGCAGCCTGCCATGGACGGCCACCCATTCGACCAGTTCCAGCGGCGCCTGCAGCTCCTTGGCCTGGTGCACCAGTTCCTCTTTGCCCAGGATCGTGAGATGCTTCATTTCCTTGACGATGGTGCGTATGTGGCGAACGGCTTCGACGATGTTGCCGCTGCCGGCTTCGCCTTTGGTGCGGATCATGGCGGCGCCTTCGGCGATGCGCCGCAGCGCCTCGCCGAGGTTGCGCGCGCCGCAGACGAACGGCACTTTGAAACCGCTCTTGGCGATGTGATGCTCTTCGTCGGCCGGCGTCAGCACCTCGCTTTCGTCGATGTAATCGACGCCCAGCGCTTCCAGAATGCGCGCCTCCATGAAGTGGCCGATCCGCGCCTTGGCCATCACCGGGATGCTGACCGTCTGCATGATCTGCTCGATGATCGCGATATTGGCCATCCGCGCCACGCCGCCTTCCTTGCGGATATCGGCCGGCACGCGCTCCAGCGCCATCACCGCCGATGCCCCAGCGTCCTCCGCGATCTTGGCCTGCTGGGCGTTGGTGACATCCATGATGACGCCGCCCTTGAGCATCTCCGCCAGCCCGACCTTGACTCGAAAACTTTCGCTCGTAAATTCAAACATCGCTATGCTCCTTAAGTCGATTACCCCTCACACCATCGCCGGAGCCGGCTCGTCGCTGGGACGCGCGCTTGCCAGGTCCGCCGCCGCCAACTTCCCGATGATTTCCAAGCCTGCGCGAATCTGCTGCGGCGCCAGCCCGGCGAAACTCAATCGCAACCCGCCCGGCTCCAGGCGGGACACTGCAAAATAACGCGCCGGCAGATACGCCACGCCCAGTTTCTGCGCGCGGGGCAACAGCTCACCGGCATCGAGCGGCTCCGGCAGGCTCACCCACAGGTTCATGCCGCCCTCGGGCCGCGTCCAACGCGTGCCGCGCGGGAGGAATTCGCGGCAGGCTTCGAGGGTAGCGCGCAGGCGTTCCTCGCCCGCCTCGAGCAGCCGCCGGCGGTGCGCCTCCAGCCGGCCGGATTCGGCGAATTCGAGCAACACCGCCTGCGAAAGCTGGTCGCTGTGCAGATCGGCCGCCTCCTTGGCCTGGCGCAAGCGGTCGAGCAGCGGCTTGGGGCCAACCATCCAACCCACGCGCAAGCCGGGAAAACTGGCCTTCGAAAAACTGCGCAGCAGCACCGTGCCGCCGTGCTCGTCGAGTTGCTTGAGCGCCGGGAGCGGCTGGCCGTGGTAGCGCAGCTCGCCATACGGATCGTTTTCCGCTATCGGAACGCCGGCCGCTCGCGCCATTTCGAGCAGCCCGCGCCGCGCCGCCAGCGGCAGCGTGGCACCGGTGGGATTCTGAAAGTCCGGCGTAACCACGATCAGCTTCAGCCGTTCGCGTTCCAGCACGCGGGCCAGGCGCGGAATCTCCATGCCGTCGGCGCCCACAGGAACCGCGACGAGGCGCGCGCCCATGCCGGCGAGCAGGCTCTTCAGCCCTGGGTAGACGGGATCTTCGACGGCGACCGCGTCGCCCGGCCGCAGCAACACGCGGCCCACCAGATCGAGCCCCTGCTGGCAGCCGTTGGTGATCAGCAGATCGTCCGCCGCGCCCGCCACGCCTTGCCGGCGCGCTTCCTCGGTCAAATGCCGGCGCAGCGGTTCATACCCGGCGGGCGACCCCAACTGCAAAATGTCGGCCAGATCCGCGCGTGCCAGCACGGCCTCGCAACTGGCGCGAAATTCGTCCAAGGGAAACAGCTCGCGCGAAGGCCATGACGTGGCAAAGCTGATGATGTCGCGCCCCAGGGCGGCGGACGCAGGCGCCGCTTCGCCCCGTGGAGCAGGTCTCCGGCCTGCCAACTCTCCATGCTCGAGCAACGCTCCCCAACTCACCGCCCCCGCCGATGGCGCCACAGTGACGAAGCTGCCCTTCCCCACCCTACCGGCGATCATGCCCTCGGCCTCGAGCATTTCGTAAGCCGCAGCCACGGTTGTGCGGTTCAGTCCAAGTGAACCAGCCAATTCGCGAGTGGCTGGCAGCCGCTCCCCATTCCCAAGCTCACCCGAGCGAATCCTCTCCGCAAACTGTTCGTACAATTGGCGGTACAGCGGGACTTCTGAGCCGTGATCGAGATGAGGTAGGGACTCCATCCAGCCAAAGCATACCATATTGGGTGGGGACGTGGCTGGCGTAGTGTCTCTTCGCCTTAGTTTTGGCAGTGGTCAAAGCAGATGGCTACAGCGTCTCTATGCCGTCGAACCTGACGAACGACTCAACGTCATCTGATTTGTGGCCCAAGGTGAACTTGCTTCGGTAGTTCTTCCCGCTGGTGCTTGTGCAGGTGATGACGAACTTGGTCTCCAAGATGTCGGAGGCGGACTTCAGCGCTTTTAGAAGGTCGTATGCAGCGTGGATCTTGCCGTCATCATAGCCCCCAGCCTGATCCACTTTCGGTTCCCGGAGACCGGATAACGCCACGAACTCGTGCTGACCTGGAGCCAGTACGAAGGGATGCTCGAATACAGCGGCTCTACCCGAGAGCTGTATCGAACTGATCCGGATATTGAACGCCGGGCCGGAACCGAGATTGGAGACGACAAGGCTGCTGCTCTTGGTGTGCGGTGGAAAGTAGCCTGTCTGAAAGGCTACTACCGGCATCATCGAGTGTTCATTTTGGCGCTGTGCTTCGAGTCGGAGCTTGTGCGTCTCGACCGTGTACCAGATGAGGACGATCAACGCCGCCGTGGTCGCCAACGCCGTAACGATGGAGCCGATCGCCCCTGCAGTTCCCAACCCGGTCACACCAAGACAATAGCACCGTTGTGAGCTCGGCTAATCGGAAACGGGCTGCTCAAAAGTTTGACAGTGTCTGGTGTATCCAGTGCCAAACGCCGGGCTGTGCCGCCGTTGCGATCAGGCTGCCGATTGCACCTTCTGTAATGTTTCGGAGGGTGTGCCCGGCCTGCCTCACGACTGCAGCGTCAGGATCGCCGGCGAGTTCGGCCTTGAGAGCTGAAATCTGCGCCTCCGCTCTCTGCTTCTGGTGGGCATCAAGGTCCAGTTCATTGAGGTGCGCGGTCATGTCCGAAACCAGCCTGGCGAGGTCTTTAGGCTGAATCCCGATGCTCGCCGTCTGACTGAAGTGCTCACTGTTTTGAGCAACATTCCCAACGCTACCGTAATAATTAGTCGTGTAGTGAACCGCAGATGCCTTCTGCTGTTCGTCCTTCGAGAAGGTCATACCCTCACCCAAGATACCGTCCCTCTCCAACTTCAGACTCCACCTAAGGATCTCGTTTCTCACCGCATCTAACACGCCCCTTAGGTCTTCTATTCTTATGAACCGTGTGTGTCCGACGAGGCCGTGCAGAGAGCCGCGTCCAAGAATCGCCTCCTGCTCCGGCGAGTAATCAACCCTCAACGTGCCCTCATTTTGCTGGATCGTCCGCTGCAAAAGCGCTTCGATCTCGGCAACCGGATCAAGGAGCGGAACTGTCGCGACCAGGGCAAGCGCATCATTGTCCTGAAATAACACCGGCACCCACCGGCCCCAGTTATCCTGAGCCATTACCCGACCGGTGATGATTCGATAAGGAGGGATACCCTTTGGGTCGCGATACCCGCTTAGCTCGTTCTCTATCCAAGTGTTGAAGTCCGGAATGTTCAGCTTGGTCGCTATGAGAAGTGCTTTTCGCAATAGGTCCGACACGTCAGCCGCGGGATTCAACGAGTCGCGCTGCAACTCGAGCACGATAGACGACATTCCCTGAGTTTAACTCGCAACGTCGGACGGGGCTGTTACAAGCGGACGGCGTGAGAGGGAATTGATGCTGCCAACCGGCCACCGTCCACCCCTCTGCTACAATCCAAGTTCTATGCGCGTACCGCGCTTGCCGCAGAGCATCATCCTGCTGACGCTGGGCGCGGTTGCCGCCAGTGCCGCCCAACCGCCCGCCGAAGATAGGCGCTCGAAGAAGGAAGAGCGCACACAAGTCCTGCAACTACCCACCGAGCTGCCGGCCGTCACTACCGGCAATCCGCGCCGCCTCACGTTCCACGTCACGCCGCTGGCCGGCAAGGGGTTGCTCACGCACCAGGTACGCGAGGCGCTTAAGGCTCTGTGGCATCAGTCGGGGAGTGAAACCGTGCTCAAGATCCGCGCGTTCGTGGCCGGGTCGGGCGATGTGCGGCGGGTTCACGACCTGGTAAGCGAAGAGTTCTCCGATCGCAAACGGCCGTTGCCCGCGCTGACCCTGGTGCGCGCCGGCGGCCTGCCGATGGAAGGCGCGCAGGTGGTGCTGGAGGCGATTGGGGAAGCGCGCAAAGATGTGAACCCGCATGGCCTTGCGTTCTTCTCCGCCCAGGCCGCGTCGTCCGACAACCCGCTCGATCCGGCGGCACCGCTGGTGCGGAAAGCAATAGCACAACTGGGGCGGGCCGTGAAGGACGCCGGCGCCGCCCCGCAGAACGTGCTGCGGGTAACCTGCTTCGTGAGCTCGCTGGCCGATGTGGCCGCGACGCGGAGCCTGGTGGATGCCGAATACCCGCACGCGGCGCTCGATTACGTGCAGACGCTGCGCTCGCCGGGAAACGCGCTAGCCGCCTGCGAAGCCGTGGCGCGGTTGGCCACCGATCCCGCGGCGCCACTCCAGTTCCTGGATCCGGATGGCCTGCCGCGGGAGTCCGGACAATCGTCGATTGCGCTGGTGAATTCCACTGAAGTGGTGCTGACCAGCGCGCAAGTTTCCTTCGGCTACCAGCTACGCGATACGGGGCTAGCGTTCGCGCGCTTGCAAAAAGAGCTGACGCAGGCGGGCACGTCGGCCCGCAAAGTGGCCTTCGCCGGTTATTATCCGCTCTCGCTCGACATTGCCGGCCAAGTGCGCCAGGCGCGAGCGGAGGTCTTCGATGCCGAGCACCCGCCCGCCGGAACGCTGCTGCTGTTCGAAGAACTGCCCTCGATGGATGCCGGTTTCGCGGTGGATGCGGTGGCCGTGAAGTGACCGGCCAAGTGGGGCAGGCGCTTCCGCCTGCCAACTCCAAATGCCGTGCCTTCCGTACGCTTCAGCCCGGCGTTCGGCTCACTCCCATCCGTGCCACCCAGTTGCCGCGGCGGTAGGCAGGCGGAAGCGCCTGCCCCACTTGGCTACCGCATCCGGAGCGCCGCGATGCGGCCCCTGGGACCTACGGCGAGCACGGTTCCATCCGCCGCGCCGAGCGCGTTGTAGCCATCGGTGTCAAACGTGCGCCACGTCTGGCCGGCGTCGAAGCTCACGTCCGAGCCGGAGCTGCCGGTGGCGATCCAGGCTTTGTCATCGGCCAGGTACAGCACCGCGGAGCGGTAGCCGGAGGGCGCGCCGGCAGGCACGGTCCAGGTGAGGCCGCCATCGGCGGTCACGGCAATATTGTGGGCCGCATCCGCCGGTTTGCTGTAATCGCCGCCGGCCGCGACGCCCGCCAGGCCGCCGTCAAAGGCCAGGGAGAAAATGCCGGCCGCCGCTCCATCGTCGCGAACCGGCGTGGGGGCCACCGTCCAGCTTCCACCGCCATCGATCGAATGAAACACGCGTGCGCCTCCGCGCCCGCCGGTGCCGAACCAGGCTTCGCGATTTCCGCGCAACACCAGGCAACTGTTGCTGGCGGCGAAGGCGCCCTCGTCAGGAACGGCCGCTGGGGTATGCTGGCGGCGCCAGTGATGCCCGCCATCGCTGGTGGTGTAGATTTCGAATTCGTCGTCCACCGGATCGCCCAGCACCAGACCACGCCGCGCATTCCAAAACGCGATGGCGTCGAAGAAGCCCTTGGGATCGGAAGCCGTCAGTTGTTGGCGCCAATGCTGGCCGCCATCGGACGTCTGATAGATGCGCGAGTCGGCGCCGCTGCCGACGCTCAACAGCCAGGCGGTTCGCTCGTTCGTCGCGCGAACGCCGCGGAAATCCAGTTTCTCGGCGCCGGGAACCGTGCCGGTGCGCCAGTTTGCTCCGCCATCAGTTGTGATGAGCCAGGTTCCGGCCGTGCCGGAGGCCCAGGCCACGCGCGCGTTCACCACGCTGATGCCGCGCAGCGAAGCCCTGGTCCCGCTGGATTGCGCCACCCACGATTGCGCCCACGCCGCGCCCGCCAACAGAATCATCGCCAGCTTCATGCCCAGCGATTGTAGCCGCAGGCAATCCGCGCGCGCAACATTTGCCTGCAAACGCCTGTTACGGGGACGGGGCTATTGCTTCCTGCATAACTAATGTCCTATACTGATCTCGGGAGGTGTACATGCGGCCATCTGGTTCTCCCGAGGAGTTGGAGCGGCGGCGATTGCGCGCCGTGGAGATGTTGCAGCAGGGCCTCGGCCCCAGCCAGATCGCGCGAACGC
>JBAVYH010000035.1:0-39518 GCA_049698695.1 Bryobacteraceae bacterium | reverse complement strand
TTCCGCAACTCGGCACCGCCGCAGTGCGGACAGGATTGCGGCCCGCTATACTGGGCCGAAATCCTCACTTCTCCACTTTTCCATTCAATCCCGGTAATCTGGTAGCCGGGCAGGCCTAGCAGGATCTCTGAGCTGATCAAAACGTTTCTCCCAAGATTGTTTTATCAGCTTGGGATTACGCCCTGCCCCCGTTTCTGATCAAGAGCCTAATACCTTGACCCGAAGTCTGTAATTTTCCTGGTCGCCAACCAGGCGGCCGACATCTGTTTTGCCACCCGAAGATCGATAGTCCCTTTGTCACGTACCCAGAGACATCCGCTATGTCCGAAAGCGGCATGGATGGCTTCTAGATGAGGCCGCGCTGCATGGCGTGCATTACGGCCTCCAGGCGGTTATGGGTGCGGAGCTTCTCGTTAATACTGTGCAGATGATTCCGCAGCGTGGGCAGAGTGATACCCAGTTCGCGGGCGATCTCGGAAGAGTTCTTGGCTTTCGCGAATAAGCGAAGGATTCGCTGCTCTTGGTCCGTAAGCGGCGAGACGGGCGCCGCCCGAGTGTGGTGGTCAGAGACGGCTACGATTTCTTTGGAGATCTCCAGCATCTTGGCAAGCAACTCTTCGCTTCTCCGACGACGCGAAATGTCTCGAGCCAGGTGCACAACCAGGCGGCGGTCGCGCCGGGGTTCTTCGAAAACGAGGGTGGAAACGTTCACCCACAGCCTCTCGCCGGAGCGTGTTTTGACCTCGAGGTCAAAATCGGGGATTTGCAGCTTCTGTGCAGCGCATTGCTGAACGCTGCAGTCCCCGCTACAGACCTGCGTGCCGAGAGCGCCGTGACCGTCTAGAACTTCATAACACGCCCGGTTCAGCACGTCCGCCGATGAGTATCCAAACAGCCGTTCCGCCGCCTGGTTCCACGAGCAGATCTGACCTTCCCTGGTTACCGTAAACGCGGCGTCTGCCGTCCTCTCCAGGAATGCGAACAGCTCTGCCTCCAGCATCCCGGCCTTCCCGCCCCAGTATCGAGGGCTTCAATTCCATTATGCGTCAATGCGCCGACGCCTTCTCCAGCGAAAAGCCGCGAATTCTGCAGCGCCGTGACTTAAGTCCTATCCGCGGCGGCCCGCCGGCGGCATTCTGAAAGTATGAAGCAACTTGTTGCAGGAAACGGTGCTGGCCGGTTCAGGCCATTGACCTGTGAGACTGGAGCAGACCTGCCGCCTCAAGGTATGTGGATTCTGCGGCTCTTCAAGCCGCTCTCAACAAGCTCGTCGGAAAAAGTTGTGGAGGCCCTGGCGACCTGATTCAACTCGCCGGTGGCCAGTTGTGATCGTGCGCTTTTGACCGGAGCGGCACTTCCCGCGAGTCCTTGGGGGCGTGACTCCAGTCACTGGCCGCGCTCACGGAGTGCTCTATGATGGAATCAAAGGGGCTGAAACACCCATGGCAACATCCACTCAGAGGCTGCAGTTCACTGACAACGTGATCGTTCCGCATCCGGTCACGTTGGAGCTCTATCGCAAGATGCTGACCGTTTTCTACATTGAAGAACGGATGAAGGCCTTTGTGCGCCAGGGCAAATGCGGCTTCCAGGCGTCCACGCGCGGCCACGAGAAGCTCCAGATCGGCATGACGATGTTGCTGAAGCCAGGTCACGACTGGTTCTTCACATACTACCGGTCGAAGGCCGTCGCCGTGGGTCTGGGCATGCCCATCAAGGACATCTTCCTCGGCATGCTTGGTCGCGAGGGCGATCCGAACTCCAACGGCCGCAACATGCCAGAGCAGTGGTCATCCCGCAAGCTTCGGCTGGTGGCTCCAACAGCGGTTACCGGCACGCAGTATCTGAACGCCGTGGGAATGGCCCGTGCAGTCAAAGCGGATGGCGGCGACGAGGTGGTATACGTCTCTTCTGGGGAGGGCGCTACTAGTGAAGGCGAGTTTTTCGAAGCCTTGAATTGGGCTTCACGGGAGAAACTGCCGGTGCTGTTTACGGTGCAGAACAACGATTACGCGATTAGCGTGCCTCAGGTGAGCCAGACGGGTTCCGAGGTGCACCGAATCGCTCAGGGCTTTGGTATGCCTGCGCTCCGTCTGGATGGCACCTGGTTCGAGCGCCTCTATGAAGCCCTGCCGCCGGTGATTGAGGCGATGCGACAAGGGGCTGGCCCCGCACTGGTGGAAGCGATGGTCGTGCGGCTGGATCCCCACTCCTCGTCGGATGACCATCGCAAGTATCGTGGCGAAACCGAGTTGCGGGCGATTACCGGTCGCGATCCGATCCTCCAGACCGAACGGTACCTGTTGCGGAATGGTGTCGTCACAGAGGAAGAAGTGGCTTCGCTGCGCGCGGAAATCAAGGCCGAGGTAGATCGTGCCGCGGATGAGGCGGATCGCCGCCCGCAGCCCGATGAATCCACCGTCATGGCTCACATCTACTCCAATGACTCTGCGTTGCTGGGAGAGCCCCAGCCGCCGTGCTACGTGTCCAGTCAGGAAGTCACGATGATCGACGCCATCAATCACGGCTTGCGGGAGGAAATGGAGCGCAACCCCAAGATTGTGATGTGGGGTGAAGACGTGGCTGACCCCAAAGGTGGCGTGTTTGGCGTCACCCGCGGGTTAAGCAGCGCCTTTCCCGGCCGCGTCTTCAATTCGCCGCTGGCCGAGGCCAGTATTGAAGGCGTAGCCGCGGGCATGGCGATCGGCGGCTACAAGCCGATTGTCGAGATGCAGTTCGCCGATTACCTCTGGCCGGCGGCCCTGCAACTTCGAGACGAAATTCCCACCGTCCGGTGGCGCAGTCAGGGCGAATGGGAATGCCCCGTGGTGGTGCGAATCGCGGTGGGGGGTTATATCAAGGGTGGCCCTTGGCATTCCGCGAACGTGGAATCGTTCTTTGCGCACATCCCCGGCTGGTACGTAGTGTATCCGAGTTGCGCGGAAGACGCGAAAGGCCTGATCAAGGCCGCTGCCCGCTCCAAGGACCCCGTGATCTTCCTGGAACATAAGGGCCTCTACCGGCGTGTGCAGGCCAAGACCCCCGAACCGGATGCCGACTATATCGTGCCGTTCGGCAAAGGGGTGATCCGCCGTGAAGGCAAGGACCTGACCGTGGTAACGTGGGGCAGCACCGTCTACATGGCTCTGGAATTGGCAAGGCAGATGGAGAAGGAGGGCGTATCCCTGGAGGTCATCGACCTGCGCTCCATCGTGCCTTTGGATGAAGACCTCATCTACCAGAGTGTGCGCAAGACCACCCATGTCATGATCGCCCACGAAGATACGCTCACTGCGGGCTTCGGCGAGGAAGTGGCGGCGCGCATCGCGGAAAACTGCATCGGTTCGCTGGATGGGCCGGTGGTGCGGGTCGCCGCCAAGGACACGTTCGTCCCTTCGGCGCCGAATCTCGAATTGGCTGTACTACCTTCAGTCGCGGGCCTCCGACTTGGAGCTGAAAAAACGCTGGCATTCTGAGCTGAGTCCGTTGCTTTACCGTGCACCCATGATAGAAGTGTTGATCACCATGACGCACGGACCATTGCCAGGTGACACCGTTACACGCTCACGACAGGGCAGGGCGATTCGCGGATAATGCCGTATGCGTGGGTGCGCAAACGCGCGTTATCGGCGGCGCCGCGTCCAATGACGACCAGATCGGCATTCAGGCGGCCGGCGGCAATGCGTACGGCTTTGGAAACGTCGCCTGATTCCACTACACTCTCCATATGTATGCCCGCGCTTTGCTGTGCTTTCGCAATCGCCTCGGTGGCGTCGGCAAGCAGACGCCGTCGCCATTCGTCCGCATAGTGGCCCTCACCCGGTGAGTCCAGCCGTGGGACGACGTGCAGCAGAGTCAGCTTGGACTTGAATTCTGCCGCTAAGCCGGCTGCCCAAAGGAGGACACTCGCGCTATGCGGGCCCAAGTCGACCGCGCAGACAATGTGCCGCAGCTTTATCCCCTCCGCAGAAGGCCCCTGCGCGACGTGTGCTCCGGTCCACACAGGACAAGCGCTGTCGTGCAGAACCTTCGAAGTCACTGAACCCAAGAGGAGGCGCCGGAATGGGCCGTAACCATGGGTGGGCATCATGATCAGGTCCGATCTGTCTTGCACCGCCTGGAGCGCGATGACCTTGGGAGGATCGCCCTCAAGCAGTATTCGTCGAGTGTTGAGATGATTCAGCGCTGCACAGAGAAAATCGTCCAGTGCTTTCGACACTTTCTCCCGGCGATCTGCGTTGAATGCTTGTAACTGTGGAGAGGGGTAATCAATCGGGGAGATCACGTGCAGGAGTGTCAACTCTGAGTGAAAGTGCTCGGCCAGAGGAATCGCGTAGCGCGCTCCGCCAATGCAGCGCTCCGAGAAATCAATCGGTAATAGGATCTTTGCAAGTGAAAACATCGTTTTGCCTTCTCAAGCCGACCCGGCTAGTGCATTGCGAATGACACTCAGCAGTGGCCCAGGAAAGACGCCCAACCAGACTAAGAGAGCGGTTAGAAGCGCGAGCACAAAACGTCCCGCCGGCGCGAGCATGGAGGGGGGAGCCGGGCTTTCGGCGGGCTGCCCGTACATGGCAACGATAATGCGCAGGTAGTAAAAGAGTCCGATGGCGCTTGTGATCACCAGAATGACAATCAGCGCCCACATGGCCGAGGAGGCTCCGGCCGCCACAACGTAGAATTTGCCAATAAAGCCGGCCGTCACGGGAATGCCGGCCAGTGACAGCAGCATGGCGGTGAAGACCGCCGCCAACGCCGGGCGGCGCCAGAACAGGCCCCGGTAGTCCTCCAGGTCTTCGGCTTCACTGGAGCCGTCCGATAGGACTGTGACGACACCGAAGGCACCCATGGTGGTCACAAAATACGCAACCAAATAGAAGGTGACGGCGGTGGGACCGAGATCGCCAGCCGCCTGGAACGCCACGAGAAGATATCCAAGGTGCGCAATGGAAGAGTACGCCAGGATGCGCTTCACGTTGTTCTGCAACAGCGCCAGGAGGTTCCCCGCGATCATGGATGCGACTGCGATGATGCTGAACACAACGAAGACGGGCGCCAAATCGTGCGCGCCAGAGCGATAGAACAAGCGTAGCAGCAGCGCGAACATGGCGCCTTTTGAAACGGTGGCAATATACGCCGTAACGGGCGCGGGCGCGCCTTGGTACACGTCAGGGGTCCAGAGATGAAAGGGAACCACCGCGAGCTTGAAGCCGAAACCTGTGACGATCAGGGCCAGGCCGGGCAAAACGAGCCAGCGATCGAAGTCCGCGCGGCCCAGCCGAACCGCGATTTCCTCAAATTGCATGGTGCCGAGAGCGCCGTAGACAAGAGCCATTCCGAACAGGAGGAAAGCGGCGGAAACCGCAGCCAGCACAAGGTACTTGATGCCAGCTTCGAGAGGGAGCGGCCGGGAATGCCGGTAGGCGATCATCCCGTACAACGCCACGCTGAGTAGTTCGAGTCCCAGAAATAACGAGACGAAATGGGTGCTGGCCACGAGCACTGTCGAACCGAGCGTGGCCACGAGCAAAAGGATGTAGAGTTCGTCGTGGTCACCTTCGCATCGCCCGAAGTATCCGTACGACAGCAGCACGAATGCCATGCTGGCTGCCACGATCAAGCCGATGTAGAAGAGTGCATAGCGGTCGAGCATCAGCAACGGCGTAACCTGGAGCGGCACTACTGGCGCGGCGATCCACAGGCACGCGAAGGCCGCTGCCAGACCGATGAAGGTCAGGATGGCGGAGAGCTTATGATCCCGATGCACGGCGACCGCCAACATAACGACAATCGATGTACCAGCCAGGATGAGCAAGGGCAGCAATGCGATCAGTTGGTTTCCGCTCACACTCATCTCCCGGAAGCCAGTTGCTCCAACCGGGCCATGGCCGGTTGGAAGGTATCCAGCACGGGTCGCGGGTACAGGCCCAACCAAAGCAGTGCCACGACCATCAGCGCTACCACCAAACCCTCACGCGGAACTAGATCCACAATTTGCCAGTCGTGAGTATTGGGCCCCTGGAAGGCTCGCTGCACGAGCCGCAACGCGTAGAACGTGGCGAACAAGACCCCCACAGTGGCCAACGGTGCCAGGATAATACTCTGCCGGTAGGTGCCCAGCAGAACCAGGAACTCCCCCACGAAATCGCCAAGACCCGGAAGCCCCAGGGATGCGAGTGCGAAAAACAGCGCAGCGCCGCTCAGGCGGGGAGCAGTACTCCAGAGCCCGCCCATGCGGTCCATTTCCCGGGAATGAATGCGATGCTGCAGGGCACCGACCAGAATGAACAGAGCGCCGGTGCTGATGCCATGGCAAATCATGGTGATCACTGCTCCCTGAAGCGCTAGGTCATTCCAGGCGAAGATGCCCAGAAGGACAAAGCCCAGGTGGCTCACGCTGGTGTATGCGACCAGGCGTTTCAAGTCTGTCTGCCCGAAAGCCAGGATTGCGCCATAGAGAATTCCAGCCACTCCCAGCGCCATGGCGACGGGTGCGAACCTGTGGGCGGCATGGGGGAAAAGCGGCACGACGAACCGGAGCATTCCATAAGCACCGGTTTTCAACAACAGGCCGGCGAGTATGACGCTGCCCGCCGTGGGCGCTTCCGTGTGGGCATCGGGCAGCCACGTGTGCAGCACTACTACTGGTAGTTTCACGGCGAACGCGACGAAGAAGCCGAGCATGATCCACATCTCCGTACTGGGAGACATAGCCGTGCCCAATAGCTGCTCGTACTCGAACGTGTAGACACCGGTGGCGTGGTAGTGCAGGAAGAAAAGAGCGAGGATGGCAATCAGCATCAGCAGCCCGCTGAGTTGCGTGAACAGGAAGAACTTCACGGCAGCGTACACACGGTTTTCGTGGCCCCAGATGGAGATCAGGAAGTACATCGGGACCAGCATCAGTTCCCACGCGAAGTAGAACAGGAAGAGATTGACTGCGAGGAACACGCCTGCGATACCGGCCAGTATCCAGAGCAGGTTCAGGTGGAAGAAGCCGACGGCTTCGGTAATTTCATTCCAGGAAGCCAGCACCGAGAGGATGCCAAGGAAGAACGTGAGCATCAGCAGCAGGAGGCTCAGGCCGTCGAGAGCGAGGTGAAAGCGGATACCGAACTGCGGAATCCAAGCCCAATCGGCCTGCTCGAACCAGGTACGGAGGCCCGCGTGGAAATTGCCTATCCACAGCGACAACGCGAGGACGAAATCGATCAGCACGGCGATCAGCGCGATCCAGCGAGCGGCTAAGGCGCTCCAGCGCGCCACCATCCACGCCAGGACGCCGGCGATCAGCGGAATCAGGATGAGCCAGAGCAAGATCATAAGAACATCACGACAGCGACAAAAGCAACGGAACCGCCGGCAATCCATGCGGCGTACCAGCGCAGCTTGCCAGTTTCCGTAAGGTTGAGAACGCGGTAGCACAAGGTGACCAGGCTCGCCAGGCCATCGTAAATGGAATCGACCACATCCGCTTTGTTCACGCGCGCCACCCAGAGCACCGGCCGGACGAAGAGCCGATCGTAAAGCCAATCCATTCCCCAATCGGAGAACCAGAAGCGGTGCAACAGCCGGCCTGCCGGGTTTTCGACCATCGCCGTGGCCAGGGCGGGATTGCGCTGATAGACGAACCAGGCGCCCAGAAGACCGCATAGAAAAGCGAGGGCCGCAACTATGCTTGATAGGGTTTCGGCAATGCCCCCAGCTGCTTCCGGCAGGCCGGGGAGCGCCGTCGCGATGAACCTTGCGAACGGTGTCTTATCGAAACCGCCGACGATTGACAAGACCGCGAGTGCGCAGACCGGAATTGTCACGGCGAGGCCCGGCCGGCTCGTGACACGAGTCCGTGCCGGCCCGAAGAAGACCAGGAAGATGAGCCGGAACGTGTACAGTGACGTCAATACGACGCCGGCGATTCCTGCCGCCCACAGTCCTGTGCTGCCGGCGGCGGAACTGCCGGCGCTCCAGAGGATGAGGTCCTTGCTGTAGTAACCGGCGGTAATCAGCGGCAACCCGGCCAGAGAGCATCCGGCGATGAGGAAAGTCCAGAAGGCGATTGGAAGCTCCTTGCGAAGCCCGCCCATACGAAAGATGTTGTGCTCGTGGTGCAGCGATTCGATGATGATGCCGGCTGCCAGGAACAGCAGGGCCTTGAAGAACGCGTGCGTCATGAAGTGGAAGATGGCGGCGCCCCATGCGCCAACGCCCAGCGCCAGAAACATGTAACCGATCTGGCTGATCGTGGAATACGCGAGGACGCGCTTGATGTCGTTCTGCGTCAGCGCGCTGAAGCCTGCCATCAGAAGCGTGGCGGCGCCGATCGCGGCGACCGCGAACTGGACAGGCGGCGCCAGCTCAAAGAGGACATGCGTGCGTGCGATCAGGTAAACGCCCGCCGTCACCATGGAGGCCGCATGAATCAGGGCGCTGGTCGGTGTGGGACCGGCCATCGCGTCCGGCAACCAGGTTTGCAGCGGCAGTTGCGCCGATTTGCCCACCGCCCCTCCCAGCAGTAGCGCCGCCGCCGCGATCGCGTACGGGGATCCAATGGACCACTGGCCTTGCGCCGCGTGCAGCAGATCCTGGATGCGGAGCGTCCCCAGGCTGTGGAACAACAGAAACAGGCCGATTGCCATGGCGGTATCGCCCACACGTGTCACGATAAACGCTTTTCTCCCCGCGAGCCCGTTCGCCGGATCCTGGTACCAGAAACCGATGAGCAGATAACTGCACAGCCCGACGCCCTCCCAGCCGAGGTACAGGAGCAGCAGGTTGTCCGCCAGCAGCAGTGTCACCATGCAGGCCACGAACAGGTTCATGTAGGCGAAGAAGCGGCTGTAACCATCGTCAGTTCGCATGAATTCCGCGGAATACAGGTGGATCAGAAAGCTCACGAACGTGACCACCAGCATCATCACCAGTGAGAGCGCGTCCAGATAGAAGGCGATCTGCGGCCGAAATGAGCCGACGTCGATCCACGTCCAAAGAGTTTGCGAGTACATTCCGCTCATGGGGGGCGCGCTGAGAAACACGGCGGCGATGAGGATCGAAATGATTGCCGATGCGGCGACGCTCCCTACACCCACTGTCGTGACGCTCTTGTGAGACATCCGCGCCCCGAGGACCGCGAGCACCAGGGCGCCCGCGAACGGGATTGCCGGGACTAACCAGAGCAATTCGAGCATCTCAACCCTTCATCCTGCTGATGGCGTCGGTATCCAACGACTTGTACTGGTGATAGAGTTCCAGCACCAGCGCCAGACCCACCGATACCTCCGCCGCGGCCATTGCCAGAATGAACAGGAACACGACTTGGCCATCCGGCTGGCCCCACCTCGCGCCTGCCACCACGAAGGCCAGTCCGGCGGCGTTCAGCATGACCTCGATCGACATCAAAATGAAGATCACATTTCTCCGCACCAGAACCCCGACCAGGCCCAATGCAAAGAGGGCCGCGGCGAGTATGAGACCATCACGCATGGGAATCACTTCCATCACCTGACCTCCGGCTTTTGGGTCTTTCCCCATCCCAGGTGATACGCTCCTACGAGGCCGCCGACCAGCAGCATCGAGGCCAACTCAACGCCGATCAGGTACGGCCCGAACAACGACGCTCCCACTCCGCGCGGCCCGATAATTGACGTTCCGTAACTCCCTCCGGAACCCGAGGCCAGCAGATAGACGAATTCAGCGCTCAGGATGGCTGCGAGGATCAGGGGCCCGATCCACATGGAGGGCTTGAGGAGTGCGCGCTCGGCACGGGCGGCCTCCTCACCCAGGTTCAGCAACATAACTACGAACACGAACAGCACCATGATTGCGCCCGCATAAATGATCACTTCCAGTGCGGCGATGAAGGGTGCGCCCAGCGTGTAGAAGACCACCGAGACGGCCAACAGCGAAACGATCAGGTAAAGCAGCGCGTGCACCGCATGGAGGCGAGTGATCATCAGGGCCGTGGAGACAACCGCCACCCCGCCCGCAACGTAAAACACGATCGTCATAGGATGCTCACGGTAAGAGGCTGTGCAGGTCCACGGGACGGCCTTCGTTTTCAGCCTCGCCCTTATCCTTTCCGCCGATCTTGACGCCGGCTACGCGCCAGTAGTTGTAACCGGGGTACTTGCCGGGGCCGCTGATCAGCAAGTCTTGCTTCTCATACACCATGTTTTGCCGATGGTATTCGCCCATCTCGAAATCGGGAGTCAGTTGGATGGCGTACGTGGGGCACGCCTCCTCACAGAGTTCGCAAAAAATGCAGCGCGAGAAATTGATACGGAAGAATTCCGGGTAGCGCCTGCCGGAGGGATCTTCCGTGGCCTGCAGAGCAATGCAGTCCACCGGACAGACCACGGCGCAGAGATAACAGGCCACACAGCGCTCGCCGCCGTCCGGATCGCGCGAAAGAATGATGCGGCCACGATACCGCGGCGACAGGTATGGCTTCTGTTCGGGATACTGAACCGTTACCCGTTTGTGAAACATGTGCAGAAGCACGTACCAGATGGTTCGGATGATGCTGAACATTTCATTTGCTCCAGGCGAGCGCTACAGCGCCCGTGACTAACAGGTTGGCCAATGACAGCGGTAACATCACTTTCCAGCCCCAGGACATCAACTGGTCAAAGCGCGGCCGCGGCAGCGATGCCCGCAGCAGGATGAAAAAGGAGATGAAGAAAAACGTCTTGAGCAGGAACCAGATAATGGGGGGAAGCGCGGGTCCCAGCCAGCCACCGAAGAAGAGAATGCTGATCAGCGAAGAAATCAGGATTACGCCAAGATATTCGCCGACGAAGAACATACCGAACTTCATGCCGGAATACTCAGAGTGATAGCCCGCAATCAATTCACTTTCCGCTTCGGGCAGGTCGAACGGCAGGCGCCGGGTCTCGGCCACACCGGCGATAACAAATAGGACGAAGCCGAGAAACTGAGGCACCACGAACCAGAGATGGCGTTGGGCTTCGACAATCGCGGACAAGTCGAAGGAGCCTGCAAGCAGGACGACGCCCATAAGCGACAGTCCCATGAAAACCTCATAGCTCAGCATTTGGGCGGCGGCGCGCAAGCCTCCTAGCAGCGAATACTTGTTATCCGAGGACCACCCCGCTAATACCACGCTGTAGACTCCGAGCGAAGACATTGCCAGCACGAAGAGGAGACCGATATTCAAATCGCTGACGATAATGCCCGGCGCGATCGGCAGTACGGCGAAGGACATGAGCACCGTCACGACGATCACTGCCGGTGCGAGAACGAAGACCGCCTTGTCGGCAAAGGGCGGGACCCAGTCCTCTTTGAAGAAGATCTTGATCATATCCGCCATCACCTGAAGCAACCCAAAAGGACCAACGCGATTCGGCCCGTATCGGTCCTGCCACAATGCCAGGAGCCGCCGTTCCAGCCAGATCAGCCCGGCCGCCAGGGTCAGTGCTACCGCAAGGACGCCGATGATGGAAAGAATGGGATAAGGGCTGGTCATGGCACGGCGGAG
Source organism: Bryobacteraceae bacterium (assembly GCA_049698695.1). Classification (GTDB taxonomy): domain Bacteria; phylum Acidobacteriota; class Terriglobia; order Bryobacterales; family Bryobacteraceae; genus Bog-375. Next base: position 28,024 of record JBAVYH010000035.1, on the reverse strand, counting down.
ATCCTGCTCCACGCCGGCAGATCGAGGCCGGCAAATGGCGGCACTCCCGCTGGAACACCGACTAGACCTTTCGGCAAATCCGTCGCGATCTTCACCGGAAGACGTTGGCCGAACAACTCCACTTCCTTGCCGAAACTCGAGGCATCTTCCGGGTTGAGCGCGACGTACGGTTCAGGTGACAGTTCCGCGATGGCCGGAGCCGCGCGGCTTACTTCCTCGGAGCCGAAGATGTGAAAGAGCGGAACCACCAGCCACTCGCCTTGCCGCGCTTCGAACGCCGGAGGCGGTTGCTCAAAGAAGCTGAACTTGGTTCCATCCCGCTCTATGACTCGCACTCCAGGGTCGCCCTGTCGCAGTGGACCGCCGATCTCAGCCTGAAACTTATTCACCGCTTGAATGGAGTTCCATCCCGGCGTCCAGAAAAACGGGAGCAGAGCAGAAGGCGGCTGGTCCGGGTTTCCTTCCATGGAAAACGAGAGGGGCGAATCGGGATCGTCGGGCGGCTTCGGCTCGTGGACGCTGATATTGGCCAGCATGGAGGTGCGCCCGCTGTAGCGGTGCGGCTCGCGCGGGACCTTCGCGTCCGCCATGCGGAAATCGGCGGATGGCGCCGCGCGGGTGACAGCGCCGAATTGCGGCAGCCCGGCAGCGAGCGCCGCGACGACGTCATCCAGCGTTTTCCACGATCCCAGCCAGCGCCAGCTTTCCTGGATAGGCTCGGGCGGCAGGAAAACCCGGAAGAAACGCTGTGCCCGCCCTTCGCTGCTCACCAGAGTGCCATCTCCTTCGGCGAAGGTGGCCACCGGCAGAACCAGTTCCGCCTTCGCCGTGGTTGCGGTTTCCAGATGGTCGAGAGCCACGACGTGCCGAAAGCGCGCCAGAAACTTGTCTACCACGGGTGCGGGGAGCCGTTGGTAGAGGTCGTTTTCAAGAACGATGACGGTGTCGGCCTGGGCTTCGAGCGCGGCATCCAGCGCAGGAGAGTCCATCAGCGCGACGGCGAGGCTATTGCACTCCGAAGCGGTGAACGCCAGTGAGATGCCAGGCAGGGCCCACGCCACATTCGCCGCGGCCTCGATACCTGCCGCGCTGCGATTGCTCAGGCCTGCTATGACGAGAGGGCGTTTGGCGGTCTTCAGCGCTTGGGCGATTTCCGCCGCCAGCGTCAGCGTTGCTGCGGAAAGATTTGACGGCGCAGCCGCACGTGGATCCAACGCGTTCGCCACCGCGAAGCCAAGCCGTGCCTGGTCGTCGGGTGCAGCGCGGTACGAGCGCGTGGCGATGTCATCCAGACGCGTGGCGCTGGTGCTGGCGATGAACAGCGGCCCTCTCTCCTCCTGCACCGCCTCGCGCACCCCATGGTCCATCCAAAGCGGGATACGCAGCCGCTCGGCGATCTGCATGGGCTGCTGGCGCACTGACTGCCGCAGGCTCAATGCCATTCGCGGTGCAACGTTGGTGACGTCTTCGCCCAGGATGAACACAGCATCGGCGGATTCTACTTCGCGCAGCGACGGGGTATGCGCTCGGCCGTAGCGCAGAATGTCCAACATCAGCTTCAGCAACCGGGATTCAGTGGCGGAAATGCCGGCATAGAACCGTCCCTCACCCACGAGCGATCGCAACGCGAAGTTGCTCTCGAGCGATGCGCGCGGCGACCCGATTCCGATAACCTCTCCCGACGCAAGTTCTCGCAGGTAACCGAGCGCGGCCTCCGCGGTAGCGATCTTACCCTTGCGTAAGGGTTGCCGGATGCGCCGTTCGCTGTTCACAAACTCATAGCCAAACCGGCCCCGGTCGCAGAGAAAGTAGCCGTTGACCTCGCCGTTGTAACGGTTCACGAGACGCCGCAACATTCCGTACCGTTCGGCCGCAGTGATGTTGCATCCCAGGGCGCAATGCACGCACACCGACGGCGCCATTTGCAGGTCCCACTTGCGCGTGTAGTGCCGCTTCAGCGTGGCATCGGTGAACACGCCGGTGGGGCAGACCTCGACCAGGTTCCCGGCGAATTCGTTCTCCAGCACGCCGTCACAGTCGCGCCCGAAAAAAACGATGTTCCGCAAAGCAAATGCGTTCAGATCGTTCCCTCCCGCGTACTCGCGATAGAAACGCACACAGCGGTAGCACTGGATGCAGCGGTTCATCTCGTGGTTCACGAAGGGCCCGAGGTACTGATTTCGAAACGTCCGCTTTTCGAATGTGTAGCTGCGATAGTCGTGGCCCGTCATGACGGTCATGTCCTGCAAGTGGCACTCGCCGCCTTCATCGCACACCGGACAGTCGTGGGGATGATTCAGCATCAGGCCTTCAATAATGGCGGCCCGGAACTCGGCCGCCTCCGCGTCCTGAATCGAGATGCGAGTGCCTTCGGCGGCAGGGGTCATGCAGGCCATCACGATCTTGCCGTGGGTGTCGGTTTCATCCTTGAACTGCTTGACGGCGCACTGGCGGCAGGCGCCCACCGAGCCCAACGCTGGGTGCCAGCAAAAGTACGGGAGGTTCATACCCAATGACAGGCAGCCGTGCAGCAGGTTCTGCTGGGGGTTCATCTCGTACTGCTGTTTGTCCACGTACACGGTCGCCATGTCATCTCCACGGGCAGCATTTCTCGTTGATGTGGCGCTCGAAATCGGCGCGGAAGTATTTCAATGCGCTCTGTAGCGGTTCGGCGGCGCCAGGCGCAAGTGCGCAAAAGGTGTGACCAGGCGTCCAAAACCGTGTTTGAAACGCCAACTTGTCGAGGTCTCCGGGTTGGCCGTGCCCTTGTTCCATCGCCCTCAGAATGCGCTCAACCCATCCCAGGCCGCTCCAACACGGTGTGCACCAGCCGCAGGATTCCTGCGCGAAAAAGCGTTCCAGGTTCCAGACCATGCCGACCGGGCAGGTTTGATCGTCGAGCACGATCATGGTCCCGGTCCCCATGCGGCTGCCCGCCTTCTGCACTTCAGTGAAATCCATGGCAATGTCCAGGTGTTGTTCCACCAGAAAATCCGTGGAAGCGCCGCCGGGGAGCAGCGCTCGAAAGCGAACGCCGTCGCGCATTCCCCCCGCGTGCTCCTCAAGAAGTTCGCGAATCGTGACGCCCATGGGCAGTTCCCAGACACCGGGACGCTTGACCTTGCCGCTGGCGCCGTAGAGCTTGGTCCCGCCGTCCTTGCTGCGGCTCAAGCCTCTGAACCACGCCGCGCCGTTATTGACAATGTGCGGTACGTTGCACAAGGTCTCCACGTTGTTGATCGTTGTCGGCTTTCCGAAGAGTCCCGAAACCGGAGGGAACGGCGGCTTGGCGCGCGGGTTGGCGCGTTTGCCTTCGAGGGCGTTCAGCATCCCGGTCTCTTCGCCGCACATGTAGCGTCCAGCGCTGACGTGTAGGTACAACTCGAGGCTGTATCCGGAACCGAGAATGTTCTTGCCCAGATAGCCGGCCCGATAAGCTTCCGCTATGGCCTTCGCAATTCTCGTCGCCGCGAGCTTGTATTCGCCGCGCAGGAAAATGTAGGCCACATCGGTCCCGGTGGCATATCCCGCGAGAGCCATGCCTTCAATCAACTGGTGCGGGTCGCCTTCCAGGAGCAGCCGATCCTTAAATGTGCCTGGCTCCATCTCGTCGGCGTTAGCGACCAGGTATCTCGGGTGCGCAGCGCCCTTTGGGACGAAGGACCACTTCAGCCCCGTGGGGAATCCCGCACCGCCGCGGCCTCGCAGGTTCGAGGACTTCACTTCCTCGGTGACCGCTTCCGGGGTCATGTTCTGTAACGCCTTGCGCAGCGCACGATAGCCGCCGGCGCGCTCGTATGCATCGCGGTCCAGCGCCTCCCCATCCGCCCGCATGTTTCCGGTGAGCGGCTTCTCCGTGAGCATCACTTGTAGCGCTCCAGGATCTGGTCGATCTTTTCTGGGGTCAGATCGAGGTGGAGGTCGTCGTCGATCATCATGACCGGTGCGTGGTCGCACGCGCCCAGGCAGACGATTGGAAGCAGCGTAAAACGCTCGTCGGAGGTGGTCTCACCGGGCTGGATGCCGAGTCGTTCGGAAGCATGACGGCACTGCCGGTCGGCCCCCATGATCCAGCAACTGACGCTATCGCAGAGATAAATCACGTGGCGGCCCACCGGCTGGCGGAAGATCAGGTTGTAGAATGTGGCGACGCCGTCCAGGTCGGCATCCGACATCCCAAGTAATTCGCCGATGTCGCGGAGCGCCTCATCCGACACCCACCCGCGGTGCTTCTGCACGATGTTCATGGCATCGATGCAGACGGCCCTCCTATTCGGATAATGCCGGAACTCGGCTTCGATCTCGGTCCGCTCTTCAGGCGCCAACATAACCGTTCCTCATCGATCGATGTCCGCAAGTACGAAATCCATTGCCCCCAGAACCGCCAATAGGTCGGGGATCATTCTGCCGCGGCAGAGCAGCGGCAACATCTGCATATGGGCAAACGAAGGTGTCCGAATCCGTGTGCGGTAGGAGACCGTGCTGCCATCGCTCACCAGGTAGTAACCGTTGTTGCCCTTGGTGGCCTCGATGGCACCCAACGCTTCGCCGGGCGGTATCACCGGCCCCCAACCGACGCTCAGAAAATGCGTAATCAGGGTTTCGATGTCGTGCATGGTGCGATCCTTTACGGGAGGAGTCGCCAGCGGATGATCCGATTTGTACGGTCCATCCGGCATGCGGTTCACGCACTGCTCAATGATGCGCAGGCTCTGCCGCATTTCTTCCACACGGACCAGTGCCCGGTCGTAACAATCGCCGTGCGTGCCGGTGGGAATATCGAACTCGAACTGCTCGTAGCCCGAATAGGGCTGCTTCTTGCGGAAGTCCCATTCGAAGCCGCAGGCCCGCAGTCCCGGTCCCGTGATGCCCCACTCAATGGCTTCTTCTTTGGTGAAACTGCCGATGCCTTTGGTGCGTGCCTGAAAGATGCGATTGCGCAATACTTCGCGGTCGTATTCGGCCAGACGGGGCGGGAAGTAGCGGATGAAATCGCGGAACATGCCGTCCCAATCTTCCGGCAGGTCCGCCGCCACGCCGCCGATGCGAAACCAGTTTGGATGCATGCGCGCCCCGCAAATGGCTTCGACGATGCCAAACGCACGCTCCCGGTCATTGAACGTATAAAATACCGGTGAAAGCTGCCCCAAGTCCTGCGCGAACGTGCCATACCAGACCAGGTGACTGATGATCCGAAACAGTTCAGACAGCATCACACGGATCACTTGGGCGCGCGGTGGAACCGTGATCCCGGCTAATTTCTCCACGGCCGTAAGGTAAGCGAGATTGTTCATCACGCCGCCCAGGTAATCCACGCGATCGGTGTACGGAATGTAGGTATGCCAGGACTGGCGCTCACCCATCTTTTCCGCACCGCGGTGATGGAATCCGATCTCGGGCACGGCATCGACGATCTCCTCACCGTCAAGTTGAACCACAATCCGCAGGACACCGTGCGTGCCCGGATGTTGCGGGCCGAGGTTCAGAAAAATGAAATCGCTGTCGTCACGGCTGCGCTGCATGCCCCACTCTTCGGGGCGGAAGCGCAACAATTCCTGCTCGGCATCCTCCTTCTCTTCAGAGAGCTGAAACGGCCCCATCTCTGTGGCGCGCGCTGGATGATCTTTTCGCAGCGGATGCCCTGTCCAGCTCCTCGGCATCAGGATGCGCTGCAGGTGAGGGTGTCTTGAAAAAGAAATCCCGAACATATCCCACACCTCACGCTCGTACCAGTTCGCAGCCGGCCAGAGGTTCGTGATGCTGTCGAGCGATAGGGAACCATCGGGAAGAGCGGTTTTCATCCGGATATATTCATTCCGATCGAAGGAGAATAAGTGATAGACAACGGTGAAGGCGGAGGGCGGCACCCCATTCCGATTCACCCGCATCCTGTCGTCGATCGCGGTCAGGTCGTAGAGCATGGCGTACGGTCGATCGATCCGGCCCTTGAGATATCCGAGGACGTCGCGCACACGCTCCCGCGGAGTCCAGAATGTAGGTATTCCGTCGCATGTAAGCTGAGGCACCACATCGCTGCCGTACTGCTCCTGCAGCGAATCAATCGGATTGGCGGTTGCGGTGATGCTCACACCCGATCCTGAGTGCGCAAGTCCGTCGCCTGCTGCCGGAGAGGGCGCTTGAGATCGCGCAGGGAAGGCATGTCCGGGCGTTCGACACCCTGCGGTCCAATCACCCAACTCAACGGCCGCCGCTCGGTGCCGACAGCCGTCTGCAAGAGCGTCAACCCTTCCAGAAACGCATCCGGCCGCGGCGGGCAACCGGGCACGTATACGTCGACAGGCAGGAACTTGTCCACCCCCTGCACCACGCTGTAGATGTCATACATTCCGCCGGAATTCGCGCACGAGCCCATCGAGATCACCCATCGGGGCTCCATCATCTGTTCGTAAAGACGCTGGATGACGGGTGCCATCTTGATGAATACGGTGCCGGCAATGACCATGAGATCGGCTTCACGCGGTGTGCCGCGAATTACTTCGGCACCGAAGCGAGCCACGTCATACTTGCTCGTGATGCTGGTGGCCATTTCGACATAGCAGCAGGAAAGGCCGAAGTTGAAGGGCCAGATCGAATTCTTGCGCCCCCAGGACACCAGATCCTGCACGCGCGACAGAATCACGTTGCGGCGTACCACGTCGTCGAAGGTACTCTGTTCCTGCTTTGACGCCCCCGGAACTGTGCCTGGTTTGGTGATGGACCACCGCATTTTTGCCTACTCCCTTCGTCCGGAGTCGCTGCTCCAGTCCAGTGCGCCGATGCGCCAGAGATACAGCCAGGCGGCGACAAGGATTCCGACAAATATCACCGCTTCCCAGAATGCCGGCCAGCCCAGAGAGCGGGCCATGACAGCCCAGGCAAACAGGAATACCGCCTCCAGATCAAAGATGACGAAGAACATCGCCACCAGGTAGAATTTGGCCGAGAGTCGTACACGCGCCGAGCCCTCCGACAGGATGCCCCCTTCGTAAGGCGCCCCGGTGGAGGGTTGGTGATGCCGCTGGCCAAGCAGGTACGAGACGACGAGCATGCCGGCGACCAGCAGCAACACCAGCGCGAAATATACGCCCAGTGGCCACATATACGGTTAGTGTTCCTCCCCCTCCGGCCACGCGATGGTCAGCAGGAATGCGCTGTCCTCTAAGGCCACGACATCGTGAGGCATGGCGCGATCCAGCACCAGAACTCGTCCGGCAGGCAGATCAAACTCCTTTCCGCCGGCATGCATTCGTATACGGCCTTCCACCGTTTGCACCGAGATGCGGCCGGCCGAGTGGTGCTCGTGAATCGTGGTTTTCGCTTGGATCGCCGTCAGCACGATGCGGAAGTCCGGGTACTTGGCGATAGTTTTGGAGTTTCGGCCGCTCTGCCAGTAGCGTTCCCGGCGAAGTTGACCGATCTGTTCCGCCAGGTCAAATGAGAGAGAGGGTCCTTCTGTCGGTTCAGGCGCGCGTGCAGCGCCGCGCGACGATTCAGTTTCAGGCATGATGGAGCGTCCTTTTCTTGCCCTTTCGGGCACTCAGGTATTGCTTCAACGCAACGGCGTTGTTATGCCCTGTGTCGTGCGAACTGTAGATCAGGGTGACGCTGCCATGGCGGGCAGCGCTGCGAATCGGTTCGCATGCCTCCGGATGGCTATCCAACTCTGCAAAATAGCGTCGTTGGAACTCGCTCCACTTTTTGGGATCGTGCGAGAACCACTGGCGAAGCGCCGTGGTGGGTGCCACGTCCTTGAGCCATGCATCCAGGCGCAAGTCGGTTTTCTTAACACCACGCGGCCAGAGCCGCTCCACCAGGAATCGAACGCCGTCTTCCGCAGCCGCCTTGTCGTAGGCGCGTTTCAAAGCGAGCATTTCACGCCTCCTTGGCTCCTTCTTGCGAAACCGCCGGCTGAAAGCTGCCTGCTACCGCACGAAAACTGATAACCAGGCGGTTCCATCCGTTAATGGCGATCACAGCCATCGTCAGGTCGACAGTTCTTTGTCGCTGAACTTTTTGCGCGCGATTTCGAAATACGTTGCGCGTTCCCGTTCGGTGAAAAAAGGCGCCTCTCTCCACACGATGTCGAAGCCCACCTCGCGGCATTCCCGAACATAATGGTCTACCGCCTCCGCGCCCTGTGTGAGAACGTACTCCAGGAACCCACCTGTCGACACGAGTCAGCAGTTCGACTAGGCCACGGGAACGCGGCTCTGCCTGCCGCTGGTTCGTCTTCAAGAATGAGAAAGCCCGGTCAGCCACTGGAGTTCCTTTCGCACCCTTGAGACATTCGCATGGAGGCCAGCAACCGCATCAGGTCGGAGACTTGCGTATTCTCCAACTCGGAGACCGCGTCCGCGATCGCCCGGCGTTCCACCGGAGTGGAATAGGGCTCGGCCAGAGAATCGAATTTGGTGAAAGCCATGTCCCATGTCATCGGCTGCGTGAAGAAGCCGGGGTAATCGCGCATTTCCTTGGTCAACATTCGGCCATCGCGGAGCCGGATTCCGATGCGACAGGGCATTTCATTCGGGAAGCGTTCCGAATAAGCTGCATTCGGGCTTACGATCACGCGGCGCAATAGGTCTTGCACATCGGGTCGGCGAATCCGGTCGTCCCGGTACTGCTCCGGCTTTACCTTGCCGTCCAGAATGGCTACTGCGAGGATGTACGGCAAACTGTGGTCGGCCTGCTCTTTGGTCTCTACGCCCGATGTCTTGTCGCCCTCATCTCCGCCGCCTATTATGTGATAGGCGACGTCGAAGATCTCGAGATTTACCTCTACGACTTCGTCTGCCTCGAATTGGTGGCGCTGTCTTAGTGCGAGCACCCCGTCAATAGCCGTCTGTGAATGGATCTCGGCGTTGTACTTCTTCAAGATGGTGCGCTTCACCCGTTCGAGGTCTTCGCGAGACCAATCGATCTCGAAAAGACCGGTGATCGCATCCATCAGCCCCTTCTCACCCTCAATGACCTCCAGCGGGCCCGTAATTCCTCGGCGAGCCAAAAAGACTATGGCAGTGGAGCAAGAGGCCATGTGGGGATAGGCGAGACCTTTCCAGTGGGAAAGCTTCCCAGTCCGCGTGACGCGCAGGCCATTCAAGGCGGTGCCGCTGATGGCGATTGCATTGGCGGTCCTGCTGACATCGAGGCCCAATACGCGCGCGACTCCCGCAGCAACGGCATAAGCTCCCTGTACGGTGTGGTCGAACCCCGCGGCGCGCACGGCGGCGACATCGCTCAATCGGCACTGCACCTGGTAGGCGACCGCGAGGGCCGCCATCAAGTCCCGGCCGCTCGAGCCCGCATACTCCGCCGCCGCCAGAATGGGCGCCAGATTGTCGCTGGGATGGCAGGTTTCGCCCTTTGCCAGGTAACTGTCGTTGAAGTCCAGGTAGCGAATGGCGGCTCCATTGTGAAATGCCGCACGTTCCGGACTTGCCCGTCCTCCGGCCAGCAGTGTGCATTTTCCGTTGGCATCGAATTCGGCGATGTTCTTGCGGATCATTTGAAGGGGTTTGGCATCTATGGCTCCGATAGCGCAGCCTAGAGCGTCGAGAATCCGAATCTTCAATTGCTGGTGCGCCGTCTCCGAGATTTCCTCATAGGGGGCACTCACAGCGAAATCGGCCAGTCGCTCAACCGCAGTCATCCAACTCTGTCGCCCTCAGTTCGAATCTGACCGTAAAGTGCCGATTTTGAAATAGTATATTTGTCACATTCGGGGATACAGACGTTCCGATTACAGGGTTTCGACTATCGAGCAGACTTCTGTAGTTGCCGCGGAGATGAGAGTTCCGTTGGAAATCGTACTGTCCGACTTGCGCCTGGCAGTGGCGGAGCGTGAGTCGGAGCAGCCTGACTGGAACGTTACAGGTCTCAATGCCCTGATGCGCCACATCGTCGTTCGGCATCATGCGTATCTCGGGAACGAACTCCCGTTGATGGAGCGGCTAATCGCTCGTTTGCGTGTGGCTCGTGGCCGGACAGATGCCACTACCGTAGTACCGCTAGAGAGAATTTTCCGCCTTTTCGAGGCAGGATCACCCCGCTAATAGCCTCCGAACTCCTCCGTCCGGACGTCATCATCATCGATGCCTGCATCGTTCAGCATGGCTCGCACCCCCTTCACCATCGCGGGTGGCCCGGCAACGTAATAGATGGGACCTGCGACGTTGAACTCCGGAGAGGCAATCTTTTTCATATGCCGCGTGAGCATCTCCGCGCTAAAGCGGCCGGTCTCTCCGGTCCACTCACGCTGAAGACGGCCCACTGCCGTCATCGTCGGCACAAAAGTAAAATTGGCATTTTCACGCTCGATTGCGCTCAATTCTTCCAGAAATGGTGCATCTTGCGGCCGTCTGTTCGCATAGAAGAGGAAGACTTGATGGGGCAGCTTTTCATGTGCAGCGCGCCGGATGACACTGCGAAACGGGGTAATTCCAATACCCCCGGCCATCAGGATCGCGGGACGCCTCACGTTGTTGTGGAGCGTCAGATCGCCAAAGGGTCCTTCCAATCTCACGACGGTTCCAATCGGCGTCTTCTGCAATACCCGCTTGAAAGCTGTGTCCCGCAGGCGGGTGGCAAACACCAGGTGTTCTTCGTGAGGAGCACTCGCAATGGAAAACGCACGTGTGTTTCCTTCGGCGTCGGTCTCCGGAGGATCGACCCAGGAGATTTCCGCAAACTGGCCGGCCTTGAACACAAACCAGGACGGTTTGTCGAATTCGAAGGCCAGGGTGCGGTCCGCAACCTCGCGACGGCTAATCAATTTCAACATGTGTCCGGGCGAGTTTGCCGCGGTAGACATAGTTGCCTCCTCGACTTTCCATGCTGAACTTTCCGGCGGGGGTCCGCAATGATCTGTTTGTCATGCGACCTGGAACGCCTGTTATGGCCGTCGAGCACGGTGAGCTCTTCGGTGACAGTCAGGCGCAATACAGCCGGTCTGTGACGTATTGCCAATCGGTATCGCCAGTTCGAACGCCCGCGAAACTCCTGCAAAGCCTCACAATAGAATCATGAGGAACTCTTTCCGAATCGAGCGCGACACTATGGGAGACATGCAGTTGCCTGCCTCCGCACTCTACGGGCCGCAGACAGCGCGAGCTGTCCAGAATTTTCCGATCAGCGGTAAGCGCTTTCCGCGCTCGTTTATCCGTGCGTTGGGAATAATCAAAAGCGCCGCCGCAACCATGAATGGCCGCATGGGTCACCTGCCGCCGGCTCTGGCGGCATCTATCGAGGCCGCGGCGGAACAGGTTGTGGAAGCGCGATACGACGATCAGTTCCCGATCGACATCTTCCAGACCGGTAGCGGCACTTCCACGAACATGAACGCCAATGAGGTGATCGGCCATCTCGCCGGCGCTCACCCGAACGATCACGTGAATCGAGGGCAATCGAGCAACGATGTCGTCCCCACCGCCATGCACATCGCCGCCGCAGAATCTCTGGTCGCACGGTTGCTGCCGGCCATGCGACAACTCGGTGCATCGTTGGAACGTAAGGCTGCGGAGTTCCACGACATCATCAAGATCGGCCGAACTCACTTGCAGGATGCTGTACCGATCCGCATGGGTCAGGAATTTAGCGGGTATGCCCGTCAGGTGGAAGCAGCGTGTGGACGCATCGAAGCAGCACTGCCCGGCATTTATGAACTGCCTCTCGGAGGAACTGCCGTGGGCACCGGCTTGAATGCGCCGCCTGGGTTCGCCCAGGGTGCGATTGCGGAGATCGCGCGACGTACCGGACTGCCATTTGTCGAAGCGCGCAACCACTTCGAAGCGCAGGCCGCCCGCGATGCAGCCTGCTTCCTGAGCGGCGCCTTGCGCACCTACGCAGTTGCTCTGACGAAGATTGCGAACGATATCCGCTGGCTTGGTTCCGGGCCGCGCTGTGGATTGGGAGAATTGAAGCTGCCAGCAGTCCAGCCCGGATCGAGCATAATGCCGGGCAAAGTCAACCCGGTAATCGCCGAGAGCCTACTGATGATCTGCGCACAGGTGATCGGCTATGACGCCGCGATCGCGTGGTGTTCCGCGGCGGGGAATTTCGAGCTCAACGCGATGATGCCGGTGATGGCATATGACCTGCTCGATGCCATCGAACTGCTCGCTGCCGGTAGCAGGAACTTCGCGGAGAAACTCGTAGACGGATTAGAGGCCGATCGGCCACGTGCCGAAGGCTTTGTCGAACAGTCGCTCGCGCTAGGCACAGCCCTGACTCGCGAGATTGGCTACGAGAAGGCCGCCGCTCTGGTGAAAGAAGCCTATGCCACCGGCCGCACGATTCGCGAGGTAGCGCGTGAACAGTCTGGAATTCCGGAAGAGCACCTGGACGCGCTAATCAATCCTCGACTGCAGGTCGGATAGCGCCGGAACGGCCACCCCAACCAGAAAGAAAAGGAGGATGGGGGGAAGGCTGCTCGATGATTTAAGGCGCGGGGAAAGTGGATAGCGAACCTGCTGTCATCATCCGCTCCTGGGATTGGGGCTTGTGGACACCAACTTCAACTTCAATCATCCCTTGGTGAGGCGGCGCGTTACGAGCGCCGGCACTTGCGAAGGCTCGGCGATGGCGAGCACCGCGAAGCCGGCGGCACGCCCGCTGGCAAGGCCGGCCGCGGAATCTTCCACCACCAGCGCCATGCGCGCGCTTACCAGTTCCGCCGCCCTGCGGTACGGTTCCGGATCGGGCTTGTAGCGCGTCACATCCTCGGCGCCGACGAGCGCATCGAAGTGATGCCGCAAGCCGCCGGCGGCCAGCAGAGGATCGATTTCGCCGCGCGCGCTCGACGTCACCACCGCCAGTTTGTAAGTGTGATGCAAGTTTTCGAGAAAGGCATCGAGCGCCGGGTCGAATGGCGGATGGGCAAGCACACGGCGGCGGAACAGCTCCTTCTTCCTGGGGTATTCGGCGAACAGGACCCGCCAGTCGAGCGGCGGATTGGCGAGCCCGGCCAGCATGCGCAGCATCTCCTTGTCGTCGACGCCTATGCCGTGGTCGCGATAGTATTCCCATTCGAGCGCGACGCTGAACGGTTTCAGCACCTCGGCCCAACACGCCCAATGAACCGGTTCGGTGTCGGCCAACACGCCGTCAAAATCGAAAAGAATGGCCTCAAACTCGGGCATGGACGCAAGAGTCTTGAGCGTAGCACGCGCCTGGCAACGCGTGGCACGGAACGCGGCGGATCCCGGACGCCGGCTGGCGGGCGTGAGAAGCGTGGTAGGATAATCCTCCAGGCTTGTCCGCGATATGCTCGGCTTTGACCAGCGCGCCGCACGTTGCACGTGGACCGCGGCGCTTGTGCTGCTGCTGCTCTGGGTGGTGTACCTGGCGCGCACGGCGCTATTCGTTTTCATCCTGGCCCTGCTGTTTGCGTATTTGCTGGCGCCGCTGGTGGACCTGCTCGACCGTATTTTTCCGGCGCGCCGCACCCGGACGGCGGCGCTGGCGCTGGCGTTTGTGATCGTGGTTGCGGTCACGGGCGGGCTCGGATATCTGATCGGCGTGCGCGTCGTGGACGAGGCCTCGGTGCTCGCCATGAGGTTTCCCAAGATGGTGGAGAGCTGGCAGCAGCCGCTGCCCAGCGATCACTCGCTGCAAGCGCAGATCGTCGAGAGGGTTCGCACCGAAGTAGCGGCGCGTTCGAGCAGCCTGATCTCCGAGCTGCCGCAGTACGGGTTGCAGCTTCTTAGCGTCGCAAGCAACGTCATCTACGTGGTGATCATCCCCGTCCTGGCGTTTTTCTTCCTGAAGGACGCTTCCACCATGCGGGGGCACTTTCTCGACGTGTTGGAGGAGGGCCCGCGCCGCGCACTGCTCGGCGATTTGATGTCCGACGTCGACCTGCTGCTGGCGCGCTACATGCGGGCGCTGTTTCTGCTCTCGGCGGCGGCGTTCGCGGCTTACGCCATCTTCTTCTCCGTGATGCGCATGCCGTACGCGATTTTGCTGGCGGCCGCCAGCGGCCTGCTGGAGTTCATTCCCATGCTGGGCCCGGTCACCGCCGTCGCGCTGATCCTGATTGTGGCCGGTCTAGCAGGCGTCAGCTTGCTGCCGATTATGGCGTTTCTGGCACTCTTCCGCGTGGCTCAGGACTACGTGCTCTCGCCGCACCTGATGGGGCGAGGGGTGCAACTGCATCCCCTGCTGGTGCTGTTCGGCGTGTTCGCCGGCGCGGAGATCGCCGGCATCGCGGGGACCTTCCTTTCCGTGCCGGTGCTGGCGCTGGTGCGGATCGTGTACCTGCGTATCCGTAAGGCGCGTTTGAGCGCCCGCCAGGCTACGGCATAGGCGGTCGTCGACTCGTTCGGGGATCGCCGTGCTCACCGCTCCCTGACCGTCGCGACTCCGTTGCGCGTTCCGAGCCGCGACCGTTAGGGAGCGGTTGCCGGTGTTACCGCCAGTGGCCGCGGTGGTACCGCCAGTGACCACCTTCATGGCGCCACGCTGGAGCCACCCACACGGCGCGCGCGCGCGGCGGCCGAACCCAGCGGCCGGGGGCCCAGACCCACGCGCCTCCGCGCAAATCCCAGAATCCATCGGCCCAGACGAAGCCCGGGCCGGGCGCCACGCCGATGACGCCATACCGCGGCGGCGGCGGTTCAGCGATGAACACCCCGGCGCCTCCAGCGCAGGCGGTGAGCACCGAACCTGCCATCAATAATGCAGCGGTCAGAAGTTTCCGTTTCATTTTGTTCGACCTCCTACACGGTCAAACGCTGGCACGAGGGCTGCCGTTGCGGGTCCTGAAGCGAAGTTAATGTTATGGGGTGTTAATCCGGCGTGTGGGGCATTACAAGTCCATTGAGGCGCGAGCCTCTGTGATCCTGAGCACTCCCTGATGGTCGCAGCGCCGATTGTGAGGCCGCTCACTGCCGGGTTTGTCCGGTAATGGTGACGGGCTCGCGCAAGCGGAAGGTAATGCGGGTTCGGAAAGTAAGGCGGCGGGTTTCGGGATGAGCATGACGCCAACCTGTCCATCGCACTTCCAACACCCTGCGGCAGGTTCCATTTCCGCCCGGCAGCCGTTAAGATTGAAGTGAGCTGAGGCCCATGCGCTTATTTTCCGGCGGGTTTTCGATTGGCACGGTGCGGGTGGCTCCGGCCACGGTGCTGGCGCCAATGGCCGGCGTCACCGATACCGTGTTCCGCCGGTTCATCCGCAACCTGGGCGGCTGCGGCCTGCTGATGACGGAATTCACCAGTTCCCACGGCGTGAAGGCGGCGGGGACAGCGCACAAGCCCACGCGCACGCTGAAGTACCTGGCCTTCGAAGCGGAAGAGCGCCCGATTTCGGCGCAGTTGTTCGGCGCCGACCCGCAAGTGTGCGCGGATGCCGCGCGCGTGTGCCAGCAGCTCGGTTTCGACATCGTCGATCTCAATCTGGGCTGCCCGGTGAACAAGGTGGTGAAGTGCAATGGCGGCTCGGGCCTGTTGCGCGACCTGCCGCTGGTGGAGCGCCTGCTACGCGAAGTGCGGCGAGCGCTGACGATTCCGTTCACGCTCAAATATCGTGCCGGCTGGAACGACCAGGAACTGGTGATGGTGGAACTGGCGCGGCTGGCGGAAGATTGCGGCCTGAACGCCATCGCGCTGCACCCGCGTACTCGCGAGCAGGGCTACGGCGGCAAAGCCGATTGGAGCCGCATCGCACAGGTGAAAGCCGCGGTAAAAATTCCGGTGATCGGCAACGGCGATATCGTCACCCCGGAGGACGCCGTCCGCATGGTGGCCGAAACCGGCTGCGACGCGGTGATGGTGGGCCGGGCGGCCAGCTCCAATCCGTGGATCTTCCGCCAGATCGAGCAGTACGTGACCACCGGCGCTTACGACCAACCGAGCGAGCACGACCGCTACCAGATGATGCGGCGCTACTATGCGATGCTGGTGGATCGCGGCGAGAAGGATACGGTCGGCAAGATGAAACAGTTCGCCACTTACTTCACCCACGGGGTGCGCCACGGCGCGCAGCTTCGCGCGGCCATCTACCAGGCGCAGGAGCCGCCAGCGATTCTCGATCTGGTGGACGAATTCTTCCAGACCGAGCCGGCGGCGGTTTCCTGATCCGGTGAAGAAAGTCCAGCTCATCACCGATGGCGCCTGCCTGGGCAACCCCGGCCCCGGTGGGTGGGCATGCATTCTGCTCCACAACCGGCGCGCGAAGGAAATGTGGGGATCGGAGCCGCACACCACCAACAACCGCATGGAGCTGCGCGCCGCCATCGAAGGTTTGCGCGCTCTCACCGAGCGATGCGCGGTGGAAGTGGTGACGGATTCCGAATACGTCAAGAACGGCATCACGACCTGGATTCACGCGTGGAAGCGCAAGGGCTGGATGACGGCGGCCAAGAAGCCGGTGATCAACCAGGACCTATGGAAGGACCTGGACGAACAGGTGGCACGCCACCAGACCACCTGGTTGTGGACCAAGGGCCACGCGTTTCACGCCGGCAACAACCGTTGTGATGAACTGGCGAACCGCGCCGCGCGGGAGCAGAGCTCCAGCAGGCAGGCGGCTGGATAGGGTGTGGCAGGCGCTTCCGCCGGCCAACCATGTTTCCAGTCGGCACGCGGTTGGCAGGCGGAAGCGCCTGCCCCACTAAGCGCGCGAAGTTGCCGGGACGCTTCGCCAGCTACGCCTCTCTAAGTAGTTCAGTGACCTGTACGCCAACCTGCATGAAGAATTTCTCCTGGCCCGCGGGAGAGCAGATACAGAGCAAGCGTGCCGGACCAGTGAAAGCGTTGTGAAACTGATGCGGAGCGTTGGCGCGAATGTGCAGGGTGTCGCCGGCGCGCACGATTGACTTCTTGCCACGGAAAGTTGCATCCATCTCCCCTTCGAGAAGGATGAATGTCTCCTCGAAGTCATGCCGGTGCGGCGGCGGCCCGCCACCTGGCGGAATGTGCATATCAATTACGCAGAAGCGTCCATCGGTCTCTTCGCCGGTCACGGTGATGGTATAGGTATCGCCGACCAGAGGAATGTGAGGGAGGTTGTCGGGTTGCGCCAGCGTAAGATTGCGGTTGGGGTCGTCTGGCGGGAACGCTGGCGTATCAGTTGGCATTTCATTTCTCCCGTTGTAATGTCCCGTCTGGTTATGGCTGTGAACTTACGCACAACTGCCGATCGGTGGCGGCTGCGCAATCCCCACAGGTGCGCGGCGCGCGGCCGAATCTGAAGTTGAAGCCGCCTGCGGGCGGCGCTTAGTCGCCGAGAGCTTTCTGGATGGCGTCGTGAAGTTCCTGGGCGTCCGGCTTCACGGCGCTTGGGAAGAACGCTACCACTTGGCCGTTCTTGTCGATCACGTACTTGCTGAAGTTCCACGCGGGTAAGTGCCCGGAAGCGCCGAGGAACTTGTAGATCGGCGACTGATCCGGTTTGTCCTTGGTGACGACTTTCGAGAACATCGGGAAGGTGACGTCGTAGGTGCGTTTGCAAAACGTGGCGATCTCCTCGGGAGTGCCGGGCTCCTGCCCGCCGAAGTCGTTGCTGGGAAATCCGAGCAGCTCGAACGGCTTGCCGCTCATTTCCTTGTACAGCTTTTCGAGGCCCGCATATTGCGGCGTGAAGCCGCACTTGCTGGCCACGTTAACCACCAGGGACACCTTGCCCTGGTATACGGACAGGTCGGCCGGCTTGCCGTCCAGGTAGGTTGTCTTCAGTTCGTAAAACGATTTCACGTCGCCTCCCGAGTCTTGCGCGATTGCCGCCGGAACGCCCACGGCCGCAGCCATCGCGAGCAATGTCCAAATGTGATTCACTTGTTTTTCCTCTCCAGTGCGATCTAGCCCGAGCGCAGGCCCAAGCAGTCTTAGAACCAACTTAGCCCAGGCGAGCGGGAGAGGTCAAACGGGAGTGGGGCGAAACCGAACCGAGGCGGTGCGCTTTGAGTGGCTCTGCTCGATATACTGATTACTTGCCGCCTCAAAAGCAGGTCCGATACCGCGATGCCGGTGTCAATATCGACGAGGGCAGCCGGGCCGTGGCTGCCATCAGAAAGCTGGCTCACGGGACGTTCACCCGCGGGGTGCTCACGGAAATCGGGGGCTTCGGCGCCTGCTACCAGGTGAGCGGTTTCCGCAAGCCGGTGCTGGTGAGCTCGGCCGACGGCGTGGGGACCAAGTTGAAAGTGGCCTTCCTCACCGACCGTCACGATACAGTCGGCGAGGACCTGGTCAACCACTGCGTCAACGACATCGCCGTGCAAGGTGCGGCGCCGCTGTTTTTCCTCGACTACTTCGCCGTCGGCAAGCTGAATGCGGACGTTGCGGCGGCGGTGGTGTCGGGCCTGGCGCGCGGCTGCCGCAACAACGGCTGCGCTCTCATTGGCGGCGAGACGGCCGAAATGCCGGGCATGTACGCGCCATCGGAATACGACCTGGCCGGCTTCATCGTGGGAGCAGCCGAGCGCTCCCAATTGCTGACCGGCAAAGCCATCCGCGCTGGAGACGCCCTGCTGGCGCTGCCCTCGAACGGCCTGCACACCAACGGCTATTCGCTGGCGCGTAAGCTGCTATTTGAAACCGCCGGCCTGGGCCCCGGCGCGGTGCTGCCGGATACCGGCGGCACGGTGGCGGATGCGTTGCTAGCCGTGCACCGCAGTTACTTGAAGCCGATCCGCGCGCTGATGGAGGCGCGCCTTTTGCGCGGCGCCGCCCACATCACGGGCGGCGGCCTCACCGACAATACGCCGCGCATGCTGCCGGATGGGCTGGCCATCGCGATCGACACCGGCTCCTGGCGCATACCACCGCTGTTTGAGCTGCTGCGCCGGATCGGCAACATTCCCGAAGACGATTTCCGCCGGACCTTCAACCTGGGAGCCGGCATGGTGCTGGCCGTCCCCGCGCGGGCCGCCACACGGGCGGAAGCGGTGCTCAGCCGGCTGGGTGAGACACCCTTCCGCATCGGCGCCGTCACCTTGCACAAACGCGGCCGGCCCCGCGTGGAGTACCTATGAAGCGCCTGGGCATTCTACTTTCCGGCCGCGGCTCGAACTTCGAGGCCATTGCGGACAGCGTGGCCGCCGGCACGATTGACGCCGAAATCGCCGTCGTCATCGGCAACCGGGCGGAAGCGCGCGGCCTCGAAGTGGCGCGCCAGCGCGGGTTGAGCGCGGTATGCATTCCTTCCAAGGGGCTGGACCGCGAAATCTACGACCGCATGCTGGTGGCGGAGTTGCACCGGAATGCGGTAGACCTGGTGTGCCTGGCCGGCTTCATGCGATTGCTCAGCGCAGCATTCATTCGCGAGTTTCCCAACCGGATTCTCAATATTCACCCCTCCCTGCTGCCGGCGTTCCCGGGCCTGGATGCGCAGCACCAGGCGCTGGCGCACGGCGTGAAGATCACCGGCTGCACGATCCACTTTGTTGATGAGGATCTGGATGCCGGCCCCATCCTCATTCAGGCTGCCGTGCCGGTCCTCAACGACGACACGGTTGAGGCACTGTCCGCGCGCATTTTGCGTGAGGAACACCGCATCTATTCGGAAGCCATTCGGCTGGTTCTGGCCGGCGCCTACCGCGTCGAAGGCCGGCGCATCATCTTCTGCTGAAGGAAGTCGGAAAGCTTCATGGGCGGACCGGGGCCCGTCTCCATCTGCTTCTCTACCGCACGCTGGTACTGCCGGAGCGTTTCCATCCGGCGCCGTGGGGCCAGCGCGCAGCTCTGGAAGTCCATCAGAATCTCGATTTCCCAGGGCTGAAAAGCGTTGCGCGCTACCGCCCCGCGCATCAGCTCGGCTATCAGCTTGCGAAACCGGTTCAGCATGATCTCGAGTTGAATGAGGTCGTCCGCCACCATGCAACCAATGGATCGGCGGACCGCGGGAAGAACATTAGGTCCCGCAACCGTTGCCGCGGCGGAGCCGGCCAGCTGCTCCCTTTAAACGCCACTGCCTGCTGAATCCTAAAACCAGCGGCTCATAATCACCTTCTGCTCCGTATAGAACCTCGCCGCATCCTTGCCGTGCGCATGCAGGTCCCCAAAGAACGAATTCTTCCAGCCCGCGAACGGGAAGAACGCCATCGGCGCCGCTATGCCCACGTTTATCCCCACCATGCCGACCTCGATGCGCGACGAATACTCCCGCGCCGCCTTCCCGCTGCCGGTGAAGATGGATGTCGCATTGCCATAGGGAGACCGGTTCACCAGCCCGATGGCGTCGTTCAGGCTGTCGACCCGGATTACCGAAAGCACCGGGCCGAAAATCTCCTCTCGCGCGATCGTCATCTCAGGGGTCACGTGGTCGAAAATGGTGGGACCCAGGAAGAAGCCGCCGGCGGCGGAGCGCAGCTGGCGCCCATCGCACAGCGGAGTTGCACCTTCCGCCACGCCTTTCTCGATGTAGCCTGCCACCCGCCCGCAATGATCGCCGGTGACCAGCGGCCCCATCTCCACGCCCGCTTGCGAGCCATCTCCCACCACCAACGCGCGTGTGCGCTTCACTAGCAGGTCGAGCAGCGGACCCGCGGCTTCGCCCACCGGAACCAGGACGCTGCCGGCAAGGCATCGCTCCCCAGCCGCGCCGAATGCCGACCCGATGATCGCTTCCACCGTCTTCGGCATGTCGGCATCGGGCATCACCACCAGATGATTTTTCGCGCCGCCCAGCGCCTGCACCCGTTTGCCCTGTGCCGCGGCGGTGGCATAGATATACCGGGCCACCGGCGTGGACCCCACAAACGAGACGGCCTTCACCAGCGGATGGTGCAGCAGCGCATCCACCGCGACTTTGTCGCCATCGATCACCCGCAGCACGCCCTGGGGCAGGCCGGCTTCCTGCAACAGTTCCGCCATGCGAGCCGGAGTGAGCGGCACTTTCTCAGAAGGCTTGAGGACGAAAGTGTTACCGCAGGCGATGGCGAACGGGTACATCCAGAGAGGCACCATCGCCGGGAAGTTGAACGGCGTGATGCCGGCGCACACGCCGATCGGCTGGCGAACGGTCTTGCAGTCGATGTCTTTGGCCACGTCATTGAGCGAATCGCCTATCATCAGGCTGGGCATTCCGCACGCCATTTCTACCATCTGGATAGCGCGGCGCACCTCGGCCTTGGCATCGTCCGCGGTCTTGCCGTTCTCGCTGGTCAGCAGCGCGGCCACCTCCGCCGCCTGCTTTTCCAGCAGCGTCTTGAAGCGGTAGAGCGGTTGGACCCGGTCCACCACCGGAACATCGCGCCAGGTAAGAAACGCCTCGTGCGCGGCGCGGACGGCGCGGTCCACATCCTCGGCGGTCGCGTATGGAATCTCGGCCAGGACGGCTCCGGTGGCCGGGTTGGTCACCGGGTGCAAGGTACGGTTTTGAGTGGCAGTCATCCTTCTCCCTCCCATTCAGGCAAAGCAGCAGGCGCGGTCACCCGCTGCATCAGCACCACATACAAGACTCCGGCAACACCGAAGCCGACAAACCAGGCGTAATCGTAGAGCCATCGCAGGGCAGGAATCACCAGCCCCAGCAGAGCCACGGCGATGCCCACCGCCAGCGCCGTCACCGCGTTCCAGTTGACCCCGCCTTCGTATTCATAAATCCCGCCACGGCGATACAAATCGTCCACCTTGAGGCGAGCGTGCCTCACCACGAAATAATCGGCGATCATGACGCCGGCAATCGGGCCCAGCAGCGCCGAGTATCCCACCAGCCATCCGAAAATGTACGCGCTGAAATCGCTCAGCAGCTTCCACGGCATCATCAGGACGCCGATCACGCCGGTGATCAGGCCTCCGGTGCGGAAGGAAATCCGGCGCGGATTGAGGTTCGAAAAATCGTTGGAGGGTGAGACCACATTGGCGGCGACGTTGGTATTGAGCGTGGCCATCACCAGCGCGATTAGAGCCACCAACGCCACCACCGGCTGGTTGAATCTGCCCAGCAGCGCCACCGGATCCCATATCGCTTCGCCAAACAACACCACCGACGCCGACGTGACCGCCACGCCAATGAACGAATAGAGCGTCATCGCGATGGGCAGCCCCAGCGCCTGGCCCACCATCTGCGCCCTTTGCGATTTTGCGTAGCGTGTGAAATCGGGGATGTTGAGCGCCACCGTGGCCCAGAACCCCACCATGCCGGTGAGGGACGGCACGAAGAAGCGGAAGAATTCGCCTGTTGTCTGGAACTTGCTGTGCGCCTTGAGCACCGGCCCGAGGCCGCCGGCCTGGCCGGTGATCCACCACAGCAGCAGCAGCCCGATTCCCAGCATGAACGGCGCGCCGACGCCTTCCAGAAACTTGATGGTCTCGATGCCGCGCAGGATCACGGCGATGTTGAGCGCCCAAAACGCGAAGAAGCAGACCCAGATGCCGCCCGGCATGTGAGCCGCGCCCGGCCACAGAATCCTGAGCATGGAGTAGATGGCCCGGCCGCCGATCCAGGTCTGTATGCCGAACCACCCGCAAGCCACCAGCGCGCGGAGCACCGCCGGAATGTTGGCCCCGCGCACGCCAAACGAGGCGCGCACGAACACCGGAAACGGAATGCCGTATTTCGCGCCGGCATGCGCGTTGAGCAGCATCGGGACCAGCACAATCAGGTTGCCCAGCAGGATGGTGAGGATGGCCTGCCACCAGCTCATGCCGCCCGCAATCAACCCCGAGGCCAGCATGTAAGTGGGAATGCACACCGACATCGCGACCCAGAGTGAAACATAGTTGTACAGCCCCCAGGTACGCCGCGACTGCGGCACGGCAGCGAGGTCCCGGTTGTAGAGCGACGGGTCGTAGTGAAGCGGGCCTTGCTCCGGCGTCACTTCCATGCGCCTCCGTGCGCCGTCCGTTTCAAATATTGCCCGCGGCCAGGCTTGCCCAGAAACTGACCGCGATCGACAATCACCTCGCCGCGCGAAATCACCGTGCGCGCGTTGCCGTGCACCTCAAAGCCCTCGAACATCGAATAATCCACCCGCATATGGTGTGTCTTGGCGCTGATGGTGTAGATCTCGTTTGGGTCCCAGAGCACCAGGTCGGCATCGCTCGCAGGCGCGATCTCGCCCTTCCTCGGATACATGCCGAAGATGCGGGCGGGCGCGGCGGAGGTGATCTCGACAAAGCGGTTCAGCGAAAGCTTGCCGGTGTTCACGCCGTGGTGGTAAATCAACTGCAATCGGTTTTCGATGCCTGGACCGCCGTTGGGAATCTTGGTGAAATCGTCTTTGCCCAGCACCTTCTGGTCGGCGAAGCAAAAAGGGCAATGGTCGGTGGAGACCACTTGCAGGTGGTCGTCCTTGAGGCCGTCCCACAGCTTCGGCTGATTCTCTTTCGCACGCAACGGCGGCGTGAACACGTATTTCGCGCCTTCGAAGTTAGGGCGCCTCAGCTCGTCGATGGAGAGCAGCAGGTATTGCGGGCATGTCTCGGCAAAGGCCGGAACGCCACGGTCGCGCGCCTCGCGCACCTCGTTAAGCGCGTCCTCACAGGAGAGGTGCACGATGTAAACAGGCGCACCAGCGATCTCCGCCATAGCGATGGCGCGATGCACCGCCTCCGCCTCCGCGCGCGGCGGCCGGGTGAGCGCATGGTAGATTGGCGCGGTCTTCCCTTCTGCCAGCGCCCGCGCAATAATCACGTCGATCACGCTGCCGTTTTCGGCGTGCATGCAGATGAGGGCGCCATTTTTTGCTGTCTGGGAGAGCGCTTTAAAAATGGTGCCGTCATCCACCATCAGCACGTTTGGGTAAGCCATGAAGAGCTTGAAGCTGGCCACTCCCTCGCGCACCATGTCGTCCATGTCTTCCAGGCCGGCGCCGGCCAGGTCGGTGACAATCATGTGCAGGCCGTAATCGGTCACGGCGCGGCCTTCCGCCTTCTTCCACCACGTGTCGAGCGCGTCGCGCATGCGCGTGCCACGGGCCTGGATGGCGAAATCGACGATCGACGTGGTGCCGCCGAACGCCGCCGCGCGTGTCCCGGTTTCGAAATCGTCGGCGGACGTGGTGCCGCCGAACGGCATGTCGAGGTGCGTGTGGGCATCGATGCCGCCCGGCAGCACGTAGAGCCCCGTGGCGTCGATGGTCCGATCCGCGGCGCGATTCAGCCCCGGCGCCACTTCCGCGATCCGTCCGTCCTCAATCAGGACGTCGGCCTTGGTGGTCTCGCGAGCCGTGACCACTGTACCGTTCTTGATAAGCGTGTTCATGACCTTGTACGCTGCTCCCACGATTCCGGCGCCTTCCCCGAATCCACTCGCTCCATGGTGATGCACCCGGGCACCGGGCACACCAGCCAGCAGAGATTACAGCCCACGCACTCCGCCTCGTCCACTTTGGGAATCCGCTTCGGAGCGTCCGCCTTTCCCGCGTCCAGTTTGGCGATGGGCGTCACCGCAATCCTCGAACGGCCGGCTGCTTCCACCGCCGCCGGCGCCAGATGCCCGTCGAGATGAATGCATTGATGTGCGCCATCCCAGCACGCGATGTAGCACAAATCGCACCCAATGCACGTGCTGGAATCGATGCGCGCCACAATCTTGTAATTCAGATCGAGGTGCTTCCACTCGTTGATACGACCGAGCGAGATCCCGCGAAAATCGTCGAGCGTGCGGAATCCCTTTTCGTCCATCCAGTTGCTCAGCCCGTCGATCATGTCTTCGACGATGCGGAACCCGTAATGCATCGCAGCCGTGCACACCTGCACCGAGCCGCAACCCAGCAGGATGAACTCCGCCGCTTCGCGCCAGCCCGAAATCCCGCCGATGCCCGAGATGGGCAGCCCCACCTCCGGGTCGGAGGCGATCTGCTGCACCAGGTGCAGCGCAATCGGCTTGACGGCGGGGCCGCAGTAGCCGCCATGGGCCGAGTAGCCGCCCACGTTGGGACGCGGGACGAAGGTATCGAGATCGATACCGGTGATCGAATTTATGGTGTTGATGGCCGACAGTCCGTCGGCGCCGCCGCGCCTGGCCGCCCGCGCCACCCCGCAGATGTCAGTAACGTTGGGCGTGAGTTTCACCAGCACCGGCGTGCGCGCCACTTCCTTCACCCACTCCGTGATCATGCACGAATAATCGGGCACCTGGCCGACCGCCGATCCCATGCCCCGCTCGCTCATGCCGTGCGGACAACCGAAGTTCAGCTCCAGCCCATCGGCGCCGGCATTCTCCGAGCGTTTGACAATCTCGTGCCACGTCTCGCGCTTCGATTCCACCATCAGCGAGGCGATCACCGCGTGATTCGGGTAGCGCTTCTTAACCTCGGCGATTTCGCGCAGGTTCGTTTCAATCGGCCGGTCGGTGATGAGCTCGATGTTGTTCAGCCCCATCATCCGCTGGTTGTTCCAGTCGACCGAGGAGTAGCGCGACGAGACGTTGACGATCGGCTCGCCGATGGTCTTCCACACTGCACCGCCCCAGCCGGCATCGAAGGCGCGCATCACCTGTTCGCCCGAATTGGTGGGCGGACCGGAAGCGAGCCAGAACGGATTGGGGCAGCGGATGCCGGCAAAATTGGTGGTGAGATCAGCCATGCTGCGCCTCCAGACTGGCAGCCATGGCGATGGCGGCGCGCTTGCCGTCGGCCACCGCGTCCACCACTTCCCGGCCGCCGTTCACGCAATCGCCGCCGGCGTAATACCTGGGATTCGAAGTGCGCCCGGTGGGCCGGTCCACCTGGATCATGCCATTCCGCAACTCGATGGCGCGGGTCGCGTGCAGCACGCCCGCCAGGCGCGACTGCCCGACCGCGGGGATCACCATGTCGCAGGCGAATTCGAAGCCCGACTCGGCAACCGGCACCGCACTGCGCCGGCCGGCCGCGTCCGGCTCGCCGAGCTGCGTTTCGCTGAATTTCACGGCCACCGCCCGGCCCTCGAAGCCGGCAATCTCCGTGGGCTGCGCCAGCCAGTGGAAGCGAACGCCCTCCACTTTCGAATGGTCGTACTCGGACCGGAACGCCGGCATTTCGCGCTCCGTCCGGCGATAGAAGATGTGGACCTCCTCGGCGCCCAGCCGCCGCGCAGCATTGGCGGCGTCGATGGCGGTGTTGCCGCCGCCAATGATGACCACCCGCTGGCCGACCTCCAGGTCGTGCGCCGTCTTGTAGCGCTCGATGAAGCGGAGCGCATCGATGACCCCGCCCAGCTCTTCCCCCGGAATGCCGAGCCGTTGCATCGAGCCCAATCCCATGCCCAGAAAGATGAGCGCGTAGCTGGATTCGAGATCGTCGAGCGACACGCCACCGCCCACCGAAGCTTGCCGGAATTCCACACCCAGCGAACGGATCATCTCCACCTCGCGGAGCGAATCGGCCGGCCGTAACTTGTATTCCGCCACGCCGTAAGTGTTGAGCCCGCCGGGCAAGGGCCGGTTGTCGAAAATGGTGGCGCGGTACCCGCGCAGGCGAAGCTCGGCCGCGCACGCGAGCGAAGCCGGCCCGCCGCCGATGCACGCCACAGCCGGCGGGCCGGGCAGGTGTTTCGCCCGCGCCGCTAACAGCTCGGGCGCGCCCACGCCGCCCTGTTCCAGCGCATGCCGTTGCAGCCGCGCGATTTCGATCGGCTTGCGATTCTGCTGGTGCAGCACGCATGCCCCTTCGCACAGCACCTCTACCGGACACACCCGGGAACAACTGAGCCCCAGAATGTTCGCATCCAAAATCGTCCAGGCCGCGCCGCGCAAGTTGCCACTCGAGATCTTCTTGATGAACCGCGGCACGTCGATATGGGTGGGACACGCTCCCGTGCAAGGAGCGTCGAAGCAATAGAGGCAGCGATTCGCCTCGGTTACCGCGGACGGCCCATCGAAGGGAGGATGCAGCTCCGGGAACCGTTGCAGGTTGCGCGCAATCGGCGTCATGGCTGCACCAGGGACTGGTAGAGGTCGGGCCGGCGGTCGCGGAAGAACTGCCACGTCTTGCGCGCCTCGGAGATCATGTCGAGATCGAGATCGGCCGTCAGCACCTCGTCGCGATCGCGCGACGCCTGCGCCACAATTTGTCCGCGCGGATCGCAGAAATAGCTGGAACCATAAAATTCGCCGATGTTCCACGGCGCCTCGACGCCCACGCGGTTAATGGCCGCGATGAAATACCCGTTGGCCACCGCGTGCGCCGGCTGCTCCAGCTTCCAGAGGTATTCGCTGAGGCCGGCCACCGTGGCCGACGGGTTGAAGACAATCTCGGCGCCATTCAGACCGAGCGCGCGTGCGCCTTCGGGAAAATGGCGGTCGTAGCAGATATAGACGCCGACTCTGACGAATCCCAGGTCGAACACCGGATAACCCAGGTTGCCGGGCCGGAAATAGAACTTCTCCCAGAACCCGGGAGCGACGTGCGGGATGTGGGTCTTGCGGTACTTGCCAAGGTACGTGCCGTCATTGTGGATGACCGCGGCGGTGTTGTAGTAGACGCCCTCCTGCTCGCGCTCGTAGATGGGCACGATGAGCGCTATGTGATGCTGCCGCGCCTGCTCCTGCATCAGACGGATGGTGGGCCCGTCCGGAATGGGCTCGGTGAAATCGTACCAGCGCGTGGTTTGTTCGGCGCAGAAGTACGGTCCGTAGAACATCTCCTGCAGACAGACGATCTGCGCACCGGCCCCGGCTGCCTGGCGGATGTACTCCAGGTGCTTGGCAATCATCGCCTGCTTGGTTTCTTCCAGTGAGGCATCCGGCTTTGCGGCATTGGACGCCTGGATCAGCGAACAGCGAACGAGACGGGACATGACCCTCCCTAACGACAATAGCGATGGGGCTTATTATGATCCGTCCCGCGCAGGGGCGCAACTGTCTCCGTTAGCCGCCGCCTGGCGACGGCCTCCGCGGCCCGGTATCAGCCACTGGCGGGTTTCGTAGACGGTACTCTGCAATTGTGGGCTCTTGATCAGAAACGGGGGCAGGCCGTGATCCCAAGCTGATAAAACAATCTTGGGAGAAACGTTTTGATCAGCTCAGAGATCCTGCTAGTGTCCTGTCTCTAAAGTTCGTTTATACTTCCGCACCTTCCTGATGATCGTGTTGGCGCTCGCCACCCACTGGAACGGTTGGGGGGCCTTGTTGCTGTCGCGAATGTATTCGCGGATCGTT
>JBAVYH010000034.1:0-162811 GCA_049698695.1 Bryobacteraceae bacterium | reverse complement strand
ATGGAACTCATCAATCGTCAAGCCTACGGCTTCCGCAACTTTCAAAACTACAGACTCCGGGTGAAGCTGCTATGTTCTTAGATGGTTTGGGATTGGGGTTTGCCCCCGTTGTTGGCGTAGAGCCGATATGATTGCAGATATTCTGGTGAGCCGGGCGGGACTCGAACCCGCGACCCTGTGCTTAAAAGGCACATGCTCTACCACCTGAGCTACCGGCCCTGATTGGATTGCGCTCTCCAAAGTGTATCAGAACGCGGCGCGGCAATTCACTGGCTGCGCATACTCACTCTTGTGGCGCAAGCCCCGGCCTGCCCGCGTTCGCCCCGGCTTTTTCAATCCGCCATCCGCCACTTACCTTTGATCCACCGGGCTGCTGCACTGAGAGCCTCATCATTGCGAGCCTCGACGATCTCCACATAGCGGGCCAGCAGACTCGCGGGCGGCGGCTCTAATTGCCCGACTCGAATCAACAGAACCGCATCGCGCTCTCCATTACTCGCCGTGTACGTCTGATCCAATTCCCGCGCAATAACCAGAGCGGGCGATTTTCCAGAGGCCCCCCGTCCGGGGAAGCATGCGACCGAACCATCCGTCAACGCCAGCAGGGATTCCTCGCCGCTGGCCGCCGCATGGGCCGGCCCTCCAGCCAGCGCGAATCGGGCTGCGGCTTCAAGCGCAGTCCGCGCCGCCGGATCGCGTACGGCGCGCATGCGCAACCGGTCGAGCGCCTGCCGCCACAGCCGCCGAAAAACCCGCGGGCTGGCCACCGCGCGCGCCAGGAACTTAAGGTAGTTGGTCTCCAGCATCGTGGCGAGCTGCTCTTCGGTGTAATACCGCGACGTGGTGGCGCGGTGCCGGTGCTCTGCCATCGCGCCGGCTACGTACACGCTGGGCCAGCCGCGCAACCAGGCGCGATAGCCCAGGTCCAGGTCTTCCACATACGCCGGCGCGTAAGCTTCGTCCACACCGCCCAGCGCGCGCAGTTTGGCGGCATCGTAAGCCGAGCATCCGCCGCTGCCATACAGCACCCAGGTGCCGTCCTCGCCGGCCAAAGGCTCATCGCAGCGGATCGGGAAATCCTCCGGCGCGGCCTGCGCCATCACTGCCTTCCCTGTCTCTTCGCGGCGGAAACCTGGCGGAAAGCGAATCTGCGCCGTGGCGCAGAACAGGTCCGGCACCATTCGAAACGCATCGAGCAAAGCGGCGAAGAAGCCGGGCTCAATCCGCATGTCGTTGTTCAGCAGGCAGACGTGCGAAAAACGCGTACGACCGATGCCTCGGTTGGCGGCGATCGAGAACGAAAGCGGCTCCGGCGAGACCTCGACTGCCACTTGCGGCCACTGGCCGCGCAACCATTCCGCGGTGCCGTCGCTCGAGCCATTATCGATGACAATGATCTCGCCGGAAACGCACGCCAGATCCGCCGCGATACCGGCGAGTTGAGCTTCCAGCAGCGCCTTCCCGTTGCGCGATGGGATCACCACCGATATCCCAGGGCTGGCGGTGTTGACGGCCAGCGGAATCGATCCCGCGTCCGGCCGCACCGGGCGCACCCATCCTGCCAGGCGAGCGGCGGCATAGGCAGGCAGCATAATCAGATCAGCGGCCGGCCGGCTTCTGTGGCGCCGGCGCGCCGCTCCCAAAGATCGAGCGCTTCGATGGCGAACGCCGTTGAGACCGGGTTCACATGGGGCAGCCACGCGCCGTTCTTGCGGCCGAACCAGTATCCTCCGTCGATACGCGGATCGGCAGAGGTAGCCTGGAATTCCAACAGCGCGCGCGCCTCGGCGGCGGCTTCGCAAGCGAGCGGCTCCGCTCCCGCAGCATCGGCCAAAATGCGAATCCGCAGCAACTGGGCGTAAACGTCGGCTCGCGCAAACTCGGGCTCAATCTCGCGGAGCAGGCCCGATACCTGGCGGATGCCGCCCGCCACCGCCTGCGCGCACGCGGCCTCTTCAATTGCCGGCATCAGGCCTTCCAGAAAATATAGGTAGGCGTGCAGGCGATCCATGGTTTTCGAGCGGCCGGCGGCATCCGGCAGGAAGCCGGCGGAGTTGGCCAGCGCCGTGCCAACCGCCTGCCGGTACCGCTCGCGAAACGTCGTGTCGCCAGTAGCACGGTAGAGATCCGCCCAGGCCATGGCGGACTTCAACTGGTAGCATCCCGGCATGCGCGACCAGCTCGTTCGGTCGCGGCTGAGCGGCACCTTGGCGGGCAGCGTCAGAACCGGGTGCCAGCCGTCAGCGGCGCGAAAGTCCCTCGCCATCGACCGGCCCACGGCTACGGCGCAATCGAGATACTCATCGGCCCGCACTGCTCGCCACGCAGCCAGCAAACCGCGAACGATGATGCCGCAATCGAAAAAGTATGCCAGGGCCGGCGGCTCGGTCTCAAATGGCATCGCCCCCAGGTCCCCGCGCCATGCATCGCGCACGAGGAAACGCGCCGCGGCCTGCGCGCGGTCCAGGTAACGCTGGTCGCCGGTTAGCGCATCGAGGTACACCAGAGCGCTGACAGCGTAGCCGGTGATTTCGGTCGAAACCGGGCGATATTGCTCTGTGTCCGCGCCGTAATAACGCGCCACGCCGCCGCCGGCGAGTTGGATGCCGGAAGCGAGAAACCAGCGTCCGGCGCGCTCGAAATGGGTCGACAAGCCGCTAGTGTAGCATCCGGGTTGTCCGGCATCGCGATAACTGCGCGTCACAGGGGCAAAGACAACTCACAGAGGAAGACGCCGCACTTGCCAGTTACGTTCGGAAACCTCGCCAGCGCAGCCCCTCACCCAGGAAGGGGTCATCTGTCCATGAGTTAGAGTTCTTATAGCAGCGTCAGCGGATCCACATCGATCACTAACGCGGTGGCGGGCCACTTATGGTCTAGGGCGAAGGCTCGCACTTTTTGCAGCAGCGCGTTAAGGGCCACGCGGCTGGCCGATTTAATGAGTAACTGGTAGCGGTACTCGGCCTTGAGCCGCGGAACGGGTGCTTCGGCCGGGCCGAGGACGCGCAGTTTCTCGGGCGGCGGGGTCAGCAGCATTCCCAAGTCCGCGCTCAGGCGCAGGGCCAGCTCCTTTTTCTCCGCGCGCACCAGCACGTTGGCCATGGCGCTGAAGGGCGGATAAGACATGGCGCGGCGGAACGCCAGTTCCTTCTCATAGAACGCACCATAGTCCTGCGCGGCCGCCATGCGGACGGCGTAGTGATCCGGATTGATGGTTTGGATGAGCACTATCCCGGGCAGGCTGCCGCGTCCGGCGCGGCCGGCCACCTGCGTGAGGAGCTGAAAGGTGCGTTCGGCGGCGCGAAAATCGGGCATGCCGAGGCCGACATCGGCGGAGACCACCCCCACCAGCGTCACGTTGGGGATGTCGTGGCCCTTGGCGATCATTTGCGTGCCGACCAGGATGTCGAAGCTGCCTTCGCGGAAACCGTTCAGAATGGTCTCGTACTGCCGTTTGCCGGTTACCGTGTCGCGGTCGAGGCGGGCAATGCGCGCGGCGGGAAAGGCGCGGTGCAGCTCTTCCTCCACGCGCTCGGAACCCACGCCAAGGAAATACACGTGCTCGCTGCCGCACTTGGGACAGACGCTGGGAACCTTTTCGGCGTAACCGCAATAGTGGCACAGCAGCCGCCGGTCGCGCTTGTGAAAAGTCAGCGTTACGGAGCAGTTGGCGCACTGGACGCGCTCGCCGCAGGAGCGGCAGGCAACAAAGCTCGAAAAGCCGCGGCGGTTGAGCAGCACGATGGTTTGCTCGCCGTTTTCCAGGCGCTGGCCGATGGCTTCGACCAGTTTGCGCGAGAAGGTGGCCTGCTGGCGCGTCTCGAGAAACTCCTGGCGCATATCGATCAATTCCACCGCCGGCATGGGCCGCGCTTCGATGCGGCCGGGGAGCGTCAGCAGCGTGTACTTGCCGCGCTCGGCGTTGTAGCGGCTTTCCAGACTGGGTGTAGCCGAGCCCAGCACCACGCAAGCATGCGCCGCCTGAGCGCGCACCAGGGCCACGTCGCGGCCGTTGTAGCGCGGCGTTTCCTCCTGCTTGTAGCTGCCGTCGTGCTCTTCGTCCACCACGATCAGCGCCAGGTTCCGGACCGGCGCGAACACTCCGGAGCGCGTCCCCACCACCACCGAGGCCGAGCCGGAGCGGATGCGCCGCCACTGCTCGGAGCGTTCCACATCGGTGAACGCGCTGTGCAGAATGGCGACGCGATCGCCAAAGCGCGAAAAGAACTGGCCGGCCATGGCGGGCGTGAGCGCGATCTCCGGCACCAGCAGCAGCGCGCCGCGCCCCTGGGCCACCACGGCCTGGATGGCATTGAGGTAGATCTCGGTCTTGCCGGAGCCGGTGACGCCGTAGAGAAGAAAGGCGCGAAACTCGCGCGCCTCAATCGCGCGGTGGATGGCGTCGAACGCCACCTGCTGCGCCGGGTTGAGCGTATGAGGCGCGCGCACGGCGCCCGCCGTGACGCCGATGGTTTCGACGCTGAGCGCGACCACGCCTTTGCGCGCTAGCGAGCGCGCGGCGGCGCTGGAGTGGGCCAGCATGCTTTCCAGATCCTTGAGGTTGTGCGAGCCGGGGTGCAATTCCAAAAACGCCTTCAGCTCGCGCTCCGGCTTGTTTAACTTTGCCTCGGCCGGCGCGGCGGCCAGCTCGACGCGCAA
The DNA here is from genome assembly GCA_049698695.1 of Bryobacteraceae bacterium. Lineage (GTDB taxonomy): Bacteria > Acidobacteriota > Terriglobia > Bryobacterales > Bryobacteraceae > Bog-375. The sequence continues at coordinate 158,152 of JBAVYH010000034.1, read as the reverse complement.
GCGCTCGGCCGGCGCGCGCAACGGGTCGCGCTCGGTCTGCACCTGTTCGACGACGATTAGACCCTTACGCTCCAGGGAACGGATGGCTTTATCGGCGAGCGGCAGGATGCGCGACAGGTAGGCGGCCGAAAGCGGGCGCTTTTCGAGCATGGCGAGGATGCGCGCCACCGGGTCGTCGGGCGCGGCATCGAGAAGCAACTGCCGCGCCGCGTCGCGGCCGGCATCGGTCAGCGACCAGACTTTGCCGCGCCGGATTTCCGACGCCAGCGGCAGCATGCCGCGCAGCACCTCGCCCAGCGGCGCGCAATAGTAATTCGCGATCCAGCGGCCCAGGCTGAGTAGCTCCGCGTCCAGGACCGGCTCGGAATCGATCAGGCGCAGCGCGTCGCGGGTGGGCACGCCCGGCGGCTCATCGTGGCAGCTCAGGATGACACCGGTGAGTTTGCGCGGACCGAAGGGAACCACGATGCGGCTGCCCGGCTGCACGCGATGGCGCAGGGTCTCCGGCAGCGAGTATGTGAATGGCCGATCGAGCGGCGCCGGCACACTGACGTCCACATACTGGAAGCTTCCCTCTGGCATGGAAACTTCAGCATAGCGAACCTGCGCCAGATACAGCCGGAACGCCTCAACACGGCCGATGTAGCATCCTCTTCTTCGTCGCGCATTTCAAAAAGAAAAAGGGGCCAGAGCCCCGCGCTCTGGCCCCTTTTCCCGCCGAAGCACTCTACCAGGTTGCGTTGGCGGGAGCGATGGGAATCAACTCTGCGACTTCCCTCTCTTCGGCGGCGCTTCCGCGCTTGGGCTTGGCCGGAGCATAGTACAGGACCATGCCGCTGCTCGGCAGGCGGATTTCGCGCACGGTGCAGCCGCCCTTGCCTTTATCGATGACCAGCGCGGCCGGGCCGGCCACCGCTGGATTATGACTCTGCGGAACCATCAGGGCGACCACTTTTCCGCCCTCGATCACTTGCAGCATGTTGCCGGTTCTCGCGCCCTCTGAGCTGAGGGTGTAGTTGCCCGCCTGCAGGGTCGCGGCGCCCCAGCGGACAGCAGTCGGCAGTGAGAATGTCCCGCGGAACGGTTGCGCACTCGCAACTACGGCGCCCAGGCAGGATGCCAGAACGCCCAGTGCCAAGGTGCGAAGCAGTGTGTTGTGTCGAATCGTTTTCATGACGAACCTCCTTATGTTCGTTATCAGGCCAACCCTCGAGTTGCCTTCACCCTGAAATGCGCAAAACGCCGGGCTAAACTGTCATCGGAGAAAAAAAGATTTTACGGCCTGAAAAAATAGCTCCCGGCCGGCGCGCCGGAAACGCGTTTTGCCGCCGCCTCGTCCACCACTTAGGAGCGTCCGGCGCTTGGCCAACGGCGCGTAGCGCTTGACAATCGCATGTGCTAGCTTTGAAGTGGTTTGAGGTCTGATTAGGCTGTAATCTAATGGAACCGTCAACCCACCAAGTCACGCAATTGTTGCGGGCGTGGGGTGAGGGAGAACAGGGCGCGCTGGACGAACTAGTTCCGCTGGTGTACCACGAGATGCACCGGCTGGCCCAGCGGTACATGTCACAGGAGCGCTCCGGCCACACGCTCCAGACCACCGCGCTGGTGAATGAGGCTTATCTGCGCCTGGTCGATACCACGCAGGCAAGCTGGCAGAACCGTGCGCATTTCTTCGCCATCTGCGCGAACGTGATGCGCCGCATCCTGGTGGAATGGGCTCGCTCGCGCCAGGCTCTCAAACGCGGCGGAGCGGCGCGGCCCCTGGAGCTGGTGGAATCGCTCGTGGTGGCGGAAGGGGCCGGCCAGGACCTGGTGGCCCTGGATGATGCGCTGAAAGATCTCTCCGCACTCGACCCTCGTAAAGGCAAGGTGGTGGAGCTTCGCTTTTTCGGCGGCTTGAGCGTCGAAGAAACCGCGGAGGCACTGAAGATTTCCTGCGAGACCGTGATGCGCGATTGGAAGTTCGCCAAGAGCTGGCTGCGGCGCGAGCTGAGCAAGGAGAAACCCGTTGCTTTCCGAACGCTGGCAGCAAATTGAGAGCTTGTACCACGCCGCCCTGGAGCAGGACGTGGCCCTGCGGAGCGGCTATGTGCACCAGGCCTGCGCGGGAGACGAAGAGCTGGAGCGGGAAGTGGCGTCGTTGCTGGCGCAAGCCGAGGGCGGCGACGCCTTCCTGGAATCTCCGGCGCTCGACGCTGCTGCGAGGGTAGTGGCGCAGGACCAGGCGCTGGCCGGCGCAAATCCCCGCGCAGGGATGGTGGGCACCACCATTTCCCACTACCAGATTGTCGAGGAGCTGGGCGGTGGCGGAATGGGAGTGGTCTACAAAGCGCTGGACACACGTCTGGGAAGACCGGTGGCGCTCAAGTTCCTCCGCCTCCCCGGGCTCGGACTGGGCGATTTTGGCAACGAGCAATCGCCGCAGCACCAAGCGGAGATGCTCGAGCGTTTCCGCCGCGAGGCGCGGGCCGCATCGGCCTTGAATCACCCCAATATCGTAGTCGTTCATGACGTGGGGCAACACGAGGGCCAGCCATTCATGGTGATGGAGTTTCTCGAAGGGCACACCCTCAAACATGTGATCGAGCACGGGCGCCTGCGGACACAAGGCATGATCGATTTGGCGATTGAAATCGCCGACGGCCTGGCCGCCGCTCACGCCAAAGGCATCATCCACCGCGACATTAAGCCGACCAACATATTTGTAACCAGCGCCACCGGCGGCGCCGGGGGGAAGGTCAAGATTTTGGATTTCGGCCTGGCGAAATCGTGGATGCCGGAGGCGCCCGGAATGCCGGCGTCCATGCACACAGGCACGAGCGATCCGACGGCCACCGCCGACGATGTCTCACTGACCAACCCCGGCGTGACCGTGGGAACGGCGGCCTATATGTCTCCGGAACAGGCGCGGCGGGAGGAACTGGATGCGCGCACGGATCTGTTCAGCTTTGGCGTGGTGCTGTACGAACTGGCAAGCGGCCAACGGCCGTTCCAGGGAGACGTCGCGGCCGTCGTCTTTCATCAGATCCTGGCGGCAACGCCGGTTCCGCTGTCGCAGTTGAACCCGCGGCTGCCCGCCGAGCTGGAGCGAATCGTCAACAAGGCCCTGGAAAAGGACCGCACGCTGCGTTACCAATCGGCCGCCGAAATGGGCGCGGACTTGAAGCGGCTCAAGCGCGATAGCAGTTCGGCCGGTACGCCGGCCGCGTGGCCGCCCGGCAGCGCCGTCGAGAGGCGTGCCCGAGCCAGGATCGCGATTCGCCGCTGGTGGATCGCCGCCCTGCTGGCCGTAGCTGCTGGTGCCGCCTGGGTCGATGCAGGGCTGCGCCCGTGGCCGATCCCCAAGGCGAGCGCGTACACGCAACTCACCAACGACGGCACGATGAAGGGTCTCCTCGGGACCGACGGCGTCCGGCTGTACTTCTACGAGACAGGGCATTGGATTAGTCAGGTGGCCGTAGGCGGTGGAGAACCTGCAGTATTGCCCATGCCGTCGCCGACTTTTAAGGTTTTCGATCTGGCTTCGGATGGAGCAAGCTTGTTGGCCATAGATGTCGCCACGTATGGGGAAGGTCCGCTGTGGAGCGTGCCCATCCCAGGCGGCCCTCCGCATCGCATCGGAAGCCTGACAGCCTCTTGGGCGACGTGGTCGTCGGATGGCGGACGCATTGCTTACACCAGACATGGCGACCTGTTCGTGGCCTCAGGCGATGGCAGCGCTTCACGCAAGGTGGCGAGCGTCGCGGGAGCGGTCGCCACACCCGCCTGGTCGCCCGATGGCAAGCGAATCCGATTCACCGCTTACGACGAACAGCGCCGCCTGTCGCACATTTGGGAAGCGATGGTGGAGCGAGGCGGCGCGCACCCTCTTTTCGCCGCGGGTCCCTCCGGCGACTGTTGTGGCCGATGGACGCCTGACGGCAGATATTTCGTTTTCTCCAGGCAGGGACAAATCTGGGCACTGGCGGAACCGCGCCGGCTGGCCTGGCGATCGCATCCGGCGCCGGCTCAGATCACCGGCGGCGCCGTCGAGTTTACCGAAGCGCTGCCTGCCAAGGACTCTCGGCATCTGTTCGCGGTCGGACTGGCGCCGCGTGGCGAGGTGAACCGCTTTGACACACGCACCGGGCAATTCGTGCCGCTGCTGGGCGGAATCTCGGCGGACTTCGCGACATTTTCCCCGGACGGCCAGTGGATCGCGTACGTGACTTATCCGGACGGCGTTTTGTGGCGGTCTAAGGTAGACCGCAGCGAGCGGCTGCAACTTACTCAGACTGCACCGAGCTCCTTCGCTGGCCTCCCCCGCTGGTCGCCGGACGGGTCGCAAATCCTATACTCAGCAGCCGCTCCCGGCCAGATCACGCGAATCTACCGCGTCCCCTCCGGTGGCGGCCAGCCCCAGTTGTTACTGCCAGGTTTGAACCAGGTGAACTCGGATGCGAATTGGTCTCCGGACGGCCGGAAGGTTTGCTTTGGAGGCGTCTCGGGCCCTGTCAGCCTGCCGGGTCCGAACATCCACATACTCGACCTGGAAACCGGAGCCGTGACCGATGTGCCCGGCTCAGATGATTTCTTCTCGCCGCGTTGGTCGCCGGACGGCCGATCTATCGCCGCCTTGAGCCTGGACTCAACCCGCCTGGCGCTTTTCCGCTTTGCAACGGGGCGGTGGGAGGAACTGGTAAAAGGAAATCTTAGTTTTCCCTGTTGGTCGCACGACGGCCGCACCGTCTATTACATTCGTGGCAGCACTAATCGCGGCGTTATGCGCGTCCGCATCGCGGACCGAAGAATCGACCGCGTGATCGATCTCAAAGACATCAACTTGGCCGGTTTTTATGGCCTCTCGCTGTCCCTCACTCCGGATGACCAGCCGGTGATGACACGCGACAGCGGCTCGATGGAGATCTTCACGCTCGATTGGCGCACGCCCTGACGCGAGGAGCGTTGCGCGCTCTACGACGTGCCCTTCGCAGCGATGCCGACACGTTTGCCGCGCCGTCGTAACGGCCTCCGGATACGCTCGTCTGTGCGCGAACGCACACTACCCTACCACCACAACTTGTTCCAGCAAGTCGGGTTCGTCTGTCTTTACTGCAATTCCCTAAGCGATATGTCAACCCGATAAATATTCTGGAACTTATTGGAGCCATGTAAGCAATGTTAAGTAAGCTGGTTTGCCGTTGTTGCCGAGCCAAGGTCGATGTTCCTACTAAAGTCGTGCAAGCCTCTTATAAGAGCGGCCGATATATTCGGCCTTGTAGTACTTCTCGCTGCTTCAGGATATGGGCAAGTCAATGAGCTGACGGCCGGCTATGGCAATAATAGAACCAACGCCAACCTCCAGGAAACCGCATTAACCCCCGCAACCGTGACGCTGGGCAATTTTGGAAAGCTCGGAACCCTGCCAGTCGATGGTCAGGTTTATGCTCATCCTCTGTATGTAAGTGGGCTAGCCCTTCCGGGCCAGGGCACTCACAACGTTGTGTTCATCCTCACTATGCACAACAGCGTTTATGCGTACGATGCGGATGCGCTATCGCCGCCGGATCTGTTGTGGCATGTGAACCTCGGGCCCTCGGTGCCGAGCGACAGCTTTCAAACCGGGTACCCAGACATCGCGCCGGAGGCCGGCATCTTGAGCACGGGTGCGATCGATCTCCAGCGTCAGGTTTTGTACGTAGTATCGGCAACGCTCACATCGGGCGGCGCCGAGGGCGATTCGATCGTGTACCAGATTCACGCGCTCGACCTCGCGAACGGCGCGGAAGATCTGAACGGGCCTGTGGTGATTCAGGCGACTGTGCCAGGAACTGGCGACGGAAGCACGCTGTTTGGATCGCTCGCCTTCGATCCCCAAATGCACCTCCAACGCCCGGGTCTCCTGCTGGCCAATGGAGCTGTCTACGTGGCCTTCGGATCGCACGCCGACGACCCGCCGTGGCACGGATGGTTGATGAGTTACAACGCATCGGACTTGAGCCAGCAACTGAGCGCGCAAGCGATTACGCCCAACTCGTATGGCGGCTCGATCTGGCAAGCGGGTGGCGGCCTGGCGGCAGATGACAGCGGCAATCTTTACCTCCTTACCGGCAACGGATTTTTTGATGGCAACACGGAGTTCTCCAACAGTTTCCTCAAGTTCACCGGCGCTGGGGCTACCCTTGCAGCCTGGTTTGCCCCGCCGAACTGGCAAATGCTGGCCGACAATGACTACGACCTTGTGGCGGGTCCGGCAATCGTACCCGGCACTCACTTGTTAGTGGGCGGCGATAAATACGGAGAGCTTTACCTGGTCGATGGCGACTCGTTGGGAACCGACCCGACCGGCGCTGACGGGAGCGCACAGATTATCGAGGCTGCCCAAGGCGGCATTTTTACTCTCGCCGTCTGGAACCGGACGGACGGCGCATATATCTATCTGCAGGAGTGGAGCACCAGCGTGAATTGCTACCAGGTGTCGGGCGGGTCATTGAATCCTACGCCCGTTTCCGTCAGCGGGTACACAGGCCAGGGCATTCCCTTCGACGGACTCGCCATTTCCGCCAATGGCGGCCAGCCGGGCACGGGGATCCTCTGGGAGACAACGGTCGACTCCTCCGGCGACGCCACCCTGCACGCATTCGACGCTTCCAACCTGGCGAACGAATTGTGGAACAGCAGCCTGAGCGGCGGCCCGGACGCTTTGGACTCATTCGCCAAGTTTGCGGTCCCGACCGTAGTCAATGGAAACGTGTACGTTCCCACCTGGTCGAACGTGGTTGACGTTTACGGTTTGACTTCCGCCCCGCCCCCCAGCAATCCCGCGCCGGTAGTGGCGGCCGTGATGAATGGCGCCAGTTACGGCACAGGCACGGTTTCTCCGGGCGAAGTGGTGACGATTTTCGGCACCAACCTGGGACCCGCCGATCCCGCTGGAATGCAATTGGACGGCGCGGGATTCTCGACGATGCTTTTGGCCGGCACGCAAGTGCTGTTCGACGGCGCCCCGGTGCCCGTGGCGTATTCTTCCGCCGGTCAGGTGAGCGCTGTGGCGCCATTCGGCTTGCAGGCGGCCACCACCCAAATCCAGGTGGAATACCAGGGCCAAATTTCGCAGCCGTTCTCGGCGCCGGTCTCGCCGGCAGCGCCGGGAGTCTTTTCCCTGAATGGCTCCGGCACCGGACAAGCGCTGGCCTTCAACGAGGACGGCTCCCTTAATTCGCCGCGCAACCCGGCGGGCCCCGGCTCGGTGATCCGGGTCTACGCAACCGGGCTGGGGCAGATGTCTCCGGCTGGGCAGGACGGCCTGGTTGTGACGGGTCCGGCTGTCCCGACGCCGGTCTTGCCGGTGACGGTTCAACTAGGCGGCGAGGCCACACTATTTACCTATGCCAGCCGCGCGCCTGGCCTCCTCGAGGAAGTGGTCGAATTGGATATCGCGGTACCGCAGCAGCCACAGCTCTCCGGTGAGGTCCCGGTAGTGGTCGAAACCGGCGGCCAGAATTCGCAACCTGGAATTACCGTGATGATTCGGCCGCCGGATGTCCCTTCACCGGCAAGCCAGGCCGGACACGCGCGGCCGCTACGTTAGAAACGGATAGTCCTGCGGCCCGGTTCCCCTACACCCGCCGGTGGGTTGCCGCATCAATCCCCTTGCCACAATAGCGCCACGAGGATTGGCGGGCGTATGGGATAATCGGGTGAGATCCCCACGCTTCATGGACCGCGAATTCATCCGCAATTTCTCCATCATTGCGCACATCGACCACGGTAAGTCCACGCTGGCGGACCGGCTGCTGGAAGTCACCGGCGCGCTTTCGGCGCGGGAAATGACGGAACAGGTGCTCGACACGATGGACCTGGAGCGCGAGCGCGGCATCACCATCAAAGCCCACGCCGTGCGCCTGAACTACCGCGCCGATGACGGCGACCAGTACCAGCTCAACCTGATCGATACGCCCGGCCACGTGGATTTCTCCTATGAGGTCTCGCGCAGCCTGCAAGCCTGCGAGGGTGCATTGCTGGTGGTGGACGCCTCGCAGGGCGTGGAGGCGCAGACGCTCGCCAACACCTATCTGGCCCTGCACCACAACCTGGAAATTATTCCGGTGATCAACAAGATCGATCTGCCGGCCGCCGAGCCCGAGCGAATTCGCGAGCAGATCGAAAGCCTGATCGGCCTGGATGCCTCGGGCGCCGTGCTGGCCAGCGCCAAGCAGGGCACCGGCGTGCACGACATCCTGGAGCACATTGTGCACCTGGTCCCGCCGCCCAAAGGCTCTCCCGAGGCCCCGCTGCGCGCGCTGATCTTCGATTCCTGGTTCGATTCCTACCGTGGCGTAATCATCCTGGTGCGCGTGTTCGACGGCCGCGTCCGCAAGGGCCAAAAGATTCGCCTGTGGTCCAATCAGCAAACCTATGAAGTGGAGGCGGTCGGGTATCAGTCGCCCAAGGCCACCCCCTGCGATGAGCTCACCGCCGGCGAGGTGGGTTTCCTGGCCGCCAACATCAAGACCGTCTCCGATGCCAAGATCGGCGACACCGTGCTCGACGACGAGTTTCCCGCCGCCGAACCGCTGCCGGGTTTTGAAGAGATCAAGCCCATGGTCTTCGCCGGCCTTTATCCGGTGGAATCGCACGAGCACGGCGTGCTCCGCGACGCGCTCGAAAAACTGCGCCTCAACGACAGCGCCTTCAGTTTCGAGCCGGAAAACTCGGTGGCCCTTGGCTTCGGCTTCCGCTGCGGCTTCCTCGGCCTGCTGCACCTGGAGATCGTGCAGGAGCGCCTGGAGCGCGAATTCGATATCAACCTGATCACCACGGCGCCCGGCGTCCGCTGTCGCATCACCACGACATCGAACGAAGTCATCGAGGTCGACAACCCCACCAAGTTCCCGGACCCTTCGGTCATCAAGCAGGTGGAAGAGCCGATCATCCTTGCCACCGTGATCACGCGCGAAGAATACCTGGGTGGCATTCTGAAGCTGCTGGAAGAGAAGCGCGGCGAGCAGAAGAAGTTCGAGTATATCGGCGGCAGCCGCGTGATGCTGACTTATGAGCTGCCGCTCAATGAAATCGTGCTCGACTTCTACGACCGCCTGAAATCGGCCTCGCGGGGCTATGCCTCGCTCGATTACCACCTGGCCGGCTATCGCGCTTCATCGTTAGTCAAGCTGGACGTGCTGGTGGCTGGCGAGCCGGTGGACGCTCTTTGCATCATCGTCCACAAAGAGTTCGCCTACGAGCGCGGCAAGGAGCTGATCTCACGCCTGCGCCGCCTGATCCCGCGTCAGATGTTCGAAGTGGCGCTGCAGGCCGCCATCGGCAACAAGATCGTGGCCCGCGAAACCATCTCCGCCATGCGCAAGAACGTGCTCGCCAAGTGTTACGGCGGCGACATCACGCGCAAACGCAAGTTGCTCGAAAAGCAGAAGGAAGGCAAGAAGCGCATGAAGCGCGTCGGCCGCGTCGAGATCCCGCAGGAAGCCTTCCTCGCCGTGCTCAAAGTGGGGAACACCGAAGAAGCAGATAAGTAGGACAGGCCATCGGTTTTCGTGGCCTGTCCCTTCAACCTACAACACTTGACAGACGACATAGACCGATCGTCTGTGCTATCTCTGCTAACATTCTTTCCATGGACCTTAGTTATCCTATCGGCAAGTTCGATTTCAAGGCGGCTGTCGCGCCGGACAGCCGGCCGCAACTCATCCAGGAAATCGCCGCCACGCCCTCCCTATTCCGGAACGCAGTGGCGGGTCTGGACGACCGGCAGCTCGATACCCCGTACCGCCCCGGCGGTTGGACCGTGCGCCAGGTGGTGCATCACGTGGCCGACAGCCACATGAACAGCTACATCCGTTTCCGCCTCGCGCTGACCGAGGACTCGCCCACCGTTAAGCCGTACGACCAGGCGAAATGGGCGGAACTGCACGACGCCAGAACCGCACCGGTCGATCTGTCGCTGGAGCTGATTGACGGCCTCCATCGGCGTTGGGTGGATCTGCTGCGCGGTTTCTCCGACGCCGATTTCGCCCGCACCTTCCGCCATCCGGAGCTCGGGCTGATGCGGCTCGACACCAACCTGGCGCTTTACGCCTGGCACGGCCGGCACCACGCCGCGCACATCATTGGCCTGCGCAACCGAATGGGCTGGAAATAACCGGCACCAAACCGTCGCGCCGCACGTCGAATAGCATAGAGCCGCGTGTATCGCCGGCGGTGCCGCCATTGGTTCGCGCGACGACGAAACAAGACCGCCACCAGCGGCGGTATAATTGGAGCACAGGCCCTCGGAGCGGTCTTTAAACCTTATGCTTAGCCGTATCAAATATCTGGTCGTGAGCGCATCGGCGTGTCTCACCATCCTGCTTGTCATGGGCAGCGTCTCGAGCAGGGGCGCGGACCAGTCCGACACCCTCAAACACATCGGCGTGTTCAGCGACGTGGTGGCGCACATCAAGAGCGAGTACGTCGAAGAACCCGATATGAAGAGCGTCACCCTGGGCGCTCTCAACGGCCTCCTCGAAGCCGTCGATCCCTTTGCCAGCTACCTCAACGCCGACCAGTATCAGGACTATCTCAAGAACAAAGATGTGAAGCGCGCCAGCGTGGGGCTGGTGCTCTCGAAGAAGCCGGGCTGGATGGGCGTGGTGGGCACGCTGCCTGGGTCGCCCGCCGCCAACGCGGGTTTGGCCACTCACGACATGATCGAAAGCATCAAGGGCATCGCCACACGCGACATGCCGCTGGCTTACGCCGACTTGCTGCTGGAAGGAGCCAACGGGTCCACGGTTGCGTTGAGCGTGGTCCGCGCGCGCCATCCCGAGCCGCAGACCATCACGTTGACCCGCGCCAACCTGGCCATTCCGCCGGTCCAATCGAAGATGCTGCAGGGAGCGGTGGGTTACCTCGATATCGGTGCTTTGACGTCCGACCAGGTCAAGCAGGCCGCCGACGACATCCGTCAATTGCAGAAGGACGGCGCGCAGAAGTTGGTGCTGGATGTGCGTAACTGTGCGGTGGGCGCGCCGGAAGACGGCATCGCCTTAGCCAATCTGTTCCTCTCGAGCGGGCGCATCACCTACCTGAAGGGCCAGAAGGTGCCCGAGCAGGACTTTGACGCCGATCCTGCCAAGGCCGTCACCACCCTGCCGCTGGCCGTGCTGGTGAATCGCGGAACCGCCGATGGCGCCGAAATTGCCGCCGCCGCCCTGACCGGCAACAAACGCGCCCAACTGGTGGGTGAACGCACTTACGGCGATGCCGCGTTGCGCCGTGCCCTCACCATGGACGATGGCAGCGCCATCATTCTTTCGGTTGCCAAATACTATTCGCCCGATGGCAAAGCTATTCAGGATACCGGCGTGACGCCGGCCACCCTGGTGGCCGCCGCCGAACCGCAGATCGAATACGACGACGAAGGCGAGCCCATCGCCGAGCCCGAGACTCAACAGCCGCAGCCCAAGAAGCTGGAAGACGATCCCGTGGTGAAGAAAGCCATCGAGGTTCTGGGCGCGGCCGCGAAAGTGTAGCCCGTCACTTCTCGCTAATCGTGTAAGCCAGAGTCCGCGTAGCCGTCCTGCTGTTCCCTTGCAAGGCGGTGATCTTCAGCTCGCAATTGCCGGGATGAGCGGCGGCGCGCAGTACCAGCGGGATTGCCCCGCTTGTGCCGGCGGCCGCCGGCAAATCGATCGTCCGCTTCGCGATCACCTGCCCCGCCGCCAGCGACTCCACTTCAATCTTCGGTTTCTCCGCGCTCGCCCTGTCCGGATAAACCACGAAATAGGCCAGCGGTTGTGCTCGTGCGCTCAGCGTGGTTGCCAATTCCGGAATCACCCGCGTCACCCGGCTGCGGCTCGCAAACTCGAAGGGATCGGTAGCGTCCACGGGCCCGTTGACGGTCTGGACCTCTTGCGCCAGCACCAGGCTGCTCAAGCTGAGGCCTTTGGACGCCGGGCTTTCGAATTGCACCTTGTTCACGCTGGCGCGGCTGGCCTCCTCGTCCACCACTGCGGTTTCGAGAGTGTATTGGCCGGGCGGAAGCTGAACCGCATGCGTGAACGGAATCGTACTGCCGCGCATTCGTTCCAGGTCCGCGTCGGGAATTTCAATCGGCACGTCGCGGCTGAATTTGTCCACCACCTGTCCGGTCGAATCCTTCACCAGCGCTACCAGCGAAACGTGGATGCTATGGCGTTTCTCTCCGGGCACTGGCTTGGCCGTGAAAGCGCTCGCCGGCAGCTCGAACGCCAGGTCCTGCTCGACACCCGTCGCGGTGGGCCCAAATTGATACACGACGCTGTGAAAATCGAAAACGTGCGGCAGTGGGTGCGCGTTCAGCGCCGCCAGGCCGATCATCTCCGGCAGCGTCAGCCCGCCGCTGCCAGGAAACGCCGGCAGAGCGTAGTAGCCCGCGCGGCACTGCACGCTCCAGTCGGGCCGCGCCAGCTTCACCGCAATCGTTCGCAGCCGCCCATCGAGCTTCTCCGAAGTGGGTTGGTAGGTGGCTTCATAGTGCGTGTCGATGTCTTCCAGGACGTGCTGGAAGGGCTTGCGCAGGTCGTCGGTATTGCCGATCAGGAAGCCGCCCGTGCCCTCCGAAATGCCGCGCAAGCTAGCCTGCGTGTCGCTGGTGCGAACAGCCATAGCCACATAGTCGTCCTGCCTCGCATTCTCCATGGTGGCGGCGGCGCTGTTGGCTCTCAAGCCCTGCGTCCTGCTCAGCCCGGCGGCGTAGCCCACCGTATTGTTGCCGGCCTGCATGTTGGAGTTCTGCGTCAAGCCGTTCACGTCCACCGCGTAAATGGTGATCTGCCCCTTGTTAGCCTCGTCCAGCAGCGCCTGGAACAGGTCCGGGTCGCCGGTAGTGGAGAGCCCCGTGCTGAGCAGAATTACGGTCTTGCGGCCGGGCAGCGGCCCCAGATCGTTGAGCAGCGTCCGCATCTGGTCCCATTGGCGCATCCCCTCGATGTGGCCAAAGGCGCGCCGCTGATCGGCCAGCAGGCCCCGCAGCACCTGGTCGCTCATGTTCGTTCCGACGTCGGCTCCCGCAATCGCGGTCTGGCTGATCGTGCCGCCGGTGATCGACATCGCCGCGCTCCCCGTCGTGGAATCCACCGTAATCACCACCTGGTACGGCGCGGCGTTTAACACCGCATCCGACATCCGGTTGAACGAAGGCACCGGGCTGTCCAGCAGTTTCGTCGCGATCTGCGATAACTCCACGCGATCGGAGGTGAATCCGTGCAGCATGGTCAGCTTGTTTCCCAGGTGGAAGAACGCTACTGCTGCGCCCGGCGGCAAACTGCGGTCCAGGAACTGGCGCACGGCATCCATCGCGAAGGTAATCGTGTATGGATCCAGGTTGTGAAACACGAAGCAGATCAGGTTCAGAGCCGGCAGCGGACTCGGCACAGTCGCCAGCCTCGGCGCCGGTTTCTTCTCCTCCTTCGCTTCCACCGCCTGCTGCTCGAGAGCCTCGCGCCCGCTCACCATGCGGAAACTTTTGATCGGCTGGCGCACGCCGTCTTCGTAAATAGCGACGTCGTCCGGCTTGAGGTTTTTCACCTGGCGGCCGCGATTGTCGCGCACCACCAGGTCCAGCACCACTTCCTGCGCCGAAGCGCGGAAGGTAACGCTGGGCGCTTTGACAGTGGGCTCCTGCGCCACCACGCGCGCACCTGCCAGACCGATCAGGAAGAGCGCGACCACGCCAAGTACCCTCTGCACCATGCAACTATTCTAATTCAGGGTGCGCGCCGCAGGCCCTTGCTTGCCGCTCCGCCGCGCGCGCCCTGGCGGGGGCGGCCTTCGCCCGGCGCACTCGCGGGGAGCCTCCTCCGCGTCTGGTACAATCGGCAACAGAGGGGGAATGCTTGTCTAAGGTCACTCAGGAAGTACCCCGTACTCTCGGCGCGCTGCGCCAGAGCTCCTTTTCGGAAACCAGGCTGGTGGGCCGCGGTGTCAAAGACGAGCTCCGCCAGAACCTGATCTGCAAGATCCAGCGCGGCGATGCGCTCTTTCCCACTGTCCTCGGCTACGAAGACACCGTGGTGCCGCAGGTGGTCAACGCCATTCTCTCTCGCCACAATTTCATTCTGCTCGGCTTGCGGGGCCAGGCCAAGACGCGGTTGATCCGCCTGCTGACTTCGCTGCTGGATGAATCGGCGCCATACGTGGAAGGGTGCGAAATCCATGACAATCCTTACCGGCCCATCTGCCGCCGCTGCCGCGACTTGATCGCGGAGCAGGGAGAGGAAACGCCGATCGCGTGGCTTGCGCGCAGCCATCGCTACGTGGAGAAGCTGGCTACGCCCGACGTCACCATCGCCGACATGATTGGCGATATCGATCCCATCAAGGCGGCGCGCCGCGGCCACGATATTTCGAGCGAGCTCACCGTCCACTATGGCCTGCTGCCGCGCGCCAACCGCGGTATCTTCGCCATCAACGAGCTGCCGGACCTGGCCGGCAAGATCCAGGTGGGCCTGTTCAACATCATGCAGGAAGGCGACGTGCAGATTAAAGGCTATCCGGTACGGCTGCCGCTCGATCTCATGCTGGTGTTCACCGCCAATCCAGAAGACTACACCGCGCGCGGCAAAATCATTACGCCGCTCAAGGACCGCATTGGCAGCGAAATCCGCACCCACTACCCGGCGACCGTGGAACAAGGAATGTCGATCACCGCGCAGGAGGCCTGGGTAGAACGGCCCTCGCCGGTGGCGGCGTGCGTGCCCGAGTACTTGCGCCAGGTGGTGGAGCAGCTCGCCTTTCTGGCGCGCGAGGACAAGCGGATCGATAAGCGCTCGGGCGTCTCGCAGCGCCTCCCCATTTCGGCGCTCGAAAACGTGGTGTCCAATGCCGAACGCCGCGCCCTGCGCGCCAGGGAAGCTCTCGCCGTTCCGCGCATCGTCGACGTTTACTCTGCCCTTCCCGCAATCACCGGCAAGCTGGAACTGGAATACGAGGGCGAGCTGAAGGGCGGCGACGCGGTGGCGCGTGAGCTGATCCGCACCGCTGTTGGCAAGGTCTACGACCGCTATTTCGAAGGCGCCAACGTTTCCCAGATCGTGCAGTGGTTTGACCTGGGGGGCACGCTGAAACTCGACGACAACGCGGATTCGGCCACCATGGTACGGCAGTTGGCCGGCATCCAGGGCTTGATGGAAAAACTGAAAGCGCTCGGCCTCACCGCCCATGAGCCCGATGCGGTGCGCGCCTCCGCTGCCGAATTCGTTCTCGAAGGCCTCTACGCCCACCGCCGAATCAGCCGCAGCGAAGAACGCGGATTCGCCGCCGAAGAGCGGAAGCGCGAGCCCCACGAAGAAGTCCGCGGCGAACGGCCCAACATACGGAGGCAGTTCAATTGAGTGCGGGGCGGGTGTTTGAAGTGTAGGGTCCGGGCATGCCCGGCCTGGAGGCACGCTCATGAAATCGGTTTGCTACTCCCGCTACACCGGTGAAGATCTTGGCGTCGACGCCGAAGATCTCCTCCAGGCGTTGGCCGACTTTCTCCTCGAGAGCGGCTTCAACACCCAATACATGCCATTCAGCGAGGCGACCGAGCACACCCTCGAGGATCTCAAGCTGGCCATCGAGCGGGCGCTCCAGCAAGGCACACTGTTTGACGACGAACGCATGCAGGAAATGATGGAGCGCCTGCAGAGTCTCTCCCCGGAGCAGATCGACAAACTGCTCGACCGGCTGGCGCAGAAAATGGTGGAGGAGGGCTACATCAACGTCGAAGAGAACAACGACGAACCGGCTGGCCAGCCCGGCGCCGGGGCCGGCCGCGACAGCAAGGTCAAATTCGAAGTTACCGACAAGTCGCTCGATTTCCTGGGCTTCAAAACGCTGAAGGACCTGCTCGGCTCGCTCGGCAAATCCAGTTTCGGCCGCCACGATACGCGCGACCTGGCAACCGGCATCGAAGCCTCCGGTTCATCCAAGCAGTATGAATTCGGCGACACGCTGAACCTGGACATCAGTGAGACCCTGTTTTCCGCCATTCGCCGCGAAGGCGCCCGCGTGCCGCTCGACATGGAATACGGCGACCTGCACGTCCATCAGTGCGAGTACCAGAGCTCCTGCGCCACGGTGCTGATGCTCGATTGCAGCCACAGCATGATCCTCTATGGAGAGGACCGCTTCACACCCGCCAAAAAAGTTGCCCTCGCGCTGGCGCACCTCATCCGCACCCAGTACCCCGGTGACAGCCTGCGCTGCGTGTTGTTCCACGATACGGCCGAGGAGTTGGCCGTCAGCCAATTGGCGCGCGTGCAGGTAGGGCCTTATTACACCAACACGCGCGACGGCCTCATTCTGGCGCGGCGCCTGCTTGCCCAGGAAAAGAAAGACATGCGCCAGATCGTCATGATCACCGACGGCAAGCCGAGTTGCCTGACGCTCGAAGACGGCCGCATGTACAAGAATGCCTTCGGACTCGACCCGCTGGTGATCAGCCGCACGCTCGAAGAAGTCAACCGCTGCAAGAAGCAAGGCATCCTCATCAACACCTTCATGCTGGCCAGTGATTACGGCCTGATCAGCTTCGTGCAGAAGGTAACCGAAATCTGCCGCGGCAAAGCGTACTTCACCACGCCCTTCAACCTGGGCCAATACCTGTTGATGGATTACATGAATCGCAAGACGCGCACTATTCATTAGCGGGCGCTCTTCACATCAGTGCTGGCCAGAAAGGGATACTTGGGAGGAAAGCCGAGACGACTCTCGGCTCTTCAGGCTGACAGCCCGCGCCACGACGGCAACACTATCGCTGATCGAACGCCGCAAACCCGCTAGAATGGAGTTTTCTCCGGATCCTTCCATCGGCACGACCCATGATTCAACTCAGCGGGGCCGGGAAACGCTACGGGCCCAAAATCCTTTTTCAAGACGCCGGCTGGCTGGTGACGCCGAAGGAGCGCACCGGCATCGTGGGCGCCAATGGCACCGGCAAATCGTCGCTGCTCAAAGTGCTGGCCGGGATCGAGGGGCTCGATGCCGGCACCATCAGCATGCAGCGCGGTGTCACCATCGGCTACCTGCCCCAGGAAGGGCTTTCCCTTTCCGGCCGCTCGGTCTTCGCCGAGTGCATGACGGTGTTCCACGAATTGCGGGCGCTCGAAGAAGAGCAGGAGCAACTGGCCGCGCGCATGGGCGAGATCGATCCGGCCGGCGCCGAGTATGCCGCCGTGGCGGACCGCTTCCATCTTGTGGAAAGCGAGTTTCGCGCGCGCGACGGTTACGCCATCGAAGCCCAGGTGGGTACCGTGCTCGGCGGTCTCGGCTTCAGCGAGCGCGATTGGAAGCGCCGCACCGAGGAATTCTCCGGCGGCTGGCAAATGCGCATCGCCCTCGCCAAGCTGCTGCTCGAAAAGCCCAACCTGCTGCTGCTCGACGAGCCGACCAATCACCTCGATCTGGAAGCCCGCAACTGGCTGGAACAGTATCTGGCAAACTATCCGCACGCCATCGTGCTGGTTTCGCACGACCGCTACTTCCTGGATGTCACCGTGCGCCGCATCCTGGAGCTCTGGAACAAGGGCCTCCATTTCTACACCGGCGGTTACTCGCGCTATGAAGAGCAGAAGACCGAGCGCCGCGCCCAGCTCATTGCCGCATACGAAAACCAGCAGGACCGCATACGGCAGTTGGAAGCCTTCATCAACCGATTCCGCTACACGGCCACCAAGGCCAAGCAGGTGCAGAGCCGCATCAAGGAAATGGAGCGGATGGACAAAATCGAAATTCCGCCCGAGGAGAAGAGTATTCATTTCCGTTTCCCGCAGCCGAAGCCCAGCGGCCGCGTGGTGGCGCAGTTTCAGAAAGTGGCCAAGTGCTATGGCAACACCCAAGTTTTCGCGGATGTGGATTTTTATATCGAGCGTGGCGACCGCGTTGCGTTGGTGGGCGTCAACGGCGCCGGGAAATCGACGCTGATCAAAATTCTCGCTGGCGTGGAACCGGTGACGGCCGGCGAGTACACGCTGGGACACAATGCCGAACCGGACTACTTCGCGCAGGACCAATATAAGGAGCTCGATCCCAGCGCGCGCCTGATCGACGATCTTTCCACGGTGGCCCCGCGCGCCACCAACACCGAGCTGCGCGGCATCCTGGGCTGCTTCCTGTTCTCCGAAGACGACGTCTTCAAAACCATCGGCGTGCTCTCCGGCGGCGAGCGCAACCGTTACGCGTTGGCGCGCATGCTCATGATGCCCTCGAATTTCCTGCTACTTGATGAGCCGACCAACCACCTGGACATGCGCGCCAAGGATGTGCTGCTCACCGCGCTGCAGGAATTTTCGGGCACCCTGGTGTTCGTCTCCCATGATCGCTATTTCATCGATAAGCTGGCCACGCGCATCTTCGAGGTGGAAGACGGCCGCGTCACAGTTTTCCCGGGCAATTACGAGGACTACCTCTGGCGGAAATCCGGCGGTGCGGCGGCCACTGGCGCGACGGTTTCACAGGCGGCTGATGAAACGCCGGCCGCCGCGGCCCCTCCGCCCAAGCCGGCGCAGCGGCTCAACCCGATCAAGCTGCGGCAAATGAAAGACCGGCGGAGCGAGATCGAATCCGATGTGGCGCGCCTGGAAGCGGAGATTGCCGAAGCCGAAGCCGCGCTGGGCAATTTCATCAGCGTGGAAGAGACCGCGCGCTTGACGGAACTGGTGGCGGCGCGCCAAACCGGGCTCGCTGCACTGCTGGAGGAATGGGAGCAAGTGGCGCAAACCATCGAAGCGAATTCATGAATACGAAACCGTTGTATCTTACCGAAACCGATGTCAGGCGGCTGCTGCCGATGAGCGAATCGATTGCACTGGTGCGCGCGGCGTTCGCCCGCCTGGCGCGCGGCGAGGCGATCAATCATCCGCGGCGCCGGCTGGTTCTGCCGACTCGCTCCGCGCTCCACTACATGGCCGGCGCCGATGGCGGGTATTACGGCATCAAAGTGTACTCGACCAATCCTGGGCACGAGGCCCATTTCCGCGTCCTGCTCTACCGCGCGGCCGACGCCGCTCTGCTGGCCGTTTTCGAAGCGAATTCGCTGGGACAGATTCGCACCGGCGCCGCCAGCGGCCTGGCCACCGATCTGCTGGCGCGGCCGGACGCGCGTACGCTGGCCGTGATCGGCAGCGGTTTTCAGGCGCGCGCGCAGGTGGAAGCCATGCTCGCCGTGCGGCGGTTCGAGCGGGTAAGCGTATGGAGTCGGTCGGCGGAGAAGCGGGAATCGTTCGCCGTCGATTGTGCGCGCTCCTTCGGCGCCGTGGTGGAAGCGGCGGCCACGGCTGAAGACGCGGTGTGCGGCGCCGATGTGCTGGTCACGGCCACCAGCTCCGGCACACCGGTGGTGGCATCGGAGTGGGTGGCCGATGGCGCCCACGTCAACGCCATGGGATCCAACCAGGCGAAGCGGCGCGAGATTCCCTCCGAGCTGGTGGAACGCGCGGGGCTGATTGTGGTCGATAGCATCGAGCAATCCCGCATGGAGTCGGGCGATTTGCTGCTCGCATTCACCGAGGAAGACTGGGCCCGCGTGGTGGAGTTGCAGGACCTCGTCGCCGGCCGCCCCGGCCGCACTCGCGCCGATGAGATCACCATTTTCAAGTCCAACGGCCTAGCCATCGAAGATGTTGTAGTCGCCGGCTACGTCTACGAGCGCGCCGTCGAAGAAGGGCCAGCCTGAACCATGGCGCAGGCCCCCGGCCTGCGAATGGAGTTTCTACACTTTCGTGAGAGCCCCGCATCGGAGCCGCGACCGTCAGGGAGCGGTTGCCGGCGCTGGCTGAACTGGTGAATGCCTGATTGGCGCTAACTTTTTGTCGCGGCCGCCCCGCGTCGGAAATACTCCACGGTTAAGCGCAGGCCATCTTCGAGCGCCACTCGCGGCTCCCAGCCTAGCGCGGCGCGCGCTTTTGTGATGTCGGGGCAGCGCTGCCGGGGATCGTCCTCGGGCAGGGGCCGGAACTCGATGGGCGAGTGCGAACCGGTCAGTTGCCGTATGTGCTCGGCGAATTCGAGGATGGTCATTTCGCGCGGGTTGCCCAGGTTCACCGGGTAGCGTTCCTCGGAAAGCATCAGCCGGTATAGGCCATCCACCAGGTCGCTCACGTAACAGAAGCTGCGGGTCTGGGACCCATCTCCGAAAACCGTCATCGGCTCGCCGGCTAGCGCCTGGCTCAGAAAGGCCGGCACCACGCGGCCGTCGTCGAGCTTCATGCGCGGGCCGTAGGTATTGAAGATGCGCGCGATGTTGTTGGCGACGCCGTGCTTGCGGTGGTAGGCCATGGTGAGCGCCTCGGCGAAGCGCTTGCTCTCGTCATAGCAGGAGCGCGGCCCGACCGGGTTCACGTGCCCCCAGTACGATTCCACCTGCGGGTGAACCTCCGGATCGCCATAGCACTCCGAAGTGGACGTCAGCAGAAACCGCGCGCGCTTCTCCAGCGCCAGGTCGAGCATGCGCCGCGTGCCGGCAGAACCAACCCAAAGGGTTTCGATCGGATGATCGAGGTAGTCCTTTGGGCTGGCGGGCGAGGCCATATTCACCACCGCATCCACCGTGCCCGCGATCGAAAACGGCTCCGTGATGTCCTGCCGGGTCAGGCTGAAACGCGGTTCGTCCGCCAGGTGCGCCAGGTTGCCTGCGGCGCCGGTGAGGAAGTTGTCAAGCGCCGCCACCGTGTGGCCCTCCGCCAGCAAGCGGTCGCAAAAATGGGACCCGATGAAGCCGGCGGCGCCGGCAACCACAATGCGCAAGAAAACCTCCCTCTTGATTCTATACGGGGTGCCGGATCTATCGGGGCTGCGGCGTACGCTGGAGTGGGGAAAAAAGACCGGCAACCTAAAGGATGCCCCACCGGCGCGCGTGCTACCCTCAGACTTTGGCAAATCGCGATGGACGCATCGTGGCTGGAACGTTTCATTCTGATTGTGCTGGCCGCCGCTTCGGCGTGGCTGTTCTGGCGGCACTTTCGCACGGTGGTACGCGTGTTGCGCGGCGCGCGCGCGACGCCGGATTATAGCCTTGCGCCCATCGGCCCGCGCATCCGCCAGTTCCTTTGGGAAGTCGCTGCGCAGGGCAAGGTAATCCTCGGACGCCCGCTCGCCGGGCTGGCACACGCGTTCGTGTTTTGGGGATTCTGCGCCTTCGCCCTGGTTACGCTGAACCATTTCGCGGAGGCGTTCGGCTTCGCGCTGCTCCCGCCGGCAAGCGTCTGGGGCCGCGCCTATTTGGATTTCGTTGCCGTCTGGGCGGTCGCGGTTGCGGTGGCCATCACCGGCCTCTTCTTGCGCCGCTTTGTGGCGCGCCCGGTCTGGCTCGGCGAGCTTTCGAAGGAATCGGGTGTGATCGCCGGCCTGATCCTCCTCCTCATGCTCACCTACCTGGCCGGCATGTGGCTGCCCGAGGGCGCCGCGGCCCGCGTGAACTGGTGGCTGCACACGCTGACGCTGCTGGCATTTCTGCCGCTGATTCCGCACACCAAGCATCTTCACCTGGCGCTCAGCCCGGTGACCGTGTTCCTGCGCCGGCAAGGCTTCAGCCGCATACCGCCGCTCGAAGGCGACGAGGATTTCGGACTTGATACCGGCAAGGACATCACCCGCATCGACGCCCTGCAGGCATTCACCTGCGTCGAATGCGGCCGCTGCACCGAGCATTGCCCCGCGTACAACACCGGCAAGGTTTTGAACCCGAAAGAAATTGTTCTCGGCGTTCGCCGTTACCTGAACGAGCTCGGGACGGGCGGCGAAGCGCCGCTGCTGGGCAGGCACATAAGCGAAGAGGCGGCGTTTCAATGCACAACCTGCGGCGGCTGCGAATTTGAGTGCCCGGTGGGGATTCAACATTTGCCGATGATCGTCGGCCTGCGGCGCGGCGCGGTGAACACCGGAAAATGGGAAAACGATTACGGCTCCAAGCTGTTCCTCAATTTGGAGCGCCACGGTAATGCGCTCGGTTTCGCTCCGGCCGAGCGGCAGAAATTCATCGAGAAAAACGAGCTGCCGTATTTCGACGGCACGCAGGAATACTGCCTCTGGCTAGGTTGCATGGGCGCTTACGATCCGCAAGGGCGAGAGATTGTGCTGGCGCTGGCCCGCGTGCTGCGCCACGCAGGCGTCGCCTTCGGCGTGCTGCGCAAGGAAAAATGTACCGGCGATCCGGCGCGCCGCTTGGGCAACGACCTGGCGGCGGCCCAAGTGGCGGAAGCCAATATCGAGGCGCTGCGCGCAGCGAAGGTCGGGCGCATGGTTTCCATCTGCCCGCATTGCGTGCGCACCATCGGTACCGACTGGCGCGAGTATGGAGCCGCATTCGAGATCGAGCATCACAGCGAGCTGCTGGCGCGCCTCAGCGCGAGGCTGCCGGCTGCGCGGGCATCGGCCGGCAAAGTTGTGTTCCACGATCCCTGCTACCTGGGCCGTTACCGCAATGTCTATGAAGAGCCGCGCAACGTGCTGGCGCGTTACGCGGATGTAGCCGAGCCGCCGCGCGCGCGCGAGCGTTCCTTCTGTTGTGGCGCCGGCGGCGGGCAGATGTTCCTCGGCGAGGAAAAAGGCAAACGCGTCAACATTGCACGCGCTGAGGAGCTGGTGGCCACCGGCGCGGGGACGATCGGCACTGCCTGCCCCTTCTGCCAATCCATGTTTCGCGATGCCCTCGGCACGCTCACCGAAGCTCCGCCCAAGCTGCTCGACATCGCGCAAATCGCCGCCGCGGCGCTGCCGGACCAGTGAGCCCGTGGCGCAAGTGTCCACGCGTGCTGTGTCGGCAGTCGTGCCGACATTTTGCTGCCCGGGGCGAAGAAAAGTCGCGATGACTCGCGACTCTGAACGCGTGGACGCGCGCGCCACGGGGATGCGACGGATGGTCTCCGTGGGGCGAGTTACCCCACGAGGTCCTCGCAAGTAGCTGATTCCAAAGAACCGTGGCCTGCATTTGTGGGGCAATTTGCCCCACGGAGGTCGCAGACCGGGAAACTGGACTAATGGCGGCGACGCGAATTGCGTCTGCAGCCCACCTCCAGGATCGCGCACGACGCGGCGAAAACCGCCTCGCCAGGCGGCAGATGGTTGCCAACTTGATGATGGAGTTGGGCAAGGATTTTCGTGAAGGCTGGTGATTGAATTTTTCCGGCGCACGCAACGCTGGCGAGCGGGATGGACTGATAGTTGGGAAACAGGGGAGCCTGGCGCGCGCTTTCTCTCCCACCCGTTTTCTGATTTCAGAGTTAGTTTCACTGGGCTGCGTTTCCAAAGTCCAATTTGGCGACTATACGCTCGGATGGGTTAGTTCGGAATTGCCGAACAACACAGAACCTCGCCAATTCAAAACCGCCTCTCTCATTTCCGTTGTCTCATTTTTACTAGTCAACGGCCGGCAGTAAGGCTACTATCGCCAAGAAGGCAGGACGACGCATGGCAACCGCACTCGAACAAGCCTCAACCCAATTGCCGCGGGGACGTTTAATTGCACGTTGGTTCTTCGCCGGCATGGCAATCCTGATGCTCGCCACCTCCGTTGCTGGATTCGCGCCGGCGATTCTAAATCCGGCAGGACGGCTTGCGCCTCTCTCGCTGCTCGCCGCGGTCCATGGACTGGTATTTTTCGTGTGGCTTATGTTGTTTCTGGCTCAGAGTTTGCTAATCGCGACTGGGCGCGTTGGCTATCACCGGCGACTCGGCTTCGCCGCAGCTTTCGTCCTAGCACTGATGATTCCGTTGGGCTACGTAACTACCGTAACGATGGTGCGGCGCGGCTTCGATTTGAGTGGCGATCAAAAGATCGTGCCTAATCCGCCCGCCGGATCCATGGACCCACTCGCCGCGTCGATATTCAATTTCGGCTACCTGCTCATGTTCACCATACTTGCCGCGGGCGCGGTCAGTTTTCGCCACCGCCCGGCTATTCACAAACGGCTGATGCTGTTCGCAAATATCGAGCTGATGGGTGCCCCGATCGCCCATATTATGGGCCACATGAACATGCTCACGCCAGCAACGATCATGATCCCCTTCTCGTTCTTTCTCTTAGCTGCCGTGGCGAGGGACTATTTGGCCGAGAGGCGGATTCATCCACTCACAACAAGCCTGGCAATCGTCTTGTTTGTCTCCCAGCCGATCGACGGGATCTTGATCGGTCCGAGCGCGGCATGGCATCAGATTGCCGCCTGGCTTACCCGATAGTCCGAAGTTGAGCCAGCCCATTGGATTACTATCGGCCGATTTGGTTTCCCCAGCGAAAACGAAAGACCCTCTGCCGTTGGGCGCACGAAAATGATAAGCTAGCGCGTGCCGTGCTCGATACGCGATTTTCCAGCCCGGCTGCAGGTCTAGAACGTTTCGTCCGGTTCTACGTGCAGCGAGAGGTCAGCATTCGCGGCACGCCCGTCATCCATCCTGTGCCTGCGCGAGCCGCCCCGATGATGGAATTTGATTTCGGCGATCCGGTTGATGTACTAAGCATTGATAAAGGGCTGCTCTTCAAATCGCCGTCGATCGTTGTGATGGGTCCATATACCCACCGAACTGTCGATTTGCATCTGCAAGGTACGCTCAAGTCTTTTGTGGTAATGTTCCAGCCGGACGGATTGCAACGCCTTTTTGGGCTCCCCATGCCAGAAATGACGGACCGCTCCTACGACGCCCGCTCTGTGCTCGGATGTTCTATTTCACGCGCTTGGCAAATACTTGGAGATCTGGAATCGTTTGGAGAACGTGTTCGTCTCATGAATGAGTTGTTATTGCGTCAGTCTCTTCGAGCACCTGCGGCCGATGGGATTTCGGATGCCGCAAACAGGATGATCCGTACCGGCGGCCGCGTTGATATGCCTACACTGGCTGGCAAAGCGGGATTTAGCACGCGCCACTTTGCGCGTAAGTTCATTCAGCAGGTGGGCGTGCGACCAAAGCTCTTCGCCCGGATCGCGCGGTTCGAAGCCGCTCTCGAGAACAAGGCGCGTTTCGCCACGAAATCCTGGACGCACATCGCACACGAGTTTGGATATTACGACCAGATGCATATGGTTCACGAATTCGGAGACTTCACCGGCGGAGCCCCGAACGAGATCTTAACTCAGCTCGCGGGGGTATTTACGGAGCCGATCAGGCAAATGCGATTAGGTGCCGCCGCCACTAATGTTGCCCATCGTCCACGACTCATCCTCTAAGCGCCAGCACCACGGCCGCAATCTGCCGGTCGGAGAAGAAGGCGCTTTTTTCCATGATGGCCTGCCCTCGGCGTTGATTGCGCCCCAACCGGAAGGTGGTCTGTTCGGCGGGCAAGTTGACGGGAAACGCCTTAGCCGCCGAGGTGCGGATTGCAGGTAACGTCTCGGTTGCCGCGCCCATCCGCAACCCGCACGAGCGACGAGTCGGCTTCCGTCCCAGTTTTATGCAAGTGGGCACCGACCGCATCGCGCCTGGGGCGTCGTGAGGGGTTGCAGTGGCGATGAAGCGACCGCCAGGACTTGCCCGGCGTGGTTGCCGGTCTCCCCTTTCACCCCGCAAGCCGGGTCTTCTCCGTGCCATCGGGCAGCAGCAACTCCAGAAAGGTCTGCGCGGCGCGGTTGAACTTCTTGCGGCGGCGGTGCACGATGCCCACCGGCCGCACCAGGCCGGGGGCTTCCAGCGCCACCGCCACCAATCGGCCGCGCTCGATTTCGGCCTGCATGCTGCGCGCGGGCAGAATGCTGACACCCGATCCCAACGCCACCGCTTCCTTAATCATCTGGACGTTGTCGAAGTGCATCACCATCCGCACTGTCACGCCGCGCGCGTGGAAGAAGCGGTCGATCTCGCGGCGAATCGAAAGGTCTTCGTCGAAGCCGATGAAATCGATGCCCTCCAGGTCCGCCGCCGACACAAGCCGGTGCGCCGCCAGCAAGTGCCCCGGCGGCACGGCGAGCCGCATCTCTTCCTCTCGCCACGCAATGGCGGCAATCTCGCGGCTCGATTCCGGATAGCTCACGAGGCCGAGGTCCGCCTGGCCGCTGCGCACCGCGGCATAGACTTTGTCCGGCCGCATGTATTCCACTTCCAGGCGCGCCGTGGGGTGGCTGGCGGAGAACTCTTCGCTCAGCCGGCTCATTTCCGAAAGGCCGACAGAATAGATTGACGCCACCCGCACCGTGCCTTCCACTTCCAGTTTCAACCGCTCCAGCGCGAGCTGAAACTCGTCTTCCTGTTGCATCACGTCGCGGCAGAAATCGGCGTACAACTTGCCGGCGGGCGTCAGTTCCAGAGGTCGCTTCGAACGGTCCAGCAGAGGCGCTCCCAAGCGCCGTTCCATCTCCTGCACGTGCTGGCTGGCCGCGGATTGGGTTACGCCGCACACCTTGGCACCCTTGCTCATGCTGCCTGTGACAGCTATCTCTTTGAAAAGCCGCAGCTCCCAGAAGCTCACCGACCCAGCATATCATAACCTGTGCTAATTTAATAATGAAATAAATTTCCTATTGCCTAATACTAGCGGTGCTGATACACTTGTGAGCTAAGGCAACCGCCGAGACTCAATCCAACCGCGGCAGGATTACCCTCCAGCAGTCGTGGATGGCATCGGGACAATTTATGAAAGACACCCTTGTGCCTCGCGGCCTGCCCCAAGCTCAGGGTCTTTACGACCCGGCTCAAGAACGCGACTCCTGCGGTATCGGCTTCGTCGCCAATATCAAAGGCCAGAAATCGCACGACATTATCGTCAAGGGCATTCAGGTTCTGATCAACCTGACGCACCGCGGCGCATGCGGCTGCGACCCGGAAACCGGCGACGGTGCCGGCGTGCTGATCCAGATCCCGCACAAGTTCTTCGCGCGCGAGTGTGCCAAGCTCGGCTTCACCCTTCCGGCCGCCGGCGAATACGGCGTCGGCATGACCTTCCTTCCGGTGGAGCGCCATGACCGCCTGCAATGCGAAGGCATCCTGGAGCGTATCGTCACCGAGGAAGGTCTCACCGTGCTCGGCTGGCGCGACACGCCCATCGACGGCGCCGCGATTGGCCGTGAGGCGCGCAACAGCCAGCCGTACATTCAGCAAATCTTCGTCAGCCGCGGCAAGGGCATGACCGAGGACCAGCTCGAGCGCAAACTGTACCTGGTCCGCAAGCGCGCCGAAACCGAGGTTGGCAAGTCCGATCTGCCGGAGAAGAGCTTCTTCTACATGCCGTCCTTCTCGGCCCGCACCATCGTTTACAAGGGCCTGCTGCTGGCGCCGCAGATTGCCAACTTCTATCCGGAGCTGAGCGATCCCGACGTGATCAGCGCGCTCTGCCTGGTGCATCAGCGCTTCTCGACGAACACGTTTCCCACCTGGCAACTGGCCCACCCTTACCGGTTCATCGCCCACAACGGGGAAATCAACACGCTGCGCGGCAACGTGAACTGGATGCACGCCCGCCAATCAGTGCTGGAGTCGCCGTTATTCGGCGCCGATATCAAGAAGCTGTTCCCCATCATCCAGCCTGGCGGCAGCGATTCGGCTTCGTTCGATAACGCGCTCGAGCTGCTGGTGATGGCCGGCCGCTCGATCAGCCACTCCATGGCCATGCTGATTCCCGAAGCCTGGGCGGGCAACCCGCACATGAACTCGCAAAAGCGCGCGTTCTACGAATATCACGCGTCGTTGATGGAGCCGTGGGACGGCCCGGCCGCGATCGCTTTCACCGACGGCCGCTCGATCGGCGCCACCCTGGACCGCAACGGCCTGCGCCCGGCCCGCTACCTGGTGACCAACGACGATCTCATCATCATGGCTTCCGAAGCCGGCGTGCTTCCCGTCAAGCCCGAGGATGTCAAACTCAAGGGCCGCCTGCAGCCGGGGAAAATGCTGCTGGTCGATACCGTGCAAGGCCGCATCATTTCCGACAAGGAGCTCAAGGCCAGCCTTTACGGCCGCAATCCGTACCAGCTCTGGATCAAGGAAAACCAGGTTCATCTTCACGAGCTGCCGGAGCCGCCGCGCGAGTACGGCACCGAGCGGGGCACCTTGCTGCAGCGGCAGCGCGCCTTCGGCTACACCGATGAAGATTTGAAAATGATCCTCGGCCCGATGGCTGCCAAGGGCGAAGAGCCGATCGGCTCGATGGGCGCCGATTGGCCGCTGGCCTGTCTTTCCGACAAGCCGCAGCCGTTGTTCAATTACTTCAAACAACTTTTCGCGCAGGTGACTAACCCGCCCATCGACCCCATCCGTGAAGAGATGGTGATGTCGCTGATCAGTTACATCGGCACCGAGCGCAACATCCTGGCCGAAACGCCGCAGCACTGCCACACCCTGCGCCTGCCGCATCCCATCCTCACCAACCGCGACCTGGAACGGCTGCGGCGCGTTTCGCAGGGTAGTTTCCTGGCCACCACGCTGCCTATGCTCTTCGCCGTCGAGGAAGGCGAGCGCGGCCTGGAGCGCGCGCTCGACCAGCTCTGCCGCCGCGCTTCGCTCGCTATCCAGTCCGGCTATACGCTGCTGATTCTTTCCGACCGCGGCCTGGACCAGGACTACGCACCCATTCCCAGCCTGCTGGCGCTCACCGCCGTGCACAATCACCTGGTGCGCGAAGAGACGCGCACCCAGGTGGCGCTCATCATCGAATCGGGCGAGCCGCGCGAGGTGATGCACTTCGCGCTGTTGATCGGCTATGGCGCCAGCGCGGTGAATCCCTACCTTGCGCTCGAAACGCTGCAGGCCGGCCAGCTCCAGGACACCGGCGTGAAGCCGGAAAAAGCCGTGGCCCATTTCATCAAGGCCATCAACAAGGGCCTGCTCAAGACCTTCTCGAAGATGGGCATTTCCACCTTGCAGAGCTATCGCGGTGCGCAGGTGTTCGAAGCCATCGGCCTTTCCAAGCGCCTGGTGGATCGCTACTTCACCGGCACCGTTTCGCGCATCGAGGGCGTGGATCTGGACGTTTTGGCGCGCGAAGCCATTCTCAAGCACCAGCACGCCTTCCAGCCGGTACAAGAATCCGATACCGACCTCGCCATCGGCGGCGCTTATCAATATCGCGAGCGCGGCGAGTATCACCTCTTCAATCCGCAGACCATCGCCAAGCTGCAGCACGCAGTGCGGCAGGAAAGTTTCGCCACCTTCCGCGAATACACGGACCTGATCGACCAGCAGAACCATCAGATCGCCACGCTGCGCGGTCTGCTTGAAATCAAAAAGTCGGACAACCCGATCCCGCTCGAAGAGGTCGAGCCGGTGGCCTCCATCGTCAAACGCTTCGCCACCGGCGCCATGTCGTTCGGCTCCATTTCCAAGGAGGCGCACGAAACGCTGGCGCTGGCGATGAACCGCATCGGCGGCAAATCGAACACCGGCGAGGGCGGCGAGGACGAAGAGCGCTTCGCCGATGGACGCCGCTCCGCCATCAAGCAGGTGGCCTCCGGCCGCTTCGGCGTCACTGCTAATTACCTGGTCAACGCCGACGAATTGCAAATCAAGATGGCGCAGGGCGCCAAGCCCGGCGAAGGCGGCCAGCTTCCCGGCCACAAAGTGGACGCGGTGATCGCGCGCGTGCGCCACTCGATTCCCGGCGTGGGTCTGATTTCGCCGCCGCCGCACCACGACATCTATTCCATCGAAGACCTGGCTCAACTGATTTACGATCTCAAGAACGTCAACCCGCGGGCGCGCATTTCGGTGAAGCTGGTGGCCGAGGTGGGCGTGGGCACGGTGGCGGCAGGCGTTGCCAAGGCGCATGCCGACGTGGTGCTGATCTCGGGCGATTCCGGCGGCACCGGCGCTTCCCCGCTCAGCAGCATCCGCCATGCCGGCGTGCCCTGGGAGCTGGGCCTAGCCGAAACGCACCAGGTGCTGGTGCTCAACGATCTGCGCGGACGTATTCGCGTACAAACCGATGGCAAGCTGCAGACCGGCCGCGACGTGGTGATCGCCGCCCTGCTGGGCGCCGAAGAATTCGGCTTCTCCACCGCGCCGTTGATCTCGCTGGGCTGCATCATGATGCGCAAGTGCCACCTCAACACCTGCCCGGTGGGCGTGGCCACGCAAGACCCGGCGCTGCGCGCCAAGTTCCGCGGCGCGCCCGAGCACGTCATCAACTTCTTCTTCTTCCTCGCCGAGCAGGTGCGCGGCTACATGGCGCAGATGGGATTCCGCACCTTCGATGAAATGGTGGGCCGGGTGGATATGCTGGAGGCGCGCGAGGCGCTGGACCACTGGAAGGCCAAAGGCCTCGACCTGTCGATGATTCTGCACAACCCGCAGGTACCGCTGCGCATCGCGCGGCGCTGCGTGCAGGCGCAGGACCACGGGCTCGACCAGGCGCTCGATTACAAGCTGATCGATCACGCCCGCGACGCCATCGAGGGCGGCGCGCCCATCGTCATCAAGCTCCCCATCCGCAATATACACCGCACCGTGGGCGCCATGCTCTCGGGCGAAATCGCCCGCCGCCACGGCTCGGCCGGCTTGCCCGACGGCACCATCCACTTCCAGTTCACCGGTTCTGCCGGGCAGAGCTTCGGCGCGTTTCTCGCCCACGGCGTGACGCTCGAGCTGGAAGGCGACGCCAACGATTACGTCGGCAAAGGACTTTCCGGCGGCAAGCTCATCGTCTATCCGCCGCGCACCTCCAACTTCCTGCCGGAGGAAAACATCGTCATCGGTAACGTGGCCCTATACGGCGCTACCAGCGGGGAAGCGTTTCTCAACGGCATGGCCGGCGAGCGGTTCGCCGTGCGCAACTCCGGCGCCACCGCCGTGGTGGAAGGCCTGGGAGATCACGGCTGCGAGTACATGACCAATGGCCTGGTGGTGGTGCTGGGCAAAGTGGGCCGCAATTTCGCCGCCGGCATGAGCGGCGGTATTGCCTTCGTCCTCGATGAGAAGGGTGATTTCGCCGAGAAGCGCTGCAACACCGCCGGCGTGGATTTGGAACCTGTCAGCGAAGCTGATGCCGGCTTACTGCATGGGCTGATTTATCGCCACGTCGAGTGCACCGCCAGCCCGCGCGGCACATGGGTGCTGGAAAACTGGGAGCAGATGCTGCCCCAGTTCGTCAAGGTTTTCCCGCACGAATACAAACGCGTTCTAGGCATCCCGCGCGAAACCGCCGCGGTGGCGTAGCGCCGTCCTTAAGCCGGTAGCGCCGGCGGTCTTTGCCGCCGGTGGATTTGATACGGAGTCGAGATGGGAAAAACAACCGGGTTCATGGAATATACGCGCGAGGTGGCCGAACGCCGCCCGCCGGCGGAACGCATCAACGACTGGTTTGAAATCTATCGCCCCTTCCCCGAGCCGAACCTGCGCAGCCAGGCTGCCCGCTGCATGGATTGCGGCGTTCCCTTCTGCCACACCGGCTGCCCGCTCACCAACCTGATCCCGGATTGGAACGACCTCATCTACCACGGCCGCTGGCACGACGCTGTGCGGCAGTTGCACTCCACCAACAATTTCCCCGAATTCACCGGGCGCATCTGTCCGGCTCCCTGCGAAGCCTCCTGCGTGCTCGGCATCAATGAGCCGCCGGTCACCATCAAGCAGATCGAACGCTCCATCATCGATCGCGCCTTTGAAGAAGGCTTCATCCGTCCGGAGCCGGCCGCGGTCAAGACCGGCAAGCGCGTGGCCGTGGTGGGGTCGGGACCCGCCGGGCTGGCCGCGGCACAGCAACTGGCGCGCGCCGGCCACGCCGTCACCGTGTTCGAAAAGAACGACCGCATCGGCGGCCTGCTGCGCTACGGCATCCCCAATTTCAAAATGGAGAAGCACCTCATCGACCGGCGCCTGGAGCAGATGCGCAGCGAAGGGGTCGAGTTCGAGACCGGAGCTCACGTCGGTGGCAATGTCCCCGTGCAGGACCTGCGCAAAGAGTTCGGCGCCATCCTGTTGGCTGGCGGCTCCGAACATCCGCGTGACCTCAACGTGCCCGGCCGCAATCTGCACGGCATTCACTTCGCCATGGAGTTCCTGCCGCAGCAGAACCGGCGCTGCGAAGGAGACACGGTTCCCGATTCGGAAGCCATCCTGGCCACCGGCAAGCGCGTCATCATCATCGGTGGCGGCGATACCGGCGCCGATTGCCTGGGGACGAGTCATCGGCAGGGTGCGCTTTCGGTCACCCAATTCGAGTTGCTGCCCAAACCGCCCGATGACCGGTCGCCCTCCACGCCGTGGCCGCTCTGGCCCATGCAACTGCGCATCGAAAGCTCGCATGAAGAAGGCGGGGTGCGCGATTGGGGCGTCGCCACCTCCGGTTTCACCGGCGACGAGCGCGGCCAGGTGGAGCAACTGCATGCCGTGCGCGTCGGCCCGCCGCCCAAGTTCGAAGCCATCGGCGGCAGCGAATTCGCCATCGATGCCGACCTGGTGCTGCTCGCCATGGGCTTCCTCGGCCCGGTGAAGAACGGCATGATCGAGCAGCTCGGCGTGGCGCTGGACCCGCGCGGCAACGTGGCCGCCGACGCCAATTACATGTCGAGCGTACCCGGCGTGTTCGCCGCCGGCGATATGCGCCGCGGCCAATCCCTGGTGGTCTGGGCCATCGCCGAAGGCCGCAAAGCCGCCCGAGGCATCGACCGCTTCCTCACCGGCGCCACCAAACTGGCGTAAGGACGGCGCGGGCTGTCTTGCCTGCTGAGCCAACATTCATCCCGGCTTTTCTTTCTGTTGGAACTCCGAGCAGGTCAGCAGCCCTTTCCGGGACAGGATTTCCGGGAAGAAATGTCGAGATGAATCTCGACACAGCAGGCTTGACAGCCCGCGCCACGGCCGCTATGTGACTGCGCCGCGGGTCTAGCCTTGCACCCGCCGCTCTTTGCCTTCCCAAAACGTTTCCCGCAATTGGCGTTTGATGATTTTGCCGGTGCCGGTCTTGGGGAGTGGGGCGTCGCTGAACTGAAAACGGCGCGGCATTTTGAAACGCCCGATGCGACCTTGCAGGAACTCGAGGAGCTGTGCCTCATCTAGCTTCTCGCCGGGTTTGACGCACACAAACGCGGCCGGCACTTCGCCCCATTGCGGATCGGGCGCGGCCACCACGGCGCATTCCAGCACCGCCGGGTGCGCGCCGATGGCGCGTTCCACTTCGATGGAGGAAATGTTTTCGCCCCCGCTGATGATGATGTCCTTCCGGCGGTCGACGATCTGGACGTAGTTTTCCTCGTCCCAAACCGCCATATCGCCGGTATGCAGCCAGCCGTCGGTCATCACGGCGGCCGTGCCGGCCGGGTCGTTGTAATAACCTTCCATCACGATATCGCCGCGCACCAGCACCTCGCCGATGGTCGCACCGTCGTGCGGCACGTCGTTCATTTTGAGGTCCGCCACGCGGACTTCGCAGCCCGGCACGGCCCATCCGGTCATGGAGCGGCGCTGCCAGCGCTCTTCGTCGGTGGCAATCGGAACGGTCGTTTTGTCGCGCGCGCAAGTCGCCACCGGGCTGGTTTCGGTGAGGCCGTAGCCGGCGCTGACGTCGCAGCGGAACATCTTCTCCAGTCCCGCCACCAGCTCAGGCGAAGAGGCAGCGCCGCCCAGCATGATGTATCTCATGCTGGAGAGGTCATACTGGCCGGGGTTCGGGCACTGAAGTAATGCGCCCGCCATCGTCGGCACCAGCGCCATGAAGCTGGCCTTCTCCTCTTGAATGAGGCGCAGCACCTGCGGCGGATCGAAGCGGCGCACCATCACCTGCGTCAATCCGTGCAGCGTGGCGGCGTGGGCCTGGCCCCAGCCGTTGGCATGAAATAGCGGAATGGTGTGCAGGTCCACACCGGAATCTTCGCGCAGCATCAGCGCGGCGACGTACATGGCGTGTAGATAGAGCGTGCGATGCGAGAGCATCACGCCCTTCGGCGTGCCAGTCGAGCCGCTGGTGTAGAACAGCTCACAGAGCGCGTTTTCATCGAAGCTGAAAATATCCGGCCGCTCGATGCGGCCGCGGTTGAGCAGCTCTTCGTACGCCGGGCCGGTCGCGAACACGCGGGGGCAGAGCGGGCGCAGGTGCTCCACCAGGGGCGCAAAATCAGGCTCGTAAATCAACACGCGCGGCTGGGCGTGCTGGAGGATGGCGGCCAGCTCCGGCGCCGCCAGGCGAACGTTCAGCGGCATCACGGCGGCGCGCGCCAGCGGCACCCCAAAGTAGCCTTCCAGAAGCTGGTGCGTGTTCAGGCTGAGATAGGCGACGCGGTCGCCCGGCTGCACGCCTTCGGAAAGCAGGCCGGCTGCCAGCCGCTCGCAGCGCTCGCCGAATTCAGCGTAAGTGAAGCGGCGATCGCCCGAGACCACGCCGGTCTTGCGGCCGAACAGATCGACGGCGCGGTAGAGAAAGCGGACAGGGCTCAACGGGACGATCATGCATGGATTGTATCAGGGGCGGGAACCGAGACCGGCGCCCGCGCCGCATTGGCGCGCCTAGGTCGCCGGTCCCATGGTGTTTCCAGGCCGCGGACACGTCCGCCTCACCTGGAAGAGTTGTTACCGATCCGATTCCTACTCAGTGTTTCGCCGAAGCCGCGCCCTCGCTGACCAAGCGGTCTTTTTCATTCCCGCCAGCGGGCGGCAGCGGTTGCTGATCCTTCTCGCTTTCGATGCGCATGCCGTAGAAGCTGCGGTAGATGAAAGTCACCGAAATGGTGAAGAAAATCGCGGCCAGCACGGTGGTCAGAAGGTGGCCTTGCTTGTTGCCGACATCGACGGCCAGCGAGACGGCCAGCAAGCCGAACAGGGTGGTGAACTTGATGATGGGGTTCAAAGCCACCGAGCTCGTATCCTTGAATGGGTCGCCAACGGTGTCGCCGACCACGCAGGCATCGTGCAGCGGCGTGCCTTTGGCGTGCAGCTCGGTTTCCACCACCTTCTTGGCGTTGTCCCAGGCGCCGCCGGCGTCAGCCATGAAGATGGCCTGGTAAAGGCCAAACACGGCGATGGAGATGAGGTAGCCGACAAAGAAGAACGGCTCCAGGAAGGCGAACGCCAGGGTGACGAAGAACACTACCAGGAAGATGTTCAGCATGCCCTTCTGCGCGTACTGCGTGCAGATCGCGACCACTCTCTTCGAATCCGCGACGGAGGCCTTTTCGGAGCTCTCCAGGTTGATGTTGCGCTTGATGAACTCGACCGCGCGGTAGGCGCCGGTAGTCACCGCCTGCGCACTGGCGCCGGTAAACCAGTAGATGATGGCGCCGCCGGCGATGATGCCGAGCAGGAAGGGTGCGTACATCAACGACAGATACCGGATGTACTCGGTCTGCAGACCGTGGGTGAGCGCCACGATGGTGGCGAAGATCATGGTAGTAGCGCCGACCACGGCGGTGCCGATGAGCACGGGCTTGGATGTGGCCTTAAAGGTGTTGCCCGCGCCGTCGTTCTCTTCCAGGTTCTCTTTGGCCTTTTCGAAATTCGGCGTGAAGCCGAAGGTTTTCTGAATGTCCGCCGAGATGCCGGGCAGGGTCTCGATCATAGAGAGCTCGTAGATCGATTGCGCGTTATCGGTGACCGGGCCGTAGCTATCCACCGCGATGGTCACCGGCCCCATGCCGAGGAAGCCGAATGCCACCAGGCCGAAGGCGAAGACCGCCGGAGCCATCATCAGCGTAAGAGGCATCGCGGTGCTGACCAGGTAACCCGTGGACATCAGCGCGAGCATCACCATGCCCAGCCAGTACGCGCTGAAGTTGCCGGCCACGAAACCGGAGAGGATGTTGAGCGAGGCGCCGCCTTCGCGCGAGCTGGTGACGATTTCGCGCACGTGGCGCGAATTGGTGGAGGTGAACACCTTGACGAACTCGGGGATAAGCGCACCTGCCAGGGTGCCGCAACTGATCACCGTGGCCAGTTGCCACCACAGGTTGGGATCGCCGGCCAGGCCGGGGATCATCAGGGAGCTGACGATGAAGGTGAGCACGATCGAAAGGATCGAGGTGAGCCAGACCAGCGTGGTGAGCGGAGTCTCGAAATTGAACTTGGGTGCATGGCCAAAACGGGCTTTGGCGATGGCGCCGTTAATGAAGTAACCGCCAGCCGAGGATATCAGCATCATCACGCGCATGGCGAAAATCCAGACCAGGAGCTGGACTTTAACCGTGTCGCTATAAACCGCCAGGAGGATGAAGGTGATCAGCGCGACGCCGGTGACGCCGTAGGTTTCGAAACCGTCGGCCGAGGGCCCGACCGAATCGCCGGCGTTGTCGCCCGTGCAATCCGCGATCACGCCCGGGTTGCGCGCGTCATCTTCCTTGATCTTGAAGACGATCTTCATCAGGTCGCTGCCGATATCGGCGATCTTGGTGAAGATTCCGCCGGCGACGCGCAGCGCGGCGGCGCCGAGCGATTCGCCGATGGCGAAGCCAATGAAGCAGGGGCCGGCCAGGTCGCCCGGAACGAACAGCAGGATGAAGAGCATGATCAGCAGCTCGACGGATACCAGCAGCATGCCGATGCTCATCCCGGCTTGCAGCGGGATGTTGTAACAGGGGAAAGCCTTGCCCGTGAGCGAGGCGAACGCCGTGCGCGAGTTGGCGAAGGTGTTGACGCGCATGCCGAAGGCCGCCACCGAAAAGCTGCCGGAGATGCCGATCACGCTAAACAGCAGGATGATGACAACCTTATAGGCCGCCATCCCTTGCAGCAGTCCGAAGTAGAGCACGATGACGACGGCGATGAAGGCCTCGAGCAGCATGAGGAACTTGCCCTGCGTGGCCAGGTAGGTTTTGCAGGTTTCGTAAATCAGCTCAGAGACTTCGCGCATGCAAGCGTGTACCGGCATGTTGCGCAAGCGGATGAAAATGACGAGGCCGAAAACCAGGCCCAGGGCGCTGATCAGCAAGCCGCCGAGCAGCAGATTATGACCGTTGATGCCGCCCAGAAACGTGGCGAGGCGCAAATCGGGAAGGTGGAGATTGGCCTCTCCAGCCGCTTCCGCCGCCATCGCCGGAGCGGCGCCGGCCGCCAGGGCGAGTAAAGCGAAAAAAATCCGCAACAGGGAACCGTGCCAGCCCATTGCGGCTTTACCTGGCAGGACACTACGCGCGTCCGAGGTGTTGACCATCTGGTAAATCCTCCTCTAGGAATACGGATGAATCCGTGCAGACCATCCAGTATAAGAGATATACACGTCGCGTTTCAAATGGGCCGAGCGTGCTCCATTGCCGCTCCCGCGCGCGCCAACGTTGCGGTCCTCCCGTTTTGTTCCGGTGTCATGTCCGACAAGTCCGCAACACGATTCCAGAGTCTTAGAGCCATCGCTCCAGCACGGGGCCTAAAGGCCATATCTAAAGGTCCACCGCCGGCACGGCTGAAGCCGTGCCCTGATACAAAGCTGATTCGAAGTTCCGCCGTGGGATTTCGGGCTAATCATCCCCGCGCATTCGGAAGTGCAGAAACTCCAGGGCACGGCTGAAGCCGGCTGAAGCCGTTGCCCTGATACAATATCGAGCCTCGCCAACGAACTTCAGAGACGGGACACTCGCGGAGTCCGACGCAGCCATGCGCACCGCGTCGCGCACCCTGCGACAATATATCTAAGGACCCGCGTCCTCAGCCCGAGTATGATCGACAGCCTGCTCAATATCCTGTTCCGTTGTCCCCACCGGCGCCTTACCCGCCCGGTCGCGCCGATCACCAAGGCAGGGCAACCGCACAGCCAGAGCTACGTGGTTTGCCTGGATTGCGGAAAACAATTCGAGTACAACCTGGACGAAATGCGCATGGGGAAAGCGATTGATCACTCGCATGACGCCGGCGTCGTGCCCCCGAACCTCCCTACGCCGCGCAAGACGCGGATCAAGTACGCGCTGCTGGCGGCCGTGCCGGCCGCGGTCGTACTCGCGAGTATGCTGAAGGGCAAAGACAGAGCCGCGAAGCCGGAAAATGGCGGCCCCGATGCCAGCGCGCGCCGCCCATCGGACCGCCGCGCGGAGTGAAGCCGGACGCTGGCAACTAGCGTCCAACCACCATGCGCGCACTCGTAAATAGAGTGACGGCGGCGCGTACAGGCTAGGGCAGGCCGTCGCCCCAGACCGTACGAAAACGCCCAGAAGTTTGGCCGAAAAGTCTCATCGGTACCCCGTCCCGTAAAACCTTCGTACGTACTGAAAATGCCCCAAACTTACCAGCGGCGAAATTGGTACGGATTGGACTGTCCCTGGATAGCAACCTCAGGCATCCTGGGATCAAATGGTCTGCGAACTTAGCGACGAACTGGGAATCCAATATTTGATGGCTCTCGATCTGGTGCGCCAAGCCCAGGACTACCTCAATCGGGCAGTCACCGTGACCAACATCGAGTGTGCTTCTACGGAACTGCGTCGGGTCGAGGGGTTTCGGCTCGATACTTTTCGAAAACTGGTCGAGCATTGCGAAAGCCATGGGTGCGCCACGCCGGAGCTGGAAGATATCTGCCGGTACCCGCTGGGAGCCCGCACCATGGCGGTCGCGTCATGATGCTCACCGCCGGGCTTTACGCGGTTACCGTGATGCTGGTGCTGGGGAGCATCATCCGCGCGCAGCACAAGCGCATGCGCCGCTTCCAGCCTGTGCTGGATGGGCTGAACCCTGCGCCGGGTGAAGCGCGGCTCGAATTCGCTCCCGTCAAAAAGCGGCCCGACCGCGTGGCTTCGGCCTTGCGGACGTGGACCGCCGCGCGTGCCGACGCCGATTTCGTCGCGCCCGCGCGTCCGGTGGAACCTGAGCGTGAACCCGAACCGAAACCGAAATTGGAGAACACGGACCGTCCCGAGCCGCGGACCACGCCGGCGGCTGAGCCTGCCCCTGCGAGGACTTATTCAAAGATGCCACCCGTTCCAGAGGAACCCCTAACCGAACCGGCCGCTGCTCCGGAGGACCAGTTCAGGCCCCCCACGGACGCGCCCTTGTCGAAGAACGCCGATTACTACGAGGTCCTGCAGATCAGCCCCAACGCCGACTCCGAAACGATTCACCGGGTCTATCGCATCATGGCGTCGCGCTTTCACCCGGACAATCCCCGAACCGGCAGCCTGGAGCGCTTCCTCCTATTGCGCGAGGCGTATCAAACGCTCAGCGACGCGGCGTTGCGCGCGGAGTACGACGCTACCCGCCAGTGCCAGCCGCCCGAGCCCATGCCCGTCTTTTGGCAGAAATCTTTTGTGGATGGAATTGAGGGTGAAACTAACCGGCGCTTGGGTGTCCTCTCCCTGCTATACCAGCGCCGCCGTATCTGCGAAAGTAAGCCGGGAGTTTCGGTGCTGGAACTGGAGCGGCGCATGGCTTTCCCGCGTGAGTACCTGAATTTCACTCTCTGGTACCTGCGGTCGAAGGGGTTCGTCGCCGTGATGGAAGACAACTCCGACTATGCGCTGACCAGCACCGGTGTCGACTATGTGGAGAGCTCCTCGAGCAGGAACAAAGTGATTCGCGAGTTGCTCACCGCCGGAACCGGCACGGATTGCACGCAAACGGAATCGCGTTCGAAAAGCGTCGTCCTGCCTTTCCCGAGAACGCCCAGAGGCCGCGCCGAGGGCTTCCGCCGCACGCAACGGCGCAAGCAAGCCGGCCGCCGCTAACCCGCCGCGTGGTCGCTTATCTGCGCGGGACCGCCGCTTCCACTACTTCGAAGGGGATGGCCGGCAGCGTTCCCAGCGGCTGACGCCGGCGCGGCCGATTCCCGGTCGCGGCATTCGGCGCCACATCGCGGAACGCGTCCAGAATCAGATTGCCTTTCAGCCCCGGCCTGGCTTTGCCGGCCTCAAGACGCAGAACCACCCGGACGCCGTCGCGTTCCGGGGTTACGCTCTGAATCGAAATTCCCTCCGGCGGTTCGTCCAACGCCAGCGTCACTCCGCGCTGAAAGCGGGGAGGAACGAAGACTTCGACTGGCGTGGCGGCGCCGGACGCCAGCTTCACCGGCTTTTCGATCGGCCGCCACCCAACTCCGCGCGCACCCGCGCCGATCACGCGCACCATCCACGCGTCCTCCGCCACCAGGTGATGGTATGCAAACGCCTGCTCCATCTCTTCGGCAGGAACCGCGGTGCGCGTTACTTCGCGGCCATCGATGGTCGCCCTCCCGGTCAGGTGAATCGAAAGAGGCTGGTCAACCGGCGTCCGCGGCGCCGTCAGCGTCACCCGCACCTTGTCCTGTCCGGAGGGAACCGCCGCGCCGCTCAGGGTGAAATCGGCCGGCGCATCCTTCAGGCTCAGCGCGATCTCGCCCGCGAAACCGTCGCGGCGTATGGCGCGCACCGTGATCGGAACCGTCGCGCCGGCGCGCAGATTGACGCTCGAAGGCGCCACGCGCAGTTCGAAATCCGGCCGCGGCTGGCTGATGCGCAGCCGGTATCCGTACTCCGGGCCACCCTTGCGCTCCGCATCCGCCACTTGCAAGAAATAAATCCCTTTAGACGGCAGCTTGCAGGAAATGAGCGAATCGGCCTGGTGCGTGATCAGGCCGGCGGCCGGGTCTTCGAAATCGTCGTTGAAGGCGATCTGTCTCCCGGCTGCATCTGTCAGCCGCAGCGTCGAATCGAGCGGCGAGCCCAGCCTGCGCGCCGATACCTCGGCTACAATTCCTTCGCCGGCGCGCCCCTCGAAGCGGAAAAACTTCGTCTCGCCGGGCTGCGCGATGCGCCCGTTGACGATAATCGGCAGCTTCACCCGCTGCGCTTTTTCCCTCCGGCCGATCCCCGCGCGGGCCATCGTCTCCGGCAGGGAATCCAGGGCAAGAGGCACGCTGTTGGAGGTCCATTCATCGTTCCGCACAGAAACCGGGTACACGCCCTTCGCCTTGCCCTTGAAGTTCTCCGTGATCCGCGCCGCGGGCAGATTCCAGCCCTGTGTCTCGATCGCCGTTCGCGCCCCGGCCTTCGCGCCCAATGGGAAGATGCCAGTGATGACCGGCAGCTCACCGATGCTGATGCGGTAAACGAAGTCCTCCCGCCCGCGGTAAATCGAATCGTGGATCCCTACAACGTACTCACCGTCGGCCGGAACCTCGTAATGGAGCAGCGGATCGGGATGGAAGAAGAAATGGTCCGCCGATTCGAGTTCCCTCCCCTGCCCGTCGCGCAGCGTCAGCGCCGCTTGAAACCATCCGGGCACGGCGTCGGAAAGGTAAGGTATCAGCGCCCGCGCGCTGGCCTCGATTACCAGGTGCTGGCCCCGCTTTGCCTGGAAGCGATATTGGTCCGCCGTACCGGGCGTCATCTGGCCGTTCAACACCGCCGGCAGCGTGATCTCGGTAGGCGGCTCCGGCGGGCGCGCTACCGCGCGGTTCGCCGGGGTCGCGCCGTTGACCACATTGTAGGCGGGCGCCACGCGGGCCGGCTGCCGCGTGAATTCCGGCAGCTCGCCCACGCAGAATACGATCGGATTGGTCAGCCCGCCGGCTGTCTCCAATCGCAGCTTCCGAGGGCCCACCGCGGCGTCCGGCGCGATGTCCACCTGCAGAATCGCGATTTCGGCAATCGCCGGAATCGATCGGCTGCGCTGCACGCCCTCCAACTCGTCGCGGATCTCCGCCACCTTCTTCACATCCGTTTCGGTGAAGCTGACGCCGGGGGAACCCGCCGGTGCCGGCTTCTGCGCCGCCGCCCGCTTTTCCCTCAGCTTCTGCATCTCGTCGCGCAACTTCTGGGCTTCCATTCCGGTCAGCGGCCTTACATATTGCATTACTTTCGCCTGCACACCGCTTCCAGAAACATATGCTGCATTGGCGCCATTCAAAAACTGGCCGCCGACGCGGACTTCGATGCTGGTGCCCTGCCGGCCTCCGGCGGGATAGACGTATCCGGCGTGCGGAATCCGTTGCTGCTGGGCCGCCAGCGCGAACGCCAGCGCGGCCACGGCCGCTGCAGCGGAAACCGCGCGCTTCACATAATCTCCTTCAGGCGTCCGGCTCGCGGCAATCCATCGGCTGCCGCGGGCGTCGCGCGCGCCTCAAGCCCCATCGGATGCGGCAGCCTGGCCTGCGGGTCGATGCCCAGCAGCTCGTACATGCTGCCAATCAGGTCAGCAGGATACACCGGCCGGTCCTTCACCTCTTCCCCCCTGGCATCGGAAGAACCCACCACCTGGCCGCCCTTGAAACCGCCGCCCGCCACCAGCGCCGAAAACACGCTGCCCCAATGGTTGCGGCCGCCGTTCCACGGCGCCTCCCAATCCACCTTCGGCTTCCTGCCGAATTCGCCGTTCCACCAGACCAGCGTGGTCTCGAGCAGCCCGCGCTGCGACAGATCCTCGAGCAGCGTCGCCAGCCCCTTGTCCATCTCCGGCAGCCGGCGCCGCATCACCTGGAAATTCTCCTTGTGCGTATCCCAGCCGCCCTGGTAATTGATCGTGATATAAGGAACGCCGCGCTCCACCAGCCGGCGCGCCGCCAGGCACGACTGGCCGAAGGTGGTCCGGCCGTAGCGGTCGCGCAAATCGTCCTTCTCCTGAGAGAGGTCGAAAACTTTGCCGGCGTCGCCCAGAATCAATTCGTACGCCAGCCGCTCCGCATCGTCGCTGGCGGCCAACTGCGGATCGCCCTTCATAGCGCGGCCCAGCGTATCCAGTTGATGCAGGTACTCGCGACGCTCCCGCTGGCGCTGGTCCGTGATGCCCTGCGCCACCACCCCTTCCACCACGAAGCGCGCTTGCGCCGGATCGCCGCCGGTGGCGAACGGTTTATACCGCGATCCCAGGAAGCCCTCTTCGGAGAACCGGCCCTGCGGCTCGGTGAGCACGATGTAGGGCGGAATCATTCCTTTGTAACCGCCGTTGTAGCCCTTGAATAGCGACACCACCGCGCCCACGCTGGGATACACGTCGTGCCCTCCCGCGATGCGCCCCGTCTGCACCGTGTACGACGCGGTTTCATGCGCGTAAAGCCCGTGCGTCATGCCGCGGATCAGCGAGTACTTGTCCGCCTGTTTGGCCAGCAACGGCAGCAGCTCGCAGATGCGAATTCCACTCACGTTAGTTTCGATGGGCGAATTCAACGGACCGCAGTAATCCTGGCCGGCCTCGGGCTTGGGGTCGAAAGTGTCGAGATGCGCCGGCCCTCCCCACATCCAAATCTGAATCACCGACTTCGCCTTGGCCGGCGCCGCCACCGGGATCGTGCTCGCAGCGCCCGCCAGGCGGCCCGCCAGCAGCACGCCGGCGGCGCCGAAGAATCCCTCGCGCAAGGCTTCGCGCCGGTTGATCGGCAGCAAACGGAAATCGTGACTCATATCGTGATGCCTCCTAATGCCGGTAGAGAAACTCGGCGCTGTTGATCAATCCCCAGGCCAGATCGACGGCTGCCGCTCGTCCCCGCGCCGCGCCGGATTGCGAGTGCGCCACCACCGTCCTCCACTCTTCATCGGTTGGGTAGCGCGAAAGAATCGTCAGATACATCTGCGTTACCAGTTCCCGCGGATTCCTGTTGTCGCGCATCAGCGCCGCCAGCTTCGGCCCCTGCTGGATCTTGCGCTGCACGTGGCTCGAATTCAGCATGTACAGCCGCTGCGCGTCGCTGACGCGGTTGTTGCGTTCCGATTCCAAGCCGGTATCGCGCGCCGGTCGTCCGAACAGGTCCAGGAAAGCGCTGCCGATGCTGCCATCCGGCAGTTTGATGGCGCGCTGGAAATCCGGCATGAAAGTGTAAGGTTCCGGAATGGCGCTGGTATAGTCTTCACTCGTGCCGGTGATTTGGTCGAGCGCGTCGATCAGCACTTCCGCATCCAGCCGCCGCAGCGGATAAGCTGCAAAATGGGCCGCCGCGGCTGCCCGCTCCGCCCGCGGTATCGGCGAAAGCTGGTACGTGGTCGAGTTGAGGATCAGCCGGAAAATGTGCTTCAAATCGTAATGCGACGCCACCAGCTCGCGCTCCAGCCAGGCCAGCAGCATCGGGTTTTCCGGCGGATTGTCGGCGCGAATGTCGTCCGGCTCCTGGATGATCCCTCGGCCCAGCAGCCAATACCAGATGCGGGTGACGATGTTGCGCGCGAACCACGGATTGCCGGGAGCGGCCAGCCAATCGGCAAACAATTCCCGCGGATCCTGGTTGGGTTGGAGCCGGGCCGGAGTTCCGTCCGGAAAGGTCAGCGCGCCGGCAGGCGCTTTGGCGGGATCGAAAAAAACAATCTCCTCTTTCCATTCGTCGGTGTGTTTGTACCCAACTGCCGAGAAAAACGCCGCCATTTGTGCCAGCCGCGCCGCCGGCCACTTCTCGGTCCGCACGCCCATGAGGGTCAAGGCAACGCTTTGCGCAATCCCAGCCGGCTCGCGGTTCTGCATGGCGCGATAGAAGTTCACCGGCGCCTCGCGGAAGTTGCTGCCGCTCGCGGTCAGCATCTCCTTGACGAATTGGTCGTAGGGCTTGTTCGCGCGCAGCGAATCGCGAATCCAGTGGTAGTAGGCTTGAGCGGCGTCGGGCCACAGCTCGATCGGAAACTCGGCTTTGACGCGCAGCAGGTCGGTCCACTTCATCGCCCAGTAATCGTCGAATTCGTCGCGAGCCAGCAGTTGATCGATCAGCAGGGCGCGCTTGTTGGGGTCCTGGCTATTGAGAAACTCCGTAGCTTGCTCTGCGGTGGGCAGAGTCCCGGTGACATCGAGCCATGCCCGCCTCAAAAACACGTTATCCGAGCAAAGATTCGCCGGCTGTATGCCCAGCTCTTTCCAGCGGGCGAAAACCAGCTCGTCGATCCTGTTCCGCGGGGTGAGCTCGCCCGTGGTTTCGAACGGAGCGGTGAATGCCGGCCGCGCATCGGCGCCGAGCGCCACCACCGGGGCGAAGCAGGCGGCAAGCAGCAGAAAGCCGGCCGTCGGGTAAAGGCTCTGCACGCGACCCCTTAACCGTCTATTGTCTCGCAGTATCGGGCCTGCACACTTGTCTCAACCCGCTGCCAGGCCAAAAGTTGCCGCTTCGCCGGGCGAAACTCCCGGCCGGCCGAATCCAGGGCCGGGCGCGTCGCAGGCAGTTCTCCGCCGGAATGGCGGTCCAAAAACGGGGCCGCCAGCTACGCGACGCGCT
Organism: Bryobacteraceae bacterium; assembly: GCA_049698695.1. GTDB lineage: Bacteria > Acidobacteriota > Terriglobia > Bryobacterales > Bryobacteraceae > Bog-375. Next base: position 113,235 of record JBAVYH010000034.1, on the reverse strand, counting down.
GGTCGCTGGGACCGGCGGAAGGATCGCGGTCCAAATCCTCTGAGAGAATGATGGCCTCGGCCAGCGCCCGCATGGGGCGCCGCAAACGGCGGCTCTGATTGCGCAGCCGGAAATAGGCATCCTCCTCGCTGATGCCGTACTTCTGCTGCAGCAGTCCTTTGGCACGTTCCACGATCTTGCGCGTTTCCAGTTCGCGCCTGATCTCCGCCGTCTCCTCCATCAATCGCGCGTTTTCCTGCTCCAGCAGAGACTTGGAAATGGTCACGCCCAGTTGCTCGCCGATGAATTTCATCACCGCGATTTCTTCACCTGTGTGTTCGTGCGACAGCCGGTGATGCGCGTTGATGACGCCGATCAGGTCGCCCGCGCTGACCAGCGGCACCGAAAGGAACGCTTCATAAGTGTCTTCGATCAGCGTCTGGAAATGTTTGAAACGCGGATCGTCGAAGGCGTTTTTTTTCAGCGCCACCGCCGACCGGTGCTCCGCCACCCAGCCCGTCACTCCCTCGCCCATTTTGATCCGCAGCTTCCCCAGATCCGCGGCGTGCGGCACTTGCGATGCGTGCAGCACCATTTCGTTCGTTTGACGATCAAAGAGGTAGATCAGGCACGCGTCGCAAGCCGTGGCCTGCGCCGCGAGGCTGAGTACCTCGCCTAAAATTTCCTCGACTGACAACTCCGAGCTGACGATGCTGCTGACCCTGTGCAATAGGCCAGCCTCTGCATCCGCTACAGCCATCCTCATTGCTGTTCCCATGTCTCAAGCTAAACCGCGGCGGCTGGCTCGTCCAATTGAAAATTTCTATGCGGGTTATCGTTAACGGTGGCTTACAACCGCGTCCGCCAGACACGAAACAATTTAATCTCCGCGGCGGGTAAAGGGTACCAGTACGCCTTTTCTCTGTGCGGCCCGCTCTTCCGGCTAGCTTCTACCTGCCCGATTTCCCGATGTGCGAAACACCCCTCATCGGGCATGCTGGAATCACAGGGAGGTTTTTCCGATGGCAAACGAACTGGCGGCTTTCTCCGCCGAACTGGCGACGGTGGTAGAGCGGGCGGCGGGCTCGGTGGCCGCCGTGCACGCGCGGCCGCGCTTTTCTTCGAGCGGCGCCTTCTGGCGCCCCGGCATTCTGGTCACCGCCGAGCATACCGTACGGCGTGAAGACGACATCACCGTTATTCTGCCCGATGGCGTCAGCACCGCCGCCACGCTGGCCGGCAGCGATCCGGGCACGGACCTCGCGGTCTTGAAGGTGGATTCGCCGGGCACGCCAGCCGTCGCTGCTACGGGCGATCCCGCGCCCGGCAATCTGGCCCTCGCGCTCGGCCGCTCCCAAGACTCCGGTATCAACGCCGCCTTGGGCATTGTCAGCGCCGTGAGCGGCCCCTGGCGCACCTGGCGCGGCGGCCGGCTGGACCGCTACATCCGGCTCGATCTCACCCTCTATCCCGGCTCCTCCGGCGGACTGGTGCTGAACTCCGCCGGCCAGGCGCTAGGCATCGCCACTTCCGCCCTGTCGCGCATCGCCGGGCTGGCCATTCCTGCGTCCACCATCAACCGGGTAGTCGACGAGGTGCTCGCCCGCGGTCGCGTGGCGCGCGGCTACCTGGGCGTCGGTTTGCAACCGGTCGAGCTGCCCGATCATCAAAAAGGTCTAATCGTTCTTTCGCTCGAACCGCAGGGGCCGGCGGCGCAGGCGGGCGTGCTGATTGGCGACGTGCTGGTCGCGCTTGGCGGCGGCGCCGTGGCGGACACCGACGACATACAGACCGTGCTCGAAACTCATGGCGTAGGGAACGCGATCGAGGTGCAAATGGTGCGCGGCGGAGCCTCCCGCTCGCTCGCGGTCACCATCGGCGAACGGCCGCGGAGGAACTGACATGCGGGGACTCGGTGAAGTGGCCGAGCGGCTGCGCCGCTCGACCGTGCAGGTTCACTCGCGCGCCGGCCGCGGCAGCGGTTCCGGCGTCATCTGGTCGGGCGATGGGCTGGTGCTCACCAACGCCCATGTGGCTCGTGGCGCGGACCTCGAAGTGGAACTTTGGGACGGCCGCCGGCTGCCGGCTCGCGTCCTGACGCGCGATGCGCGCCGCGACCTGGCTTCGCTGCGGGTCGCCGCCGCTTCGCTCGATGCCGCTGCCGCCGGCAACTCGTGGTCGCTCCGGCCTGGCGAGCTGGTGATCGCGGTCGGCAACCCGCTCGGTTTTGCCGGCGCCGTTTCTACCGGCGTGATTCACTCCGTGGGGCCCATCCGCGGCATGGGCAACCGCGCCTGGATTCGCGCCCAAGTCCGCCTGGCGCCGGGCAACTCCGGCGGGCCGCTGGCCAACGCCGAAGGCCGCGTCATCGGCATCAACACCGCCGTCATCAACGGGCTCGGCATTGCCGTGCCTTCGAACGATGCCGCCGATTTTGTGCGCCGCGGCCCGCGCCCGTCTTTGGGCGTAACGCTGCGCCCCCTCTCCGCTGGTGTGCTCATCCTCGATGTGGAGCCGGAGGGCGCCGCAGCCATGGCTTCGCTCAGAGCGGGCGATCTGCTGCTCCTGTCTCTCGATGAGCTTTACGCCGCTCTGGATTCTGGCGAGTTGGCGCTGCGTTTGCGATTCATGCGCGGCGCGCCTTCGAGCGGCCGCCTGCCGGTGCGGGAAACCGTGGTCCGCTTGGGGGCGCGCGCAGCGGAGGCGGCGTGATCCGTGTTCTCATCGCCGCGCACTCCGCGATGACGCGGGCCGGCCTGGAAACCCTGGTGGCTTCGGCGCCCGGCCTGCAACTGGCCGGAGCGTTCCCCGATGCGTCCGCCGCCGAGGCGCTCCATCCCGATGTCCTGCTGGCCGCGGGCGCGCTCGAAGATCTTCCGCCGCCAGCCGCCCGCGCGCCGGCCATCGTTCTACTGAGCTCCGAATCGCAGCCCGCTTTTACTCACGAGGCGTTCAAGCTTGGCGTGCGCGCGGTGCTGGCTCGCGATGCAACCCCGGACGCGATCCTCGCCGCCGTGGAAGCTGCAGCCGGCGGCTTGGCCGTGATCGAACCTGGCGAGTTGGAGCCACTGCTGGCCGCGTCGGCGCCCGTGCCCGCTTCCGCCGCGGCCACCGCGCTGACCGCCCGCGAGCTCGACGTGCTCCGCCTGGTGGCCGAAGGCGACGCCAACAAGGAAATCGCCTGGAAGCTTGGCATCTCCGAGCACACGGCGAAATTCCACGTGGCTTCGATCCTGGGAAAACTCAATGCCGGCAGCCGCACCGAAGCCGTCACCATCGGCATCCGCCGCGGCCTGGTCCTGATCTGATGCGCGCTGCCCTGCGAAATTAGGCACCGGTGCAGACCTGGGCGAGCCCGGCCGTAGTGTGCCCAAAAATACCAAAACCAATCCACACATCTAAATTCTCAGAGAATTCGCGGACTGCGCCCAGCCTCTATCTCCTCTCGCCGCAACCGATCGCGAAGGCGCGTGGTCCAATCATCGGAGGTGTCAAAAATGGCAGCACGGCTGAACTATGTGAGGGCGTTTCCCGAAGGCTTCAACGCGGTCCGGAGTGTGGAGAGAGCGATCAGCGCGAGCGGGCTGGAGCCATCGCTATTGGACCTGGTGAAGATTCGTGCGTCGCAACTCAACGGCTGCGCCTATTGCATCGACATGCACACCAAAGACGCTCGAGCGCGGGGCGAGACCGAGCAACGCATCTACGCGCTCTCTGCATGGCGGGAGGGACCGTTTTTCACCCCGCGCGAACGCGCCGCCCTTACCTGGACCGAGGCCCTCACCAACATCCAGCAGGGTCACGCGCCGGACGCCGTCTTCCAGGAAGCCCGCCGCGAATTCGATGAAGCCGACCTGGTGAAGCTCACCATGGCCATCACCCAGATCAACGCCTGGAATCGCATCGCAATCGGGTTCCGCGTCGAGCCCGGCACCTATCAGCCGAAGGCACACGCCGCCGCCTGAAGAAATCCCCGGTCTGCGCCGCAGCCACGCCTACTTCAGCAGGTTCAGAATCTCGGTGAGCTGGCGGCGGATTTCCGGCCACGGATCGATGGCGAACAATTCCTGCTGGACGGTGGCGGAGCGCCTGGCCTTGGCGCCGCGGCCTTCCGCGTGCAACGACTGCCGCGCGCCTTCGATGGTGTACCGCTTCTCGTAAAGCAGATGCTTGATGCGCAGCAGCAGCTCGACGTCTTTGCGGCGGTACAGGCGGTGGCCGGTGCCGGATTTCTTCGGCTGCAGCACCGGGAACTCGGTCTCCCAGAAGCGCAGCACGTAAGGCTCCACGCCCAGCAGATCGCTCACCTCGCCGATCTTGAAGTACAGCTTATCCGGGATGTCCGGCGTTCCGGGCTGTAGCGCTGCGTCCATGCTCGACCATTCGTAATCCTAACTCACTCGATGGTCAATGTCACGATGTGTTGTCCGCGGGGCAGCAACAAGGTATTCGGGCCGGCCCGGTCCGCCGTGGCGGGGATGGAATCGATCTCCAGGGTCCGCGGCGCGCCATCGAACACGGCGATGGCGCGGGCGGCGCTTTGATAGCTGAACTCGATCGAGTGCGGGCCTATGCTGCGGGCGGCTTTCAGGTCGCCGTTGAGCCGCAGCAGCCGCGGGCCGGAATCAGCCGGCGCCGTCTCGATGCTGTGCGCCCCGGCCGGCAGCCATACAGTTTCCGCATCCCGAATCGGCCAGGGCTGGCCATCCACCAGGGCCGGGCCATGCCACGGAACTCCCACTCCGTGAGCCGATTCCACAACCAGCTTCGGCCCGATGCGCTCCACCCGGCCGACGGTGGCCGCCGCCGAAGGCAGCAGCCCCAGGTCGGGCGTGAGCAGCGAGTTCTCAAAGTACAGCGTGACGCGGTCGAAATTGTGCGCCGCGTTGTGCACCAGCTCGAACAGCTCGGTGCCGGTCTGCTGCTTGGTCGGATAGACGTTCTGATAGCGGTCGACGATGTTCAGGTCGATGGCCAGTTTGTCACGATGACTGGTGATCGCGCGGTAGCGATCCGCGATCGCCTGGTAGCGCTGCGGCCCCAGGTTCCAGACCGTGGCCGGATCTTCGATCAGAAATGTGAAGCTGCGCGTGTCGAGCAGGGGGAGCACACGCGCGGCATCGGCGCCGATGGCTTCGCGCATTCCGCCAGCGAAGCGGTCGTCCACGTGCGTCAGCACCAGGTCCAGATAAGGCTTCTCGAGGCGCAGGCTTCCGAGTGCGCCCAGCCATTCCTCTTCCATCCGCTGGGTCAGTTCGGCGCGATAATCGAGGAACTGTTTTCGCGCCGCATCGTCGCGGCTCCGCCCGGCGAACAGATCGATCGGATCGAAACCGGCGCGCGCGCGAAACTCGCGGCGCACATCGTCGTTCATGGGAGTGAAGCGCGCCGGGTTGCCCATGCCCTCCAGCGATTCGAAATACAGCTCGGCCAGGTTCACACCGTCCCAGTCGAAGCGCTTCATCAGCGCCGCCGTGCCGTCCGACGCGGCACGGAAACAGTCGCGATTGGTCAGGTTCATCAGCTTGCGCCAATCAAGCTGGGCGTCTTGCAGGATGGCGGTCTTTTCGCGCCACGCCGGATGGTCCAGCCAGAATTTCTCGCTGACGTGCGGCAGCTCCAGCCACGCGTACACCAGGATGCCCTCGCGGTGACAGGCGGCGATCAGGTTTTTGAGGTAAGCGTCCTGTTCCGGGTCGGGTTCCCAAAAATGCCAGGCGGCCACGTGCAGTGCGGCCACGCCGCTGGCGCGCCAGCGCGCCGCGAAGTAGTCCAGGTCCACGCGCGAGCGGTAGGCGGAATCGAAGAACGCCCAGAGGCGCGCGGAGGAGAACGGCCGCTCCATGCCGAGATCCGTCAACGCCTGCAGGAGGTACGGGAAGCGCTCATAGCCGCGCGCGCCGGGCGGCACGGCCAGCCACAGCAGAATGCCGGCGCCACGCCGCATTCCCGCCATCATCGGTGCGCCGGTCCATCGTTCGCGGGCGAACACAGTGGCGCCCTCGGGCAGCTCGAAGACCGGCAGCTCGAGCCCCTTCTCCCAGACGATGGCGAGGCCGGGGCGGTGCACATCCGTGAGGCTGCCGACCTTGGCGGACCCGTTGCCGCGCCGGAAGCCAAACATCTCGGCCAGCGAGGACTCGCCCTCCAGGATCATAATCGCGCCCTGGTCCACCCGCTGGTTCCACTCGGTCGAAGCGGGCGTGCCGGTGCGCGCCACGAAAACGTGCGCCAGGTTGGCGGGCTGCCGCACCAGGCCAATCGATGAGAGGATCTCCGGCCACGCGCCGGCATCCGCGTTCAGCACGCAATAGTAGGGCAGCGGAGCCGCCGGGGCCACCGCGGCGGTGAGCAGCGCGACGAGGACTCCTCGCGCAGCAACCGTAGCGATCCAGGCAACCGCTCCGTGACGGTCGCGGCTCCGATCCGTACACGCGCTAACGAGTAAACGCATACCAGATTCCCGTGCGAAGGTCGCTGAAGTTGGCCGGGTGGCTGCCGTCTGCGCTGAGCAGGTACGAGCCGCGCAGCAAGCTGGTGGTGACATACATCGAAGGCGGCATCCAGGCCGCGCGGAAACGCACCCCCGGCCCGGTTTCGACGAAATTCGCCCAGGCCTGCCGCTCGCTATCGATGGTGAAATTGCCGCTCCAGAAGAACTGCATGCGAAACGCGGCCGGCCCCATTGAGTATCCGAAGCGCGACTCGTCGTATATCAGGAGGTCGTTGGCGAACCGGCTGATGAAAACGTCGTCCGCGGTGGTATCGGCGAACCAGCCCGACGATTCGGCGGTGAGCGAACGGCCGATCAGGTGCGCATAGTTCACTCCGCCGCGGTAGTCGGGCAGAATGTGACCGGTGGCATAGCTCATGGCGCTGCCGGCTTCGAACCAGGCGCCGGCGCCGTGCCATGGCAGCACGCGGACGCCGCCGGCGACGATGAACGAGCTTTCCGAAAGATACTGCGGCGAGACCGCGCCCACCGTCACCCGCGTATCGCCCACGAAGCGCACACTGAGGTATGGCTGCAGGCGCGTCTTGTTGCGCAGCTCGGTCTTCGCCTGCGCGTAAGAAAAGAAGTCGTGCCAGCGCGTCGAATAAATGGGGTAGATCCAAACCGTGGTGCGGAATCTCTTGAGCGCGCCGCTCAGGTTGCGCCAGGCCTGGCGGCCCTCGCTGGCGACTTTAGGATCGGGGCTGCGGCGCGCCAGGTCGAACCAGCGGACCGCGGTCGCGTCCTGATGCAGGATGTTGTAGGTCCAGCCGAGCTTGAGCATCGCGTCGAAATCTCCCGGATCGTCTTCGTGAGCCGCGCGCAGGTATTTGAGCGCATCCTGCATATAGCCCGCCTGGATGCTGCGCTCCGCCATCACCTTGGCGTCGATCGAATCGGTGACAGGCTGCTCGCGCAGGGTGAGTACTTGCGGTATGTGCAGCACGGCGCGGACGCGGTTGGCCAGGTCCTCATCCGGGCCGGCCAGCACGCGCTGGAACAGCGGCATGGCAGCCGCATCATCGCCGCGCGCGTGGAGCAGGAACCCGAGCTGGGTGGCGGCCAGCATGTCGTCGGGAGCGGTCTCGGTGAGCGTGCGAAACTCCTGCTCGGCTTCGGGCTCGCGGTTCATGCGCAGCAGCAGATAGCCGAGCTCGCGCCGCAGCTCGCCGTTGCGGGGATCGAGCGTCAGCGCGCGGCGGAATTCAGGAACGAAGGGGTAGCGGCCGGGCAACAGCTCGCGCGCCTGCTCGGCGGCGCGCGGCTCGCCGCCGCGGGAAGCAGCGAGCAACGCGGAGATGGCGTCGTCGGTGCGGCCCATAGCCTTCCACACCCGGCCCAGGTCCACCAGCACGTTGCGCCGGTCGAGACGCAGCCGCCAGGCCTTCTCGAAATGTTCGGCCGCCAGCGGCAGTTCGTCGCGCTCTTCGGCCAGCGTGGCCAGCTCGAAGTGAGCGCTGAAGTTGTCCGGACCGGCCGCCAGGGCGTTCTTCCAACGCTCGATGCCGGCGGCCAGCGGCTGGTCGATATTCTGAAACGCCCGCTCCGCCTCCGCGTTGCCGGTGCGCCGGATGCGGTCGAAAATGCGCCGCGCTTCGGCTACCCGCTTACTCTCGTTGCACAGGAAGGCGTACTCCAGGGCCACCGGAACGTCCGCCGGGTCGATCGTCATCGCCGCGTGAAACTGGTCGCGCGCCAAATCGTTCTCGCCGATCTTGAGATAAGTGTAGGCCAGGTCTTTGCGGACGGAGGCGCGCTGCGGCACGAGCCCGATGGCGCTGGTGAAGCCGGCCACCGCGGCGTCATAATCGTGCGCCCGCAGAGCGGCATAGGCGCGCGTCAGCGGCTCGTAGGCCGGGTCGGGCGTCTGCGCCGCTGCCAGAGCGCACGCCGCCATTAGGATTGCGGCTCGCATACCGCCGTGGATGTAGTGGCCGGGCGGAGGGGATTTTCGCAGGTTTTGTGAACCTTGCGGTCAGGTGCCCGAGCGGCCGCTCGAGCCTTAGCGAGTGCCGTTTTCCAGCAGTGAAACCCAGCGAAAATGATGGTACCATGAGGTCAGAATGCGGCAGGTTTCCACCATTCTCATGGCGACGCTGATTGTGGCGGCGCTGTTTTGCGGAAACTGCCTGTCATGCCCACAAATGCTGATGGCAATTGCGAGTCACCAGCCGGGACACGGCTGCTGTCATCACAAAACCGCCAAGATCGATTGCCATTCGCAGTTGCTCAGCCATTTCGTGAAAGCGCAGGGCCGAAGCGCCACTGCGGCGTTCGCCGTGTCGGGCGCGGCGCTGGCGACTGCGGCGGCAGCGGTTCCGGCTCGCCCGGCGATTGCACCTTGGCGCGTCGCGGATGTGTCGCCACCTGATTTGATCTCCCTGCATTCCCTGCTTCGCGTTTAGATTTCCCTTCATCGGTTAAATCCCCAAACAAGCTTGGTGTGTTGTCCCCGAGGCGGGTTGCGTGGCGGAAGCCCCGCGCGGACCGAAGCCAGCCCTCCGTGGGGAAAACAGAGTTGGTGAATGGAAATGAAAGTTCGTTATTGGATTTGGTTTTGGCTGGCGCCACTCGCGGGGGCGCAGCCGGTGTCTTCGCTGGTGGAAGAGGCGCTGCGCAACAACCGGGAAATTCTGGCGGCGCAGAAAAAGGTGGAAGCTCTGCGGCAACGGCCGGCGCGCGAGAGCAGCCTGCCGGATCCGACTCTTTCGCTGGGGTGGGCATCGAACGGCGCCCCGTGGCCCGGCGCGGGACTGGGGGTGAACCCGACCAGCAATCTCGGGGTGATGGTGTCGCAAGAAGTGCCGGCGCCGGGCAAGCGGAAACTGCGCGGCGAGATCGCCGACGAAGAAGCGGCAGCGGCGTTCGACGAATACCTGTCTACGCGCCTCAAAGTGGCTTCGCGGCTCAAGCAGGCATATCACGAATTGCACCATGCGGTGGTCGCCATCGGTTACGTCGACCGCGACCAGGAACTGCTCAACGACATGCTGCGCATTTCCGAGGCGCGCTATGCGGTAGGCCGCGCGGCGCAGCAGGACATCCTCAGAGCGCAGACGCAGTTGGCGATTTTCGCCACCCAGCGCGTGCGATTCGAGCAGGAACGGGAGGCGAAGCAGATCGAGATCAACGCGCTCCTCAACCGGCCGCAGGGCGGGCGCATCGAGGTGCCGGCTGAGATGACGGCGGGGCCGATGGCGGCATCGCTTGAAGACATGCTGGCGCAGGCGCGGGCGCATTCGCCGCTGGTCGAGCGCGACAGGGAGGCGGCAAAGGGGAACGAACTGGCGGCCAGCCTGGCGCGCAAGGATTATGCGCCGGACTACACGGTGTCGGGCGGCTACTTCAACCAGGGCGGGCTGCCGCCGATGTGGGAGGCGAGGGTGGATTTCAAGCTGCCGGCGTATTTCTGGCGCAAGCAGCGCGCGGCTGTGGCCGAGCAGGAGGCCAGCGCCAGCCAGGCGCGGCACGAATACGCGGAGACGCTGGTGGAGGTAGAGGCGGGCATCCGCGAGCAATACAGCGTAGCCGAGGCGTCTCGCAAGCTGGTGGACCTGTACGAGAAGTCCGTGATTCCCGAGGCGCGGCTGGCGTACGAATCCGCCCTGGCAAGTTACCAAGCCGGGCGCGGCGATTTCATCGCGGTGTTTTCCAATTTCACCAGCGTGGTGGATTACGAGTTGACGGACCACGAGGAGATCATGCGATTTCAGATTGCGTTGGCGAAGCTCGAAGAATTGACGGGAGTGGAACAGAAATGAAACCGACCTTGGTGGTGTTGGTGGCGGGAGTGGCGTTTCTGGGCGGGCTGGGCTATGAGCGCTGGCGCGCGAAGCCGGCGCCGGAATCGGCCGAGCGCAAGGTGCTTTACTGGGTGGACCCGATGCATCCCTGGTACAAGTCCGATAAACCGGGGATCGCGCCCGATTGCGGCATGAAGCTGGTTCCGATGTATGAGGGCGAGCAGCTACCGAACCAGGCGGCCGCGAATGCGGTGCAGGTGTCGCCCGAAAAACAGCAGTTGATCGGCGCGGAGTACGGCACGGCGGAGTACGAGACCGCCACCGATACGATTCGCGCGGCGGCGCGGGTGACGCTGGATGAAACGAAGATCGTGAAGGTGCAGACCCGCCTGGAGGGCTGGATCGACCGCGTATTCGCGGATTTCACGGGCAAGTATGTGAAGAAGGGCGATGCGCTGGCAACGGTGTATAGCCCGGATGCCCTGGCCACCCAGCAGGAGTTCCTGCTGGCATTGCGCGCGCAGCACACCATGCACGACAGCGCCATGCCGGCGATGGCGGCGGGCAACGACAGCCTGGTGGCGGCTGCGCGCAAGCGGCTGGAACTGTGGGACATCTCCGACCGGCAGATCGACGAAGTCCGGCGCACGGGAAAGCCCATCGAGAACCTGACGGTCTACGCGCCGGCTTCCGGTTACGTGACGGAACGCAACGCGTTTCCCAAGCAGCACGTGACATCGGACACGGTGCTGTACACGTTGGCCGACCTTTCGACCGTGTGGGTGGTAGCGGACGTGTTCGAATACGAAGCCGCCGGCGTGCGGCTGGGCCAGGCGGCCACGTTGACGCTCGACTACCTGCCGGGACAGACGTTCCCTGGCCGTGTGAGCTACATCCTGCCAAGCGTGGACCCGGCGTCGCGCACGCTGAAGGTGCGGATCGCGCTCGACAATCCCGGCGAGCGGCTCAAGCCGGATCAGTACGGGCAAGTGGAGATTCATACCGGCGGCGCGCGGCGGCTGATGGCGCCGGAATCCGCGGTGCTCGATTCGGGTGACCGGCAAGTGGTCTATGTGGATCTCGGAAACGGCAACTTGGAGCCGCGCCCGGTGCGCGTGGGAGAGCACGCGGGCGGCCGGGTGGAGATTCTGGGAGGGCTGAAGGCCGGCGAGCGCATCGTCACCTCGGGTAACTTTCTGCTGGATTCGGAGAGCCAGTTGAAGGCGGCGAGCGGCGGGACGGCGAAATGATAAACGGTCTGATCGAGTTCTCGGCACGCAACCGGTTCCTGGTGCTGCTGCTGGTGGCCGCGGCGGCGCTGGCCGGCTGGTGGTCGCTCCAATCCATTCCGCTGGACGCGATCCCGGATCTGAGCGACACGCAAGTGATCGTCTATTCGAAATGGGACCGCAGCCCGGATATCATTGAGGACCAGGTGACCTACCCGGTGGTGAGCGCCATGCTGGGAGCGCCGCGGGTGAAAGACGTCCGTGGGTTTTCCGATTTCGGCTACTCGTACGTGTACGTCATTTTCGAGGACGGCACGGACATCTACTGGGCACGCTCGCGGACCCTCGAATACCTTTCCAAGATTCAATCGCGGCTGCCGCAGGGAGTAGTAACCGAACTGGGCCCGGACGCGACCGGCGTGGGCTGGGTGTTTCAGTATGCGCTGGTGGATACGACGGGGCGGAACAGCCTGGCGCAATTGCGATCGACCGAGGACTGGTTCCTGCGCTACCAGTTGCAGGCCGTTCCGGGGGTGGCGGAGGTGGCGCCGCTGGGCGGATTTGTGCGCCAGTACCAGGTGACTGTGGATCCGAACCGGCTGGCGGGGTATGGGGTCGGCATCGACAAAGTGGTGGCGGCGGTGCGCGCCGGGAACAACGACGTCGGCGGGCGCCTGGTGGAATTCACCGGCCGCGAGTACATGGTGCGCGGGCGCGGCTATGCGCGCTCGGCAAGCGATCTGGAGCGGGTTTCGCTGGGAGTCACCGCGGAAGGCGCGCCGATCCTGGTGCGGGATGTGGGCTCAGTGACGCTGGGGCCGGACCTGCGGCGCGGCATCGCGGATCTGAACGGCGAGGGCGAAACTGTTTCGGGCATCGTGGTGATGCGGCAGGGAGAGAACGCCCTGCGCGTGATCGAGCGGGTGAAGGCGAAGCTGAAGGAGTTGGAGCCTGGGCTGCCGCCGGGCGTGAAGGTGGCGACGGCGTACGACCGCTCGGAATTGATTTTGGCGTCGATCGACAACCTGAAGCACACGCTGATCGAGGAGTTGTCGGTGGTGGCGCTGGTGATCCTGATCTTCCTCTGGCACGTACCGAGCGCGGCGATCCCGATCATCACCATTCCGGTGGCCGTGCTGATTTCCTTCGTGCCGATGCGGCTGATGGGGATCAACGCCAACATCATGTCGCTGGGGGGAATCGCGATTGCTGTGGGGGCGATGGTGGATGCCGCCATCGTGGTGGTGGAGCAGACGCACAAGAAGCTGGAAGGGGCGGACGCGAGCTGGAGCGCCAAAGATTACCAGCGGGCGATTGTGGCCGCAGTGAAGGAAGTGGGCGGCCCGAGCTTTTTCGCGCTGCTGGTAATCGCGGTTTCGTTCCTGCCGGTGCTGACACTGGAAGCGCAGGAGGGACGGCTGTTCAAGCCGCTGGCCTACACCAAGAATTTCGCCATGATTGTGGCGGCGGTGCTGGCCATCACGCTGGACCCGGCTCTACGGCTGCTGTTCTTCCGCAAAGAAGGCTTCCGGGTGTGGCCGCGCTGGCTGGGGTGGATCGTAAACGGCGTGCTAGTGGGCAAGATCCATTCGGAAGAAAAGCATCCCATCAGCCGCGTGCTGATGCGCCTGTATGCGCCGGTGGTGGCGTGGAGCCTGCGCTGGAAGTGGCTGGTGCTGGCGGTCGCGGTGGCGCTGGTGGCGGTGACGGTGCCGGTGTACCAAGGGTTGGGATCGGAATTCATGCCACCCCTCGACGAAGGCACGCTGCTATTCATGCCCACCACGCTGCCGGGGATTTCGGCGGCCGAGGCGGGCCGCCTACTCCAGATTGAGGACCGGATACTGATGCGGTTCCCGGAAGTGGAGCGGGTGCTGGGGAAAGCCGGGCGCGCGGAGACGCCGACCGACCCCGCCCCGCTTTCGATGATGGAAACGGTCATCACGCTGAAGCCGAAATCCCACTGGCGGCGGGTGGCGACGTGGTACGACCGGTGGCCGGAATGGATTAAGCCGCTGTGTGGGCGCATCACGCCGGACCGCATCTCGACCGAGCAACTGGTGGACGAAATGAACGGCGCGCTGCAGTTTCCGGGCGTGTCGAACGCGTGGACGATGCCGGTGAAGAATCGCATCGACATGCTGACCACGGGGGTGCGGACGCCGGTAGGGATTAAGATTTACGGGCCGGACCTGGCGGGAATCGAGCGCATAGGTACAGCCATCGAACGCGTGCTTCCGGGGGTGGCGGGGACGCGTAGCGTGTTCGCGGAGCGGGTAGGCGGCGGGTACTTCCTGGATTTCGATCTGAAACGCGACCAACTGGCGCGCTACGGGATGAGCGTGGACGATGCCGAGGCAGCGGTCGAGTCGGCGATCGGGGGCGAGAACGTGAGCACGGCGATCCAGGGGCTAGAGAGGTATCCGATCAGCGTGCGTTACTACCGCGATTCGCGCAGCTCCATGGAACGCCTGGAGCGCGTGCTGGTGGCGGCGCCGGGTGGGAAGGCGCAGATCCCGCTGGCGGAGATTGCGACCCTGAAGCTGTCAAGCGGCCCCGCCATGCTGCGCAATGAAAACGGCATGCTATGTGGTTACGTTTATGTGGACGTGGCCGGACGCGACGTGGGGAGTTATGTGGCGGCGGCCAAGCAGGCGGTGCGCGAGAGCGTCGCTACGCCGCCGGGTTACACGGTCGCGTGGAGCGGGCAGTACGAAGCCATGGAACGGGTGCGCGAGCGGTTAAAGACGGTGTTGCCGCTGACGCTGTTCCTGATTCTTCTGCTGTTGTACCTCAATACGCGGTCCGCCGCGAAGACCGTCATCATTCTGCTGGCGGTGCCGTTTTCCGCTGTTGGGGCCATCTGGCTGCTCAGCCTGTTGGGCTACAACATGAGCATCGGCGTGTGGGTTGGGTTGATCGCTCTCATGGGCGTGGACGCCGAGACAGGCGTGTTCATGCTGCTCTATCTCGATCTGGCATTCGAGGAACGGCGTCGGGCTGGGCTGATGCGGACCCACGCGGACTTGCGCGAGGCGGTTGTTCACGGAGCGGTGAAACGGATCCGGCCGAAATTCATGACGGTGGCCACCATGTTCGTAGGCCTCGCGCCCATCATGTTGTCGCACGGCGCGGGCGCGGACGTGATGAAGCGCATCGCGGCGCCTATGATCGGCGGCATCTTTACATCGTTCTTATTGGAGCTGGTGGTGTATCCGGCAATTTACGAGGTTTGGAAATGGCGCTCGGTAAAAAGACAGGCGGTTTGATTCTGGTGTGGGCGATGGCCGCCACGGCAGCCCAGTTTCCCATGCGGCACCGGCACGTGCGCGGCGGCTGTGAAGGGACCCTTGAGATCAGCGAAAGCGACGTGCGGTTCGCGGGACCGAAAGGGCACGCGTGGCAGTGGAGGCTCGACCAAATCCGGCAACTGGAGCTGGCGCCGGACCGCGTCGTGGTGGTGAGCTACGAAAACGGCAGGTTGCCGTGGACGGAACGCAGGTACGAATTCAGCGGTGCGGTTCCTGCGGCCGAGCTGTACGCGTTGCTCAAAGATCGCATGGACCAGCGGCTGGTGGCGGAGATGGCGCAGCCGGCCAGCGGCACGCTGTGGTCGCTGCCGGTGAAGCACGTGGGCCGCGCGGGTTCGCAGGGAGCGCTCGAACTGACGGCGGAGACGATCGCATATCGCACGCCGGCGAAGGACGAGTCGCGCACCTGGCGGTATACGGATATCGCCGGCATCAGCAGCTCTGGGCCGTTTCAGTTGACCATCACTACGTTCGAACTGGCGCCGGCGCAATACGGCGGGCGCAGGGATTTCAATTTCGAATTGCAACAACCCATCACGGAAGCCAGGTACAACCAGCTATGGCTTCAGGTGGAAATGAGGAATGGGAGAATTCCGTGAAGAATAGCTCCGTGAAAAGGATCATCGTTATGATCCTCGCTTCGGCGGCGCCGCTGGCGACCGCCAACCAAGCGCTGGTGAATGCGACGATTACAGACAGCGTGTGCGCCGCCAGCCACAAAGGCATGAAAATGGGTTCCAATGACCGCTGCGTCCGGAACTGTGTAAGGGCGGGGGCTAAGTACGTCCTCTGGGACGGCAGGAATGCCTATGTGTTGAGCGACCAGAAAGCAGCCGAGCTGTGGGCCGGCAGGAGAGTAAAGGTGCTGGCCACGCTGGACGCGAAGACCAAGGAGATTCACGTGATCTCCATCCGGGCTCAGTGAGCTGTAGCAAGAGGTTCAGTTTCGAATTGCAATGGACGCGAGATCGAAAGGAAGAAGGGGAGAATTCCAATGAAAAGAATCATCGTGATGATATTCGCTTCGGCGGCGTTGATGCTGGCCGCCGATCAAACATTTACCGGCACCGTCACGGACGACATGTGCGGCGGAAGCCACAAGGATATGAACATGGGGCCGGACGAGAAGTGCGTGATCGAGTGCGTGCGCGGCGGAGCCAAGTACGCGCTGTGGGACGGCAAGCAGACGTATGTCCTGAGCGATCAGACGGGCGCCGCCAAATTCGCCGCCAAGAGGGTGACGGTGAAGGGCACGCTGGACGCGAAAGCGAAGACCATTCAGGTCAGCTCGATCGCGGCGGCGAAATAATGGAAACTTGACGGCTAGATTCCACCGACCGCCTTCCCTTCGGAATCGGCGGTCACCTTAGGCGGAATTTCCAGGGCGTAAGATTCGCCTCAGCCCCAGAGCTCGCGCTCGTCGTAACTGATGCCGTGCCCTTTAAGAAGCTCGGCAGCTCATCTTGGAACGAGACCCGCCGATGGTGCTCCTGCTGCCCCGCGATGTAGTCCTTCACGGCAGCCGCTCGGGAGCCGCTTACGGTGAAGGCGGCGTATCCGGCCTGCCAGTACGGGAAGAGGCGGCTGACAATCGCAGGCGACAAGGCAGGCGCACGATTCTTGGTCGAGAAGATGAGATGAAGCAAAAGGGAAGCGAGGGTGTGCGCCATAAAACTTACACCCCGCTCCGGGGCTCTTTGTTGCTGCGTCTTGATTCCACGCGGCTGACGCCGTGGGCTACTGTCTTTCGCCCTGCGGGCTTGCCGCACGAGCCGGCCGAGAAAGAAGTGGGCCACCGCGCAGAGAACTCTCGGCTTAAATGTAGAAACTTCGGGGGCAGTCCCCGAGCTGCCAACACCGGGTGACGCCGGCCGGCGCAGTAGTGGCTCAGCCGACCGCGCCGGCCGGGCTCACGCCCGGCTGCGCCGATTCACAATCGGTGCGCAGGTTATCAACCTGCCCCACACATGCCGCGCACTTCTTCGATCACCCGGTCGGGAACCTCCATGGGGATGAAGTGGGAAGCTCGTTCCAGCACCACATCGCGGCCGCGGATGAAACGGGCGGCCAGGTCTGGGGCGGTCGGCGAAGCGGCCAGGTCGAGCTTGCCGGGGTTGCGAATAATCCCGGCGCGGAGGATGGTGACAGGCACGGCAACCTGGGCAACCTCGGCATAAATGTTGGATTCCGGCGCGATGGATTCCGCGTAGATGGACGCTTCGGCGGCGGGCGGGCAGGCCAGCGACAGGTGATCGCCGTTGGGCAGCAGCCCGTATTGGCAATAGTCGCGCAGAATCTCCGGCAGCCAGGTGACGAACGGGGCGCGATTGCGGAAGCGCTCTATCATCTCCTCCGGCGAGCGCCAGACGTTCTTGCGGCGCAGGATGAAGGCGAAATCGGAAGCCGGGCCGCCGTAGCGGAACACGGGGAAAATGGTGGGATCGATCAGCAGCATGGCGGCGAAGGCCTCGGGAACCAGCGCCGCCGCTTGCAGCATGGAGTGGCCGCCCGAGGAGTGGCCGATGCCGAAAGCGCCGCGCACACCGAGGCTGCGCAGCATGCCCGCCAGGTCCTTGCCCAGGTAGCGCCAGCGGTATGGCGGATCGGGCCGCGCGCTGCGGCCGTGCCCGCGCGTTTCCAGCGCCAGGCAGCGCCGCCCCGGCAGGCGGCGGATCACGTAGTCCCACAGCCGGCCGTGGAATCCCGTAGCATGGGCGAAAATCAATGGCGGGCCAGCGCCCGGCCATTCCCAAACAGCGAGATCGAGCCCGTCAACATTGACGATGCGCAGCGCCGGATTTTCCGTAGAAGGTCGAAGATCCACGGTTCGATTTTCGCATGGCGCAGCGGGCCCGCGGACCCGCACTCCGGTGCCCGGAAGACAAAAAAGGGGGCAGGCTCGGTGCCTGCCCCCGGATTCGAGATCTGCTGTGGGGTGAATGTTTAGAACATCAGTTTTAACGCCATCTGGATTTCGCGCGGCCCCTGACCTGACTGGTAAAAGCCTAGGACCTGACCGAACGATGCACTCGACGAGATGCTAGTGCCGGGGTTGCCCCAGTTGGCGTGATTCATGATGTTGAACAAGTCGGCGCGGAGGTCGAGCTTCCACCGCTCCTTAAACTCGAAACGCCTGGATATGGCCATATCCCAGTTGATCGAGCCGGGACCGTAAAGGGAGTCTCGGCCGACATCGCCGAATTGGCCACTGAAGACCGTGCAAGTGGTGGGAACGGGCGAGCCGTTACAGGTAAACGCCGCCGGGTTGAACCAAGTGAATCCATTCCCCGCGTTAGACACCCCGCCCGCATAGACGTTACTGGGCGCGATATTCTCCGGCCGGTCGAGGTTCTGGCCGCTCAAAGAGATATCCTTGCCGTCGGCAAGTTGGATCGGTTCGCCGGTGAACATACCGACGATGGGCGAAAGCTGCCAGTTCTTGGTAATCGCCTTGGCAAAGCTGCCGCCCAGTCCAGGGCTGGTGATCACCAGGTAGGTGTTGAAGTTCTGCCGGTGGTCGAAGCCGCAATTGCCTCGCTCGCCGTTGATGGCGGTGGGATTCTGGAAAACCGGGCCGGCCAATTCTCCGGCGAAGTCCCAGCCGCTGACGCAGTGACTCCAGGTGTAGTTGGCCAGGAAGGTGATGTGATGGGACAGACGGTGTTGCACCGAAACCAGCAGCGCATGGTATTCTCCATTAGCGCCGTCGGAGGTGGTCTGGATGTCGCCGTAATATTGGCCGGTTGTGGGGTTCGCTAGGTAGGTGAGGCGGCGCTGGTTGGTATTGGAAGTGCTCGCGGCAGCACCATTCACCGGGACGTCAACCGAATAGTTGGCGTCCACCGATCCCCAGATGTGCCGGCTGGCGTTGCCCAAGTAGTTCGCTGTCACCAGCCAATCGGCGGCAAGCTGGCGCTGGTAGCTGAGGTTCCACTGCATCACATAGGTGGGCGCCACATTGGGTGGAATGCTGACGTACGCGCCAGCCACCGGGAAGACGATGTTGCTGGGGAACGGGTCGCCCGTCACCCCGGCCGGCGATACGTAGCTCGCGAACGGATTGGAGAACTGCCCGCTGGTGAGCGAGAGGGAGGACACATATGGCGCGTTGGTGGTCCAGCGTTCCGGGTAGAACAACTCAGTGGTATCGTGCATCAGCGTAAAGGCGGCGCGAATGGTCTGCTTGCCGTCGCCCCTGGGATCCCACACAATGCCGAGGCGCGGCGAGAACGTAGCCCAATGGGACGCGGTGAGGGCCTTGCCGTAAGGATCCTGCGCGTTGTCGCCATAGAACACCAGGCCCGCCGGCGCTTGCGGATAGACGGAGCTGTGCCAGCCCTGTTCGAAGAGGCTCCAGTTGAACATGTTGCCACGCCCGTATTTGTCATAGGCCGGCTCCTGAGGTTCCCAGCGCACGCCGTAGTTAATGGTCAGGCGCGACGTTGCGTGGAAGGAATCCTGAGCGTAGGCGGCGATCACCGTCTGGCGTATGTAATCGGAAATGACCTTCCCGTCGGTCAATCCATTGAAGCGGCCAATCAAGAGGTCGGCCATTCCGTCCCCGGTGGTGCTGCCGTTGAATGTGAATTGCCCGTTCGCCTGCTGGTTGTTGACGGAGTTGAACTGGGTCTTGCGTCCGTCGAAGCCGAACATGAGCTGGTGCCGGCCGTGGATATACGTGAAATCGTCCGCCACCTGATACACATTGGTGTCGAACGTGGCCAGCGCACAGGTGCCGCAGCCGACGTTGAACCCGCCGCCGGAGTAGCCGCTGACGGCGAGTTGCGTGTAGTTGGGAAGGGCCTCCCACATATTGACGCCCAGGCTATTCGGGCTGAACATGTTGGATGCGTCGGCGCGATTGTCGCGGCGCCGGTCGAAGGTGCCATGGAACGAATTCACCTCGGTGGGGTTCAGGGTATAGGTGTCGCCTATGGTCGCCGTCTCCGAACGGTCCTGGTTGCCCGATGTCCCGGTGGTCAGACCATTGCTACCGTCGAAGAGCACTTGCGCCAGGTAGTCGTATATGTAATAGCGCCCGTAGAGGCTGTGCTTGTCACTGATGACGTAATCCACGCGGCCGATCCACTGGTCGTCGGGGTTGTCGGCGAAGTAGCCGTATTGCACAGCCCCGCAGGGACTGGGAGAAACCGGCAGGTCTTTGGAAGCCAGCTTGTACCCCGCTGGATCAAACGAGGAAGTGGGAATCAGGTTGCCCGCATAGGCATGGCCGGAAGGGTCCTTCAACTGCCGGGCCGCAGCCAAGCAGCCGCCGTTCGCTTTGGCTCCGTCCACCACGCTGAAGTCCCCGTTTAGTACTGCCGCGGTGGGGACATAGGCGGTATTCCCGGACGGGTCGCTACGCTGCCGCGTGCCCTGATACCCGCCGAAGAAGAACAGCTTGTCCCTGATGATTCTGCCGCCGGCGGTTCCGCCGAACTGGTTGCGCTTCAAGCTGTCGCGCTTCGGCTGGGCGGTAAAGACGCCCTCCGGCCGGGCATTGAGATCGCCGTTGCGCAGAAAGTCGAACAGGTCGCCATGGAAGGCATTGGCTCCCGACTTGGTGACGATGTTGACCACGCCGCCGGGATGCAGCCCATATTGGGCCGGCAGGCCGTTGGTCTGCACGTTGAATTCCTGGATGAAATCGGGAACGGGGATCGGCAGGTTCACGTTGCTGAACGGGTCGTTGTTGTCGCCGCCGTCCAACAAATAGTTGATGCCGTTGGCTTGCGATCCGGCCACCGAGAACTGGCCCGATCCGTTCGATCCCTGGATGTTTTTGCTGCCGGTCAAGTCGCCGCCATTGAGGGTCATGGTGCTGGTGCCGGCGCCGGTCAGCGTCAGCAACTGGGTTGGGTTGCGGCCGTTCAAGGGCAGATCGACGATGCTCTGCTCGTTGATGACCTGCGCCACGGAGTTCTCCTTGGTCTCCACCATGGCCGAATTGGCTTCCACCTGGATGCTTTCGGTTACCGAGCCGAGTTGCATCGGCACATTGACCGTGACATTGGTGGCCACCTGCAGAATGATGCCGGTCTGCACGTAGGTCTTAAAACCTTTTGCCGAGACCTCCAGCCGGTAGTTACCGACCGGCAAATCCGGCATCGTATAACGGCCGGTAGCATCGGACACGGTGTTGCGGACCTGTCCCTTGTCCACTTCAGTCGCTTTCACCTGGGCGCCCGCGATAGCTTGGCCGCTCGGGTCGGTGACGTATCCATCGAGTTCCGCGATCGCCACCGCTTGCGCTCTGGCGCACGGAGCGAATGCTCCAAAAGCCGCTAAAGCAATCAACAAGAGGACTGCTGCGGCACCTCTACGATCGACGAAGATCCTGGCAAAAAACATAAACCTCTCCCCTGAAAATTCAGCCCGACTTCCTCGCGCAACCCGACTTTGGCAGAGAGCGAGCCCCTGCCGCCGGCCCACGCAAAACTAACTATACATCCGAAACATAAATTGGTTCCCGGGTCCGGTCAAGCCAAATATGCTAAATGGTGAATTTAGGATTGCTAAATCGAGAATCCCGGCCGCCCTGGTGCGCGGGCCGGGAACTGCTGCGATGTGCTGGCCCATCAGTAGATTCAGGAAACTCCTCAGCAATCGCAGCCGGGACGATTTCTTTTCCCTGGCGCCGAATTTGGGCGCCAATTCCGGGAAATCCGCACCTGAATTAAGTTTGTTTACTAATGTTTCAAACGTTGTATTTTCGGCTCCTTTCACTGCCGGGAAGTGCCGTACAAGGCCCTGGCGCCGGGCTTCCGTTATACTGGTCTTCGAGACTCCTTCGCATAGCGGATTACCGATGGCTGATATGAGCGTCGTCTGGCTGCGCGTGGCCGCGGGATTGTATTCGCTGGGCCTGCTGCACGCCATCCTCACCCTGGTTCGCCACCGCGAGAACCTGTTCCGCGTGGCGCTGGGGGCGTTCTGGCTCGGAGCGGTCTTCCATTTCGTTTCCATCGTGGAGGAAGGCTTCAGCATCCAGCACTGCCCAATCACAAATTTCTACGAAACGCTTTCCATGTGCGCTTTCCTGATTGTGCTGTTGTACCTGTTTATTTACTGGCGCTACCGGCTCGAGAGTTTGAGCGTGTTCATTTTCCCGCTGGTCTTCGTGATGGCGCTGGTGGCGACGATGGGCAACCCGGTGAATTCCTGGACCAGCCCGGTGGTCCGCGACGCCTGGCTCACGGTACACATCGTGCTGGTGTTGCTCGGGTTTGCGGCGCTGCTGTTCACCGCAGTCGCCTCCTTGCTGTACCTGTTTCAGGAGCGCGAGCTGAAATCGAAGAAGCCACGCAAGCTGTCCTGGCTGCCCCCTTTGGGCACGCTGGACGATCTGATCTGGAAGTCCATGGCACTGGGCTTCACGCTGATGACGCTGGCGGTGATCGCCGCCAGCACCTGGGCCTTCATCGAACACAAGGAGGCCTGGATCAGACAACCGGCCATCGCCATCTCGTTTTTCACCTGGGGCACGTACCTGGCGCTGGTATTCCTGCGGGTCACCGCCGGGTGGCGCGGCCGCAAGGCGGCCATCATGACGGTGACCGTACTCGGTTTTTCCGCGCTGACCTGGGCGGCGCACGCGCACCTGGGTGGCATGCTGAAGCCATGAAGCTGTTGCTGACGGGAGTGAGCCACAAGACCGCGCCGGTGGAGGTGCGCGAGTGCCTGGCCTTCCGGGAGGAATCGCTGCCGGCCGTGCTGGGCGCGCTCAAAGCGCGTGAAGGCGTCAGTGAAGCGGTGATTCTTTCCACCTGCAACCGCGTCGAGATCGTCCTCACCACCGAAGACAGCGCCGATCCGCAAGCTATCGTCGACGGTTTCCTCACCGAGCAAAAAGCGCTCAATCCGCAAACCATCGAGCCGCACATTTACCGGCACCAGGGGCGCGAGGCCATCCACCACCTGTTTCGCGTGGCAGCCAGCCTGGATTCGATGGTGGTGGGCGAGCCGCAGATTCTGGGGCAGCTCAAAACCGCGTACGCCGCGGCCAAAGCGAGCGGCGCGCTGTGCGGCTGGCTGGACGGATTGTACACGCGCGCCTTCAGCGTGGCCAAGCGGGTGCGCTCGGAAACCGGCATCGGCCAGATGGCGGTTTCGGTGAGCTACGCGGCGGTCGAACTGGCGCGGAAGATTTTCGGTTCGCTCGAAAACCGCACTATCATGCTGGTGGGCGCGGGCAAAATGTCGGAGCTGGCTGCCCGCCATCTGCGCCGGTCGGGCGCTTCCCACGTCTTCGTCACCAACCGCACGCCGGAGCGGGCCGCGGAAATGGCCACGCTGTTTCAGGGAACGCCGGTCGATTACACGCGCTTCCTGTCGATGCTCCCCGAAGTGGATATCGTGGTCGCCTCCTCCGGCGCACCGCACTACATCCTGCGCAAGGAAGACATGCAGCGCGTGATCGCGGCGCGGCGCAACCGGCCCATGTTCCTGATCGATATCGCAGTGCCGCGCAACATCGAGCCTTCAGTCAACGAAATCGACAACGTCTTCCTCTACGACATCGACGACCTGCAAGAGGTGGTCAACGCCAACCTGCGCGAGCGGATGAAGGAAGCCGAGCGCGCCGAGGCGCTGGTGGCGGACGAGGTGGACCGCACAATGGCGCGGCTCAAGGTGGCAGAGATCACGCCCACCATCGTCGGCCTGCAGGAGCAGCTCGAACAGATCCGCACCGGCGAGCTGGACAAGGTGCGCCGCCGCTACGGGCCCTTCAGCCCGCAGCAGGAGGAAGCGCTGGAGGCGCTCACCCGCGGTATCATCAACAAGGTCGCCCACGGGCCGATCAGCGCCCTGCGCCTGCATTCCGCGCAGCCCGATGGCGCGCACGTGGTGGCCGCCATTCGCAAGGCGTTTCACTTACAGGATTGAGGATGCTGGTCATTGCGTCGCGCGGCTCGCAGCTCGCTTTGTGGCAGGCGCGCTGGGTGGAATCGAAGCTCGCCGCGCTGGGTCACGATTGCCGCATCGAGATCGTCAAAACCACCGGCGACCGCATCACCGATGTGCCGCTGGCGCAGGTGGGGGGCAAGGGACTCTTCACCAAGGAAATTGAAGAAGCGCTGCTGGACGGGCGCGCCGACCTGGCGGTGCACAGCCTGAAAGACCTGCCCACCGAGCTGCCCGCCGGGCTGGGGTTGGCTGCGGTGCCGGAGCGCGAAGATGCGCGCGACGCGGTGGTGGGCAAGCGGCTGGCCGATCTCGCGCCCGGTGCCCGCGTGGGGACGAGCTCGCTGCGCCGTGCCGCGCAGTTGCGCAAGCTGCGGCCGGACGTCGCAATCGAACCGGTGCGCGGCAACCTGGATACGCGGCTGCGCAAGCTCGCCGAAGGCCGGTACGATGCCATTCTGCTGGCCGCCGCGGGATTGAAGCGGCTGGGATGGGAAGACCGGATCGCCGAGATTCTGCCCGCCTCGGCGATGTGCTCCGCGGTCGGGCAGGGCGCGCTGGCGATTGAAGCGCGCCCGGGAGGCGCCGGTTGGAAAGCATGCAGGCCGCTCGATCATCCGCCAACGCGCGCGGCGGTTGCCGCGGAGCGCGGTTTGCTGGCGGCGCTTGGCGGCGGCTGCCAGGTGCCGATTGGCGCGCACGCCACGGTGGAGGGGGGACGCCTGCACTTGATTGCGGTGGTCGCCTCGCCCGATGGAAGCGTGCTGATCCGCGGCGAAGCGGAGGGCGACGCGGCCGATGCCGAAGGCGTGGGGCGCCGGCTGGGCGCCGATCTGCTGGCCCGCGGGGCAAAGGAAATTCTCGATGCGGTGTACGGGTAAGAGTGATTCGGCGCGCCGTTTTTCGGTCATGATAACGTGGCGCCGCGCGAGGCTGCGCCACGGAGCCATGCGGCGGCAACCGCTCCCTGACGGTCGCGGCTCTGAACACACATCGGAGCCGCGACCGTTAGGGAGCGCTTGTTACTCGACGATCACAAAGGTGATTTCGTGACAGCCGCCAAGGTCTATCTCATCGGCGCCGGGCCGGGCGATCCGGAATTGATTACCGTTAAGGGGCGCCGCATCCTCGAACAGGCCGATGCCATCCTCTATGACCACCTGGCGCCCGATGCGCTGCTCGCTCTCGCGCCCACACACGCCGAGCGGCTGTATGTGGGCAAGAAAAAATCGGTGCACGCGTTTTCGCAGGATGAAATCTGTGCCATGCTGATCGACCGCGTCCGCCGCGGCCTCACCGTGGCGCGGCTCAAGGGCGGCGATCCGTTTCTGTTCGGGCGCGGCGGCGAGGAGGCGGAAGCGCTGGCCGCGGCCGGTATTCCCTTCGAGGTTGTGCCAGGCGTCACCACGCCGCTTGGGCTGGCCGCTTATTCCGGGGTTCCGCTCACCCATCGCGAACACACGTCGGCGGTAACATTCGTGACCGGCCACGCGGTGGACGCGATCGATTGGGGCAAGCTGGGGCAGGCCGAAACGCTGGTGATCTTCATGGGGCTGACCACGTTTGCGGAAATCGCCCGCGCGCTGATTGCGAGTGGCCGCGCGCCGGATACGCCGGTGATGGCGGTGCGCTGGGCCACGCGGCCGGACCAGGCGACCGTTACCGGCACGCTGGCGACGCTGCCCGGGTTGATTGCCGCGCGTGGCATGAAGCCGCCCGCCACCATCGTGGTGGGCGAAGTGGTGCGGCTGCGCGACAAATTGAACTGGTATGAGAGCCTACCGCTGTTCGGCCAGCGCATCGTGGTGACGCGCGCCCGCGAACAGGCCGACGCCCTGGCATCGCGGCTGGCGGCATTGGGCGCACAGGCGATCGAGCTGCCAACAATAGAAATCCGGCCCGCCGCCGACCCGGCGCCGCTCGACCGCGCGATTGCGAACCTGGCTGCCTACGACTGGCTGATTTTCACCAGCGCCACCGGCGTGCGCTGTTTCGTCGAGAGGCTCGACGGCTCGGCTACCGATTGGCGCTCGCTGCGGGCGCGCATCTGTGCCATCGGCCCGGCCACGCGCGCCGCCATCGAAGACCTACACTTGAAAGTCGACCTGATGGGCGCCGAGTATGTCGCCGAGGGACTGCTGGCAGCTTTCGCGGATCACGACCTGGCCGGCAAGCGAATCCTGCTACCGCGCGCCGCCGTGGCGCGCGATCTGGTTCCGGTGGGACTGGCGAAGCGCGGCGCTCAGGTGGACGTGGTGGAGGCCTACCGCACCGTGATGCCCCAAGACGCGCCCGCCCGCGCCGCCGAAGTTTTCGCCCACAAGCCCGATTGGATCACCTTCACCAGTTCCTCGACCGTGCAGAACTTCGTGGCCGCCGCCGGTGCCACCGCGCTGGAAGGAGTCAAGGTAGCATCCATCGGCCCGGTCACCACCAAGACCGCCCGCGACTTAGGCATCCAAGTCACAGTGGAAGCACCAACCTTCACCATCGACGGGATGGTGGAGGCGATCTTAAAAACGCTGTAGGGGCCGGGCACGCCCGGCCCACGCTGGCAGCTTCTATCTCAAGAGGGGTAAGAACTATCGTCCGGACGGAGGTTTTGGCCCGGCAGTACTTGGAGTGGCGCGTACGGAATGCGCGGCTTTGGCCACTACCCTTTCTGTAAACCAACCACCCGAGTCCATGATGCCAAGCACCTCCCCGAATTCCGTTCGCTTGTCGGTGTGAAGCGGACCGATAAGCAATCCGTGCTCGAAACGCTGGAACGTAATAGCTGAAGGATAGTATATGTAATGCCATCTTCGGCACCCAACCCAACTCCATTCCTGCGGGTCTCTATCCCAACGGCTTGCCATCCCTGCGACGGGAGGATCGCACCCGGGCGGTAACTTCAATCGCTTGATTACCGCCTCATCGTTGTTAAACCACTCAGGGCCCGTTTCATAGTCAGACTCGTGATAAGCCCTCCAGCGCGCATCCGGACTATCGGTGGGCAGGACGTATAGCATCATCAATTCATCCCAGAAGACGACGGTGGCGTGATCGAAGACGCCTTGGTAACACTTTGAACTCCTCTCTGGCGATCTAACTGGTTGTCCCAGGGCCTTTGCCCTGGTTTCATAAATCCTTTGAAACTCTGGGGCAATCGGCGTGCGAATAAACAGGTACCATGCCGGGACCGCGAGTATTGTTGCCGCACCAATGACGTATCCTGAAACCTTGAACCACTTCCCGCCTGGCCCTGAGACGCCACGGGTAGTATCTTCCCTCTTGACGACTTGATAAAGAAAGAGAAGCCCAGCGGCCAGCGTGCCAAGGCCCATGACTGGATTCATGAGAACCGAGACTACGGAAGGGTAGGCGCGCACCACGGCTTGGCCATGGGAAATGTAATCAAGAATGCGGACAACGCTCTGGAAGGCGTTGAGCCCCAAGAACAAGGACCCTGTAGCACCGGCAGCGCTCGTCCTGGCTGGGGGCCGCATGCCCAAAGCCTACCACGCTACGAAAGTCGGAGTGGGAAGTCGGCCGACCTCTGGAGCCTTGCAGCCTCGAGATTCCAGAAAGCGCCAGCGACCGGTCGCTGCGGTGATTGCAATGAGATCATTGATCCATGGCGAGCATCACAATACGGCGGCTCGACGACGGGATTAAGTCAGAACTGCGGCTGCGAGCGGCCGGGCACGGCACGTCCATGGAAGAGGAGGCGCGTGAAATCCTGAAAACCGGACTGAGCGCGCAACGCGCTGGCCGGCTCAATCTCGCTGAATCGATCCGGCGGCATATCGAGCCTCTTGGCGGCGTGGAACTCACGCTTCCGCCGCGCCAGGCTGTCCGCCGTCCTCCGCGGTTTCCGAAGTGAGGTAGGACAGACCATCGCTTTTAGTGGTCTGTCAGGCCGCCCTGAAGTGCGGCGCCTTGACAGACGACAAAGAACGATCGTCTGTCCTACCTCTGACTTGAACGGAATCGGGAAACGCCGGCGGGCCGGGCATGCCCGGCCCCTACGGTGAACACCGGCCAGACGCCGGCCGCTACAGGAAAATGTTGAGCGTGTTGGTGGCGTCGTCGACGTAATAGAGGCCGCGGTCGCCGACGGCCAAACCGAATAGGGCGCCGGCGCCGGGCGGAGTGCCGCTCGAATCGAGCACGGCTGCGCCAAGCGAATCGCCCCTGGGAGTGGTGATGACCAGAAATCCGTTATTGCCGTTGACGGTCAGGATGTCGCCAAAGATGCCGACGGCAAGCCCCAGCGGATCATTCAGGATATGACCCTCCTTGACGGTCTTGCCCGTGCCGGCCGAGTTCTGGGTCCTCAGCGCGTCGGGTATGGCCGCGATCCGGTTGTTCAGGCTGTCGGCCACGTAGAGGGTTCCATCGTGCGACAGGCCGAGGCCGGTCGGACCAATCACCAAGGCGGCGGGATCGGTGCGTTCCGCAAAGCCGCTGCCGATGGTTGCGATCGATTCCACCGTAGGCGCCGCGGCCGAATGCATCTCCAGCGTGATGCGAACCACCGTTCCTTCATCCACCACGCTGCCGCCGGCGGCTACCGTGCCGTTGAGAACGTTGGTGACGAACAGGATCGCATCGTCGCCCTGCTGGACCGCGGTCATATCCCATGGCCCGTTGATGGACGAGTTAGCTATCGTCTCGGCGACGCTGCCCTTGGCGTCCAGCACCAGCAGGCAACCGGCTTGCGCCGTGGCGGAGGTTCCATCGGTTGTCGGCAGACTTCCCACCACCACCCAGCCGCCGCGCAGTACGGCCAGCGCGGTGGTGAGTCCGATGCCGCCAGGGCAGGCGCCGGGAAGCGCCGCCGCGTCGATCTGGGCAAACAGCGACTGGCTGCCGCGGGGCGTTATCTGGACTATGGTGGTGCCGGTTCCTTGCAGGTTGGAACTGTTATTGAAGTTACTAACCAGGATGTTTCCGGCGGTAAGATCGCCAACGGTCTCGGGCACGATGGCTACGCCGTAAGGGTTCACGTCACCGTTCGACGGCACGGTGGAAGCAATCACGCGAGTCCCGGGCGGCGTATTCTGCGCCAGCAAAGTGGCCGAGCAAACCACACCGAGCCATAACTGACGGATAGCGTTCTGCATAACTCAAAAATCCTCCCACCCGATGATGGCAGGACGGCGATTTTGAGTTGTCAAATCCGCGTCAAATCGGTGTAACGTCGGCAGCAAAGGGTTGCGAAAAGCACCTGTGACAATTGTTGCCGAACCGCGACCGTTAGGGCGCGGTTCCGGCGAGTGGACTGGTGACTTCCTTTGCCTAATCCTTGGCCGCTTCTTCCACGCTGGGATAGAAGGCGAAGACGCGGTCCAATTGGTTGACACGGAAGTTTTGCAGGATGTGGCCGGTGGCGCCGGCCATGCGCATGGCGCCGCCGGCGGCCATGATGCGGTTGTAACCGGCGATCAGGTAACCGATGCCGGTTGAGTCGAGCGCGGTGACGCCGCTCAAGTCGATGATGACGGTGTGCGTGCCGGTCCGCACCAACTCTTCCACCGCGGCACCGATGCGGTCGGGCGCTTCACTGATCATGACTTTACCCTGGAGGCGGATCACCGCCTTGCCGGGCGCAATCGTCTCTTGCGAAATCTCCATCGAGCGACCAGTCTATCAGGGCGCGGGGCCGGACGAGAAGCGCACATCCGGTCGTTTCCGGAAAAGCCGAGACGACTCTCGGCTCATCAGACTTGACAGTCTGCGCCACGGGCTCAAGCTCAGCGCGGGGCGGGGGCGGCGAACTCGCGGCCCTCGATCTCGGCGATCTTGGCGCGGATCGCGGCCGATACCGGCGACGAGCGGCCGCTCGAGTAATCGAGCATGACGAGGGTGGAATCTACCAGCGCCGCGAGCTCGTCCCGCTTGTGGCTGATAATGAGGTGCTCCATGCGCATGCTGCTGTTACCGATGCGAGTTACGCGCGCGCCGACGTGAACGGTGTCCGGGTAATTGAGCGGCAGCTTGTAGTCGCACTGGATGCTGGCCAGAATCGGGCCCACCCCTTGCGGCGGGAGCGGCACCCACATTCCCGCGCGCACCATGTATTCCACCCGCGCGGTCTCGCACCAGCGCAGGTAGACGAGGTTGTTCACGTGCCCGAAAGGGTCCTGATCGCCCCAAAGCACGGGGAGCGTCATGACGACCGGAAAGCCGGCGAGAGCTGCATGCTGATGCTTCATGATTTTGCGCGACCGAAAAATGGATTATCGCATGCTGAATTAGTCCAGCGTCAATCGCGCCGTGCGATATCCTAGGCTGTCTCGCTGGATGTGGGAGCGTCAGTGAACACCTTTCCGATATTGCTGGGGGCGCTTTGCGTTTTCGCCTTGGCTTACCGCTACTATTCCGCCTTCATCGCCGCCAAGGTGCTGGCCCTGGATGACCGGCGGATCACACCGGCGAACCGCTTTGGCGACGGCCACAACTACGTGGCGTCGCCCAAGTGGGTGCTGTTCGGGCACCATTTCGCCGCCATCGCCGGCGCCGGTCCGCTGGTAGGTCCCACGCTGGCGGCGCAATTCGGTTTTCTCCCCGGGTTCCTGTGGCTGCTGATTGGCGCGGTGCTGGCCGGCTGCGTGCAGGACTTCACCGTGCTGGTGGCGTCCATGCGGCACCGCGGGCGGTCGCTGGCGGCCATCGCCCGCAGTGAAATCAGCCCGTTCGCGGGACTGGTGACGATGGTGGCGGTGCTGTTCATTCTGCTGGTCACGCTGGCGGGGCTGGGCATCGTGGTGGTCAACGCTCTGGCCAACAGCCCGTGGGGCGTGTTCACTATCGGATGCATCATCCCCATCGCGCTCGTCATGGGCGTGTGGATGTTCAAGAGCCAGGCCGGCAAAATCAGCCTGGCCGGGCCGAGCGCGTTTGGGGTGGTGCTGCTGATCGCGGCGGTAATCGGCGGCCACTGGTTCGCCGTTAGCTCCGCCGCGGGTGCGCTCACCTTCGCGCCGCACCAGATCACGTTGCTGATGGCGGCCTATGGTTTCATCAGCTCGGTGCTGCCGGTGTGGCTGCTGCTGGCGCCGCGCGACTACCTGGCCACCTACCTGAAGCTGGGGACGATTGCCATCCTGGTGATCGGCGTCTTCATCGTCCACCCGGACATACGCTTTCCCGCGGTCACGCAGTTTGTTTCAGGCGGCGGCCCGATCATCAAGGGCAAGGTGTTCCCGTTCCTGTTCGTCACCATCGCCTGCGGCGCCATCTCGGGTTTCCACTCGCTGGTGGCGTCGGGCACCACGCCCAAAATGATCGAGCGGGAAAGCGACGCACGTTTTATCGGCTACGGCGCGATGGCGTGTGAATCCGTGGTCGGCATACTGGCGCTGATCGCGGCGACTTCGATGCACCCCGGCGATTACTTCGCCATCAACAGCGCACCCGGTGTCTTCGCCAAGCTGGGCCTGCATACAGTGAACCTGGAGGCCATTTCGCGCGGCGTGGGCGAGAATCTCGCTGGACGCACCGGCGGCGCGGTTTCTCTCGCCGTGGGCATGGCGCAGATCTTCCGCGGCCTTCCCGGCATGGACCGCTTGATCGGTTATTGGTACCACTACGCGATCATGTTCGAGGCGCTCTTCATCCTCACCACCATCGATGCTGGCACGCGGGTGGCGCGCTACGTCTTGCAGGAACTGCTCGGCAAAGCCAGCCCCCGGTTCGGCAATACCGCCTGGCTGCCGGGCAACCTCATCACCACCTTCTTCGTCGTTTTGGGGTGGGGGTATCTGATTTACACCGGCAACATCTCCACCATCTGGCCGCTGTTCGGCACCGGCAATCAGTTGCTGGCCACCATCGCGCTGGCGGTGGCGACGACCTTCCTCATCAACATGGGGAAGGCGCGGTACGCGTGGATTGCGGGCATCCCCATGTGCTTTGTTGGCGCGACTACGATCACCGCCGGGGTGCTTTCGATCAAGGATATTTTCTGGCCGCTGACTTCGCAGACGGGCCAGCCGATGATCACCGGCTACCTGGACTCAACGCTGATGGCGATTTTCATCGTGGGGGTGGTGCTGGTTGTGTTCGATGCTACGCGCCGCTGGATCGCGGTTTTGCAGGGCGCCCCGGCACCCGAGGAGGCTTTCGGCGAGCCGGTCAACGACGCCGGCGAAATCAAGATGGGCTGTTGTTGATCGCGAGCCTACGCGCCGGCCAAGGCGCGGCGCGGCTCGAAGGTGTAGCCGAAGCCGCGAACGGAATGGATCAGGGTGGGCTCGGCCGGGTCCTGTTCGATTTTCTGGCGCAACCGGAGCACGTAGACATCCACCGCGCGATCGGTGATGGCGCGGTCCTGGCCCCAGACCGAATTGAGCAATTGCTCGCGGCTGAAGACCACGCCGGGACGGCTCATCAGGAATTCCAGCAGGCGGAACTCGGTGGCCGTGAGTGCCAGGGGGTTGCCGTTCAACCGCACCTGGCGGCTGCTGGTGTCGAGCTCCAGGCCGTCCGCCTCCAGGATGCGCGGCGGCGAGGCCTGGTTGCGGAACTGGAGCTTGATGCGCGCGATCAGCTCGCGCACGAAAAATGGCTTGACCACGTAATCGTTGGCGCCCAATTCAAGGCCCACGATGCGGTCGGTCTCCGAAGCACGGGCGGTCAGGAAGATGACAGGGACGCCGGCCAGGTCGGGATCGCGCCGGATGCCCTTGCAGATGTCGAGGCCGTCGGAATCCGGCAGCATGATGTCGAGCAGGATGAGGTCCGGCCGAACCTGGCGGCAAAGCTCGATTGCCCCTTTACCGGTTTGCAGACCGGACAGTGAAAACCCCTCCTTTTCGAGGTTGTACTTGAGGAGCGAAAACAGATCGACGTCGTCTTCGATAAGCAGGATCTTCTTCATAGGTGCCCTTGGTACCTGATCTAACGGTACCAGCGGCGATGTTACAGGGCCATTAAGCGGGCGTGAATTCGGGATTAAGCGAGGCGGGGGAAGATGCTGGATGGGTGCGCGACAGGCCTGCGGCCGCCGGGCTTCGCGGCGAAGAGAGAAGGTCGAGACGAATCTCGACCCTGCACGCATGACTGCGTGCGCCACGGGCGGCTAGGCGGCGCACTCGCCGCGGCCCAACTGCAAGGAAAACGCCTGGTCGTCGCCCCAATCCTGGTAGATTTCGGGGAACAGGTCGGCCGGTTTGGCGAACTCACGAGTCAGCTCGCGGAAGGTTTCAATTTTGTGGCGCAGCACATACTGGCGGAAGGCTTCGCCCTCGATCCGGTTGGCCTGAAAGTGATCGAGCACACGCAGCACGGCGGCGGGCACCAGGCGCGCCGGAATCGACTGTACCGCCAGTCCAAAGCGCATCACGCCGTTTTCGTCGTATCCGCCGCCGAGCAACATCTGGTAATAAGGAATCTCGCGGCCCTCGATCTTACGCGCGTTGCCGAAGAATCCGAAATCCGCCACCCAATGCTGGCCGCAGGCATTGGGGCAGCCGCTCACCTTGACGGAAAGGCCGCGCACGCGGGCATCGTCATAGCGGCGCAACGCCTGGCTGAGGGCGGCGCCAAGGTTCATCGACTTGGTGAGCGCCAGGTTGCAGGAGTAAGCTCCGGGGCAAGTCGCCACATCATCTATATAGCGGGCACGGGCCGCCGCCAAGCCGACAGCGGCCAGCGCGCGATGCACCTCCGGCAGCTGCGCCAGCGGAATGAACGGCAGCAGCAGGTTCTGGTCGATGAACACGCGCAGCGTGCCGTCGCCGGCGGCAGCGGCGATGCGCGCCAATCCGCGCAACTGTGCGGCGCGAAGATTGCCCTGCTCCACGCGCACGGTCACAGCCGCATAACCGGTCTGTTTCTGTTCGGCAACATTGGTGGCGCGCCAGGCATCGTAATCGGCGTCGCCGGTCTGGTGGCGCCCCGCCAGCGGCAGCAAGGCGCCCTGGCCGAGGGGTTGCGGGCGCGATTGGTAGCCGCCGAAGCCTTCGGGCACCATCTCCGGCCACTCGATGCCGCCGCCGGTCAGGATGAGCTGGTATTCCCTTTCCACCTGCTCGCGCAGCCACTCGAGGCCGCGCTCGCGCAGCACAAATTTCAACCGCGCTTTGTTTTTGTTGTTGCGATTGCCATAACGATTGAAGACGCGAATCACCGCTTCGCACCGGTTGAGCAGGCGCTCTTCGGGAACGAACTCGGCGAGCAGTTGGGCTTCGGTGGGCAGCGGCCCCAGGCCTCCGGCGACCAGCATACGGAAGCCGCGGCGGCCGTCGCGGATCACGGCGCGGAGGCCGATATCGTTGATCGCGCCAGCAATGCAATCGCGGCCGGCGCAGCCATCGAAAGCGATTTTGAATTTACGCGGCAGGTTGGTGGTGAGCTCCTTGCGCAGCAAAGCAAACGCCAGGCGCTGCGCGTAGGGCCGCACGTCGAAAACCTCATGGCGGGCGATCCCCGCCCAGGCGCAGGTGGTGACGTTGCGCACCGTGTTGTAGCAGGCCTCGCGGTTGGTCAGCCCGGCATCGGCCAGCACGTGCATCAGGTCGGCCACGCGGTCGAGCGGGACGAAATGAAACTGGATGTTCTGCCGCGTGGTCAGGTGCCCCTTGCCGCCACCGAACTCTTCGGCGACGCGCGCCAGTTGGTCGGCCTGCGCCGAGGTCAGCATCCCGCTGGGGATCTTGCAGCGGACCATTTGCACGCCTGGCTGCCGCTGGCCATAGATGCCGTGCTTCAGACGGAAAGGGCGGAATTCGTCTTCGGTGATCTGGCCATCGAGGAAGGACCGGGCCCTGCGACGGAAGGTCTCTATTTCCTCACGGACGAGGCGATCATGTTCAATTTCAAATAGTTGGCGATCGAACAATGGTTCTTCAGCGAGGCAGCTCATACAGCACCCAATTCTCTATGGATTATATCACCTATTTGTCAATTGAGATAATGATATATGCCTGCGGATAGGGGCGGACGAGCAGGTACGGTTGGCAGGCGGAAGTGCCCGCCGGAAGCGCCTGCTGCAACTGCTACGATCAGAAGTTGCGGCAGATCGGCTTTGAAGTGGTGGCGGAATGTTCGCGGACTCGGGCGCGCGCGGGGCTGCTGCACACGGCGCACGGAGTAATCGAAACGCCGGTGTTTATGCCGGTGGGCACGCAAGCGACGGTAAAGGGGCTGACCTCAAGGGACCTGGCCGAGGACCTGGGTGTGCAGATTCTGCTGGCCAACACCTATCATCTTTATTTGCGGCCGGGGGCGGATGCGATACGGAACCTGGGGGGCCTGCACCGTTTCATGGACTGGCCGCACGCCATCCTCACCGATTCTGGCGGCTTCCAGGTGTTCAGCCTGAGCGGGCTGCGCAAGATCGACGAGGGCGGGGTGGTATTTCAGTCTCACTTGAACGGCGACACGCACCGCTTCACGCCCGAATCCACGGTGGACGCGCAACTGGCGTTCGGCAGCGATATACTGATGGCGCTCGACGAATGCCCGGAATTTCCGGTAAGCCACGAATTCGCGCGCGAGAGCATGCTGCGCACCCTGCGCTGGGCGCGGCAGGCAACGGAGCATCACGCGCGGCGGACGGCCGGACTGGAAACGCGGCACGCGCTGTTTCCGATCGTGCAGGGCAGCACGTACGCGGACCTGCGGCGCGAGTGCGCCACGGAACTGGCGGGGCTGGATGCGGACGGCTACGCGATCGGGGGCCTTTCGGTGGGCGAGCCGCGGCCGCTGAGCCTGGAGATGGCGGAGGCTAGCGCTGCGGCGCTGCCGCGGTCGCGGCCGCGCTACGCGATGGGCGTGGGCATGCCGGCGGAGCTGGGAGAATACGTGGCGCGCGGGGTGGACATGATGGATTGCGTGCTGCCCAGCCGCAATGCGCGCAATGGGTACCTGTTCACCAGCGAAGGGCGGGTGGTGATCAAGCACGCGCGGTATAAAGAGGATGCGCGACCGCTCGATCCGCATTGCGGTTGCTACACCTGCCGGCGGTATTCGCGGGCGTACCTGCGGCACCTGTTTCTGGCCGGCGAGATCCTGTTCGCCATGCTGGCGACCCGGCACAACCTGCAACGGTACCTTGACATCATGAGGGAGATCAGGCTTGCTATAATATCGGATTCGTTCCCGGAATATTTAGAGCGCACCCAGCCGGCGGAAGACACCGGGTAGCGCTGAGCTTGGCCCATACGTGATTCTGAATTCTTATCTGCAAACAGGGACGCCCTCCGGACCGTTGGGCTCGCTGGCGGGACTCCTCCCCATCCTCCTGATCTTCGGGATTTTCTATTTCCTTCTGTTCATGCCGATGCAGAAGCAGCGCAAACAGCAAAAGGCGATGTTGGCCGGGCTGCA
The DNA here is from genome assembly GCA_049698695.1 of Bryobacteraceae bacterium. GTDB lineage: Bacteria > Acidobacteriota > Terriglobia > Bryobacterales > Bryobacteraceae > Bog-375. Next base: position 77,258 of record JBAVYH010000034.1, on the reverse strand, counting down.
GAACGGTGTCGAAGTGGTGACCTCAGGCGGGATCATCGGCACCATCGTGGCCATTGATGCGGACAAGCTGGTGTTGCGCGTGAAACCGGACAACGTGAAGATTCAAGTCACCCGCGGGTCGGTGGCGAATCTCGTCTCGAGTGAAACCAAGAAGGCGCAATCGTAGCAATTTCTAATTGACAGGCTTTTCCATTCCATGACACAGACTTTGAAGTGGCGAACTGTGGTGATTGTGGTGACGATTTTGCTGTGTGTTTTCGGCATCATCGGTCTGCCTAAATCGAAAACCGAACTGGTCCAGAACCTGAAGGAGAACATCCGTCTGGGGCTCGATCTGAAGGGCGGCAGCCAACTGGTGGAGGAGGTGCAGGTCCAGGACGCGGTGAAAGCGGACGCCGATCAGACCATGGAGCGCCTGAGGGCGGACATGGTGAAGCAGAGCATCGCCTTCACCAGCATAGACCGCAACGATCCGCAGCCATCGACGGTGGCGGACGCGGACAGGATCGTCATCACCCTGAAGGGTGTGCCGCCGGCCGAGGCGAACGCATTCCGCAGCCTGGTAACCGACCGCTACACCACCTATCTGCTCACGGCGCTGAACTCCACCGATTACACGATGCACCTGAAGCCGTCGGACCTGATTTCGCTTTTGCGGGATACGGTGCAGCGGACCATCGACACGATCGGCAACCGCATCAACGAGCTGGGCGTGGCGGAATCGAGCGTGCAGCAATACGGCCGGGCGGGCACGAACTACGAGGTGCTGGTGCAGTTGCCGGGCGTAGATGATCCGGCGCGGGTGAGAGCGCTAATCGGCACGGCGGCGGTGCTGGAGATCGACGAAGTCAAGGACGGGCCGTTCCCCAGCCGGGAGGCGGCGCTGGCGGCGCATGGAGGCGTGCTGCCGCTGAACAGCAAGCTGGACAAGGCCAAGCCGCGCGGCACGGCGCCGGGCGAAGAGTGGTACCTGCTGGGGCGCCCAGCGGTGATCATGGGCAGCCAGATGCGCAACGCGCACGCCGGCCAGGACGAATACCGGAAGTGGGAAACCAGTTTCACGCTCTCCCCGGATGGCGGGCGCCGGTTCGGCGACTTCACCGAAAGAAATATCGGCAACAAGCTGGCGGTGGTGCTGGATAACCAGATCGTGAGCGTGGCCACCATCCAGAGCAAGATCGAAGATTCCGGACGGATCACCAATCTGGGCAGCGAAGAAGAAGCCGAAGACCTGGCGCGCTATTTGCGTTCCGGCTCGCTGCCGGCCGCAGTGACGCCGGTGGAGGAGAGATCGGTTGGGCCATCGCTGGGCGCAGACTCGATCCACGAAGGAGTCACGGCGGCGATCGCCGGCCTGGCGGCGGTGGTGGTGGTGATGCTGATGTACTATAAGCGCAGCGGCATCAACGCGGTACTGGCACTGCTGTTAAACACGGTGATCCTGCTGGCGGCGATTTCCTACTTCCATGCCGCGCTCACCTTGCCGGGGATTGCGGGCGTGATTCTGACCATCGGTATGGCGGTGGATTCGAACGTGCTGATTTTCGAGAGGATCCGCGAGGAACTGCGGGCCGGCAAAGCGGTGGTAGCGGCGGTGGAGAACGGGTTCAACAAGGCGTGGTGGACGATTGTGGATACCCACGTGACGACGATTGTTTCGTGCGCTTTCCTGTTCCTGTTCGGGGAAGGCCCGGTGAAGGGATTCGCGGTCACGCTGACCATCGGCCTGGCCGCCAACGTCTTCACGGCGGTATTCGTGTCGCGGACGATCTTCAGCTACGAGCTATCCGGACACCGGCGCATGGAGACGCTCAGTATTTAGTACAATGTGCGAGCGGAAAAAAAGGCGGGCAGGGAGCGGGAAGCGGACGCGGGGGGGCGAAAGCCGGCCCGGCGGCCGGGTCTTTAGCGGGTAACGGGAACAAAACGGAAAAGGCCGGTGTCCAACCTATTGTCAGATACCGGCATGGCTTGTCTCGATGGAATTATTTAAACACACGAACTACGACTTTCTCGGCAAGAAGTGGCCATTCATCTTCGCCAGTCTGGTGCTGACGGCAGCCGGGTTCATCAGCATCGCGGCCAAGGGCGGCTTGAAGTACGGCATAGACTTCAAGGAGGGCGTGCTGATGACGGTACAGTTCGCCTATACGCCGCCGCTCGAGAAGATTCGCGCGGCGATGTCGCACTCGCCCAAGATCAAAGGCGAGGTCTCGGTGCAGAACGTAACCAGCATCGGCGCGCAGGACACGGTGGAGATCGCCACCGAGGCGCTGACGCAGGGCCAGATGAACGTCAACCGGCAGGACATGGCAGACGTTCTGACGGCTACCTTCGGGCAGTCTGGCAAGCTGGATTTCAACAACGCGGGGCATGACGCGCTGGCCGACCGGCTGCGCGACGCGCTGGCGCGCAACAACGTACCGATGAGCGAACCGGACCTGCAGAATCTGGTGACGGAGCTGCTTTCGACGCGCGACACCCAGCACTCCGGGCTGATCACAAATTTTAATCAATTATCTTCCACGCCGGGCATGAATGCTGGTATTATGAACACTCTCCACGACGAGTGTTATTTGGCTCCGTTCCACATTGCGGGAGTGGAAATGGTGGGACCGAAGGTGGGCGCGGAACTGCGCCAGAAGGCGGTGCTGGCCACGCTGTACGCGCTGGCCGGAATGCTGGCCTACATCGCCTTCCGATTCGAGTGGATCTACGGGCTGGGCGCGGTGATCGCCTGCTTCCACGACACCATCATAACGATCGGTCTGTTTTCGTTGTTTAATAAGGAAATCACCATGACGGTGATTGCGGCGCTGCTGACGCTGGTGGGCTATTCGATGAACGACACCATCGTGATTTTCGACCGCATCCGGGAGAACCTGAAGCTTTCCCGGCGAGAGCCGCTGGAATCGGTGATGAATCGGGCGGTCAACCAGACGCTGAGCCGGACGGTGATGACTTCGGGGCTGACGTTCCTGACGGTGATCGCGCTGTTCCTGTTCGGCGGACCGGTGCTGAACGGATTCTCGTTTGCGCTGGTGTGCGGCATTCTAGTGGGAACTTATTCTTCAGTATTCGTGGCCAGTCCGATTGTGTTGTTCTGGCATGGGTGGGCGGACCGGCGGGGCGCAAGGACATCCCCCGCGCTGGCTGCGGCGCCCCGGCCGGACACTCCGCGGAAGAGTGCGGCCAGGGCGGTAAAGTAAGGCGATGGAATTTGAGCTCGCCCGCGGGACACTTTGGGCGTCCGCGGGACGGGCGGGGCTCGAGCGAGCTGGGAAAGGAAGTGCCTCATGTTTGAACAGACATTCGTACAAACAGGGAAGACCAACAAAACCTGGACGGTCCTGATTTCGACCGTGATTCAATTGTTTCTGATCGGCTTCTTCATCATTCTGCCGATGATCTACTTCGACGTGCTTCCGGCGGCCACGCTGCAAAGCTTCCTGGTCGCGCCGCCGCCGCCGCCTCCTCCTCCGCCGCCTCCCGCCGCAACGCCGCCGCCCAAAGTAATCAAGGTAATTCCGCGGCAATTCGATGCCGGCAAACTAATGGCGCCGAAGACGATTCCGAAAGAGATCGCGCAGATTAAAGAAGATGAGCTTCCGCCTCCGTCGACGGGTGTCGGCGTAGTGGGCGGCGTGCCGGGCGGCATGGCCGGCGGGTCGGTGGGTGGGGTGCTGGGCGGCATTATCGGTTCGGTTCCTTCGGCCGCGCCTCCGCCTCCGCCTCCGCCCAAGCCAGTGACGCCGCAGCGGATCCGCGTGGGCGGCAATGTGCAGAGGGCGAACCTGATCACCGAGATCAAGCCGGCGTATCCGCCCCTGGCCAAGCAGGCCCGCATTTCCGGGACGGTGGAATTGAGCGCGATCATCGGCAAGGATGGGCGGGTACAAGACCTGAAGGTGGTGCGGGGCCATCCACTGCTGGTGCAAGCCGCGCTGGACGCGGTGAGACGGTGGGTTTACCGCCCGACGTTGCTGAATGGAGAGCCGGTGGAAGTTTCGACCACGATTGACGTCAACTTTACGTTGCAGTAGTACCCGGCGCCCATCGGCGGACGTCGGTAGAGCAGTAACAATTTCAACTCGCAGGAGAGAAAATCAGAATGTTCGTCCATGTGCATTTCGCGTTCTTGTATTTGCTCCAGGAGACAGTGGGCTGGGACCTGCCGCACCTCTGGAGCCAGATGGGCACGCCGGCCAAGACCGTCGTGATCCTGTTATTCATCATGTCCGCGTATTCGATCGGCGTGATGATCGACAGGTTGCTGGCGTACAGCGCCGCCCGAAAACAGTCCCGGCAGTTCGCTCCGGCGGTGGCCGGCGCGCTGCGGGAAGGCAAACTGGAAGAAGCCGTCAAGATCGCCGACCGCTACAAGAAGAGCCACCTGGCTAAGGTTGTGGTCGCCGGTTTGCAGGAATTCCAGGCGCATCAGATCAGCTCCGAAATCCCGGGTGAGGAGATCGAAGCTTCCAAACGGGCCCTGGACCGTGCCCAGGCCATTGTTCACGCCGAACTGAAGCGCGGCGTGTCGGGTCTGGCGACCATCGGTTCCACGGCTCCGTTCGTCGGTTTGTTCGGAACCGTCCTTGGCATCATCAACGCGTTCCGTGGCATTTCGACCGAGAAGTCGACCGGGCTGGGCGCCGTGGCGGGCGGTATTTCCGAAGCCCTGGTGACCACCGCCATCGGTCTGTTCGTGGCCATCCCGGCGGTGTGGATGTACAACTACTTCACGAACAAAATTGAAGCTTTCGATGTGGAAATGGGGAACTCCAGTTCCGAGCTCATCGATTACTTCTTGAAGCGCAGCCAGCGCGGCGCTGCCGCCCGCAAGTAGCGGCCGCCGGAGCGATTGGACGATTCGGGATTCCCGGCGAGTTGAAACCGCGGGGAGCCGGTGACGGCTCCCCGCAGGAACGGCCAGCCGGCTTCCCCAGGGAGAAACAGCAATGGCGATGGAATTCAACATATCGAAGGCGCCGCCGCCGGTAGCCGACATCAACGTGACGCCGATGGTGGACGTTATGCTCGTGCTGCTCATCATCTTCATGGTCATCACGCCGATGTTGACGCACGGCGTCAGCGTGGACATGGTGAGGACCCAGAACCCGATCCCAATGCAGGCGGCCGATAAGAGCGACGCGGTGCTGATCGCCGTCACCCGCAACGGTGGGGTCTTCCTTAACAACACGAAAGTGACGCCGGACGAGTTGGCGCCCAAAGTAAAGGACATGCTCACCAACCGGCTGGACAAGGAGTGCTTTATCCGAGCCGATCAGCGCGCCAAATATCAGACGGTGCTGGATGTGGTGCAGAACCTGCAGTCGGCCGGAGTGGACCAAGTGGGCCTGCTCACGGAGCAGATCGAGGCGAAGAAGCAACCGGCCACGGCGGCGAGGTAGAGCAAGAGGGATATTCAAAAAGGAGCAATCTTATGTCAATGGCAGTGGGCGGGACGGGCGGTCCGAAATCCGACATCAACATGACGCCTATGATCGACGTGCTGCTGGTACTGATCATTATTTTCATGGTGATCACACCGCTGACGCCGAAAGGTCTCGAGGCTCTGATACCGCAGCCTCCTCCGCCGGGAGTGCATCAGGAAGCATCCGACATCCGAACCGTGGTGATCAGCATCAACGCAGACCACAGCATGCTGATCAACCAGGATCCGATCGAGGAATCGGCCCTGCAGAATCGGCTGGTAGACATTTTCAAAACGCGCGCCGAACGAGTAGTATTCGTCAAAGGCGATCCCAACCTGGAATTCAGTTGGGTTGCCAAGGTGATTGACATCGCGCACGGCGCCCAGATCGACAAGGTCGGCCTGATGCCGTACAAGGACCTGAACCAATAGGAGATCAAATAACGCGATGCGCAAACTGACAATCGTTCTCGCCGCGGTTGCGTTGGCTCTGGTGGCCACCGGCTGCAACAAGCTGAGATCGCGATCTCAGGTCAACGAGGGCGTTCAAGCATTCAAGGGCGCCCAGTATCCGCAGGCCGTCGAGCACTTCAAGAATGCGGTGGACCTGGATCCGACGTTTCTTTCGGCGCGCGAGTACCTGGCCGTCGCCTACTACCAGCAATACATTCCGGGCGCTGTGTCGCCGGAAAACACGCAGATGGCGGATGCCGCCTACGATCAATTTCAGAAGGTTCTCCAGCAGGACCCGAAGAATCAACTGGCGATTATGTCCATCGCCAGCCTGTTCCTGAATCAGCAAAAGTGGGACGACGCCAAACAGTGGTTCGAAAAAGCCGTTGCCGTGGCGCCTAACAACGCCGATGCATATTACAGCCTGGGATTCATCGCCTGGTCGCGGTGGTTCCCGGAATTCGGCAAAGCGCTGGCCACTTTAGGCATGAGACAGGAAGATCCGGGACCCATCAAGGACAAGAAGGTCAGGGAGGCGCTCAAAGAAAAATGGGAGCCGGTGATCGACGACGGGTTGAAGGACCTGGACAAGGCACTGGATATCAACCCGGAGTACGATGACGCCATGTCGTACGAAAACCTGCTGATCCGCGAGCGCGCGTACGTGGCGGACAGCAAAGAGGAGTACGAACAACAGATCAAGATCGCCGATGCGTGGCTGGACAAGGCGATGGCGACCAAGAAGAGCAAGGAAGAGAAGAAGGCCAAGCAATCGAGTGGCGGCATCGTCAACGACTCGGGAAAGTAGAGACCTTACAAAAACACTGCCTTCCCTGACGCTCGCGGCCTGAGCAGTAATGCTCCGGCCGCGAGCGTTCGCATTTATGGGCGGATGCGCCGGTGAGCCCGCTAACGTCCCGTCTCTAAAGTTTCGTTGACGAGACTCGATAGAGCTACCGCTCCACTACAGGGCCTAAAGGCCATATTTAGTGGGTTCTACGCCGGCACGGCTGAAGCCGCGCCCTGATACAAGGCCGGAATCGTGTTGCGAACTTGCGAGACATGACGCTATGGGCATCCCGTGGCGGGCAACGGTCGACGGTGAGCCGACAGCGCAAGCTGGGGGGGCACGCGCGGGCGGGGGCGCCGGCCTCACTTCATTGCGGGCAGCGCGGGCTGGTGATGAGAATTTCCGGCAGGCCGGGGTTCCGGCTGGCGCCATCAGCGGTGAAGTAGCGCTGCTCGGAGAGGCTGTGGTAGAGATTGCCGGCAACGGCGGAAGCCAAGCCGCCACTAACGTGCCTGTATGGGCTGGCCAGCATCACCACGACCACTAGTTTGTGGTAGTCCACTTCATTAAAGGAGCCGAACCAACCCATGTAATTGTGGACACGATAGTCGGTGCAGGTGCCGGTTTTGCCCAGAATCGGCTCGTTGGGGTCATAGGCGGCGTTGCGTCCGGTGCCATATTCGACCGAGTCGCGCATACCCATCTTGATATCGTCGATGCCGTTGGGCGCCAGATCCAGATGGCGCTTCACTTGAGGCGTCAGATGCGACGCCTCCTCCTGGCTATGGGGATACTGCAAGTAATATAGGGTGCCACCGTTGGAGATGGCTGAAAGCAGCGCCGCTAGCTCCAGCGGTGTCATCTGGAAGCCTTCGCCGTAAGCCGTCATCAAAATCATGCTGCCCTTGGGCTGTTCGGCCGCGATCTCGCCCGGCTGCTCGCCGGAAATATCCAGGCCGGCCTTTTCACCGAGCCCCATCATGCGTGCGTAGCGCATCACCGTGTCAAATCCAAGCCGGCTGCCGAGGGCGCCAAAGTACTCGTTGTTGGAACGGGCCAGCGCGGTGGTCAGGTCATAACTCGAGTATCGGCCGGTATGGATGAAGGTGTCGCGATCGACCACGCGCTCGGTGAGCGCTGCCAGCGCGGTGACCAGCTTGATGGTGGAGCAAGGAATGAAGCCGGTTTCGAAAGCGAGTTTCTGACCGACGATGGTGAGGACGCGCCCGTTGTTGGGGTCCACCACCACGACGGAGCCGCGACGCGCTCCCAGGGCCTCCACCGCGGCGCGCCGCACGGTCGGGTCATCGCCTTCGGTGTCGTCTCCGGCGGTCGGGTCCACCGGCTGCGCCTGATGGCGTGCCGCCAGCCTTCTTCCGTATGCCGCCGATGCCGACGCGGCAGATGCAACTCCCGCGCTCTGCACGAAAGCCGCCACAACCACCCATCCCAGTATTAGCCTGCTCATGTTCGGCACAAACGGCTGCCGGCGCGGCCAATGAAAAGACCGCCAAAGCTCTAGATCCGGCAGGACGTTGTAGTCATTATCGGCTACTCCGGCTAAGGAATCAACCTGAGGAAAATCCTGACATCGGGAGTTAACGCCGGGATTACTACCATCGGCAACTTGCTGCGGGAGTTGCGTTCGCGTCGCGCTCCGAGTGTATGCGGCGAGCCGGCCGGCGCCGCACGGGATCAATCAGTTGCGGAGCCCAGTCGCGGCCAATCGAAGACGCGAACAGAGCGCGGAGCGGAGCAAGGACGAGCGCGGCGGGCCGGCTCCAATTCGCACAGAATCGGGCGCACGCGGGCCCCGGGGGAGCCGCAGTCAAATGTGTAAATTCTGCGCGGACTATCGCAGCTTGGCGAGTTTCTTGCGAATCTCGGCGGCGTTCTTGGCGTCCGAAGCCAGACCCAGGTACTTTTTGTAAGCGTCGCGGGCGGCGTTCTTGTCTTTGAGCTTCTCGTCGGCTTCGCCCAGCAGCAGCCAGGCCTCGCTGTTGCTGTCATCCCACTTGGTGGCGTCGAGGTAACGGCCGGCGGCGGCGCGTAAGTTTCCTTTCTTGGCGTACTCCTTGCCCACCATGACGTCCTTCTTCGACTGCAAAGGGTTAAAGGAATACGTTGTGGTGGCTAGCGAAGTGTCTTCTTCCGGCGGCACTTCTTCCTTGTCGGAGGTGGCAGGCTGGGGGCGCGTTTTTTGCAATTGACCCGGCGCGGAATCGGGCGGCGGTTGCGATTTGCCGGAATCCTGGGCCGCCAGGGAAGCTGCGCCCAGTGCCAGCAGGGCCAGAAGCCGGCGTGACATAATTCAATTATAGCGTTCCCTCCGATGGATCTCCGTGAAAAGGCAGCGCAGCTCCCGCTCGCGCCGGGCGTGTATCTGTACAAGGACGGCGGCGGCCGGGTCATCTACGTCGGCAAAGCCAAGCTGCTGCGACATCGCGTGCGCAGCTACTTTTCCGAAGACAAGCTGGGAGATGCCAAAACGGGGAGCCTGATCGCGGAAGCGCGCGATATCGACTACATTCTGGTCGATAACGAAAAGGAAGCGCTGGCGCTCGAAAACAATCTCATCAAGCAGTACCAGCCGCGCTTCAACGTGCTGCTGCGCGACGATAAGACCTACCCGTACGTCAAGCTGACCAGCGAGCGCTACCCGCGTGTGTACGTGACGCGGCGCCTGCGCAAAGACGGGGCCACCTATTTCGGCCCTTATTTCCCCGCCAACCTGGCGCACCGGCTGGTGCACTTCATCCACCGCCATTTCCTGGTGCCGTCATGCAAGGTGGACCTGACGCGTTACCACCCCAAGCCCTGTTTGCAGTACCACATTCACCGCTGCCTGGGGCCGTGCGTGGAGGGCCTGACCTCCGGCGATGCGTATGACGCCGCGGTGCGCAACGTGCGGCAGTTTCTGGAGGGGCGGCACACGGACCTGGCGCGCGACCTGCGGAGCCGGATGGAAGCGGCGTCGGGCGAAATGCGGTTCGAGGAAGCGGCCTCGCTGCGCGACCTGCTGGCCACGGTGGAGGAGATTGAACAGCGGCAGAAGATGGCGGCGGCGAAGGGCGACGATGTCGACATTTTCGGGTGCTACGCGGAACCGCCGCTGGTGGCGCTGAACCTCTTTCACCTGCGGCACGGGCAGATCGTCGACCGGCGCGAGTTCTTCTGGGAGGACCAGGAGGAATTCGACGAGCCGCAGTTCTTCTCGTCGTTGCTGAAACAGATCTATCTCGACCAGCAGTTCATACCGGCGGAGATTCACGTGCCGGTGGATTTCGAAGACCGCGAGACGCTGGAGGAGCTGTTGGGGGAAAAGCGCGGAGCGCCGCGCGGCGGCGGAGTGGAAATCCGCACGCCGCAGCGCGGGCAGAAGAAAGCGCTGATGGACCTGGTCGAGACCAACGCCAAACACAGCTTCGACGGCCGCTTCCGGGTGTTGAAGCCTTCCTCGAAGGCGATTCAGCAGGCCTTGCAGGACGCGCTCAACCTTCCCACGGCGCCCCAGCGCATTGAATGCTTCGACGTTTCGCACATCCAGGGGACCGACAAAGTAGCCAGCATGGTGGTGTGGGAAGACGGGCGGATGAAGAAATCCGACTACCGCAAGTTCATCATCAAAACGGTGATCGGCAACGACGATTTTGCCAGCATGCGCGAAGTGGTAACGCGCCGCTACGCGCGGCTGCAAGAAGAAAAGGTGCCGCTGCCGGGGCTGGTGCTGATCGATGGCGGGCTGGGGCAGTTGCATGCAGCGGCGGAATCGCTGGAAGCGCTGGGCATCACCGACCAGCCGCTGGCTGCGATCGCCAAGCGCGAGGAGATCATTTACGTATACGGGCAGGAAGACGAGCCGGTGGTGCTGGACCGCTTCTCGCCCATCCTGCACCTGGTGCAATCGATTCGCGACGAGGCGCATCGCTTCGCGGTGACGTTCCACCGCTCGCGGCGTTCCGCGCGCCAGTTGACCAGCGAGCTGGATGCGATTGCCGGCGTGGGCGAGAAGACGGTGCAGAAGCTGCTGAAGCAATTCGGCAGCTCGGAGCTGGTGCGGGCAGCCTCGGAAGAGGATTTAGCCAAAGCCGTGGGCCGCGCGGCGGCGCGGAAGGTGAAGGCGCACTATGGGAACTGAGTAAGCTCCCGCCCCGGGGCGGACTTCGCGCAGCTAGGCCTACTAAACATTGCGGCGTCATACTCGCGATGTCTGCCTCAGGTCGAACAGCGTCGTCTCGGGAAACGCGTACGGTGCCAAATTCGGCGCTACGCGGCGATCAGACCCTCTTGACGCAGCAGCTCCAAACCAAAGATGCAGGCCTTTTCCGGCGGAACGCCGGCAGTGTTTTCGCAGCAGCGGGAAAGGATGTCGCCAATCTCCGCGACGGTCCGCCGGCCGTCGCAAAGGCGCAAGATCTGAGCCCCCAGGTCGCTGAGCTGAACGATCTCAAGCCGTTTCCTGGCGGTCTGCCGAATGGCAACAACCACCGGCCGCGCCGGCACCCGATCCAGACTCTCCTTTTCCCGCAGGCACCGGATGATCTCTTTATAGTCGTAGTCGAGCGCGACTACATGCAGCCCCTCAGCGAGTCTCGGTACGCCATCTTGGACCTGGGGCGCAACGGCTGCGTCCGCCGTATCGAGGGAAGCCTCGTACGCCACCAGCGCTGAGATGGCGGGAATCGCCCCGCCCATTGTGGCAAGGCAATGGGACGAAACGAATTGCAGAAAGTCCCGCTGAAACTCGATTTTGGAATAGTAGACGCTGGACTCGCTATCTGAAGCGAACCTCTTTTGCAGGATCTCCAAGCGCCACGCTTTCCATTCCTCGAAGACCCGGAGCAGCCCACCCCGATGCTGGGCCAGCGCGACCAGGAGCCAGCGGAACCGGACGATTCCGTTCACAACGAAATCCCGCAACTCCTTGACATAACGCCGGTCGAGCCCGGGGGTGGGGACAGCGTAAAAATTCGGAAAGATGTCGGGGTGGAACTCGATCAGCGCCCCGTCGGCGGGGTCCTGCCGCCAGCCCTGGTAGGACATGTCGGAAAAAATGTCGTCCAGCAGCAGCCGGCCTTGGTACTCGGAACAGATATAAGACCCAGCCAGCGGGGCGAGCAGGTGGAGCTGCGGCTCCACGTAGTCGAATCGGAGACAATCCATCAGGAAGGCGGCTGTTTCGCGGAGGTCTTCCACAGCTTCTTCGGGAAACCCGGTGATGAGCGAGACGGCGGTGGCGATATGATGGCTGTCCGTGCACCGGATCATCTGAGTGGTCTCCGGCAGGTCGAGGTCCTTGCCGATGAGGCGCTGCTGGCGGCCGGATCCAGTTTCGACACCGAAGAAAATCCTCCTGCAACCGGCCCGGGACATCAGGGCGATCAATTCGGCATCGACACAATCGGTTCGGGCGCTGCAACCCCACTCGAATCTTTCTCCGCTGGCCGACATGGCCTCACAGAAGGCCACAACCCGTTTGCGGTCCGCGGTGAGCATGTCGTGGACGAGGTCGAACTTTTCGATGCCATAGACCTGCCGGATCGATCTCATCTGTTCGATGACCCGCTGAGGCGACTTGAGGCGAAAGCGCCGACGGAAAAAGTCGTTGGTCGAGCAAAACGTGCAGGCAAACGGGCAGCCGCGTCCGATCTCGAGCGGCACAGAGCGGCAATCCTTCAACTCGGGGTAGAGGTGAAAGGCCGGCATGGGCAGCTTGTCCAGGTCCAGGATGACCGGAGCATCCCGGTTTCGGACGATCTTGCCTCGCCGCCGGAACGTAATTCCCGAAATGAGGTCCAACCGGCCGTCCCCGGCGAGAGCGCTCAGGAGTTTGGGGAATGTTTCCTCGGCCTCTCCTCTCACAATGACGTCCAGAAAACCGAAAGCCCGCAGCGTCTGTACATCGACCACCGAGGCCTGCGGGCCGCCCAGCACGATGGCGGCCTCCGGGCGCGCGCGCTTCACCTCCCGGGCGATCCGGATGGTGAGCGGATACGTGCTGCAAATCGTGCCGAACCCGAAAACATCGAACAACTCGGACTCCAGCTTGCGGGCGGCAAAAGAGCAAAAATCGATTCCGGCCTCAGCGCCTCGAAGATACTCGTAATACAGCCTGTTCAGGTTGACGATCCGGGGTGCAATTCCCCGCCGTTCGAGTACGGCGGCCAGCGTCAGGATGCCGATGGGAGCCTCTTCCGCAATCAGACGAACGGCTTCGCTCTCTGCCAACTCCCTGTCTTCCAGATCGGTTGCCGTTGGGGGGCTGATCAGGCAGATTCTGCTTTCAGACGTCGATTGCGGCATTGCTGCGAGCCATCAACGCGCGGCTGGCCTATCGATTGACCGGTGGTCTATCGACCGCCCTAATCACAACCTGTTGTTGTGTCTGCGCGATCAGGCCTTGAACCGGTAGGGTTGAAGCGACAATCTCGACTTTTAGTTTCTTTTTCAGGCTGGCCATCTGTGTCTTGGTCAACCCGAGGTCGCCAGGGACGTGTACGCGGATCTCGATCCGTTTGGGCATGTGTCCTCCAGCTACGGGGATCAGGGCAAGTATAATGAGAGAGCATTGGATGCGCAAGTCCTTTTTCCGTCCTTTTTTCTGTTCCGCACGCGGTCGATAGGTAGTGTCCTGAATCCGCCAGGCGGAAGCCACGGCCTAGCTGCCGCGCAGCATAGCAGTCGCCAGACCTCCGCTCCAGAAAGCTGAGGCGATGCCGCAGGAGCAGGGGCTCGAGGAGCGTCTAGTGACCGCCCGGTCGCCGCCGTCGCGATCAATCACGTGCCAATCGCGATGGGATTTGGGACTTTGCGGTGCTATAATCCGCCCAGGCTGTTATGGATCCAGCCCGCTGGAAACGCGTCGAGGAGATCTACCACGCGGCGTCGGAACGCGAGCCTGGGGAACGGGCGGCATTCCTTGTGGTGGCTTGCGCCGGGGATGAAGACCTGCAGCGCGAGGTGGAATCCCTGCTGGGGCAGCCATCGGCGGGCGGCACTCTCGACCAGCCCGCGTGGGAGCCTGTGGCAGGCCGCCGGCTGGGACCTGACGAAATCCGGGAGCGCGCCGGTGCCGCGGGCAGCGACATGCCTTCGGACACGGCCCGGCCAGCAGTCGGGCAGCGACTCGCCCACTACGAGATTCAAGCGAAGCTGGGCGAAGGCGGCATGGGGGCTGTGTACCGTGCCTACGACACCCAACTCCGCCGGCCAGTGGCGCTCAAGATCCCACCGCCGGAGTACGCCTCCGACCCCGAGCGGCGGTCGCGACTGCTGCGCGAAGCCCGCGCCGCTTCGGCGCTGAATCACCCAAACATTGTCAGCATTTACGAGGTCGGCTCCGATAACGGCGTTGACTTCATCGCCATGGAATGCGTCGACGGCAAGACGCTCCGGCAGTTCATCGGGCGCAAGGGCCTGCCCCTCAGTGAGGCGCTGCAATACGCGGTGGAAATCACCGACGCGCTCGCCACCGCCCACGCCGCCGGCATTGTTCACCGGGACCTCAAGCCGTCCAACATCATGGTCACCGGTAAGGGCCTGCTGAAGGTGCTGGACTTCGGCCTGGCGAAGCTCACCGAACCCGGCGCAAGCGACGAATCGGCTACCACGCAAACCCTGGCGAGCGACAAGACGTTGACCCAAGCCGGCGCCGTCATGGGTACTGTGGCCTACATGTCGCCGGAGCAGGCCGAAGGAAAGAAGGTGGATGCCCGCTCCGACATTTTTTCTTTTGGGTCGGTTTTTTACGAGATGCTCACCGGCCAGCGCGCGTTTCAGAGGGAAAACAGGATCTCCACTCTGTCGGCGATTCTCCGGGATGAACCAAAGCCGCTCCGCGAGACGGTTCCGTGCGTGCCGAGGGAGGTGGAGCGAGTTCTCAGCCTGTGCCTGCGAAAGGACCCTCGCCGCCGCTTCCAGCACATGGCAGACCTGAAAATCGCCCTCGACGCCTTGCGGGAGGAATCCGATTCCTGCAGGTTGGTCCCTGAGTTGCCCGCTGCCGGAAAGAAGGCTCACCCGCGGCGCGACAGATTCATCATCGCCGCAAGCCTCGCTCTACTCCTTGGGGCTGGGATCCTGACATGGTTGCGGATCCAGCTGCGCCCTTTCGGCCAGCCGGCAACGCTGACCCAGTTGACATTCGATTCCGGGCTCACGGTGGACCCGGCTCTTTCGCGTGATGGCAGACTGCTGGCCTATGCCTCCGATCGCGGCAGCAAGGGAAATCTCGATATCTGGGTACGACAACTCGCCGGCGGCGAACCCCTGCGGCTCACGCGCGATCCAGCCGATGACGATCACCCCTCGTTCTCTCCCGACGGCGATAAGGTCGTTTTCCATTCCGACCGGGGCGGAGGCGGGGTTTACGTCGTTTCGGCGCTGGCAGGCGAGGAGAGAATGATCGCCAGGTACGGGCGCAACCCGAGGTTTTCTCCCGATGGCAGCCAGATCACGTACTGGGTGGGCGATCCGGCCAGACTCGATCCTTCAGGCAAGAAGGTGTTTGTCGTGCCGTCTAACGGTGGGACGTCCCGGGCGCTCGGAGCAGGCTTCGCCGACGCTCGCTATCCGATCTGGACCCCCGATGGCAAACACATCTTGTTTGAGGGCATTCAGAACCCCTCAGCTTCCCCAGCCCAGGCGTCCGACTGGTGGGTCATCCCGCTCGATGGAGGGGTTGCCGTAAAGACGGGTACTTTTGATGCGTTCCGGCGCCAGGGGCTTTCCGCATACATGGGCCCCGGCGATTGGGCAGGAGAGGACCTGATGTTTTCGGCTAGCATCGGAGATAGCACGAGCTTGTGGAAGATACGAATCTCCTCCAGGACCTGGCAGGTGGCGAGGGAACCACAGCGCCTGACCTTCGGCAGCGGCCAGGACGCAGAGCCTTCCCGGTCCGTGGATGCCGGCGGGCGCGGAACGCTCCTGGCTTTCTCGAGCCTTTCCGCCCGCAACAACGTCTGGCGTTTGCCGATCCGCCCGAAAGAGGCGGCCGATTTACAGCGCCCCGGCGCCGGCGAGTTACAGCAACTGACCCGGAGCGAGGCTTACGACACCAACCCGTCGGCTTCGGCGGATGGCAAAAAGGTCGTGTTTCTCTCGAGAAGGTCCGGGAACAGGGATATCTGGATGAAGGACCTCGACAGCGGGCAGGAAACTGCCCTCACCGTCAGCGCGGTCCAGGTGTCTTCGCCGATCATTACCTCCGACGGATCCAAAGTGGCGTATTCCGAGATCGAAAAGCAGAAGCGGCCCATTTATATCATCGCCACCAGCCGGGGCATGGCCGAAAAGTTGTGCGAGGATTGCGGCGAGCCTGTGGGCTGGTCCTCCGATGGAACGAAACTGCTCTACCTGAGCGGACAACCCCGGCACGTGGATCTGCTCGATCTGACGTCGGGAGCGAAAGCCCCGCTGCTGCAACACCCCGAGCTCAGTCTCGACCAGGCTCATTTTTCTCCCGATGATGGCTGGATCGCGTTTGTAGCCAGAACCAAGCCGGATCGGACCCGCGTTTTCATCGCGCCTTTTCGGGACGGGTCGGCGCCCGGGCCGAAAGAGTGGATCGCCGTGACCGGCGGCGAAGCGTGGGATGATAAGCCGCGGTGGTCCGCTTCCGGAGACGCGCTCTACTTTTATTCCCTACGCGACGGGTTCGGCTGCATTTGGAATCAGCGGCTGAATCCGGCCGGTAAACGGCCCATCGGCGAGCCCTCCCCGGTGTATCATTTCCATACCAACCGGCTGTCCTTGATGCACATGTACGCGCCTTCACTGGACCTCTCGGTCACCCGGGACCACATCGTCTTCAACCTGCTCGAGATCACTGGCAACATCTGGATGGCGCGGTTCCGCCTCGAGGACGGCAACTAACGTCCCGACCGAAACCCCGCTCCTGGAACTTCTCGCACCGCTTGGCCGCCTCGTTTCTCCCGCGGATCGCATGGGAGTAAACCTCCGCCTTCTCCACCGCTCGCGGCGCTCCGCGTGCCAGTTGACCAGCGAGCTGGATGCGATTGCCGGCGTGGGCGAGAAGACGGTGCAGAAGCTGCTGAAGCAATTCGGCAGCTCGGAGCTGGTGCGGGCAGCCTCGGAAGGGGATTTAGCGAAGGCCGTGGGCCGGGCGGCCGCAAGGAAGCTGAAGGCGCATTATGAGGGTTGATTCGAGGGCCGTTGTAGACCGGCCCGCGGGGAGGAGTCGTGCCTGCCGCCGCGCGTCGTGGCTTACGGCTCCATCAGCATCTGTACGTGGTTGCTGTCCTGGCCGCCGGCGCTGAGGTAGAGGTCGGAGGTGCCGGCGTTGGTGATGGCGGGGAGTTGCGCTTCCACCAGGTAGAAGCCGACATACCCCGGCGCCAGCGTGGCGCGGGTGACCTGGAGCGGCTCTCCATCGAGAAAGACTTTCACCGGCGCAACCACGGCAGGCGGGTCATCGAGCGGCGCCTGTATGCCGGCGGGCCAGTTGGGCTGAACTTTGCCCAGGCCGGTGGCCAGGATTTTCACTCGGCCGTTGGAATGGGCGGAACTGCGTGCATCGAGCGGCAGGTCGCTATCGGCATCGAACAAGGCCGGGGCGCCATCGCGCGAGACCAGGATGGCCGGCGAGACCGGCTGCACCGTGAGTGGAATGGTGAAGTTGGCGCTCGCGGTGTACAGCGTGAGCCCCACGCTGGGGCCGACGACTTCGAACGGAACCTGCACCTGCGATTCGCCCTCCGCGGCGGCCAGCACGGGGAAATCCAGGTTGGCGGCTACCGCGCGGCTCACCTGCGCGCCCACCACGCTCAGCAGCGAACCGGGCGCGGCAGGGCGGGTGCTGAAATCGGCCGTATTGACGATGCGCGGAACGCGCGCGCGGTGGGGCGCCGCGGTGGCGTACACACCGTAGCCGTCGAAGGCGGCGTAGAGCTGGACGCCCGCCGGATCCAGGCGCACATCATAAGCCGGCGCCGCGGGCAAGCGCGACGACAGGTTCACCCAGTTCAGCGGATTGGAACTTGCGTTCTCCAGGTCCGCCACGCCGTAAAACACGCCGGCATCGGTGGCGACATAGACCGCTCCAGCGGCGCGGTCCGCGGTAATTCCGTGGGCCGGCCGGTTGGGCAGGTTGAAATCGAGAGGATCCCAGAAGCTGCCGCTGTTGGTGGTGCGCAGCACGTGGGGCCCGGCGCCGGAAAGCGCGGCCAGAGCCACGCGCGGCTCGACAGGATCGGCGAAGACGCGCTCGACGCGGCCGCCGCCGGTTGCCCATGCCGGAGCCGGAAACGTGCGGCCGCCATCCACGGAGACCCAGATGCGGCCATCCGCCGATCCAGCGTAAACCGTGTCGCCCGACTGGCTCACGGCGGTGATTTCCGTTTGTAGCCGGCGCGAATACAACTCTTCCAGCGCGGCGTCGGGCAAGCTCGCGTCCACTTGTTGCCACAGAGAGCCGCTCGGCGGCAATTCCAGGGTACCCAGGTTCTCCACGTCCACGATGGTGCCCGATGTTCCGGTAACGGTGGAGAGAATCCGGCGCACCGGCAGGTTGGGCAACCCCTGATTCAGCGCGGACCAGGAAAGGCCCC
Source organism: Bryobacteraceae bacterium (assembly GCA_049698695.1). Taxonomy (GTDB): domain Bacteria; phylum Acidobacteriota; class Terriglobia; order Bryobacterales; family Bryobacteraceae; genus Bog-375. The sequence continues at coordinate 59,011 of JBAVYH010000034.1, read as the reverse complement.
CATCGAGCGAACGCCACACGCCATAATCGTTGGCGGCCACCAGTTGATCGCCGTCTACAGGAGAAACCGCCACGCTGTTCACGCCATCCCCGATGACTGAGCGGGACTTGAAGGCGGTCAGGTTGTTCCATGAGTGGCCGCCGTCGTCGGAGCGATAGAGCTGCCGGCCGAGGCCGAAGATCACATCAGGATTGGAAGACGAAGCGATAATTCGCGCAAAGGCTTCCGGCAGACGGGCGGCAGTGGCGGGCCGGGTGGGCGGAGGCTGAAGCGCGTCCGCCGCGGGGGTCCAGGTTTCATAATCGGCGGTCTCGAACACCACCCCGGACGCGGTTCGCGCCAATAGTACTCCCCCGCCGGAATCGAACCAGACCTGCTCTACCGGGCCGGTAGCCGGGCCGGCCAGTTGCAGATCAACCGAAGCGGTGCCTACCTTCCGCCATGCAGGGGCCGTCTGGGAGAATGCCGCTGTGCCGGCCAGAAACACTGTGGCAGCGAAACATATGGAAACGCGGGGTGTTCCTTTATGACACACGGGCGATCCTATTTTAGCTCAACTCCGGATTGGGGCATAGTCAACAAATGGCTGATATCACTCGATTTGTGAAGAATGCTTCATTGCGGAACTATATGTGCATTGCAAGTTTGGTGCTAGACTTGAGGAGACATGGCTAGGGGCGCGGATTTCAAGTAATCGTGTCCCGAACTCTGATATGGTGCGGCGCTTGACGAACATGCGGTACCGGTCTACGCTGCTGCTGGCGGCTGCCGTCGCGGTGTCCTTGGCTACGCTGCATGCCCAGGACCAAGATGCCGCCACCGTACTGGTACAAGTGAACCAAGTCTCGGTGCTAGACAGCGCCGGATATATGAAGCCGCTTTCCGTCGGCGACCGACTGCACCTGCACGAGACTATTGTTACCGGTCCGAATGGCTATGCCCGATTCCAACTGACCGACGGCAGCATCTTCGAAGTGTATTCCAATTCGAAGGTGGTGTTCCGCGAGACGCCTGGCATCACCGACCTGCTGGACCTGTTTATCGGGCGGGTGAAAGTCTTCATCGAGCATTCCAAAGGTCCGAATCCGAAGGACGTCAAGACGCCCACGGCGGTGATTTCGGTGCGCGGAACGGTGTTTGACGTGGAAGTGCAGGACGAAGACGGAACCACGTTCGTCACCCTGGACGACGGACTGGTGGACGTTCGCAACCTGACCGCGCCTGGCCCGTCGGTGCTTCTCAAGCCGGGCGATTCGATTCTGATCGAACCGAACAAGCCGTTGATCCCGCAACAGATCAACCAACACGCCGCGCTGCGCCTGGTGTTGAAAGCTGCCGAGCAGGCGGTGTACCAGGTGTTACTGGGCGGGCACGGCGGCGCGGGCATCGGTTCGGCGGCCGGCGGCGTCGGCGCACAAGGCGACAAGGGCAAGCCCGGCGGCACCACAGGCACCGGCACCACAGGCACCGGCACCACGGGCGCCCCGGCACCGCCTCCGCCGCCACCCGGGCACTAAATTCGTTTGTCGCCGAACCCTCTTGCGATCTCGCGAGCCGCTCCGCTCAGTGGATCACCGCTGCCGTGGATGTGCATTGCATGGTGAGGCTGGCGGGTAAGGCCCAGCCGACCAGAGGCGTGGCCGTATAGCTCACGTTCACCGAAACCGTGCTGCCCGGATTTTCGTCGGGGCTCCAGTTGGTGACGACGATGATGCTGGTTGAATTGAGGCCGGCCGCCTGGGTGCGCACGTAGTTCTGCACCGTCGCTTTCGTAGCGGGCTGGCTGCTAAGGTTGCCGTGCACCGAGGCCCAGCGCACCCCCTGCTGCGCCATGAAGGACACCGAATTGTAAGTGAAGACCAGGTAACCGGTGGCCAGCACACCCAGCAGCAGAGCGAAAAAGGGCACCGAGACGAGCGACGCTTCCACCAATACGCTGCCGCGTTCGTTTCGCCCGCGCCGCATGTCATTGCACCCGGATGACGCCGCTGACCGAGAGCGTGAGTCTGTCCGGAATGCCCGGCCAGGCAACCACGGTATTGAAGGGCAACGTGGTGGTGACCTGGGTGTAGGTCATCTTACCGGAGCACGAGTTGGTGCAGGGCACCTGCGCGCCCCCGGCCGAACAAGCGCAGTACTGGGCCGCAACGACTTTCAAGCCGGCGATGGCAGCGTCGGCGGCAACGGCGCCGGCGATTCCGTTGGTGGTGCCGGGATTCTGGGCGGCATACTGCAAACCGACGCGGTTGGCGCCGTTGATCGCCATGGCAGTCGCGAAGACGCGCGCGAAATCGATTCCCGCCAGGCAGATCAGCAGAAATAGCGGAACCACCAGAGCGAATTCCACAAGCACCGTCCCCGCGCGTCTCTGGCTGGCGTGCATGAGGCTTCACTCCGCCAGCACGGGCGTGCCCTTAATCGGCGAGCCGCCCGGCAGCGACGAATAATTGCTGTACACCGTCGAGTTGCCGTTGATGGTCACGGTGTCCGCCACCAGGATCATATAGCCGCTCGACGTGTTGCTGCCGCTGAACAGCAGGGGCGAATGCAACAGATAGATAGCGCCAGTCAAGTTCGTGGTGGCTCCGCCGTTGATCTGATTGCTGCTGGCACTGGTAATCGAGCGGTCTTGGAAGATCAGGACACCGGCCAGCGAGCCGGTTGTCGGCGCGCTCAGGGTGACGTTGCCCTGCCCGCTGATGGTGAAGGGCGAAAAAGCCGAGGCGCAACCGGGGACGCCGCTATTGAGCCCCGAGGTGTTGTAGATGGTGACGCCGCTGCCGTTGATCACCGCCTGGCTATTGACGGTGAATCCTCCGCCCGCCATGATATAGATGCCCGACATGGTGAATGTGGCTCCGCCCGTGTTGCCCACTGTCAGACCGCCGCAATACACGCCCGACGGGATGGCGTTGTTTGGCGGCTTCTTGTTCATGTCGTAATAGGTATTGGATGTGCCGCGCTCGATCATGCCGGTCGCCGACGGCGCCTGGACAGACGCCAGCGGATCGGCCAGAGACGAAATCGTGCCTGGTGTGACCCTCTGGTTGCCCGGATAAGTCAGAATCTTGGTTTGACCGGCGAGATCCAGCCCTCCCGCTAATCCGACGCCCGCGCCATTTTCCATATACAGAATCGCGCTGCCCTCCATATGCAGCGCGGTGGCGCTCGACGAAGCGACCTGCAGGCCGCAGGTGAAATAATCGGCACTGCCGCCATCGATTTGAAACGCCCGCGATACCGAAGGGTTCAACGCGTACACGCATGGAGGGGTGGCGGCCGCCCCCAACGTCTCCTCCGCCCGCGCCGCAACCGTAGCCTGACTTTGCTGCACCACCGACAGGAAGAATGTGGGCACGGTCTGCTGCACGATTACTTCAACGGCCGAGGAGTTGCCCGCCAGCGACCCGTAGAGCGGCGGGTGATTGACGGTGACGGTGGTGTTCGAGACGCCATTGGTAAAACCATTGAGCGCGGCGTCGGCCTGCACGGCGTTGGTAATGGCCGCGTCATTCGCGCCTCGCTGGAGCTGGAACATGGCGCCGGCAGCGGCCGCGTCGGCCGCCGTCTGCGCACGCAGCCGCTGCCATTGCAAGTAGCCCACGTCCGCGGCCAGGCCGACAAACTCGATCAGCACGGCGGCGCAGATCGCGGTGGTCACAAAAACGTAGCCGCGCGTTCCTTTGGCCATCTTCGTCACAGTCTCTGGTTCCAGTTTCAGGCCGGCTGCCCACCGGGGACAATCGGTGCTTCGGCTGAATTGCGGGCCTCATCTCACTGAGTGGCTCGTGGCGGAACAGCTTGCAGCGACCGCTCCCTCACGGTCGCGGCTCCGAATGGCCCCTAATTCGCCGCTGTGCCGGTGAGCGCTTTCAAGTAGCGGTAGTAGAAATCCACGCCGTCGTAATAAGAGCTCACGCGCAGGCGCTCGTCCTTGCCGTGAGCGCGCACATCGCCGCGGTCAACCGCCAGCGCGGAGAAGCCGAAGCTGGGGATGCCGGCTGCATTGGTGTATTTGCTGTCGGAAGCGCCGGTTTCCATGGTGGGCACCACCGGCGCTCCCGGCCAGAATTGCGCCGCCAGCCGCTCGAGCGGCGCCAGCACATCCGACCGGAGCGCCACCGGCGCCAATGGCTTGTCGAGCGGGGCGTGGTCGGTGATTTCGCCGGTGAGGTCGCTGATATGCCGCACCGAAACCGCCGGATCGGCGACGATGCTCACCAGGCGAAGCCGCACCTCCTCGGCCGTGTGGCCGGGAAGAATGCGGCAATTCACGATCGCCCGCGCGCTCTGCGGCAGGGCGTTGTTGGCGTGACCGGCCTCCAGGCGCGTGGCCACGCAAGTGGTTCGCACCAGGGCGTTGAACTGGGCCACGCGGCCAAGCCGCGCGATGGCCGCCGGGTCCGGAGGCTGCGCCAGCATGCCGCGTATGTCGGCCGTGGTCGGCGCGGATTCCACCTGCGCCAGGCGCTCGAAATAGGCGCGTGTCACGGCGTTAAGCTCAAACGGAAACACCGCGCGTTCGAGGCGCGCCAGCGCATCGGCGACGTGGTAGATGGCGTTATCGGGCACCGGCAGCGAGCTGTGCCCGCCGGGGTTGGTGGCCTTCAGCTCGAAATCCGCGTAGAGCTTCTCGGTGGACGCCACCTCGACGTCGAGCGGCCGGCCGCTCTCGGTGGTGACACCGCCCGAATCCGGGTTGAGCGCGAAATCGGCGTCCACCAGGCCGCGATGCTGCTGCAGCAGCCAGTTCACGCCGTTGGAGGTGCCGCCCTCCTCGTCGGCGGTCAACGCCAGGATGATGTCGCGGTCGGGACGGTAGCCTTCGCGCGCGAAGCGCATGAGGGTGGTCACCATGATGGCGTCGGCGCCCTTCATGTCCTGGGTGCCGCGGCCGTAGAAGTACCCGCCCTGCTCCACCAGGTGGAATGGATCGGTGGTCCAGTCGGAGCGGCGCGCCTCCACCACATCCAAATGCCCGATGATGAGGATCGGCTTCGCTCCGCCCGCGCGGGCGGAGCGCAGCCGCGCCACCAGGTTTCCTTTGCGTGCGTTCGGTCCCAGCACCGTCACGTCTGCGGAAGGGAAGCCAGCCGCTAGCAGACGTGCGCGCATGGCTTCGGCGGCCACGGTGGTGCTTCCCGAAGAATCGGTGGTGTTGATCTCGATCAGCTCCTGGAGGATCTCACGCGACAGCTTGCGGGTGGGTTCGTCAAGCGAGGCTGCCCAGGCGGGCGCCAGCAGCAGTGCGGCAATCAAGAATCGTGCCATCTTCATAGTCATGGAAGTTACGATTCTAGCGTACGGGCACGCACCGCGCTGCCGGAGGCGCAGCGGCGGGCCCACGGTCGACGATCGAAACGCGGGCAGATTCTGCCGAGACACAATTCGCGTATCTACAGCACTTAAATAGTACTCAAACGCACAGTCAAATAAAGGGGCTGCCGGACTATAAGCCGGTTTCTGTACCTGTTAAGGCGACAGTCATTCCTCTGGGCCCGCCATTACTGACAGGCTCAAGCGACCTACCCGGGAGTCAAGCGGGACGAGCCGCCCCTTCTCCCCTATTTGGTCTTGCTCCGCGTGGGGTTTACCCTGCCGGCGGGATTACTCCAGCCGCGGTGCGCTCTTACCGCACCTTTTCACCCTTACCGTCCGTCGCCGGAAGGCGGTATATTTTCTGTGGCACTTTCCGTATCCCGGTAGGGATCCCGGCCGTTAGCCGGCACGCTGCTCTATGGAGACCGGACTTTCCTCCTCCGTTACCGGAGGCGACTGCCCATCCGGCAGCTCCCGCACTCGATTATCTCACGGCGCGGGATTCCAAGTAACTCGACGCAGTTGTTGCGAATCTGCGGTATTTCCGGTGTAAAATAAATCGTTATTCGCGTGGGTCTTGGGAACGAGCCAACTCGCGAAGCAAGCGTCTGCACTGTCGGACACTGCTTGGAGAGTTGTGGCTCGCTCCTCGTTGGAGGAAAGTAGAAGGGCTTCGATACTCAGTTCACATGCTTAGTTGGTATCTGTTGAGGAGATCAAGAAGACAATGAAGAGAATCGTAGCGTTGAGCGCTCTTGGGGTAATGGCGTCCGCACTCTTTGCTCAGGGTCTAGATGCGCCGGTCAGCCAGACCAAAGAGGATTGGGAAGAGATTAACTTCGAGTTCGACTCTTCCATTCTTTCGGACGGCTACCCCAGCCTGCTTCGTCTCGCCGATCTGTTGAGCCAACATCGCGATTTCAAGGTCGCGGTCACCGGACACACCGATTACGTGGGCTCCAACAGTTACAACGATAAACTGGCGCTGGCGCGCGCCAATACGGTCAAGAGCTTTCTGGTCAAGTACGGCGCCAGTTCCGATCAGGTGTCGGTGGCCGGCGATGGGAAGCGCCAGCCGGAAGTCGACAATAAGACCAGGGAAGGCCGCTTCATGAACCGCCGCGTCACTCTCCGGGTGACGGATGGGCAGGGCAGATTGGTGAAGGAGGGCGGCATCAGCGATGTGCTGCCGGCGTTGCAGGCCTGGCTGGACCAGTTCGCAAAGAAGCAGCAGGAATGCTGCGATGCCATCCTCAAACGGCTCGACAAGCTGGATGATATTCTGGCCGCGGTCAAGTCCCTGCAAGGCGAAAACGCGGCGCTCAAGGGCGAATTGGCCGACCAGCGCAACCAGATCAATACGCTGCGCGACCAGATCGCGAACATGCCGAAGCCTGTGACCGAAGAGCAGGCGGCCGAGGTGGCACACAAGGAAGCCACCAACGCGGTCGACGAGATGCGGAAACACAACCAGAAGTTTTCGCTGCTCGGGATCAACGTGGGGCCGACTTACGGCTCGAGCAGCCGCGGAAATGCGACCTTCGATGCCAACGGCCGCTTCTTCTCACCCTTCGGCGGCGACGGCACGCATGCCGTACAGGCGCAGGGCGAGTACATATACAACCCGCAGGACCAGGAAGCCCAATTCGATCTGGGCTTAGTGAACCGCTGGGGCAACGTGCAGGCGGGCGTGTTCGGCAGTTTCAAATACCTGAACTACAAGCAGTATCAGAACGGCGGGGCGCTCGGCCAGGGCGCTTTCCTGCTGGATTATATCTTCAAACGCGGCCGCATCGGCGTTTTCGGCACGCAGGGTTTCAAGAATTACGCCATAGTCAACAACCAGACTCTGGCGCCCGGCGTTTTCCTGCAGACCTATGCCAAGGTCGTCAACCAGTACGGCGGCGATGCTCTGGTCGGCGTGTGGGGTAACGCCTACCTGCAAGGCAACCTGGGGCTGCTGCGCCGGGAAGTGAATGGCGGCAACACGGTCGGTGGCGAAGTCAAGCTGACGCAGCCATTGAATGCGCACGTGGCCTTCACGGCCGCCCTCGACTACAATCAGACCGGCGTCTTCTCGACGGGCAACGGCCAGGTGATGTTCGGTCTGGAGATGGGCAGCTACATCCATCCCAAGGACTACGGCAGCATCAAGACGCCGGTGCCGATGGATGTGCCGCGCATCCGCTACGAGTTTGGCACGCGGCGCGTCGGCACCAGCCCGCCGATTGCCAACGCCGGTCCCAGCCAGGTGGGTGTGCCCGCCGGCGTGATCACGCTCAACGGCTCCGGATCGTACGATCCTCTGGGCGAAGCTCTCACCTATGCCTGGACGCAGATTTCCGGGCCGTCGGTGACGATTACCAATGCCAACCAGGCGATAGCTACGTTCACCGCCGCCGCCGGCCAGAGCTACCAGTTCCAGCTCAAGGTCACCAACACGGACGGCATCTCTGCCCAGGCCACCACCCTGGTTAGCACGGCATCGCCGACACAGACGCAGATCGTCCAGTTCACCGCGCAACCGGCGGCAATCACATCCGGCCAGACGGCAACGCTGAGCTGGGTGATCCAGAACGCCACGTCGGCCAGCATCGCGCCCAGCGTGGGCCCGGTTAGCGCCACCACCGGTTCGGTTGCAGTGTCGCCCACCGCCACCACCACCTACACCCTGACGGCGACTGGGCCCAACGGCACCACCACGCAGACCGTGCAGGTGATGGTGGGCGCCACAACGGCTCAGATTCTGCGCTTCCAGGCAAACCCGAGTACCATCGCCGCGGGCGCGCAAACCACTCTGAGCTGGACCACTTCCGGCGCCACCACGATCTCGATCTCGCCGAGCATCGGCACAGTGACCGCCAACGGGAGCACCACCGTCTCGCCGGCCACTACAACCAGTTACACCCTCAGCGCCACCGGCACGGACGGCAAGACCGTCACGGCGGTGGCAACCGTGACCGTGACCGGGTCCGCGATCCCGCAGATCGTGACCTTCGTCGCCACCCCGCAGAGCGTCTCGCCGGGCCAGTCGACTAAGATCTGCTGGCAGGTGACCGGATCGACGAACATCTCGATCACTCCTGGGGTGGGCACCAATCTCAATCCCAACGATTGCGCCACGGTTACGCCGAGCGCCACCACTACTTACACCCTGACCGCCACCAACGCAGTTGGCCAGGTGCAGGGGAACTTGACGGTCAACGTCGGTCTGGTCCAGATTCTCTCGTTCCAGGCCAACCCGGTGAGCTCGCCCGTCGCCGGAGCCCCGGTGACGCTGTCGTGGACCACCGCGAACGCCACTTCGGTGGTGCTCACCGGCGCCGACATACCGCCGATGACGCTGCCGGTGAACGGCTCCTACACCGACAACCCGATTACCAACGAAACTTACACCCTGACCGCATACGGACCTGGAGGCCAGACCGTCAGCGTCAGCATCTCGGTGTTTGTCAGATGACCCTGACCCTGTATTGGTGAAGTTATGCCGGGCGGCCTAACCAGCCGCCCGGTTTTTTTGCGCGCGAGAGTTTGGCGACGGGGTGCCGAGGGGAGGCGGAAAGTGCTTACCAGGCCAAGCGGAGATTTTCCGCCGCCAGCGGCGCCACTGCGCCTTCCTGGTAAATAAATTCGCCGCGTTTCATGGTGAGATGCACCAGGTTCATGCCGGAATGGTAGCCCAGTTCTCGATAGTCGGAGACGTTGAACACGACCAGGTCGGCCGGCTTGCCATGTTCGATGGACCCGGCGGCGGCGGGGCAGCCGAGCGCGTGGGCGCCATTGATGGTGGCCGCCACCAGCGCTTCGGCCGGCGTCATTCCCATCTCCCGGCAGGCCAGCGATACCACGGTCTGCATGTTGAGCATCGGGCTGTCGGAACGGTTGAAGTTGCTGCCGACGGCGACGGCGGCGCCTGCCTCGATCAGAGCCCGCGCCGGGGCCGGGCGGCTGCCCTGGTGAAAGGCCAGGCTGGGCAGCAGGGTGATGACCGGAGCCGATGCCGCCAATCCTCCCAGTTCCTCGATCGCGATTTTCTCCAGATGGTCGATGCCGGAGATGCGGAGCTCGCGCGCCAACGCCAGCGCGGCGAGAGACCCATCGCCATCGGCATGCAACCGGCAGCCCAAGCCGAGCCGTGCCGCCGTCTCCAGATAGCGCCGGATGAGCCGCTGGCGGCTCTCGCCCTGGCTCCATTCGATGTCCGCAAACTGGGCCAGCCGCCGGCGGTGCAGCAGCGGCAGGAACTCGCCGCAGACCCACTCCACCGCGGCCTCCGCCGCGTCCGGGCCCTGGCTGGGCGCCGGCAGGCGGAAAAGGAAAGTGGCTACCACGTCGAGCGGGTCGCGCTTCACCAGCGACAAAGCGCGCAGCAGTTTCAACTCTGCGCTCTGCCCTCCGCCGCATCCGGCTTTGGCCTCTACGGTGGTGGTGCCGTGCCGCGCCATCGCCTGCAGATAATTTCGCGCCTGGATAGCGATGCTCCTGGCGGTCGAGGTCTTGACGGCGTTGAGCGCCGCCGCGGCATCGGCATGAGCCGCGCCCGGCGGGGGAAAAGCCAGGTGGGTGTGGCCGTCCACGAATCCCGGCATCACCACGCGGCCGGCCGCGCTGATCTCCACGGCGTCACGCGCCGCCTTGAGGTTCTCCACCCGGCGCGTGGGACCCACTTCCTGCACCCGGCCGTCGCGGATCAGCACCGATCCGTCGAGTATCAGTCCCGGCTCATTGAGCGAAGGCCCGCGGCGGGCCTCCCGTGGGCCGCGCATGGTAAGCAGTTGGCGCGCACCCCGAATCAATATGGCCCCCGTCTGTTTTCGCTCCCAGACACAACTATAACATCAGGCCTCATGAGACCCACCAGGACTGAGCATTGAAGCCATCTGCGCAGCGGCGGGACAATCGCGTTCTCAAGACGCTGGAGCGCGTGTTTTCGAAGGCCGGGCGGGGATCCCGCAGCGAGGCGCGGCGGTGGATCGGCGAAGGACGCGTGCGCGTCAATGGAGCGATCGCCCGCAACCCCGACCAGTGGATCGATCTCGCGCGCGACCGCGTCACCCTGGACGGCAAGCCGATTACCACGACGCGGGGGATTTACATCCTGCTGTACAAGCCGAAGGGATACCTGACCACCTATCGCGACCCGGAGAATCGTCCGACGGTTTACGACCTGGTCGCGGACGCCGGCGGGTGGCTGGCCCCGGTCGGACGCCTCGATCTGGACACCAGCGGCCTGTTGCTGATGACCAATGACACGGCGTTCGCCGACCATGTCACCAGCCCCGCTCACCTGGTGCCCAAAGTGTATCAGGTCAAGACCGCGACGCTACTGAGCGAGGAGCAACTCGAGCGCCTGCGCGGCGGCATCGAATTGAGCGACGGCCCAACGCGTCCGGCCGAAGTGCGCCGACTGCGGGACAGCGCGAAGCACACGTTTATCGAGATCGTCCTCACCGAAGGCCGCAACCGGCAGGTGCGGCGCATGATCGAAGCCGCCGGCAGCCGCGTGCTGAAACTGGTTCGCACGGCGATCGGCCCGCTGCGCATCGCGGACCTCGCCATCGGAACGTGGCGGCAGCTGACGGAAGAGGAGATCGCCGCGCTGGGAGGGCGGGCGCGCCCGCCAGGATCCGCTACTTCGAGAACCAGCGAAGCGCGACTTGCGGCGCGATCAAGGTCCCGCGTATGTAAAAGGGGCCGGAGGTGGAAGTCTTGACATAGAAAGCGCGCACGCCGCCGCCCAGCTCGAAGTGTCCGAAACGAAGATTGAGGGAAGCGTCGGTATCCCAGATGGTCCAGTGCCGCGGGATGGCGAAGCCGGACCCGTTCACTTCCAGCCGGATGAACTTGGCTAAATACTCCGCCACTCCCAGGCCCAGCGTGGGCGAGAAAAACCAGCGGCTGCCTGCCGCCTGATAGCTCACGGGCGAGCCATTGGAGCCGATCAAGGGACCACCCGAGGGACCCGTGACCGGCAATAGCGGCGCATCAAACCCGGTGGATATATTGACGTATTGCACCTGCCACAGCGTTTTCAATCGAAAGTGCCGGCTTTCCACCGGATAGGGCCACGTCAGGTATTCGTACGAAAACTTGAGCTCCTGCAAATGATAGTTGGTGGAAACCAGCACGCCCTGGTCGTAGGTTTGGCTCCACAAGGTGACTGTCGAGGGAGTGGTGAAATCGCCTGCTGCGCGGGTGTTAAACCCGGAGACCACTAGCGCGTTATGCAAACCCATCGCGAAACCGATCTCGGCGCTTTCTCCCAGCTTCGGCGTGCCCTGGAAGGTGACCAGTGAGCTGTTGGTAATACCGGAGGCCCGCCCCTTATCGAAAATCGGTTGACCGGTGGGTTGGGATAAGCTGAAGCCGATCCAGACGCCGGATTCGCCGGGCATGCGCACGTCCGGGTATTTGGGCAACTCTGGCGGCGCTGAAATGTTGGGCCCGGTCTGCGGCGCCGGCCGTTGGGCGGCCGGTGGAGTAGCCGGCGGGGGGCTCTGTTGATCGGCCGGTGCAGCGCCGGGCGCGGGCGTGGCTGGTGGCGCGGTCTGTGGATCCGCCGGCGCAGCGCTCGAGTCTCCTGCCGGTGCATCCGGGTCCGGGGACTGGGCCTGCGCCCAGCACACGAACAGCAAAACACAAATCAACACCATGGCCGATTTCTTCACGTATTCCTCTTTGTTCCGATTTAGGATGGACCCGGATGCCGCCAGACCCCGCTGCACGGGTCAGGCCAAACGCCTGCCTTCGACGCCGCTCTACTATTTTGCCTCAACAGGGTGCTGCCGCGCACATGCCCCTCATGCCAGCCTTGTGACCGCCGGGCCACAGGTGTGAACAACACGACGATGGCGCGACCGGCGGTGCCCCCTGGTTTTGATTCGACGTAACGGAGAGCCGCCCTGTCAACGGCTTGGCTGGGTGGCGCCAGCGTGATTCGTGGCGGGAGATTGGCGCAGAAATTCAATGATCTGCCAGCGTTCGGACTCCGGCAGGTGCGCGAACGACGGCATGCCGCGGTGCAGCGATCCGTTGCGCAAAATCCAGAACAACTCGCCCGGCGGGGCCTCGCGGACGCGGGCGCGATTGAGCCGCGGAACCCTCCCGTGACCTTCGCGGTTCGGACCGTGGCATGCGGCGCATTCGTGCGCGTAAAGCTTGGCGCCGGCGCGCTCCGCCTGTTCATTCTTCTCGAGCGGATTCGGCAGGCTGGCGGCGGCTTGCGGCACGCGGGACAGCAGGTCCTGCTCCCGGGTCCACGCGACCGCGAGCAGACAACCGGCGAGCAGGAGCGCGCGGTCTCATGTGCGTCCTCCCTGGAGCCAATTGCGCATCGCGCGTCCGAACTGAGCGACCTCATAAGAGACGCCGAATCGCAGCAGGAGCCGGGCGCTGGTGGGGGTGATCCCGAAACTGGGCGAGACCTGGAATGTGGTGCCGTTCGCCAGCGTCCAGGAAACGGTTGGGGCGATGTAATGCGAGGTGTCGTGCAGGCCAAAGCCGGCGTGCGTCCCGAGGCCGCCGTATGCTTCCACGCCAGCCTGGAAGTTCTCCTTGCAGAAATTGCATCGCTCCGGCCTGGCGGCGGAGGCGAGCGGCCGGCTGATGCCTGCGGCGTAGCCGAACTCATAGGGCGCGTGGCCGACGTTCTTTTCCGCGATGAAGTTCTCGGCTATGGTCCAGCCTTTGTAGTAACTGCCCAGAATCAGTTTCGTTTCAATCTCCCGCTGCTTCTCCTGCCGCGCGTCAGCGCTGGGGGCCGTGAGATCGGCCACGCCATCGTGGCCCACAACCTCCAGCAAGGTCTTATTCGCGGCGTTGGTGTTTTCGAATTCGACATACAGGACGGGATTGATCCAGTGCTCGTGCCAAAGCAGGCGGAACCGGTTCTCCCAGCGGTACCCGGTAAACAGAGTGCCTTCGGAGCCCGTGCCCTGGCCGTCCAAATACAACTCACTGGTCCACCAGCCCGTCATGCCGTACTCGAATTCGGCTGCCGTGGCCAGGAACGGATCCCCATTTCCCGGCTTGCCAGTGACATTCCTGGTGGTGAATTCCAGATTGCCCGGTTCTTCCATTTGATGGGTGTAGGTGATGAAAAAAGGGCCTTCGCCAGCCTCAGATGGCGCCGCCAGCAGCGCTCCGGCGGCGACCACCGCAATTCTGCAAATCATTTGCATGTGAACTCGCCGGCGCCCCCTGCCGAACGGTTGCGGCGCCGCAAGCCATACTGTTTGCGCAGTGGCCACTCCGTATTGAATCATCATAATCAGCAACCGTTTGGAGCGGCGATGCACCGGCGGTGAACCTCCAGAGCATTAGAATCTATTTGCAACTGAGTGTCAACTGAAAAATATGGCAAAGACGCGAACGGGGGCCGGAACGCCGCTTCAGGCGATGGCCAGACGGTGCAAAGATGGCGGGGTTTGATGGGGCTTCTCGGAATACGGGCGGCTGAAAGGGCTGCTGGAGGGGAAGGAAAGGAAGGAGGGCGTCAGCACTGCGGGGCAGGCCGCGGACCTGCCCCGCGAGTCGGGCTACTACATGCCGCTCTGCGTGGCGGCGCCGGCGCTGAACTCGACCTTGGTGGTCGAGCCCCCCAACTGGATGGCGGCGACGCGGTCGGTCTTGCCTTCGCGGAAAGCATCGACGGCGGTGCGGGCGAACTTCTTGTCTACGGCTTCGACCTTGGCGGGCGCCGACACCGACTTTCTGGTGCGGACGTCAGTAAAGGTGGCGGTGCCGTTTTCGACTTTGAGCTTGTACTCGCCAGGGGCTAACTGCAGGGTGCCGACGACGGATTGCTGAGCGAAAACGACGTCATAAGTCTTCGTGCCCGCCAGAGCGAAGCTGCAAACAGACACAAATCCAACCAAGAACAGCGATTTTTTCGTCATAGTCTGAGAGTTTCCTTGAGGTTCAGTTCCTGTGGCTCGAAAACACTTGGCGCACAAGATGTTTTTGTCTTGCGTCCAACCCGTGGGGTAGGTTGCGGTTTCTAGTTAGATGATAACCAGGGCCGGCGGCCGGAGGCAAATCCAAAGTTCTTATGCGGATCATTTCGTACTCACCGTTCTGTAATTGGCTTATATCAGTGCGACTAACAGTTGCAGCGAGGGGACAATTCACGACATGCGGCGGCGCATAAAAGCCGGCCCGATCGCGGGGACGATGCGGGCGGGCCGGCCGCGGCGGGTGGAAAGAACATAGGGATCGGGCCATGACGGCGCGGCGGGACCGACGGTTTCGGACCTGCCACGCCGGGCCTGCGATTACATGCTGCCGTGGGTGGCGGCTGCGGCGCTGAACTCGACCTTGGTGGTGGAACCACCCAACTGGATGGCCGATACGCGGTCGGTCTTGCCGTCAGCAACGGATTCGACCGCCGTAGCGGCGAACTTCCGATTGGCCGTTTCCACCTTTACCGGCGCCGACACCGACTTCTTAGTGTGAACATCGGTAAAGGTTGCGGTGCCATTTTCCACTTTGAGCTTGTACTCGCCGGGAGCCAACTGCTGGGCGCCGACGGCTTCCGGGTGATAGAAAACAACGGCATAGCTCTTCGTGCCCGCCAAGGCGAGGGTGCAAACAGACACGAACCCTACCAAGAACAGCGATTTTTTTGTCATAGTTCTAAAGTCTTCCTTGAGGTTAGAATTCCTGTGGCTCGGTAAAACAGTTGGCGCACAAGATGTTTTTTGTCCTGAGTCCAACCCTTTGGGTTAGATTCTGTTTCGTGTATATAAGGCGCCGGGCCAACGGCTGAGGTTACCAAGCAACGCTTTGGTGTGGATGATTTCGCACTTTCGGCTCCGTAATTGGCTTAGATCAGTACAACTTACAGCTCGAGCGCGCGAACAATCTGCGACACATCGGGGATGCTTTCGCGGCGCAGGAAGCCAGCCAATTCGCGGGCGATGCGGAGGGGGGATTGCGGGTCCCAGAAAGTGGCGGTGCCGATCTCGACAGCGGTGGCGCCGGCGATGAGGAACTCGGCCGCATCGACACCGGTGGCGATGCCGCCCATCCCCACCACGGGAATGCGCACGGCCTGGGCCGCCTGGTAAACCAGGCGCAGCGCGATCGGTTTGATGGCCGGGCCGGAGAGCCCGCCAAAACCGGCGCCGATGCGCGAGCGGCGGGTATGCGCGTCGATGGCCAGCGCCACGAAGGTATTGACCAGCGAAATGGCATCCGCGCCGGCAGCTTCGGCGGCTTGTGCCAAGGGTTCGATGGCGGCGACGTTGGGAGAAAGCTTGACGACGATGGGCCGGTGCGCCACGCGCCTAGCCGCCGTCACCACCTCGCCGAGCAGCGCCGGGTCGCTCGAGAAGTAGATCCCGCCGTGTTTGGTGTTGGGGCAGGAGACATTCAACTCGTAGCCGGCAACGCCAGGATGATCCTCCAACACCCGCATCACCTCGGCGTAATCCTGGCATGTAAAGCCGAAGATATTGGCGAATACGGGAGTGGAAAGCCGGGCCAGAAACGGCAGCTTGTCCCGGACGAAAGCGCGGACTCCGATATTCTGCAGCCCGATGGAGTTGATCATGCCGCATTGCGCTTCCCATACGCGCGGCGGCGGATTGCCCTCGATGGGCTCCAGCGAGAGACCTTTCACTACCAGGCCGCCGAGCGCGTTGAGATCCAGGATGCGTTCGAACTCCACGCCGTAGGCGAAGGTACCGGAGGCGGCGATGATCGGATTGCGGAGCTGGATGCCGCACAAGCTGGTGGCGAGCGCGGGATCCGGGGCGCCGCTCATTCCGCCAGCGCCTCGGCCAGGACGCGGCCGGTGGATGAAGAAGGCGGCACAACGCCGCAGACGCGAGCCAGGGTTGGAGCCAGGTCCACCGCCTCCACCGGCGATTCAAATGTCCCACTGCGAAACTGCCGGCCGTAGAGGCACAGCGGCACGCTGGTGTCATAGTCGTAGAGCGAGCCGTAAGAGATGCCGCGTCCCTGGTTGTAATCTTCCACGTATTCCGGGCGGTAGGAGAGCATAAGGTCGCCGCAGCGGTTGGGGTGGAAGCTGTTGCGGAAGCGGCGCTCCCATGGGTCGCGGCTGGAACAGACGCCGCCGGCAGTATAGTATCCGGCGACGGCGGGGTATTCGAGGGCGGCGGCGGCGGCGGCCCGCCGCATCGGTTCCGGGTCGCGCGCAGCGCCGGGGTCCAGGTACAGAAACGGGTAGATGTATTTTTGGACGTGTCCGAGATTGCGGTTGTGGAGGGCGGTCTCAACGGCGTCCGCCACGCTCTCGCCGGGCACGGCCATGCGACGGCGGGCGCTGGGGCCGGGCGCAGGAGGCGCGCCGTGGCAGCCGGCGAAGGCAAGATCGAATCCCTTGTCGCCCAGCGTTCGCCGCAACTGCGTCAGGAGCGATTCCATTTGCAGATCGATCTGCAGCGTCATCTGCTGCATCAGCGGCGAGAACGCCCCGGTTTCAAATCCCAGCCGGGCCGGGGCGGAGACCACCAGGCAGACGAAATCGAAACTGCCCGACTGACCGAGCTGCTCGTTGGTTGCCAACTCGCGCAAGAAATCGAATTGGGCCGCCGCGGCAAACGGCGAAGACTGATACAACTCGTCGAAGAGCTGTGGATGGGCCGGGTCATAGGTGAGAACGCGCAGCGGGAGGGAGCCGGCCGGCGCCCCGGCCGCCAGCCACTGGGCGCCGTGCAGTGTCTCGATGGGTCTTTGCGTGTTGAAGGGAGCCAGCCAGTCCGGCGCCTCGCCCAGCGTGTTGAAACGACCGTCCTGGTCGCGCCAGTACATTCGGGCCGCGGGGTGGGCTGCCACCAGGCCAGCCTGGGCCGCGTTCGTCCCGACCACGAAGACTCGAGTCCCGGCCTCGGCGGCGATCTGTCCGGCCACGGTGGTCGCCAGCATCTCCTCTTCGGAGGCTTTCACGGTTTGCCGCCAACGGTGATCCCACCAGGAATCGGCGACGATACCATGCTCGGCAGGCCAGGCGCCGGTGGCGAGCGTCGCCAGTGTTGTCGAAGGAAAGGTGCTGGCCAGATGCCGGCAGTCTGGAAAATATGCACCCGAAGTTAGTAGCTTCCGAAACCCCCCATTGGATAGCTTACCCCACGCAGATTCCAGGAAATCCGCCCGCAAGAGCTCGATTAGAATCAATACGAACAAGTTCGGCCGTGGCGCTAAGCCCCACGATCCCAAAGACATACCACCCAACATCGAAAGAGCGAACGTTCGCCGACATATGTCCATGAAAAAAGAGTTTATCAGACGATGAGGTTGATGTTATAGTGTGGTTTCTTTTCGACGCGAATTGTGAGTCAGGACCGGTCTATGGTGTGGCCGGCTGAGGCGTATGCGATGAACAAGGATGATAGCGTGCTAGGGCTTGCGGAAATCAGGCGCAACCGGGGCATCTCGCTCCAAGAGATTGCCAATTCGACCAAGATCAGTGTGCGGTCGCTCGAAGCGATTGAGCAGGGCGATTTTCGCAGGCTACCCGGCGGCATTTACAATACCAGCTACATACGCCAATACGCCCGCGCCATCGACTATGACGAATCCGTCTTGCTGGCGTTTTACCATCAGCAGGCCGGCGACGTACAGGACGCGGTTCCGCAACAACATCCCCCCACGAACACTTTCCGCCCGGTGCATTCGATTTTCAACTGGTAGCGCCAAACGGCAGAGGCGATGGAATGACATCCGCCCCGCCGGCGCACCAGCAGCAATCCCGACACAACGCCGAGCACTCCACCGACTAGTCTGACGTTTGCTTCTCCGCCATGCGAGCGGCGAATTTGGCTACGTTGATAATGGCGCGCTGGTGCGTGCCCTCGCCGACCTTTTCTTTCCCGTCCCAGGCCTCCACGCGGAACTCGACGCGGCGCTCCAGCACCGCGGTGATCTCCGCCATGATGTTCACCATCGCGCCGATGGGCGCGGCTGCCAGGTGGAAGACGTTGACGTGGGTACCCACGGTGTCGTATCCCGGCTCGAGCTGCGGCAGCACGGTGTCGCGGCAGGTGCGCTCCATCAGGCCGATCATATGGGGCGTGGCCAAGACGCGGGGGCCCTCCGCGCCCAGGAAGGAGATGGCGTTTTCGGCCATCACCAGCACCCGCTGTTCGCCTCTGGTCCCGATTACGATGTTGTGCATAGCACGGATCAAGCGGCGGCGAGCCCGGCCAGCACGCCCCGCATATAGCTGAAGGAGCGCTCGACGCCGGGCAGCGGGTCGTCTGCGTGGATTTCGTATTCGAGGTCGACGCAGCCCTGGTAATGGATCTTCTTGAGCTGCTGAAAAATCGCCGGGATGGGGATTTCGCCGTCGCCGACATCGCACTGGCTGTCGCGATTGGTGAGATCGGTCAGGTCCTTGATGTGCATATCGAGCAGGCGCGAGCCGGCCTTCGCGATGATATTGACCGGATCGTCGGGGTAAACGACATCGCCCGTCCGCGCGGCGGCCGATTCCCGCAAATGGGCCGTACGGATGGCCCGATACGCGTGGCCGACATCCATGCACAGGCCGCAGCGCGGGTCGAGGCCGCTCACCGCCTCCAGCACCGCCTGCGCGCTGGGGAAATGGCGGTCCTCCGGCCCGTGATTGTGGATGGCGATACGGATGTCATATTCCCGGACCAGATGCTCGACGTTCTTGAGGTTCGCTTGCGTGGGAGCGCAGACCATCATGGGCGCGCCGAAGTTCTTCGCCAGCTCGAACAGCGGGCGCAGGTCGTCCACGGTATTGGCCCGGGTCATGTCGATGTTGCCGATACTCATGACCTTGAGCCCGGCGGCATCGAACGCCTGGCGCGCTTCGCGGGCCTGTTCGGGAGTGCTGTTGGTCGCCAGTTGCTGCGGCGTGTTCTTGACGCTGATCCAGGGAGTGTGCACCGCCCGGATCATTTCGATCACCTTCGCCCGGTCGAATTTGCGGAAGGTGTAGGTGGCGATGCCCAGCTTGATGCCCCAGGGCTCGGGCTCGACGCGGGCCGAAGCGGCGGGAACGGCCATCGAGCCCAGGCCCGTCAGGCCGGCCGCGCCCAAAAAGCCGCGGCGGGTAGTTGAAGTTTTCATGACTCCAACATTCTATGCAATTTTCTTAGGCCCGCGGGCCGGAGCGTGTGCTTTTAGCTTGCCGGCCTACTTCTTCTTTCGCAAATAAATGGTTCCGTGGATGGTGTGAAAGGTGGCCAGCACGCCGCCGCCGTTGATGACACCGTTGAAATTGTTATCGAATCGCAGGCGAAATCTAAGGCCACCGGAATTGTCTTTCTGCGTGGTCGCAGACCCGCCGAGCGCGATGTCGAAATCGCTATAGATGTCGGAGCGCATGGTCTTGAACTCCACGTTGGCCTTGATATCGGCCGGCAGCGTCACGTCGATGGAGCCATTCAGGCTGCTGAACGACAGCGGCTTGGAGGGATCGACACGATCCATCGTCACGTGGATCGGCCCGTTCAGCGCATGCGCCACCACCGTTCCCGAGATGCCGGTCAGCTCGGTGCGGCCATTGAGGGTATCCGCATCGACTTCACCGTGCACGCCGTCTACACTGAGGTTGCCATTGAGGGAGTGGAGGTTCACCGAGATTTCGACGGGAACGGTGATGGTCAGCGGGCCCTGCAGGGGCGGATTGGCATGAATCTCGACGATGCCCTCGGCCTCATCGATGACGAGGCCGCGCGGTTCGTCCAGGCGGCGCATGCCGCCGGCGCTGCGGGCCGGGCGAGAGCCGCCTTCCACGATCACGTCGCTGCCGCCGTACGTCTTCACTGTGATCGAGTTGTTCAGCACATGCACATTCACTTGGCGTGCGTGGCCGCCCGGCGGCGCCGGAACCACGACGCGCCCTGAGCTGTCCTGCGCGGCGGCAAGACCGCACACGATGATGGCTGTGCCCGCGAGGGCGAATATAGTTTTCATGACTGTTCCTCTTCTTTGTCCCGCCGGTTTGTCCACCTACGGTTTCGTCTCATGCAGGCGGATGGGGCCGTTGAAACCTTCGAAGGCCAGCGTGGGACCGCCCTGTCCGATTCGCCCCGACCCCGAGCGGCCGCTGTGGTAAACGTATTTCGTGCCGTTTGCCTGCGCGCTGGCCTTCGCTGCCACGGGCGCCACTTCGAAATCAGAATACACGCCGCCGTTGAATGTCTTGTAGCTCAGCTCGGCATTGAGGCCGGGTTGAAAGTAGACATCGACGGCGCCGTTGAAGGTCTTGACATTGAGGTCGTGCTCGGGGTTGCGGCGGAAGGCGATCTTCACCGGCCCGTTGAAGGTGTGAATGCTGCCGGCGCCGGCGACGTCATCCGCCTCGATGCGACCGTTGAATGCGTGGAGGCTGAAATCGCCACTGGTTCCTTTGACGGCGATTTCGCTGTTGAAGTTGTGGAGCGCAAGCGCGGTGCCGGCGGGCACCTGGATGTCGTAGTCGAACTCGACGCGATACCCTTCCTGGCCGTGCCAGGAATTGTGGCTGTGGTAATCCTGATGCAATTTGACCTCGCCGCCCTGTTCGGTAATCTCGAGCTTGACCTCGCGTTTGGCTTGGGCCAGCTTCTCCGCGGAGTCGGCGCGATTGTGGCGCACCAGCGTGACCTCGATCTGGCTGCCGCCGCCGCTCACGTGAATTGCACCGGCGAAGTTATCGACCACCAGCTTGTGGCCGGCACCGCCGGCGTAAGAATGATGGATGGTCTCCTGGTCTTCGACCAGCCAGTGGCGATCGGAATCATGCGCCGCCAGCGGCAGGAGCGAAACGGTCAGCAGCAAGAGCGCTTTCATCTGGATTCTCCTTTAATTCCTAACTCTTCGATAGCCGACTGCGCGCGCTGGCGCACGGCGTCATCGGTCTGGGGGCTACTGGCGAGGCGGCGCAGCGCGGAGGCGCAGTCGCGGTCCTTGGCTTTCACCGCCAGATCGATCAGAGCCACCTGGGCCAGGGGCGAATCCTGCGCGGCGAGGATGGCCGGCAGCGCGCGCCGCACGTTTGGATCGGCCACATACCTTTCCAGCGCATCCACCGCGGACAGGCGCACGTTCACGTTGGAATCGTGGCTGGCGGCGTAGAGCAGCGCCTGCTCCACCTGAGGATCCGGCTGCGTCATCCGGTAGGCGTAATTGACGCCTTCGATCCTGGATGCGGGAGACTGCTGCTGCTGCATCAACGAAAGCGCCACTAACTGGTGGAGGCTTTCGACCTGGCCCTGCAACTGGGCGATCTCCGGGCTCACGGATGGACGCGGCGCCAGGCCGCGTCCGGCGACAAGACCAATGGCAAGCGCGGCCAGACCGGCCGCCAGTTGCCAGGCCCAGCGCGGCGGAACACGGCGGGAAGGCGCGGGCCGCGCCACGGCGACCTTGCGGCCCTGCTCCAGGCCGGACTCGAAAGCGGCCAGAGTTGCCTGAAAGCGGTCCTTCATCGCCGGGCCGGGCTCGGCTTCGAGCTTGAGTGCTTCCAGGCCGCGCCAGACGATTCCCAGGTGGGCCAGCTCGCCGCGGCACCCGGAACAGGTTTCCAGGTGTTCGATGAGGCGCTCCCGAGCGCTTTCGCCCAACCTGCCGGCCAGGCACTCGGGAAGTTGTTCGCGGATGTTCTCGCAGTTCATGACATTGGTTCTCCCCGCAAGGCGAAGAAGCGGTCGCCCAGTTCGTGCAATGCCCGGTAGACGCGCACCTTCACCGTTCCCACCTCGCACTGCAAGGCGGCGGCGATTTCTTCGTATTTCAACTCCAGAAAACGGCTCATGACGAGCACTTCCCGTTTCTCCGGCGGCATCTCGGACAAGGCCTGGCGCAGCAGCGCGGTCTCCTGCTTTTCTTCCATCAACCGGTCGGGCGCCGCGTCCGGGCTGGCCGCTTCCGGCGCATCCGCCGGCCAGGCGACTTCGTTCTTCCGCCGGCCAACGTGATCCAGGTAGGCGTTGCGGCCAATCTGGAACAGCCAGGCGCGAAAGGTGTTTTCCGTCTGGTAGCTGCGGCGGTACTTCAGGACGCGAAAGAACGCCTCCTGCACCAGATCCTCGCTGGCGGCGCGGTCTCCGGTGAGGTGCAGGAAGTAATGCAACAGGGCGCGATGGTGGCGGTCAAACAAATCTTCGAGGCGGTTCACCTCGCCATCCCGGACTTGCCTCATGATTTGTTCGTCCTCCACCATTGCCTGCTCTTCAAAAGGGAATACCGGCCAGATCGAAAATGGTTACGAAAATAATTACGCTTGGGTTCCTGTAGCGCAATGCAACTTTTTGCGCACTTTTTCGGCTCGCGAGCCTCGCCGCGCCCGGATTAACGGTGCGACACGCGATCGCTTTTTGTCGTGCATCAAGCGGCCGTGCTTCGTGAAAGTGGACACACACGAAAGACGATAGTGTGTCCTGCACCGCACCGCTGATTTGACAAGGCTTGTGCGCGGTTTCTATGATAGAAACTCACGAGCAATCTGATTGCGGCCGCCCTTCCAGGCCGCCGTTCGCCGCCCAAAAATGGCAACTATTGCATCTTCTTCAGCCTGGGAAACAACCCTATGATCAAGGTAGAAGGTCTCACCAAGCGATACGCCCGCACCGTCGCTGTCGACAACATCTCGTTCGAGGTCCAAAAGGGACAGATCGTTGGTTTCCTCGGACCTAATGGCGCCGGGAAAACCACCACCATGCGTGTGCTGACGTGCTTTCTGCCTCCTACGTCAGGCACCGCGTCGGTGGCCGGTTATGATGTGCTGGAGCACCCCATTGAGGTGAAGAAGCGCATCGGCTACCTGCCGGAATCTCCGCCTCTGTACCCTGAAATGGAGGTCATCGAGTACCTCGAGTTTACCGGCAAGTTGAAGGGCATTGCCGCTGGCGACCTCAAAAAACGGGTGGACGAGGTGCTGGGGCGCTGCGCCATCGGCGACGTGCGCGACAAGCTCATCAGCAAGCTTTCCAAAGGCTACCGGCAGCGCGTGGGCCTGGCGCAGGCGATCATGCACAATCCCGATGTGCTGATCCTGGACGAGCCCACCTCAGGCCTCGACCCGAAGCAAATCATCGAAATCCGCGAGCTGCTCAAATCGCTGGCGGGCAATCACACCATCATTCTCAGCACCCACATCCTGTCGGAAGTGGAGCACTCGTGCGAGCGCGTCATCATCATCAGCCAGGGGAAGCTGGTGGCCATCGATTCGGTGGCCAACCTGACCAACCGCCTGCGCGGCTCCGAGTCGGTGGCGCTCGAAGTGGAGGCTGCGGCCGGCAGCCCGGACCCAAGCGAGGTGCAGCAGCGCCTGGAGCAGGTGGCGGGCGTCAGGAGCGTAGTGATGAAAGACTCCAAGAACGGCCGCCTGACATTCGAAGTGGAGAGCCTGCAGGGGCGCCAGATTCGCTCCGACCTGGCGCGCAGCGTGGTCAACGCCGGTTGGAACCTCAGCGAATTGCGGCCGGTGGGACTCAGCCTGGAAGAGGTCTTCCTGCAACTCACCGCAGCCGAGACAAAGGCCGCGCCCGCGGAAAGCGAGGCAGCAAAGCAATGAAGCTCGTGTTTCTGATTTGCAAGAAAGAATTCAAGGGTTACTTCGTTTCTCCCATCGCTTACCTGCTGATGGCATTTTTCGGATTGATCTTCGGGTTCGGGCTCTATACCGCCACTCGCGACGTGGTGCGGATAGGTTTCCAGGCTCAGATGATGGGCCAGGCGCAGACCGTCAACCTGAACGACATGATCATCCGTCCGCTGCTGGGCTTCGCCAGCACGGTGTCGCTGTTCCTGATTCCCATGATCACCATGCGGCTGATCGCCGAAGAGAAAAAGACCGGCACTATCGAGCTGCTGCTCACTTCGCCGGTGAAGGACCTGCAGATTATCCTCGGCAAATGGTTCGGCGCCATGCTTCTGTACCTCTGCATCCTGGGCATGTCGGTGATCGATGTCGCCATGCTGTTCGCCTGGGGCAAACCTGACTGGCGGCCGGTGCTGGTGGCGTACCTGGGGCTGATCCTGCAAGGCGGCTGCCTGCTGGCGATCGGCGAATTCATCTCCACGCTTACGAAAAACCAGATTATCGCCGGCGGCGTAACGTTTTTCGTCTGCCTGCTGCTGTGGCTGCTGAGCTGGTTCACGGCTTTCGATAGCGGCGCTTCGGCGCAGGTGATCAGTTACCTGTCGATCGTCACCCATTTCGATAACTTCGCCAAGGGTGTGCTGGATTCCAAGGATGTAATCTTTTACCTGTCGATGATATTCCTGGCGTTATTCATTACCTCGCGATCGATGGAATCGCTGCGGTGGAGGAGCTGACCATGGCGGCTAAATGGCTCAAGACCCGGCAAACCAAGTACAGCGCCTACGTCACGGTCTATATTCTGGTGGTCATCGCCATACTGGTGGCGGTGAATTTTCTGGCCAACCGC
The DNA here is from genome assembly GCA_049698695.1 of Bryobacteraceae bacterium. Lineage (GTDB taxonomy): Bacteria > Acidobacteriota > Terriglobia > Bryobacterales > Bryobacteraceae > Bog-375. The sequence goes on along the minus strand of JBAVYH010000034.1, from coordinate 34,319 downwards.
TACGACCGATCCTACGACGCGACCAAGAACAAGCAGTACAGCCTTTCCGAGCAGACGGTCAAGATCGTGAAAGGTCTGAAGAACGACGTCCGTCTGATTTATTTCGGTGAAACCAGGGATTTCCCGAACGCGCGCGACCTGCTGGACCGCTACTCCTCGCTCTCGCCCAAGCTCAGCGTGGAGTACATCGATCCGAACAAGAAACCGACGGTGGCCAAAGCCGCGGGCTACCGGCCCGATTCGCCGGTGATAGTGGAGAACGGCGCGCGCCACGAAGCCGCCAAAAGTCTGACCGAAGAGGAAGTCACCGGCGCGTTGATCCGCGCGCTCAAAAGCGGCGAGCGCACCGTCTGTTTCCTGACCGGGGCTGGCGAGCACTCGATTGACGATCAGGAACGGGAGGGTTTTGCGAGGCTCAAGGCACTGCTGGAAAACGACAATTACAAGTCGCGGGCGGTTTCGCTTAGGCCCGCCGCGGCGCCTGAAACCGGCAAGAAACTGGAGATCGGGCAGACCGCACCAGCCGGACCGGTCGAAGTTCCCAGGGACTGCACGGTGCTGGTCTCGGGCGGGCCCACGGAGGACTACCCGGCGCCGGTGGTGGCGGCCATCAAGAGCTATGTGGAAGACGGCGGGCGCGCCATGTTCATGTTCGACAACGTGCTCCGCATCGGCCATTCGGAACCCGCGCCTTCTAACGACGAGCTGGCCGCGGTGCTGGCAGGCTGGGGCGTCACCGTCAACAAAGACCTGGTGCTCGATTTAAGCCGCCTGGGACAAATCTTCGGCTTCGGCCCGGAGATCCCGGTGCTGCTGCAGTATGAATCGCATCCGATTACGGAGCCGCTGGCGCGGGTTCCCACGGCGTTTCCACTGACACGATCGCTCGATATCAAGAGCGAAGATAAGAGCTCGGTGAGCAAGCTGGTGGCGACCGGGGACGACAGCCTGGCTATCACCGAGATTGGACCGGGCGGCGCGGTGGATCCCAAGAAAGGCAAGAAGGGGCCGCTGACCCTGATGGCTGCGGGCACTTACTCGGGGACCAAGCAAGGGCGGTTCGTGGTGAGCGGCACCTCGATTTGGGCCGTCAACAGCCTGGCCGGCTCGGGGCAACTCGGCAATGGCGACCTGTTCGTGAACGCGATCAATTGGCTGTCTTCCGACGAAGACCTGATTTCAATTCGTCCCAAGACGCCCGAGGACCAGCAATTGAACGTCAGCAGGCAGCGGATGACCATGCTGTTCTGGCTGAGCATCTTCATCTTTCCCCTGACGGTGGTGGCGTTCGGCCTGGCCACCTGGTGGAAGCGGAGGTAACCGATGAAGCCGAAGGGACTGCTGGTAGCCGTTGTTCTTTTGGCTGTGTTGGGCGGCGCTGTCTGGTACTCGAACAAGAAGCAGGCGCAGAAGGAAAAAGCGCCTACCGAGACGAGCCCCAAGATCGTCTCCATCCCGGAAGATCAGTTCCGCGAAATCCGCCTCCAGAAGACCGGCGCCGAGCCGGTGGTGCTGAGCCGCAACAGCGGCAAATGGGCGCTGACCGCGCCGCAACCGCTTTCGGCCGATCCCGACGCCTCCGCCTCGCTGGTTTCCTCGCTATCTTCGGTGACCGCCGACAAGACCATCCAAAACGCCGCCACGGACCTGGCCAGTTTCGGCCTGGCGAACCCGTCCTTGAAGGTGCAGGTGATTAAGAAAGACGGCAAGCAGGTGGACCTCGCCATTGGCGACGACACCCCGACCAACTCCGGCGCTTATGCCATGGTGTCCGGCGATCCACACGTGTACACCGTAGCAAGCTACGTCAAGACCAGCCTCGATAAGACCGCCAACGACCTTCGCGACAAGCGGCTGCTGACCTTCGATTCCGACAAGCTGACGCGCGTGAAGCTGGCCGCGAAGGGACCGGCGATCGTGTTCGGCAAGAACGGGCAGAACGAGTGGCAGATCGTGGAACCGCGCCCGCTGCGCGCCGACAGCGGCGAAGTGGATACCCTGGTGAGCAAGCTGCACGACGCCAGGATGGATTCGGGCACGCCCCCGGACGAGGCGGCCAAGAAGTTCATCACTGCCACCACCGTGGCCCTGGCCCAGGTCACCGATAACTCCGGCACCCAATCCTTGGAGGTTCGCAAGGACAAGGACAACAACTACTATGCCCGCAGCTCCGCGGTGGCGGGCGCGTACAAGGTCGCGGCCGATCTCGGCGAGGGACTGAACAAGGGCCTGGACGATTTCCGCAACAAGAAGCTGTTCGATTTCGGCTTCAGCGATCCGACTAAGATCGAGATCAAGAACGGCCCCGGCGCCCCCGTGACTTACGCCAAGAGCGGCGATAAGTGGACCGCGGGATCCAAGAACATGGATAACTCCAGCGTGCAGAATCTGATCGACAAGCTGCGCGATCTCACCGCTACCGGGTTTGCCGAGCAAGGCGGCGGCCAGCCGGTGTTTCAGGCCGGCGTCACCTGGAACAGCGGCAAACGGAACGAACGGGTGATCGTGAGCAAACAGGGCGAGAAGTATTCGGCGCAACGCGAAGGCGAGCCGAGCATCTATGTATTGGATGCCAAAGCTGTCGAGGATCTGGAAAAAGCGGCCGGCGATGTGAAGGAAGCAGCGCCTGCGGCGGCGAAAAAGAAATAGGCTCAAACTCGATCCGCGGACGAATATAGAGCGCCAGATGGGAGCCTTCCCTTCCCATCTGTGTTCGACAGTGTTTATTCGGGGCCATGCATTCTTTCCGGGCCGGGCAGCGGCGCGTCACGGAACTCATGAACGGGCTTCTCACCGATCTTTACGAACTCACCATGGCGGCAGGGTATTTCCAGGCCGGAAAGGCGGCGGAAATCGCCACCTTCGAGTTCGGCATTCGGCGGCTGCCTCCCAATCGAAATTATGTTTTGGCGGCCGGCCTGCCGCAGGCAGTGGATTACCTGCTTGGGCTCAGCTTCGCCGCCGAGGAGATTGACTACCTGCGCGGCCTCGCACAATTTGCCCGCGCGCCGCGCGAGTTTTTCGACTACCTCGGCGATTTTCGCTTTACGGGCGACTTGTTTGCCGTGCCGGAAGGCACGCCGTTATTTGCGGGAGAGCCTCTGCTGACCGTGCGCGCGCCCATCATCGAAGCGCAAATACCGGAGACGTACCTGCTTTCCGCGGTGAGTTTTCAGACCCTGGTGGCCAGCAAGGCGGCGCGCCTGGTGGCTGCGGCGGAGGGTAGGCCGGTCATCGAATTCGGCACGCGGCGCGCGCACACGCCGGAGGCGGGCGTGCTGGGCGCGCGCGCGGCATACCTGGGCGGCTGCGCGGCTACCAGCAACACGCTCGCCGGCTTGCGCTATTCCATTCCCGTCGCCGGCACGGCGGGGCACTCCTGGGTGATGTCTTTTGCCTGCGAGGAAGCGGCGTTCCGCAAGCTGCAAAGCGCGCTGGGGGAGAACGCCGTGCAACTGCTGGACACCTACGACGTGGCGCAGGCAGCCCGGCTGGTGGCGGGGTTAGGACAGCCGCTGTGGGGCGTGCGCATCGATAGCGGCGATTTTCTTGCCGGCGCACGGCAGGTGCGCGCCACACTAGACGAGGCCGGCCTCAAAGGCGCGAAGATCATGGTGAGCGGAGACCTGGACGAATATCGCGTGCGCGAGCTGCTGGCCGCGGGCGCGCCCATCGACACCTTCGGGGTAGGCACACAGATTGCCGTTTCCGCCGATGCGCCGTCGCTGAGCGGCGTTTACAAGATGGTGGAGATGGAAATCGGCGGCATCAAGCGCTACACCGCCAAGTACAGCGACGATAAGAGCACCATTCCAGGCGCCAAGCAGATTTTCCGCGACGTGGCGCGCGACGTGGTGGCGCGCTCCGGGGAGTGCGGGCGCGGAGAAGCGCTGCTGCGGCCGGTGATCCTCGGTGGCCGCCTGGTGGAGCCGCTGCCTGGACTGGAACAGGCTCGCGAGCGCGCCCGCGAATCCGTTGCCAGGCTCGCGCCTGCGTTGCGCCGATTGGAAACCGAAGAGCCGTGGCCGGTGATTTACAGCCGCGAATTGCGCGCGCTGATGGAGCGCACGCGCTCGAACCTGATGGGGACGGCGCCGGTCTCATGAGAACCGTCTTTTTCGATATCGATACGCAACTGGATTTCGTCAGCCCGGCGGGCGCCCTTTATGCCCCCGGCGCGGAGCGCATCATCGCGGCGGTGGCACGGCTCAACCGGCACGCCGCTTCGAGCGGGATCGTCCTTATCTCGACCACCGACGCCCACGAGGAGAACGATGCGGAATTTGCGCAGTGGCCGCCGCACTGCGTCTCCGGCTGCCTGGGCCAGCGCAAACCGCGAGCCACGCTGCTCGAGAAGTCCGTCGTGCTGCCGAACTGTGCCGGCTTGCCGGATACCGCGGGCGCGGCGCAGATCATCCTGGAAAAGCAAACGGTCGACATGTTCGAGACCTGCACGATCGGGCCGCTGCTCAATCGGCTCGGCGCAGACCGCTTTGTGGTCTACGGCGTAGTGACGGAAGTCTGCGTCCGGCATGCGGCGCGCGGCCTGCTGCGTTTCGGAAAGCCGGTGACGATCGTGACGGACGCGATGCAGGCGCTGCGCCCGGAAGCGGGAGAACAGGCGCTGGAAGAGCTACGCGGGGCCGGGGTAACGCTGACGACGGCCTGCGAGGTGCTGGCTCAATGATCGCCAGATTCGGTTCCAGGTGAAACCGCTCGCTTACGCTCGCGGCTCCGATGGGCGTTCAGAGCCACGACCGTGAGGGAGTGGTTCAGCCAAGAAAGCGCGATATCACACGGTCGAGGCACTAACCGCGCGACAGTTCTTGTGCGCCGACCGACACAACGCCGGCTGGCCCCGCCTTCCGCCGGCGGATGAAACTGAGCGCCGTCAACGCGAGCGCGCCGGCCAGCAGCGAACCATCGCGCAGCAGCGTCTTCCAGGAAATCACTTCGCCCGGCCCGAAGCAACCGCAATTGATCTCCATCCCTGTGGCGTAGGCACGCACCATCAGCCCGAAGAAAACCGCCAGCAGTCCGGTGGCGGCCAGCGCAGCACTCCGCAGCCAGAAGCCCGCAATGAGCAGCAGGCCCACCACCAGTTCGAACCAGGGCAGCGTATGCGCCACCAGCTCCACCGATTTCAGCGGCAGCACCCTGTAGGAATCGATCGACATGGCGAACAGTTCCCATGGCGTGCGCAGCTTGGTCCAGGCGGCATAGACAAACACGGCTCCCAGGGCGATGCGCAGCACGAGCGTGACTGCGCGCAGGGCCTTACTTGGCGAGGTCATGGATTAAGTTTTTCAGAATCGCGTAATTGAGCGTACCCGAAACAGGATAGCTCTTGGCGCCGCGCGACACCACCAGCGTGGGAGTCGAAGTTACAGGAACGGCGTGGCCGTCGTTCAAATCGCGCAGGATCTCGGCCAATACGGAAGGGCTGTCCGCCGCCGCCTTCACCTTCTTCTGCTGCGAGGGAGTCAGCACGGTGGCCACCGTCTCCCACACCTTGCCGCTGAGCGACCAGGCGTACTGGTCGCGGAACAGCGCATCGGCCACCGGCTGATACAAGCCGATACGCGCCGCCGCAACGGCGTAGCTGGCGGCCGCGCGCGAGTACGCATGCTGAGGAAGAGGGAACTCGCGGTACACCAGGAAGACTCTGCCGGTGGCCACGAAGTCCCGCCGCAACTGGGGCAAGGTGCCCTCGTGAAACGCTTTGCAGGCCGGGCACTCGAAATCGCTGAAGACCTGAATCGTCACTGGCGCTGCGGGGTTGCCGGCCGTCTTGTTACTGTCTATGTCGCTCAAGGCCGCCATCACAGGCAACAGCAATAGCAGCGCTACAGCACCAAGTCTCATATTCTTATTTCACGCAGAGCCGCGCGGAAAGCGGGCTTAGTGGCCCAGGTAATGATTCAGCACGCTCGAGAGCAAGTCGTAGTTGGGCACGCCGCTGGGCAGCATGAAGCGCCTGCCGTTGGCGGTAATAAACACCGTCGGCGTCGCGTTGACGCCGTCTCTGGTGGCGTCGTCGATGTCGTGGCGCACCTCGGCCTCGACGCCTGGATCTTTGAACAGCGCCAGCACTTTCTTCTGTTCCGCCTCTGTCAGCACGGTGGCCACGGTCTCCCATACTCTGCCGTCGTAAAACCAGTTGGCCTGGTGCTTCCACAACGCATCGGCGACCGCTTCATACTTGCCGATGCGCGCCGCCGCGGTGGCGTAAAGGGCGGCCTCGCGTGCATACGGGTGGCCCGGGCCGGCCAGCGGAAACTCCCGATTCACCACGCACACTTTGCCGCTCGACACGTAGTCGCGCACCAGCAGCGGCAGGAGATCGTCATGCAACTCCCTGCAGTGCGGGCAGTCGAAGCTGCTGAAAACTTCGAGGATGATGGGCGAATTCGTCCCACCAAGGGTCTTACCGGAGTCGAAGGAGGCGGCAATCGCCAGGCAGGGAAACAAAGCAGCGGCCAAGAGAGTGCGTTTCATGTATATCTCAATTGTACGCGACACGGCCCGTACCGGTTGTGGCGCGGCGGCGCCGCGAGGGCTTTCCCGGTTGCGAAAACCGCGAGACCTCACGACGCCTCCTTGGAGGCCGCGTTCCGTTTTGCCCGCCGCATCAGGAAGATCAGCGGGATGATGGCCAGGAACAGGAACCCCATGATGCGGAACGCTTCGACAAAGCTGAGCAACGCCGCCTGCTGCTGGACAATGCCGTACAGCAGGCCTGCGCTCTGACGCCTCGCCGTAACCCAGTCCGAACCGTGCCGGAATAACATGGCCCGGCCCTGGGCGAGGCTCTGTTGCAGCGGCAGGCTGTAGGGCGTGACATGTGCGACCAGGATCGACTGATGAAACTGCGAGCGCCGGGCCACCCAGGTGGTGACGAACGAAATCCCCACGCTCGATCCGATATTGCGGGTCACACTGTACAGGCTGGTGGCGTATCCGGTATCGCGCATGCCGATAGGGGCCATGGTGAGCACGGTGAGGGGAACGAAGATGAACGCCATGCCCACACCCTGATTGATCTGATACGAGAAGATGTCCCAGGTGCCCGATTGCAGATCCATCCCCGAGTATCCGAAAAACGCCAGGCTGGCGACCGCGAAGCCGAAGACCAGCATGCGGCGGCCGTCCCATCCGCGTCCCAGCAGGCTGCCGACCAGCGGCATGCAGATGGCCGTGCCGATCCCACGCGGGCTGGTCCAGAATCCCGCCGTGACGGCCGTCCAGCCGAGCAGCGTCTGCATAAACAGCGGCAGCAGCACCAAAGTGCCGTACAGCACGAATCCGAGGACGAAGACCAGCGCGATGCCGGATGCGAAGTTCCGGTGCTTCAGCAGGCGAAGGCGCACGATCGGATCAGCGATCGAAAGCTGGCGGAGGACGAATGCAGTCAGGCCGACGGCCGCAGTCACCGCCAGTGTAATGATGAAACGGGAACCGAACCAATCCGCCTCCTGGCCCTTATCCAGCATGATCTGCAAAGCGCCCATGCCGACGGCCAGCATTCCCAGGCCCCACAAATCGACGCGCATGCCGCCGCGGCGGAGATAGGGAGGATCGTAGAGGAACAGCGAGATCATGATGAGGCTGGCGAGTCCGATCGGCAGGTTGATATAAAAGACCCAGCGCCACGAGTACGTATCGGTGAGCCAGCCGCCGAGGGTCGGTCCCAGGATCGGGGCAGCCACGATGCCCAGCCCCCAAAATCCCATAGCCTTGCCGCGTTCTTGGCCGGGAAACTCTTCGAGGAGCACGGCTTGAGAAAGCGGCTGCAAACCGCCGCCCGTGGTCCCTTGCAGGATGCGGAAGAAGATCAATGCGGGGAGACTCGGCGCCAGCCCGCAGAGCACGCTCGAGGCGGTAAACCCGGTTACAACGATCAGCAGCAGCCGCTTCCGCCCGATCATGTTGGCCAGCCAGCCGGTGATGGGCAGAATTACCGCGTTGGCCACCAGGTACGAGGTCAGGACCCAGGTCGCTTCATCGACGGTCGCAGAGAGGCTGCCGGCAATGTGCGGCAGGCTGACATTGACTACCGAGGTGTCCAGCACCTCCATTACGGCGCTGGACATCACTGCGACCGCGATCAGCCAGCGGTTGGCGCGATAATGGTCAGCTCCGGCAGCGCTCATGACCGCTGGATGGTACCCGGCACCTGGAATTTCTATTTTGGCGCCTGGTTGCAGTACGAGTCAACGGCCTTCGCGATCGTCTCTTGCTGTGATGCGTTTCCCGAACGCTCCTATCGGCCGGTGCCGAAGCGCACGGCTGCGCGGCCTTCCGATGCCGCTTGAAAGGTGATTAAATCGATTCATCCGGACCGGTGCGTCCGGACAGGAGATTGCGTTGTTGTCGAAAATCCTCGTCGTCGGAATCCTGTCTACTGCGATGGCTTCCGCGCAGGGCGGCGGGTGGGGGCACCGCAGCGAAGACCCAAGCGGCGGCATGCTGGCGCAGAGACAGGGCCAACTCGACCAATTCGCCGACAAGCTGAAGCTCAACAAGCAACAGCGGGCCGAGGCCGAAACGATTCTGGACGCCGCGCGCGAAGCAATGGCGCCGACCCAACAGAAACTGCTCGAAGCGCGAAAGAACCTGGCAGCGGCCCTGATTGGCGGGCAACCCGACGACGCCGTCGGCCAACTTACCAAGACCTACACCTCGCTTGCCGCCCAGAGCAAAGCCGTGGAAGCCAAGGCGTTCGCCAAGATCTGCGCCCTGCTTAAACCCAACCAGCAATCCAGAGCCGTGCAGAATTTCGGATTGATGGCGCAGTTGTTGGAGCAGGGGCAGATGGGCGGTCAAAGGGGAGGCGGCCAAGGTGGTCCATGGAGCGGCGGCCAGGGTGGCGGCGGCCGGAGATGAACGCGATAGGGAAATGGCCAGTTCATTTGCTGACGACCGGTTGGCACGGTGGATACTTAACGAGGCTTAAGCGGAGCACGCATATGTTCTTCAAACTTTTGTCGGCAGGAGTTCTGGCTGCGTCGTTGGCTTCGGCGCAGTGGGGAGGCGGCGGTCTCGGCCATGGCGGCAGCGACGATATGAGCCCACGCCGCGAGGGGCCATCCCAGACGCGGATGGACCGGATCACCGCCATGCTGTCGCTGGACTCCGAGCAACGGAAGCAGGTGAAAGATCTCCTCGATTACGGCCAGAAGGCGGCCGCTCCCGTTCGCGACCAGTTGGCCACCGCCCAATTGGAAATCGCCCAATCGGTCCAGGCAGGCAAGAGCCAAGACGAAATCGGCAAGGCAGTTGACGCCTACGCCGCCCTGGACACGCAGATGACCGCGATCGAACTGCGGTCGCTCGCCAGCATCAGCAAGGTGCTCACTCAGGAACAGCAGGCCAGGCTGAGCGGCCTCTTCTGGATGATGCGCGGGATCTTCAAGAACAAGAATTGGAATGACGCCGGCGGCTGGTGAGGTCTAGAATTCACAGCTCGCGCAAGGTTCGCGAAGTATGCCTTTGCCGATTGATGCTGCCCGCATTCGCAGAGGAAGACCTGCACTCCTAATTGTGGCTGCGTGCGAAAAAGAGCGGTCAGACGCGTTTTATCCCCGGCCAAAGAAACGGCGTCCTCGCCCTGTAGTCCACATAGGACGCGCCAAAACGAATCTCCAGCTCTCGCTCTTCGTATCGCTTCACAAAAAAAATCCAGCCGGGGAAGACGCTTACGGCAAGCCAGAGAACGGCCCCTGGCGACGCGTGCCACAACGCGAGTGAGAGGAACCAGGCGAACGTGAACAGGACCATTGGATTCCTGGTCCATGCGTACAGATAGTCGGTGGCCAGGCGGCTGGAGAGCTTCACCGCAAATGGCGCTCCCAGGCCCCGAATAGCCAAGTTCGCCACCGTCAACGCGGTTCCGGCGCCGGAGACCATCACCAGGCCCCAGACCACTTGCCGGATCACCGGAATCGTCAGTGTGGGCCGGTTGAGAAGCAGGCGGAACGCGGGAAACAGGCCGGCTCCCAACACAATCACCATGGCGTAATGGACGAAGACGTCAGTCCATTCTGCGCGGCGAGCCGACGGCTCTCGATCGAGAGTCTTCCGCCCGATCAGGCTGATTGGGAAGCTGAGCAACGGGGCGCACCAGATCAGCAGCGCCGTACCCCAGGTTTCATTCAACGCGGCGTTCAGCGCCCATAACCAGCATGCAATGGTTACGGCCAGACCGGCCAGCTTAGCCAGTATGATGAGCATGATTCGCCTTTTCCGGGTGGCGACCGCATCAACCACGCCACCCCAACGCCCGAATCTTGACCAGCGCCTTCTCCATGCCCTGCCGCGCGGCGGCGGAAAGCGGGGCGCCCAGCTCGAAGGATTCGGCGCCAATGCCGATCAACACGGCCTCGGGGGCGCGGCCGTAAACCTCCTGCGCCAGGCGCAGCAGCCAGCCGGGCGAGCACCAGTGGGTTGACTCGCTCTCGCCAGCCACGGGCATCAGTTGCACGGTGCCGGGCGGCAGATCGGCGCGGGCGTCGATGAATACGACGCGTTCCTCGCCCGCCAGTCGCTCGGCCAACTCGGGCACCAACTGGTGAACAGCCACGCCGCCCAACATCGCCACCAGGCGCGGACCTACGGCGTCGTCTCCGCGCAGGCAATTGCCGTACCCGACAATCAGCGGTCTCCGCTGTGGCGCGCGCAGGCCTGGATACCGCGCCGAGATTATTGTCGACGTTCCTTTCCTATTGGGCAGGCGCCGGCAACCGCTCCCTGACGGTTGCGGCTCTGAAAGCGCATCGGAGCGGCTGGCGTGATCAGTCATGAAAAAACACTCGCCCGCAAGCGGGCGTTGGCAGGTTGAAACCTGCCCCACCTGTCTAGGTGCGTGCCTCATCGAGCAACGCTCCATCGGGTCCGCGCAGCTCGACGGCTACCGGCGTCGCGCCGCCGGCGTGCGTGGAGCAGCTCAGACACGGGTCATAAGCGCGCACCACCGCCGACACGCGGTTCAGCATGCCTTCCTGCAATTTCCCGCCATCGACAAAGTGCTTGGCCGTCTCTTCCACGCTGCCTGCGATCGCCAGCGCGTTGTGCCCTGTCGCCACAATCAGGTTGGCCCAGACGATTCCGCCGTCTTCGTTCACCTTGTAATGATGAATCAGCGTTCCCCGCGGCGCCTCGATCATGCCGATTCCTTCGAGCGCGTTCACGCCTGCCCTAGCGCGCACGTGGGTGTCCAGGATGCGCGGATCGTGCAGCAGCACTTCCATTCGCTCCAGCGCATACAGCGCTTCAATCAGGCGCGCGTAGTGATAGAGGAAGGCACTGCGCGGCGTGCGCCCGAAGCGTTCGCGGAATTCGGTCAGCTCCTTGTCGGCTTCCGGCGTGCCGCACCGGTCCGCGACGCTCAATCGTGCCAGCGGACCCACGCGATATATACCCGCCGGAAATCCACGCGGCCGGAAGAAGGGCGCCTTCATGTACGAGTCTTTTTGGGATGCTTCCGCGATGTACGACGCGTATTCTTCGGCCGGAATCTGATCCTCGACCACGGCACCCTCGGCGTCGCGGAACCGCAGCCCGCCATCGTAGAGCGCGATCGCACCAGTCCTGTCCACCAGCCCCGCGCTCATCATCGGCGCGGTGCCGAAGTTCTTGATCTCTTCGTCGAACCGGTCCAGCACGCTCTTGAAAAGCCCGAGCGCCCGCCGCGCAATCTCCTTGGCCTGCGGCAGCCCAGCCAGTATCTCGTTTCGCCCGGCGGTGGCGAGCGGTTCTTTCATTCCACCCGGAACGATCCACGACGGATGCACGCGTTCCTTGCAGAGAATCTCGATCGCGTGCTGCCCGAACTTGCGCAGCTCGATGCCATCGCGTGCCAGCTCCGGATGCTTTTCGATGACACCGATCACGTTGCGATGCGCCACGTCCGAATCGAAACCCAGCAGCAGGTCCGGCGACGAGAGGTGAAAGAAGCTCAGCGCGTGGGACTGTACGAATTGCGCATAGTGGACCAGTTCGCGGAGGAGGGCGGCCGTCTTCGGAATCCGCACGGCGAGAATAGCGTCGCACGCCTTGGAAGACGCCAGCAGATGGCTGATGGGACAGATGCCGCAGACCCGCGAGGTGAGCCCCGGCATTTCGTAGAACGGGCGGCCCTCGGTGAACTTTTCGAACCCGCGGATCTGCGTCACGTGGAATTGGGTGCGCGCCACCTTGCCGTCGTCTCCGAGATGGATGGTAATCTTCGCGTGCCCTTCAATGCGGGTTACCGGGTCGATCGTGATGCGTTTCATGCGGGAGCCTCCTACCCGAACTTCACCTTGGAACTGACGTCGGGCTTTCGGCCCGCCAGCAGGTCGCCGAGAACGCTGAGGATGGCCTTGGCCGCGGGAGGGCACCCGGGCACGTGCAGATCCACCTTGACGAATTCGCGTACCGGCCGCGCCTGCGGCAGCAGCGCCGGCACGCCATCCATCGGCACGCCCTTCGCCTCCTGCACGCCCTCGACGTAGATCGATTGCAGCAGCTTCTGCACCGGCAGGCCGTTCCGCATGGCGGAGACGTTGCTGGTCACCGCGCAATCGCCCAGCGCTACCAGGGTGCGCGTCCGGCTGCGGATTTTCTGCAGCTTCTTCAAATCTTCCTGGCTGCTCACTGCTCCTTCCACCAGGGTGACGTCCACGCCCTCGGGAAATTCCTGCGCATCCACCAGCGGGCCATATACCAGGTCCGCCTTGCCCGCCACGTCGATGATGGCCGCGTCGATATCGAGCAGCGACATGTGACATCCCGAGCAGCCGTCCAGCCACACCGTTGCCAGCTTCAGCCGGTTCATGGGCGGGCTCCTTTCAGCAGCGCCAGCGCGCTGATGTTTTCGTGGCGCTTCGCCATCTCTTCCACCGCAAACCCTTTCTCGATCAACGCGCCCGTCGGGCAGGCCTGCACGCATTTGCCGCAATTGGTGCAACTCGCCGCCGATCCCCACGGCTGGTTCAGCTCGCTGGTGATCCGCGACTTGATCCCGCGGTTGGCCACCTCCCAGACGTGCGCCCCTTCCACTTCCGCGCAGACGCGCACGCACCGGGTGCACAGCACGCACCGGTTGTGATCCAGCACGAAACGGTTGTGCGAGAGGTCCACCGGCAGCCGCGGATAATTGTACGGATAACGAACGCTGCTCACACCGAGCGATTTGGCGAGCGATTGCAGCTCGCAATGCCCGTTCGACACGCACACGGCGCAAACGTGGTTGCGCTCCACCAGCAGCAGTTCGATCACCATGCGCCGGTATCGCGTGAGCTGCGGCGAGACCGTGGTCACCGACATGCCATCCTGCGCCGGCGTGGTGCAAGCCGGCAACAGGCGCCCAACGCCTGCCACCTCCACCACGCACAAGCGGCAGGCTCCCACCGCGGTGAGCCCGGCCATGTAACAGAGCCTCGGAATCTCCTTCCCCGCCCCACCCGCCGCTTCGAGAATCGTCATTCCCTCGGTGGCGCTCACCAGCTCGCCGTCAATCCGGATCGAGATTTTCTTTTGCGCCATCTTTATCTCCCGCTCACCGCTTTCACGTCGCAGCGCAGGCACCGGCACGCTTCCTCGGCAGCCTCCTCCGGCGTCAGCCCCGTAACCACCTCCTCGACCCCCTTCACCCGTATGTGCGCCGGGAGCTGGCTCGGATGGTGGCGGCGGCTCTCGCTCGGCTGCAAAGGAGCTTCCTGGGCATACTCGAATTCCGGAAACAGCCGCGCCCATCGCCGCACGCCCATCAGCCGCTCGTCAATATTCCGCGCCGCTTTCTTTCCGTAACCCATTGCGTTGGACAGATTCGAAGCGCCGCTGACCACGTCGCCACCGGCAAAAAACCGCGGCCGGCTGGTCTCCATCGAGTAGCGGTCCACATCGATCGTTTTGTGTGCACTGATTTTCAGGCCGGAGGCCTGCAGCAGGTCCATATCCACGGATTCCCCGACGGCCAGGATTACGCTGTCGCACTCGTAACGCTGAATCTCGTCGGTCGGAACCGGCTTGCGGCGGCCCGAGGAATCGTACTCGCCCAGCTTCGTCTTCACCACTTCCACCGCTTTCACCCGCCCGTCGGGCGTGCCGATGATGCGGTGGGGCGCCACCAGGAACAGGATCTTGGCGCCCTCTTCTTCGGCTGCCAGCGTCTCTTCTTCAATGGCGGGCATGTCTTTCCGCTCGCGGCGATACAAGATCAGCGCCTCCGCTCCCATCCGCAGGGCCGTGCGCGCCGAATCGATAGCCGCGTTCCCGCCGCCAATCACCGCCACTTTACGGCCCACGCCGATTTCCTCCTGGCGTGCCACCGCTTCCAGGAAGGGCAGCGCCGGCCACACGCCTTTCAATTCGGTGCCCGGCAGATACACCCACCCTTCCTTCCATGTTCCGAAAGACAGGAAAACCGCGTCGAACCGGTCGTCGAGCTCGCTCAGCGGCAGGTCGAAGCCGACCCGCGTATCGAATACAAACTTGACTCCCATCCGTTCGATAAGCTGGATCTCTTTTCGCAACACCTCTTTCGGCAGCCGGTACTCGGGCAGCACATATCGCAGCATGCCGCCGGCCTCCGCTTTGCTTTCGTACACGGTGACTTCGTGACCCAGCATGGCCAGATAGTATGCGGCGGTAAGGCCGGCCGGCCCCGCCCCGGCCACCGCGATCTTGCGGCCGCTGGGCGGGAATCGCCGCGCCACCACCCGCGCATTCAGTTCTTCGTGCCGGTCCGAGGCGAATACCGTGTCCGCAATCAGCCGGTGCACATCGCGCATGTTCACCGCTTCGTCCACCGTCTGGCGGCGGCAGCGGTTGTCGCACGGATGCTGGCACACGCGCCCGGTGGATGCCGGCAGCGGATTGTCGATCACCACCGATTCGTACGCTTCATCCAACTTGCCTTCCTTGTAAAGCTCGAGGAAGCGCGGGATGTTCATGTGCAGCGGGCAACTGTTTTCGCAAGGCGAAAGCACCAGCTCCTCGCACACGCCCGCCCGGCAGCGCCGCGCCACGATGTGGTCTTCAAATTCGTGGCGAAAGTGGCGCAGCGCGGTCAGCACCGGGTTGGGCGCCGACTGCCCCAGCCCGCACAAGGAGCAGTCGCGAATCATCCGGCCCAGTTCTTCCAGCACCTCGAAGTGCTCGTGAGTAGCCACCCCCTGGGTGAACGCGTTCAGGATCTTCAGCGCCTTGTCCAGGCCCACGCGGCAGGGCACGCACTTGCCGCAGGATTCGGAATGGGTGAACTCGATGAAGAACCGCGCCACGTCCACCATGCAGTTGTCTTCATCCATCACCACCATGCCGCCCGACCCCATGATGGAACCGATCTGCGCCAGGCTCTCGTAATCCACCGTGGTGTCGAACATCTCCTGCGGGATGCAACCGCCAGACGGCCCGCCGGTCTGTACGGCCTTGATCGCCTTGCCGCTAATGCCGCCCTCGCCGATGTCGTACACCAGGGTCTTCAGCGGCGTGCCCAGCGGCAATTCCACCAGTCCCGAGTTGGTGACCTTGCCCACCAGCGAAAAAACCTTGGTCCCCGCACTTTTCGCGCTGCCGGTTTCGGTGAACCAGGCGGCGCCTTTGGTGACGATGGGCGCGATGTTGTACCACGTCTCCACGTTGTTGATGTTGGTTGGCTTGCCCCACAACCCCTTCTGCGCCGGAAACGGGGGGCGCGGACGCGGCCTTCCCGCCATGCCTTCGAGCGACGCAATCAGCGCCGTCTCCTCGCCGCAGACAAAGGCCCCCGCGCCTTCCACCAGCGAGATATCGAACTGAAACCCGCGGCCCAGGATGTTCTCGCCCAGCATGCCGTACTCTCGCGCCTGCTCGATGGCGCGCTCCAGCCGGTGAACCGCCAGCGGATACTCGGCGCGCACGTACACGATGCCCTCGGACGCGCCCATCACGTATGCGCCGATGATCATCCCCTCAAGCAGCGCATGCGGGTCGCTCTCGATTTCGTTGCGGTTCATATAGGCGCCGGGGTCGCCTTCGTCCGCGTTGCAGACGATGTATTTCTGGTTGACTTTGGTCTTGGCCAGGAACTCCCACTTGTTTCCGGTGAGATATCCCGCGCCGCCCCGGCCGCGAAGTTTCGACGCCTTGATCTGCTCGATCACCACCTCCGGGTGCCCCTCGATTAGAACCTTATATAACGCCTGGTAGCCGCCGACGGCCATGTACTCTTCGAGATCGTCCGGATCGATGAACCCGCAATTCCGCGTGACGATCTTCCTCTGCCCCCGGAAGAAAGGAACCTCGTCCCAGTTGCGCAGCTCCGGCCACGCGGTTCCGTACTTGATGTGCGAGGTGATGTGGTCCCATTCCTCGATCTTGCAGTACACCAGGTCCGGGGTTACGTTGCCGGTCGCCACGTCGTGCAGGATGCGCGTCACATCGCTCGACTGTACCCGGCGCAGGACCACCAGAGGCCGCCCCGGCAGGCGCACTGTCACCAGCGGTTCCTCCGAGCAAGGCCCGAGGCAGCCGACACTGGCCAGCGATACGTCCGCGCCCGTGCGGTCGATCTGCTCAGCGAAGGCGTGGTACAGGCCCTCGGCGCCGTTGCCGCGCCCGCAGGTGCCCATTCCGACCGCAATGCGGGAGCGGGAGGGCATCAGTTTCGCCAGGCCTTGCTCGCGAACCTCGCTAAATGCGTTGATATCCAGAATCCGCGTCATCGGTCATGATCCTCGTCAATGGCGGCCACTTCGCGCGCCAGCGTCCGCTCGTTCACGTGGCCGCAGATGCGATGATCCAGTTCCACCACCGGCGCCAGGGCGCACTGCCCGAAGCATGCCACCGTGCGAATGGTGAATTTCCCGTCAGGCGAGGTGGGTGAATCCTCCTCGCCGGCGCCGATTCCCAGATCCAGCCGTACGCTTTCCAGCAGGCTGCGCGAGCCCCGCGTGTGGCACGCGGTCCCGCGGCAGATGCAGATGGTATGCTCCCCTTGCGGCTGCAGGTTGAACAAGGCGTAGAACGTCGCCACGCTATAGATCCGCGCCGGCGGGATCTTCATCGCCGATGCAATGTAGCGCAAGCTCGCTTCCGGGAGATACTTCTGGGGATGGCGATTCTGGACGGCTTCCAGGATGGCCAGCAGCGCACCGGGTCGGCCGTTGCGGCTCGCAATCACCTGGTCGATGAACGCTTCCATAACTTCAAAAATAACACCTGTACATCTGAAATGGAAATGGATGCCGTGGCAAGTTGCCGGGCATAAGTCGACAGTATGAACGCGATCGCGAAGCCGGACTGCTTTCTTCGAAACCCAGTGATTATGGAGCGACGGGTGCGGCTAAAGATGGGCTACGGCCGCGCGTGCGCCGGGCTCACGCGTGGCGCAGAGCGAGCACGGCGTTGAGGCCGCCGAAGGCAAAGGAATTCGAAATCGCCCACTCCACCTGCGCCTGGCGCGCATGGTTGGGGATCACGTCCAGGTCGCATTCCGGATCGGGCAGATTGTAATTGGCGGTGGGCGGCAGCAGGCCGTCGCGCAGCGCCAGCGCGGTGGCCAGGCATTCCAGGGCTGCGGCTGCACCGAGCGCATGGCCGTGCATCGATTTGGTGGAACTGACCGGCAGCTTGCCGGCATGCGCGCCGAACACTGCGCGAAGGGCCACGGTCTCGGTGGCGTCGTTGGCCAGCGTGCCGGTACCGTGGGCATTGACGTAGCCGATCGCTTCCGGCGCCAAGCCGGCGTCGTGCAACGCCGCGCGCATCGCCTTGGCCGCGCCCTCGGCCGAAGGCTGCGTGATGTGACAGGCGTCGGACGACATGCCGAAGCCGACGATTTCGGCGTGAACGGTCGCCCCGCGCGCGAGCGCAGCTTCGAGCGGCTCCAGCACCAGCATGGCCGCGCCTTCGCCCAGCACCATTCCGCGCCGGTCCTTGGAAAACGGGCGGCAGGTTTCGGGCGACACCACGCGCATTGCCTCCCACGCTTTGAGAATGCCGAAGCTGAACGGCGCTTCGCTGCCGCCGGCCAGCGCCAGGTTGGTCATGCCGCTGCGCACCATCCAGAAAGCCTGGCCGATGGCGTGGCCGGCAGAGGAGCACGCGGTGGAGATGGTGTAACTGGGGCCGGTGATGCCAAACTCCATCGAGATGTGGCTGGCCCCCGCATTGGCCATGGTCTTGGGAATGGTCAGCGGGTGCACGCGGTTCAGACCCATCTTGTAGACATCGTGGAAACCGACGTCCTCCGTGCTCTGCCCGCCCACGCAGGAGCCGGTAATGATGGCCGCGGTCTCGCGGAGCTCCGGCGTCCAGTGGACGCCCGCACAGGTAACGGCTTCGCGGGCGGCGATCACGGCGAACTGCGCGAAGCGGTCCATGAAATCGGCGCGCCGGTCGTCGAAATAGCCCTGGTGGCTGTAGCCGCGCACCTCGGCGCCGTTGCGAAAACGCAGTTGCGACATGTCGGTGGATTCAATCGGGGCGATCCCCGAGCGGCCCTGGCGCAACGATTCGGCCACTTCGGCGGTGGTCCGGCCCAGCGCGCAGATGGCGCCCATCCCGGTGATAGCAACGCGGCGCATCCTTACTGGCCGGCCTGCGTTTCCGCCGCCGCCGCTTTGGCCGCCAGCAGCTTCTCCACCCCGACGCACATGTCGCGCACGCCGCGCACGCTGCGCACTTCGTCGTCAGGAATGTTGATATCGAATTCGTTCTCGAGCGCGAACAGAATCTCCACCGCATCCATCGAATCGATCCCCAGTTGCTGAAAATCGCTGTCAATGGTGACCGTCTCCAACGGAATCCGTTTGGAGGTAGCGATCGATTTGCGAACCCGTTCTATCAAGTCGTCGGACATAGAAGTTGGCTTACCGTTTCCAATTTGTAACCCCGCTCCAGCAACAGGGGAACCAGGCGGCGCACAGCCTCGATCGTGGTACCGATGTCAGGCCGCGTGCGAAGCTCACGGCCATCGTGCAGGCACAGGATCGCGCCGTTGGATACGCGTCCCGCCATTCGTGCCACGACGGCCCCCGCCACCAGATTCCAATCATAGCCGATTACAGTCCACATGACGCCCTTCAGGCCAAGCCGCTGCTGCGCGCGCCGCATGCCGAACCAGCGGACGCCATAGGGCGCACGATACCAAACGGGCCGCACCCCGGTGTGCTCCAGGATAACCTGTTGCGCGCGCGCCATGTCGGCCTCGATGAATCGCCCCGAGCGGAAGCAGCACAGCGGGTGGTTGTAGCCATGGTTGCCGATCTCATGCCCGGCTTCCGCCACCGCGCGGGCGGTAGCGGGCAGGCGCTCCACGTTGGCGCCGCACGGGAAGAAGGTTGACGCAGCGCCATGAGCCGCCAGAATTTCCAAAATGCGCGGCGTCTCCTCGCTAGGGCCGTCATCGAAAGTCAACGCCACCGCCCGCCGCCCGCGCGCCCCGCGCCACACCGAGGGACCAAACACCGCCGAAGCCCGCCCGCGCACCGCCCACGCCATAGCAGCCGCGCCACACGCCACGGACCCGCCGGCAATCGGAAGCGCGGAAAGCATAACCTCTCATTGTATGGTGGGCCAGGCTCCCGTTTTGCATCCTGGTGCGGGCGGCCCGCGCCCCGGCTATCCCACGTAGCGCGCGTACAAACTTCGCGCGACGCCGGGGTCGCTGGTGCCTTTGATAATGGCGCGGCCGTCGGGGAAAACGGTTAGTTCGTAGGGCGGGGTGAGGAATCGCAGCGCGAACTCGCCGGAGCGCACTTCACCTAACGGCTCCAGGCGCGCGCGCAACTCTGCCAGGTCGATGGGCCCTTCGCGCTCGCGGACCTGCACCGCGTCGCGGCCACACATGCGCACTGGAGGGCGCGCCGATTCCTCGAGATATGGAAACTCGCGCCGAGCGCAGGTGGGGCAATCGGCATCGCGCGGCGGGCCGTCGATCTGGCGGATTCCGCCCTCCCAAACATCGATGGTGGTGATGCGCGCGCTCACCAGCTCGGCGTGCCCGCTTAGGATTTTCAGCGCATCGGCCACTTGCAGTGACGCCACGGCGGAGACAATCGCGTTCAGCACGCCGGCGGTCTCGCAGGTCGGTTGCGGGCCGGCGGGCGGGTCGGGATAGACGCAGCGCAGGCACGCGGTGTGGCCGGGAATCACGGGCATGGTGAGGCCGTAACTGCCCACCGCGGCGCCGTAGATCCACGGAACGCCGCGGCTCACCGCAAAATCATTGATCAGGTAACGCGTTTCGAAGTTGTCGGTGCCGTCGAGGATCACGCTGGCGCCGCCCAGCAGATCCTCGGCATTTTCCGCTGTCAGATCCGCCACCACGCCGCGCACTGCGACGGAGGAATTGATGCGCTCCAGCCGGCGCGCCGCCGCCACCGCCTTGGGCAATGCTTCGGCGGCGTCGGATTCTTCAAACAGCCATTGGCGCTGGAGATTGGCGGGCTCGACGTAATCGCGGTCGATGATGGTGAGCCGGCCAACGCCCGCCCGCGCCAGCGCCGCCGAGTGAAAACTGCCCAGGGCGCCGCAACCGGCCACCGCCGCGTGGGCGCGCAGCAGCGACTCCTGGCCCGCCTCGCCGATGCCCGCAAACAGAATCTGCCGCGAGTAGCGCTGGCGCTCGGCCGCATTCATCATTTCGATGGTAACAAACCTGCTCTAACTGGCTACGCTATTATGTTTCTGGTGCGCCGCCCCTTCGCCAGCGTCACTCGCATCGTGGTGCTATCCCTAGCCTCGCCAATGCTTCTGCTGTCTGGTCAAGACGCATTCTGGGAGGGAAAGCGAATCGTCGCCATCCAGTTTGAGCCAAGCCAACAACCACTCGACCTGGCTGAAATCAACCAGATCCTGGCGCTGAAGCGGAACCAGCCGTTGCGGCTGGCCGACGTCCAGGCCAGCATCGGACGCCTCTTCGCCACCGGCCGGTATGCCGACATTCAGGTGGATGCCGAGCCGTACCAGGACGGCGTGGTGGTGCGCTTCCTCACGAAGAACAATTGGTTCATCGGTCACGTGGCGGTAACGGGCAAGATCTCCAGCCCGCCCAACTCAGCACAGCTCGAAAACGCAACGCAGCTCGATCTGGGCCAACCGTACACGGATGCCAGCCTGGCCGCGGCGAGAGCCGGCCAGAAGAAGCTGTTGGAATCGAACGGGCTGTTCCGCAGCAATGTGCAGCCGGTCCTCGATTGGGACGACACCTACCAACAGGTCCACATCCGCTTCGAAATCGATAGCGGCCCGCGGGCGCGTTTCGCCGCACCCACGATCGAGGGCAATCTCGAGCTCAACCGCGCCTCCATCCTCCGCGCCGCCCGATTCCAGCGCTGGCTCATCCACACCTGGAAGCCGATGACGCAGACCCGTCTGCGCGAGGCGATGGAGGGCGTGCGCGCGCTCTACGCCAAGGACCACCGCCTGGAGGCCAGGGTGACGCTAGGAGAGGTGAAGTACGACGCCGCCACCAATCGCGCCACTCCGGCGCTGGCGATCGACCCCGGGCCGCGCATCCGCCTCCATGCCATCGGCGCCAAGATCTCCGAGCGCAGCCTGCAGCGCTTTGTACCGATTTTCCAGGAGCGCTCGGTCGATGCCGACCTTCTCACCGAAGGCGCTCGCAACCTGGAAGATTACTTTCAATCCGAAGGCTACTTCGAAGCCGAGGTCGCATTCAAGCAGCAGCGTGTCAGCAACGACCAAGCCACCATCGACTACCTCATCAACCTCGGCGTGCGGCACAAGCTGAGCTTCATCGGCATCCAAGGCAACCGCTACTTTACGGCCAATGACATACGGGAACGCATGTTTCTGCACACCGCCTCATGGCTGCAGCTTCCGCACGGGCGTTACAGCGCTGACCTGCTGCGGCGCGACGAGGATTCGATTGTCAGCCTGTACCAGTCCAACGGGTTCCGCGACGTGAAGGTGACAGACCGGCTGGACGACCACTATCAAGGCCACAGCGGCGACCAGGCGGTGTGGATCTTCATCGACGAGGGCGCACAGACCTTCGTCAATAGCCTCACCGTGGATGGCATCGAGCAACTCGACAAAGCCAGGATCCTTCCCCTGCTCAGCTCGGTCGCCAATCAGCCGTTCAGTGAGTTCGACGTGGCCGTGGACCGCGACGCCATCCTGGCACAGTATTACCAGAACGGCTTCCCCAACGCCACCTTTGCCTGGAGCTCCAGGCCCGCCGCGCCGAATCGCGTGGACGTGCGCTACACCATCCATGAGGGCGGCCGCGAGTTCGTGCGCCAGGTGCTTTTCAATCCCGGCGGCCTGGCGCATACCCGTCCCGGCCTGGTGTACCGCAATCTGCGGCTCAACCCCGGCGATCCGCTATCGTCCATCGCGATGAGCGATACACAGCGCCGACTGTACGACCTCGGCGTCTTCTCGCGCGTCGACATGGCGATTCAGAATCCGGATGGAGAGACGGATCAGAAGTACGTGGTTTACGATCTCGACGAAGCGCGGCGCTATTCGCTGTCGATAGGCGTGGGCGCCGAATTCGCGCGCATCGGCGGCTGCGATTATTGCTTGGATGCACCGGCCGGGCAAACCGGATTTGCGCCGCGCGTTTCGTTAGGCGTGACGCGCTCCAATCTGTGGGGCATCGCGCACAGCATCAGCCTCCGTACGCGGTTCTCCACGCTCGAGCAGGAGGCGCTCCTAAATTATGAGTGGCCTCGCTTTCGTGGCAACGAAAACTTAATCCTCACCTTCACGACTACCTACGAAAACTCTAAGGATGTCCGGACCTTTTCTTACAAGCGCGAGGAAGTCTCCACCCAGTTGAAGCAGCGGGTCAATAAGTCGATCACTCTGCTCTACCGCTACGCTTACCGCGCGGTCGACGTGAACCAGGCCACGCTGAAGATTTCGCCGGAGCTCATCCCGCTGCTCTCGCAACCGGTCCGGCTGGGCCTGCTTTCCGGCAACTTCATTCAAGACCGTCGCGACGATCCCCTGGACCCGCACAAGGGCGTCTACAATACGCTCAACGTGGATTTCGCCGAGCACATTTTCGGTTCGCAGCGCGACTTCGTGCGCGTGCTGGCCCGCAACTCCACCTACTACCGCCTGGGCAACAAGGTGGTGCTGGCACGAAGCACCGAGGTCGGCAACATCGCCGCATTCCATTACAGCGGCACCGGGGAGGATGCCGTCCCGCTGCCGGAGCGCTTCTTCGGCGGTGGCGCATCGTCCAATCGCGCCTTCCCCGAGGACCAGTCCGGACCCCGCGATCCGGAAACCGGCTTTCCCATCGGCGGCAACGCGATGTTCTTCAACGAGACCGAACTGCGGTTCCCGCTGATTGGAGAGAATATCGGCGGGGTGCTGTTTCATGACTTCGGCAACACTTTTAGCGGCGCCAGCAACTTCTCCTTCCGCGTGAACCAGAACGGCCTCAAGGACTTCGATTACATGGTGCACGCCGCCGGCTTCGGCATCCGCTATCGCACCCCTATCGGCCCGTTCCGCGTGGACCTGGCCTACAGCATCAATCCGCCGCGCTTCTACGGCTTCAAGGGGACAGAGCTGGATCTGGTGAACGCCGGCGTCTACCCTTGCCAGAACCCGGTCAACCTGTGCACCCAGCAAAGCGTGAGCCATTTTCAGTTCTTCTTTTCCATAGGACAAACGTTTTGAAGAGGAAGGTCGAGTTGCGAGCTGCTGCGCCCATCCGCCTGGCTATTCTCGTGCTGGCCGCCGCGTTTGCCTCGGCGGCCATCATCGACCGCATCGCCGTTTCGGTGGGCAACCGCGTCATCACCACTGCCGACATCGATCGCGCGATTCGCGTGACCGCGTTCCTGAACGGGCAGCAGCCGGATTTTAGCCCCGCGAGCAAGCGCGCCGCCGCCGACCGTATAGTGGAGCAGGCCCTGGTACGCCGCGAGCTCGAGACCAGCCGTTACCCAACCCCGGAGCCCGCCGAAATCGAGCCCACGCTGGCGGCTTTTCGTCACCGCTACTACCCGGCCGACGCCGATTACCGCCGCGCGCTGGCCCAGTACGGCCTTAGCGACCAGGACGTGAGAGACGCGCTGCTGTGGCAGCACACCCTGCTCCAGTTCATCGACGTTCGTTTCCGGCCCGCGGTGCAAATCACCAGCGAAGAGATCCAGCACTATTTCGACACGGTTCTGGCGCCGCAGTTGCGCAAGGAACAGCCCGGAAAAACCTTCTCGCTCGACGATTATCGCGACCAGATCGAAGACACCCTGGCGGGCCAGCGCGAAGACCTCGAGATGGACAACTGGCTGCGCGAAGCGCGGCGCCAAACGCCGATCGTCTATCACCAGGAGGCGCTCCAATGAAACACCGCCTCCGCTGGATTGGCGTTTCGGTGGCGGCCGTGGTCCTGCTTTCGGCGCTGGCCGGCGTGTTCGTGCTGCGCAGCGAATGGTTTCGCGGCAAGGTGCGCGCCTGGCTGGTGAGCTCCATCGAGAGCGCCACCGGCGGGCGCGCCGAAGTGGGCGCGTTTCGATTCCACTGGAGCGCCATGCGGGCCGAGGCCGATTCCTTTGTCCTGCACGGCACTGAGCCCGCCGGCAAACCGCCTCTGTTTCGCGCCGCCTCCATCTCCGTAGGTCTGAAAATCGTTTCGCTGTGGAAGCGCGACATCGATATCCGTTCGCTCGACGTGGAAGCGCCGCGCATTGCCCTAATCGTCGATGCCGACGGCCGCACCAACCTGCCGCAACCGAAGACACAAGGCCGCCGCGGCAACGCCATAGCGACCATTTTCAAGCTCGCCATCGGCCGTTTCCGCGTGGAGCATGGCGAATTTCAGGTGGAATCGCACGCAGTCGTGCCGTTCGCGGCGACGGGCCGGAACCTTCAGGCGGCGCTGACCTATGACGCCGCCGGCCCGCGCTACCTCGGCAATATCAACATCGAGCCTCTCGATGTCGCCGCTCCCGGCGTCGCTCAAACCGCCGTCGCCGTCGCTGGCTCGTTTGCCCTCGAGCCCAATCGCATTGCTATAAGCGCCGCCACCTTCGCCACCGGCAAGTCGCGGCTGAGTCTTTCCGGGCAGATCGACAACCTGGCCGCCCCGCGCGGCTCGTTCGAGTTTCAAGCGCGTCTCGATAACGGCGATGCCGAACGCATTTTCGAGACCCGGCTGCTCGATCGCGGTACGGCTGAGGTGAAGGGCAGCGCTCGATGGCGCGGCGGTGCCGACGTCTCGGTTGCCGGCCATCTGGTGGGCACCGGCTTGGAATATCACGATGCCACCGTGAGGCTGCACGGTTTCGCGGTTTCCGGCCCGCTCACTTCCGATTTGCGCACTGTCACGGTGCGGCCAATGCGGCTTTCCGGCCGCGTGGTGCTGGGTAGCGATTCGGTTCCTGCCGAGGTTACCGTCGCCGCCGCCGTGCTCCGCGGCCGCGATCTGGAGTTGCGCCAAGTCTCGGTCGAAGCCTTAGGCGGCAATTTCACCGGTGCCATCGGACTGCGCGCCTTCAATCGCTACACGGTGGACGGCGCTGTCGCCGCACTCGATGTGCGCCGCGTGGCGGGCCTCGTCATTCCCGTGCCGCTGCCCTGGGACGGCACGGCCGGTGGCTCATTGCAAATGGAAGGGTCGTTCGCCAACCCGCGGGAACTGCATTTAATGACCGCGCTCCAAATCGGGCCGGCCCCGGCGGGGCCACCGGTCGAAGGCGAAGTTACCGCGGATTGGGATTCGCCGAGCGGCATCCTCGATCTTGGGCATTCGCGGCTCAGCCTGCCGCACTCGCGCGTTGCCTTCTCCGGCGCCGTCGGCCGCGAGCTCAACGTCCATCTGGAGACGCGTGATCTGCGCGACCTGCTGCCGGCATTGGGCGAGCGCGCCGCCGCGCTTCCCCTGAAGCTCGACGGCAGTGCAGCCGTGTTCGACGGGAGAGTCAGCGGCAACCTGGACCATCCGCAGATCCAGGGCCGCTTGCTCGCAGGAGCTTTCACCTATGAGGACCGCACGTTCGACGCGCTTGACACCGCGGTTACGGCCTCGCCGGACAACCTCCGGCTCGATCGCGCCGCGCTCACCCGCGCCGGTGTGCGCGTTCAGTTTTCGCTGGCGGTGGCGCTGCGCGATTGGGAGGCGGCCGACCGAAGCGACATCTTCGGCAGCGCCACGGTGCATGACGCGCCGCTCGGCGAGTTGGTCGCGATGGCTGGCGGCTCGCCTCAATCGGCCACCGGCACACTCAACGCCGCGATTTCCATCACCGGTGTGGTCGCCGATCCGATCGTGCAGGCCGAGCTCGATGGCTCGCACGGCGACATAGAAGGAGAGCCCTACGATCGCATCACCGGCCATGCACGCTATCGCGGCGGCACGTTGGACCTTTCCGCCGGCGAGATCCAGGCGGGCGCCAAGCAGATTTTGGTCGCCGCCAGCTTCGCCCATTCTCCCGGCCACTTCAATACCGGCGCGTTGCGATTTCAGCTCTCGACCAACGCGATGCCGCTCGATCAGGTTCACCTCCTCGCAGCCGCGCGCCCCGGCGTCAGGGGCTCGCTCCAGGTGCGAGCGCGAGGCGCCGTCGATATCGTTCTCCCGGAAAACGGCGGGCCGGGATTCCGCATCCAGGATCTCAATGCCGAAGTTTCCGCAAAGAATCTGCAGTTGGCCGGTGGCAAGCTGGGAGACTCCCATCTGACCGCTGAGACCGACGGCGGCGCGCTGCGCGCGCATCTGGAATCGAACTTCGCCGATTCCTCGATCGTCGGCGACGGCCACTGGCGCCTGACGAGGGATTACCCCGGCAGCGCCACCATTCGCTTCACGAAAGTGGACCTGGAGCAACTGCGTGCCTGGCTCGCCCCCGCCGGATCGCTCAACGGTCTTGCCGGCGCGGCGGAGGCCTCGCTCCGCCTGGACGGCCCTGTGCTCAACCCCCGGGAGATGACGGCGGAGTTGCGCATCACGCGTCTCGAGATCGCGCCGGCCGCATCTACCGGCCTCGCACCCGCCGCCTTCACCCTCCGCAACTCGGGCGATATCGTCATCGGCATGGCCGGGTCGGTCGTCACCGTGGGAACCGGGCGGCTGACGGGGCCCGATACGGATTTCAGGGTCACCGGCCGCGTCTCGCTGGAGCGCAAGAACCCGCTCGATGTGCGCGTGGAAGGCCGCGTCGGCCTGGCCTTGGTCCACGAGCTGAACCGCGACCTTACCGCCTCCGGCGTGGTGATAGTGGATGCCACCGTGCGCGGGACGCTGGCCGCGCCGCAAATCGCCGGCCGCTTGGAATTCGCGGGCGCCGGCTTCAACATTAGCGACGTTTCCAATGGCATCTCCGCTGCGAATGGCGTCCTGCTGTTCAACGGCGACCGGGCATCCATCCAGAGCTTCACCGGCGAAACCGGCGGCGGCAAAATCGAGCTGAGCGGCTTCGCCGTCTACGGCGGCGAGGGGCCAGCCGTGTTCCGCCTCCACGCCCGCGCCCTCCAGGTGCGCGTGCGCTACCCGGAGGGCGTCAGCACCATGGCCAACGCCGACCTGCGCTTTACCGGAACCACCGCCAGCAGCATTCTCTCCGGCACCATCACCGTGCTGCGTACCGGCTTCAGCGCGCAGTCGGATTTCAGCTCGCTGCTGGCGCAGTCCTCCGAGCCGGTGCGCACGCCGGCGGCGCGCACCGGCCTGTTGGGCGGCCTTACCTACGATATCCAGGTCACCACTGCGCCGGATGTCCAGGTGCAGAGCGCCCTCACGCAGGACATCCAGGTGGAAGCCAACCTCCGCCTCCGCGGCACCTACGCCAGTCCGGCTGTGCTGGGCCGCGTCAACATCACGCACGGGCAAGTGCTCTTCTTCGGCACGCGGTACAGCATTTCGCAGGGATCGATCTCATTCTTCAATCCGGTCAATGTCGAGCCGGTGCTGAATGTCGATCTGGGCACCAAGGTCCGCGGCATCCAGGTCACCCTGAACGTCTCCGGGCCGCTCAGCAAACTGAACCTGACTCCCAGCTCGGATCCGCCGCTGCAATTCAGCGAAATCGTGGCGCTGCTGGCCACCGGCCGCACCCCCACCGACGAAGCGTCGCTTTCCTCCAGCGAGAACACCGCCGCACCTGCGTGGCAGCAATCCGCCGGCTCGGCGCTGTTGGGCCAGGCCATTTCGAGTCCCGTCACCGGCCGCTTGCAGCGCTTCTTCGGCGTCAGCCGGCTTCGCATCGATCCCACCCTGCCGGGCACCGAGTTCAACCCCCAAGCGCGCCTGACCCTGGAGCAGCAGGTCACGCCTGATATCACCTTCACTTACATCACCGACGTCACCACCAGCAACCCGCAGGTAGTGAGCGTAGAATGGGCCTTCGCCAAGAAGTGGTCCGTGGTGGTGGAACGAGACGAAAACGGCCTCGTCGGCATGGACATTCTTTTCAAGAAGCGTTTCTGAGATGGCGGCCCCGGCGGGTGAGGCTTCGTCGCGTAACAACCGCTCCCTGACGATCGCGGCTCCGATGCGGTTCAGAGCCGCGACCGTAAGGGACCGTTTGCCGGCGGTTGAAATAGCTATTTATGACAGGCACTGAGGGCTCGAAACCGCGCGCGATCTGGCTGCGCTGGGCGGCGGTGCTGATTCCGGCGGCATTGCTGCTGGCCTTCCCGCCCGCCGGGCTGAACGCGCAGCAAGACCATCTGCTGGCGGTCTTCGTAGCCACGATTGTCGCCTTGGTAGCGCAGCCTGTGCCCATGGGCGTAAGCTGCGTGCTGGCCATGACAGTGCTGGCATTGAGCGGCACGCTGCCGCCGGCGCAAGTGCTCTCCGGCTTCGCCAACGTCACCGTCTGGCTGATTTTCACGGCGTTTTTGTTTTCCCGCGCTTTTACCCAAACCGGTTTCGGCAAGCGCATCGGCTACCTGTTTATTCGCCGGTTCGCGCGCACCCCGCTCAGCCTGGGCTACTCGCTGGCCGCCGCGGACCTGGTGCTGGCGCCCTTCATCCCTTCCGATACCGCGCGCGGCGGCGGCGTGATCTATCCCATCGCGCGCAGCGTGGCACTTGATTTCGGCTCGGAGCCGGGCGGCCCCATGCGCTCCATCGGCGCTTTTCTGATTCTGGTTTGCTTCCACACCACCTACGTGGCCTCGGCCATGTTCCTTACCAGCATGGCCGCCAATCCGCTGATTGCCGATTTAGCCCGCCAGTATGCTCACGTCGAGCTCACCTGGACCCGCTGGGCCGCCGGCGCCATCGTACCCGGCCTGTTGACGCTGACGATTGTCCCGTGGCTGTTGAAGCGACAGTGCCGGCCGGCGATCCGCGATACCGCTTCGGCGCGCGCCTTCGCCGCCGCCGAGCTGGCGCGCATGGGCCCGCTCTCCCGCCGCGAAAAGTGGCTAATGGGAATCATGCTGGCGGTGATGGCCGGATGGGTTACCTCGCCCTGGCACGGCATCCCCAACACGTTCGTCGCGCTGGCCGGCCTGTCCGCGATTCTGCTGGCGCGCGTGCTGGCCTGGGACGACCTGCTCGACGAAAAGAAAGCCTGGGACGCGCTGATCTGGTTCGCGCCGCTGATCATGATGTCCGACGAGCTTTCGCGAGGCGGCGCTATCGGCGTGCTCTCGCATTCGCTCTTCCGCGCCTACGCCGGCTTGCCCTGGATGATGGCAGGCCTCGCGCTGGCGGTGACTTATCTCTATGTGCACTACGGTTTCGCCAGCATGACGGGCCACATCATGGCGCTCTATCCCGGCTTTCTGGTGGCCATGCTGGCCGGCGGCGTGCCGCCGATGCTGGCCGCGCTGTCCCTGGCCTACTTTTCCAACCTTAACGCCGGCATAACTCACTACGGCACCGGCTCGGCCCCTGTCTACTTCGGCTCCGGCTATGTAAGTCAGTCAGATTGGTGGCGCTTAGGATTCTACATTTCCGTAGTCAACTTAGTCATCTGGCTGGGCGTGGGTTTCTGGTGGTGGAAGGTGGTGGGGCTGTGGTGAGGGGGGATGGCTGCGCGCCGCTGCTATCCAGTTTGGCGAATCCAGTCCCGAATGTTCATACCTACTCGCTCCACGTCCTCCTTCGCAAGCACCCCGCCGTGCATAACAATGTTGCGCGATTTTTCCAGGGTGCCTAGGACCGACTTGGCCCACTCAAGATTTGCGACTACGTCCTCGAACACCTCCCAATTCGTCACAATAATTGAAGACAGATCGCCAAAGTCGCAATAGTTGATTTCTATCGTGCCGCGAGCGCCGTGCCAGCGAAATTTCGCATCTTCCTCTATGCGAGTCTTTACAGTCTTCTGAATCCGTTCGGGCACTTTGGGCCACCAGGTCGAACCGTGGCGCTCGGTCATGGCCTTCATTACCAGCGTTCTCACCATGTTCTCGAAAGAATGAATCGCGGTGTACACCAAGGACATACGCTGTGCTGCGGCAAGTAGGTCGCTGTCCAATAAGTCGAAGGAAAGTGTCTGCTGTAGCTTCGCAGCGTCCTGATTGCCGAAATGCTTTCTGCGCTGCCTGCCATTCTTGTCAAGGCTCGCCTCGGCTAGCTGGCCTCGAAAAACAAAAGTGTAGAGCTGGTCCATGTTCATCTCAGGTGGTCTTTCAAACTCTTGAAGATCGCGTCGTAGACCGCCTGGTCTCGACTCTCGGGCAAAACAATGTTGATGTGGTACTGCATCGAATCTATCGATAGCGAGACCGTCTTCTTAGGCGCAAGGTCCTCGACCACACCATCGCCCCCCGTCTCTGGCTCCTTCTCTCCGACCGCACTCTTCTCCTCAGTCTTTGGCAACTCAGTTCTCTGTCCAGAGAAGTCGGCGTATTGACAAAGCGCGTAAAAGGTCTTTGCGATGTTGCCAATGACCAGGTCCGTCTTCTTGCCGGCGTAGAGCGTGCGGAGTTTGTTGCTAACTTCCTTTGCGCTAAGTTCATTCGCCTTCTTGTTGATCGCGAACAGATCCGCATATGCCCGACGAATCGCCTCCGCCAGGACGAGCTTGGACTGCGACGGATCCATGAATTCGAAGTAACGCTTTTGCGGAGCGCCGTCCGGGTCGATGAAGCCGAGGTCCTTGAGAATGCCGACGAGCAACCGGTCATTAGTCCCGGTGAAACCCAGGTTCTCCAGAAACTTCACTGAAAAGCGCTCGGGCGGGTTGGCGGCAAGGATGGTGTCAAAGTACGCGGGAACAGCACCCGGCTTGAGAGTATAGCTATCGGGTAGGGACATAGCTCCTTTTTGCGGACACTCTTCCGGCCCTCATCCCCAGGTCCGCTGTGTCAATGAACTAGAGACAGCAATCATTCTAGTTGTTCCCGCCGCTCGCAGCAAGCACGAGGCCTCGTTTCGCGAACGTAGCGCTCTCCCATTTGAGCTATGTAGCCGGGGCGATCTTCTTACGCCTCTGCGGGGCTTGGGCCCATAACCCGCTCCAGCATCTCCGGGATCTCGAATACCGCGCGGTTTTGTTGGCGCTCGGTGGCGGCGCGGTAACTCGCGTAGGCGGCGGGCTCCAGCAACTGATTGACGGCGCCCTGCACGTCGCGGAAATTATCTAACACGATGCCTACGCCCTGCTCGCGCACCCACTCGGCGTTGTAGCGCTCTTGTGGCAGCGTCCAGGCGTTGCAGTTGACGATCACCGGCAGGCGCATGAACACCGCCTCCGAAATGCTCCCCGGGCCGGGCTTGCCGATGAAGTAATCGGCAAGCTGCATGTAGCGGGGAATCTCTTTGGTGAAGCCTTCGATGAAGACGGGCGCGCGGCGCGTCATCTGCGTCATCTTCTCCAACCGCGCGCGCAGCTTCTGATTGTGGCCGCAGATGAAAATGAGTTGCCGATCGGGCAAGCGGCGCGCGATATCGAGCATCACCTCTGCGCCCTGGCCGCCGAACAGCACCAGGCCGACGGCCGTGGCGGGGTCGAAGCCCAGCGCCCGGCGCGCCGCGGCGCGTTCCTCTGCGCTCAAGGGCGCCATCTCATAGAAGCGCGGGCTGAGAATCATGCCCGAAGCCCGCAACACGCGCTCCGCCGGATGCTCCATCGCGCGCGCCTGCTCCACCGCGCGGTCCGATCCGCAGATGAAGTACTGCGGCTGCCGCTCGATCCAGAAATGCGGCGGATAGTCGGCGAGATCGGTGAGGATGGTGACCAGGGGCGTGCCGGGCGCCGCGCGGCGCAGGCTCTCGCCGATGGCGCGGTTGAAGTGGGGCACCAGCGAGACCACCAGGTCCGGGCGGCTCTCACGCCAGTGCGCTTCAAGCATCCTCACCTGTTTGCGATGGAAGAGGCGAATCACGAACTGCATTCCCGCAGTGAGCTGCGGCGAGCCCAGCGTCCATCCCTTCTTGAGCATGAGGTTGTAGAGATCCTGCAGGCGCAACCCGGTGAACTGGCGAAACACGTCCATCGAATCCAGCAGCTCCTGGAGGTTCATCGGCCCTATGTCGAAGGGGCTCTGCTCCCGCTCCATCACCTCGCGCAAGGCGTTGGCCGCCGCGCGGTGGCCCCCGCCGGCGTCGAAAAACACCAGTTCCAGCCGTTTCACCATTTCGATTGTGTCATGCTGCGCAGCTACCGTAACAAAAAACAGGATGATTAACCAATGTTTTTTGCCCGTGTCACCGAGTTGTAGCCGTTTCAATTCTACATAAGAAGTATGCGGTGCGACCTGCACGTCCATACACGCCACTCCGGCATGTGCACCATCCCGGTGTTACGCAAGGTCTGCCGGGAAAGCTACAACGATCCGCTGGCCGTGTACGAAAAGCTGAAACGGCTCGGCATGGACCTGGTGACCGTCACCGATCACGATTCCATCGACGCCGCCGAAACGCTTCGTTCCAAACCCGATTTCTTCTTGAGTGAAGAAGTGACCTGCAAGCTCCCAAGCGGCACCGAGTTACACGTCGGCGTCTACGACATCACGGAGCGCGATCACGTGGAGTTGCAGCGCCGCCGCGACGACTTCGAATCGCTGGCCCGGTGGTTGGACGGCCGCAACCTGTTTTTCAGCGCCAACCACGTCTTTTCCAGCCTGACGGGCCGCCGCGCGCCACAAGATTTTTTGCTGTTCGAATCCGCCTTTCCGGCGCTTGAAACCCGCAACGGCCACATGCTGGCGCGCGCCAACGCCAACGCCGCGGCGCTGGCCGACCGGGCGGCGCTGGCGGAAGTCGGCGGCAGCGACGCGCACGCCATGGGCTCGGTGGGCTGCACCTACACGGTGGCGCCGCGGGCGCGCTCCAAGGAGGAATTCCTGCAGGCGCTGCGAATGGGCCAGGGCAGGGTGCGCGGCGAGACCGGCGGGCTTTGGAAATTGACCCGCGACGTGCTCTCAATCGGCCGTTCTATGGTCCGGGAAGACCCCCGGACGGCGCCGGTGGCGATGCTGGGAGTTGCGGTTCCGGCGGCGATATTTGGAAACTATTGTATAGAGAGCGTATTTGCGCGCTGGTGGATGGCGCGCTACCTCCGGCTGCGGACACTCAAAGGAACCGGTTGCGGCGCCACTCCCACCGCAGAGGTGGCCGCATGACGTTCTCCGGAGAGGCGATGCGGACGTTCATTTCCCTTCGCGACCACAGGCTGATGCTGCGGGTGAACCGCTGGCCCGCGCCGCGCTGGATCCGCGTGTGGATGATCTGCGCCACGCGTGGCGGCGACGGTTGGCTGTGGTACGCGCTGGGCGCGGTGCTGCTCGTGTTCGGCGGCGAACAACGATTCTTGGCTGTGGGCG
This sequence comes from Bryobacteraceae bacterium, assembly GCA_049698695.1. Lineage (GTDB taxonomy): Bacteria > Acidobacteriota > Terriglobia > Bryobacterales > Bryobacteraceae > Bog-375. Next base: position 641 of record JBAVYH010000034.1, on the reverse strand, counting down.
CCGCCGGGCTGGCGGCTGCGATCGGCATCGCGATTTTTCTGATGCTCAAAAAAACCGCCCACCGCAAACGCCCCAGCGAACCCCACTGTTGGGCTGATCTGCTGCCACCCGACCAGTTCTCCTTCCCCTCCGGCCACACCATCACAGCGTTTGCCGTCTCGCTTTCGCTGGCCGCGTTCTACCCCGAGTTGACGATTGGGCTGCTGTTCTGCGCGGTCAGCGTGGCGGCTTCGCGCATCCTGCTGGGCATGCATTTCTTGAGCGACGTGCTGGCCGGCGCCGCCATTGGCGCACTGCTGGCCTTTGGCGCCTCTCACCTGATGCGGCTGCTGTAGCGAGGTGGCGCGGGCAGTCCTGCCTGCTGTGTCGGCAGCCGATACGCCTCGAAGAAACGTCGGCATGAATGCCGACGCTGCACACAAAAGTGCGTGCCCCACAGGCCTCACCTACTTCAACTTGCGCTCCAGAAAACCGGCGCCGGCCTGATACGCTGCCAGCCAGGTGCGCCAAAGCAGAAAATCGTGCACCTCGTCGGGGAATACCAACTCTTCCACTTCCACGTGCTGCCGGCGCAGGGCATCCGCCAATCTCACCGTCTGGTTGAAATGCACGTTGCGGTCGTCGTCGCCTTGAATCAGGAG
>JBAVYH010000033.1:0-20233 GCA_049698695.1 Bryobacteraceae bacterium | reverse complement strand
GGGCTGCCGCGGCCGGCGGGCGCTCCTGCCGCACGGCGGCAAGTTGACGACTCCGCTGCCACCATCCGTACACTCCCGAGCAGATCATCATCACCACCACCACCGCAATCAGCGACGGCAAGGCGTTCCGCGACCTGGCAGCGCTGAACCGCGGCCCACCCAACTTGGGCAACCCGGTCGCGGGGTGGGGCCGCCGGAGTTCCGCCAGATGCGTCAGCTCGGGAGATTGCACGGCCTGCTCGAACTGGGCGGCCACTTCTTCTTCGTCCAGACCCAGCACTGCCGCATACTGGCGCACAAAGCTCTTGGCAAAAACGCCGCCGGGCAGTTTGTCGTATTCGTCGGCCTCAATGGCCTCCAGCATGCGCGATGAGATTTTCAGTTCCTCGGAAACGCGCGCTAAGTCCACCTTGCGCCGCAGGCGCTCCCGGCGCAAGGTCTCGCCGACCGACATCATAAGAAGAAACCTGGCACTTATTCTTCATGATACAACGGGGTGACTTAGCAGGCATGAAAATCCGGTTAAACGGGTTGGTTTTGAGGCGCGCAGAGCCCGGCCGGCGCTTAGCACGGCCGGCGCCGGATCGGGTGCGCGCCGCGCCTGCTAGCATAGTCGGTTGATCTCCGTCGTCGTGGTGAACTGGAACCGCAGGGAGTTACTGCGCGCCTGCCTGGACTCGCTCCAGCGGCAACGCGAGGCGACATTTGAGGTCATCGTAGTGGACAACGGTTCGGCGGACGGCTCGGCGGACATGGCGGAGGTGGAGTTCGGCGTTCGGGTGATCCGCAACCGCCAAAACCGCGGTTTCTGCGCCGCCAACAACCAGGGCATCGCGGCGGCGCAGGGCCCCTTCGTGGCTTTGATCAACAACGACGCCGAAGCTGCCGAGGGATGGCTGGCCGCCCTCCACCGGGCCTGCTCCGGCGCGCCGGATATCGGCATGGCCGCCAGCAAAGTTCTGGTTTGGGAAGATCCCGGCCGCATCGACAAAGCCGGCCACCTGATCTTCCCCGACGGCCAGAACCGCGGCCGCGGCAGCGGCGCGGCGGACCAGGGCCAGTACGATCGCGAAGAGGAAGTATTATGGCCGGATGGCTCGGCCGCCATGTACCGCAAAGCCATGCTGGATGAGATTGGCGGATTCGACGAGGACTTCTTCGCTTATGGCGACGATGCCGAGCTTGGCCTGCGCGGCCGCATCGCCGGCTGGAGATGCGTCTATACGCCGCAGGCCGTGGTGCGCCACCACCGCGGGTCCACCTTGGGCATGGACTCGGTGCGGCGCCTCGAATTGATCGAAAGAAACCGCCTGCTGCTGGCGCTGAAGCTCTTCCCGTGGAGCTTGCTGGTGCTCAATCCGCTGTTCTTCGCAGCGCGTTTGGCCGCCGGCGCGTTGGCGGCGTGTCGCGGCGCGGGCGACACGGCCTACTTCCCTGGCTTGGCCGGCAAGTGGCGCCTGGTGCGGGCACTGGCGGCCGGCCAGCTTCAAGCGTTGCTCTTGGCGCCGCGCATGCTGCGCAAACGCGCCGACCTGCGCCGCATCCGCCGCCTCACGTCCGCCCAGGTGCGGAGGCTGATCTGGGCCAACCGGCTGCGCCTGAGGGACGTGGCATGAGCGCCTGCCTGCTGTGCGGCTCCGAGAGCGCGGCCGCGCTGTTCCCCGCCACCGACCGCTTACATCGAACCACGCCGCGCAGTTTCACGATTCTCCGCTGCGGCCAGTGCGGCCTGATGCGTCTGGACCCGCAGCCGGCGCCCGCCGAATCGCGCCAGTATCATCCCGAAAAGTATTGGTTCGCGCCCGATGGAACCGCCGCCGGCCGCCTGGAGGAAGCTTACCGCCGCCTGGTGTTGCGCGATCACGCACGCTTCGTCGCGCGCGCCCTGGCCGGTTCCGGCGTGCGCGGCCCGCTGCTCGACGTCGGCTGCGGCGGCGGGCTGTTGCTGGGAATGATGCGCGAGCGCGGGCTTAGCGTTGTCGGGCTGGACAATTCCGCCGCTGCCGCCGCCATCGCCTGGAGCCGCCAGCGCGTGCCGGCGGTTTGCGGTGTGCTGGAGCACGCTCCGCTGCGCCCAGGCGGCTTCGCCGCCATCACCATGTTTCATGTGCTGGAGCACGTCCACGATCCGCGCGCCTACATCGCCGCGGCGCATCACTTACTGGCGCCGGGCGGGCGGTTGATCGCGCAGACGCCCAACGCCGCCTGCTGGCAGTTCCGCCTCCTCGGCCGCGCCTGGAGCGGTCTCGACGTGCCGCGCCACCTCTACGATTTCCGCGCGAGCGACCTGGAGCGCCTGCTCGAATCCGGCGGTTTCACCGTTCTGCGACGCAAGTACTTTTCCTGGCGCGACAACCCGGCGAGCCTGGCCACCAGCATTGCGCCCGGCTTGGACCCGATGGGGCGCCGCACCCGCCGCGTGGCCGAAAGCTCCGCCGCGCACATCGCCAAGGACCTGGCATACTTCGCGCTGGCGGCGGCCGCCGTGCCGTTTACCCTGGTGGAGGCCGCCGCCGGCGCAGGCGCGACAGTCATGATCGAGGCCCGCAAGCCATGAGATACCAGGACATCGCCTACCGCCTGCCCGGCCCGCTGCGGCGGCACGTGCTGATCGTCGAGGCCGAAATTGAAGACGCCGTCGCCTCCCTGGCGCGCAGCCTTCCGCCCGGAGTGCGGGTGCTTGATGCCGGCGCCGGCGAGAACAAGTACAAGCATCACTTCGCCGAGCAGCGTTATTGCGGCGTGGACCTGGCGGTGGGAGACGCCAATTGGGATTACAGCCGCCTCGACGCCATCGCCGACCTGGCGGCGCTCCCGTTCCGTGAAGCCACCTTCGACGCCGCGCTGAACATCGTCACCCTGGAGCACCTGGCCGAGCCCGCCCGCGCCCTCGCCGAAATCGGCCGCGTGCTGGTACGCGGCGCGCCGCTGCTGGTCGCCGTGCCGCAGGATTGGGAAACCCATCAGGCGCCGCACGACTACTACCGTTACACCCGTTACGGCCTGCGCTGGCTGCTGCAGCAGGCCGGTTTCGAAGTGGTCGAGATGCGCTCCCATGGCGGCTTCTTCCGCCTGCTCGCGCGGCGGCTGCTCAACGGCTTACAATTCTTTGCAGGGGGCATTCGCTGGCTCGGCTTCATTCCCGCGGCCATCCTGCTGGTCCCGCCTGCGCTGATGCTGCCGTTTCTGGACGGTCTCGACCGCGACCGGAATTTTACTCTCGGGCACGTGTGCCTGGCGCGCAAGCGCTAGTTTGGGTAGTGGGGCAGGCGCCCTCGCCCGCCAGCCTACGCTGAAAGGATAATCTTGGACGGAGCCATCGTCATCGACAAACCGGAAGGCTGGACTTCGCACGACGTGGTGGGCAAGGCCCGCCGGATCACCGGCGAAAAGAAGATCGGCCACCTGGGCACGCTCGACCCCATCGCTACCGGCGTGCTGCCGCTGGTGCTGGGCCGCGCCACCCGCCTGGCGCAGTTCTACACCCGCAGCGACAAGATCTACGAGGGCGTAATCCGCTTCGGCTGGTCGACCCGCACGTATGACCGAGCCGGCGAGCCCACCAGCGAGAAGACCGAGCCGCAGCTCGATCCGGCCGCGCTGGAACGGGCGCTCGAAAGCTTCCGCGGCGAGTTTCTGCAGACCCCGCCGCCGGTTTCTGCCAAGAAAGTGGAAGGCCGCCGCGCCTACCAACTGGCGCGCGAGAGCGTCGCCGTGGAGCTCGCGCCGGTGCGGGTGGAGGTTTACGAGCTTACCCTGCTCGATCTGGCCGGCCCGCTGGCGCGCGTGCGCGCGCACTGTTCCGGCGGCACCTACCTGCGCTCCATCGCTCACGATTTGGGTCAGTTGCTCGGCTGTGGCGCGCATCTGGAGAATCTGCGCCGCCTGGCGAGCGGCGAATTCGAAATCGACCAGGCGCGCACCATCGCTCAACTGGAATCGCTCGCCGCCGGCGAGCGCCTGATCGATGCGCTGGTTCCCGCCGCCCAAATGCTGCCCGGCATGGCCGCCGTTTTCGTCGACGATCTGACCGCCAGCCAGATCCGCAACGGCCGGAATTTTCCCGCTTCCCCCTTCCGCTCGGAGCCGGCTTCGCGCTACGTCAAGGCCGTCGCCCGCGACAATACTCTGGTCGCCATCGGCGAAGCCGTGTTGCCGAATCTCTACCATCCGGTGGTCGTGCTGTGAGCCGGATTGAGATGCGCGGCGCAGGCTGAGCGCGGCCGGATTGCGTCGGCCTCGCCTAACGCGCCGGTGGCTTGGAGGCGTCCATGTCTGCGCCGTCCGGCACCGCCCCGGCCGTGGCCGGCTCCGGGCGTTTCTTGGCGTAGTCGCCGCGACTGAAGTATTTTTCCAGCCAGCAGTAGAGAGCGACGAAAAGATACCGGCTGCCCATTTCCTTGATCTTCAGCTTGGATGCGCCGGACCGCCGGCTTCGCCAGGTGATGGGCACCACGGTCCAGGAATAGCCACGCACGATGATCTTCAGCGGAAGCTCCACGGTGAGATTGAAATGCGGCGAAAGGAAGGGCCGGCAGCCGTCCAGCGCGCGGCGCCGGTAAGCCTTGAAGGCGTTGGTGAAATCGTTCAGAGGGACGCGGAACAGAAGCCGGAGAAACAAATTGGCGATGCGGTTAATGACCAGCTTGTGGGCGGGATAATCGGTCACCGCGCCACCCCGGATGAAGCGCGATCCGAAGACCGCGTCCCATCCCTGTCCCAATAACTCCCAGTAGCGAACCACATCACGGCAATCGTCGGATTCGTCCGCCATCATCACCACAACGGCGTCTCCCCGGCTGTGTTCGATGCCCCAGACGATCGCCCGGCCGAAACCGTGTTCGCCGGTATTCTGAACCGGCCGCAGCGTGGGTATGCGGGAAGCCAGGTCGCGCAGCACCGTCCAGGTGGAGTCGGTGCTGCCGTCATCCACCGCCACGATTTCGTGCTCGATATTGTGCAGCCGCAGCTCAACGTAAAGATGTTCCACGGTGGAAGGCGCCGCGCCCTCTTCGTCGCGCATCGGGATCACCACCGAGAGCAGGCTGAGGGGCTCGGCCGTGGCGAGGTCCGCCGGCAGGTTCATACGCCGCTGGTCTCCAGCCAGTCCGGATGGCGTTCGGCGTGGCTTGCAATCTCCTCGAGCACAGCCTCGAGCGAGGTCTGCGGCCGCCATCCGAAATCGCGCTCCGCCTCCGCGCTGTCCATGACCATCCACGGAATGTCGTAAAGCCGGGGGCTTGGATCGCGCGCCGGAGCATGCGGCGCGAAGCGCGCATCGCACCAGGCGGTCACTTGCGCCAGCGACATGGCGTTGCTCGCGCCGCCGCCGGCCACGTAAACGCGCCGCCCGGCCGGCCGCGCCGCGCCGATCTGCGCATCCACCAGCGCGGCCAGATCTCGCGGATGGAAGGCATCTCTCACCTGGCAGCCGGCACCCTCGAAGCCAATGTAGCGAAGCGGGCGCTTACGCAGGTGCGCGTTCACCCAATAGGAGAAGATTCCCTGATCCGGCGTGCCGAACTGCCCCGCGCCGGCCAGCACGCCGCAGCGGTTCACCCATACGGGAAAGCCGAAGGCCTCGCTGTATTCGAGAGCGATGGCTTCGGCGGCCAGCTTGGTGCTGCCGTAGAGCGAGATCGGCGGCGCGGTGGAGAATGCTTCGCTAATGCCCCGCAAGGAAACGCCCGCCGGCAGCGGCGCGGAGCAATCCAACTGAAAAGCGCAGCCGCCAATCTTGAGAGGCAGCGAGCGAAGCACGGGGATGGAATACACGCGGCTGCTGCTCAGCAGGACGAAGCCGGCTTTGTGCCGCTTCGCGTATTCGAGCAGGTTGGCCAGGCTCGCCAGATTATGCTCGAACAACTGGCGGCTGCTCAACGCGCCTTGCACGCCCGCCAGCACGCTAGGCGAAGCCGCCGCGTCGATGACCCAATCCGCCGCCGGCAGGTTCTCCAGGTCGCTGGCCGCGCGAATGTCGGCGTGGATCAGCGCCACGCCCAGTTTTCGGAGGCGCGCCCGGTTCGTCTCCGAGCCCGGCCGCATCAGGTTGTCCAGACCCACGATCGCCAGCCCCGGCCGCCGCTCCAGCAACGACTCCGCCACCGAGCTGCCCACAAATCCGCAGGCGCCGGTGATGAGAATCCTCATCCGCTCACCTTTCCTGTTATTGCCGCTCCATCCAGTGTTGCGCGATCTCCCCGAAAATATCGTCCAGGCTCTTGCTGATGCCCCAGGCCGGGTAGTGCGACCTCATCTTCCGCAGATCGCTGTAATAGCAGATATGATCGCCGATGCGATTCTCCTCCAGGTAGCGCCATTTCATGGGGCGTCCGGTCGCGCTTTCCGTCTTACTGAAAGCCTCCAGAATCGAGCAGGCGTTCGCCTTGCCGCCGCCCAGGTTGTATACTTCTGCCACCCGTGGCGCCTTCCAGAACTCGAACATGAAGCGCGCTACGTCTTCCGAATGGATGTTATCGCGCACTTGCTTGCCCCTGTATCCGAACACCTTGTACTCGCGGCCCTGCACATTGCACTTGATCAGGTAGCTCAGAAAACCGTGCAGCTCCACGCCGGAATGGTTGGGACCGGTGAGACAGCCGCCGCGGAGGCAGCAGGTGGGCATGTTGAAGTAGCGGCCGTATTCCTGCACCATCACGTCGCCGGCGACCTTGGAGGCGCCAAAAAGAGAGTGCTTGCTCTGATCGATGGAGAAATCCTCGGCAATGCCGTTCGCGTAGGCCGGGTCGGCATAATCCCAGCGGGTTTCAAGCTCCTGCAGCCGAATCGTGTTGGGACGGTCGCCGTAGACCTTGTTGGTAGACATGTGAATGAACGGCGTTTCCGGGCAGGATCTCCGGGCCGCCTCCAGCATATGCAGGGTGCCCAGCGCGTTCACTTCAAAATCGAGCAGCGGGATGGCGGCGGCGCGATCGTGCGAAGGCTGCGCGGCGGTGTGCACAATCAGATTGGGCCGCAACTCGTCCATCAGGGCGAATAGCGCGTCGCGATTGCGTATATCGAGCGCTTCGTGACGATATCCGGGGATTTCGCGGCGCAGCCGTTCCAGCACCCAACTGGTATCGCCTTCCGGCCCGAAAAAGATGGCGCGGTGGTTGCTGTCAATTCCGGCGACGCGGAAGCCCTGCCGGGCAAAGAATACGGAAACCTCCGAACCAATCAACCCGCAGGAGCCTGACACTAATACCGTGGGCGTCGACATCCAACAGATATTGTAGTCGCCGGCTCATCGCAGCAGGGCTTCCTCGCGGACCGGGTCACGCGCGAGGCCGTTGCTACAGGCGTTCCAGAAGCCCGGTCAGCAAGTTATAGAAGGGGCCAACCGACGAGATCTTGATCCGCTCGCTGGGGCTGTGAACGTCGATGATGTGCGGGCCAAAGGAGATCATCTGCATTCCCGGGTACTTCTCGCCGATCACCCCGCATTCGAGACCGGCGTGCATGGCGATGAGCTCGGGCTTGCTGCCAAGGACTTCCTGGTGGACGGCCTGGGCCGTGCGCACGATGTCGCTGGTGGGTTCGGGCTTCCAGCCGGGGTAGTCTCCGGACTGCGCCACCGCAAACCCGGCGAAGCCGAATACCGTGGCCACCATGCGGGCGGCGGCACGCTTGCTGCTCTCGATGGAACTGCGCTGGCTGGTGGCGATCTCGACTTCGTTCCCGCTGGTAGCGACGATGGCCAGGTTGGTGGACGTCTGCACTAGACCGGGAATGTCCGGGCTCATCGCCAGCACGCCGTGATGCTGGCTGGCAAGGACGCCCGCGATCAGCGCGGCGTCGGCATCGGCGATCACCTGCTCCGGCCGCGCCGCTGTTTCCACGGTGATGCGGAGGCCGGGATCGAAGGAGCCGAGATCGGCCTGCGCCTCGGCCGCATAAGCCGCCAGCAGGGACTTCAGTTGCGGCGCGTGCGCGGAATCGAGCATGACGATGGCGGACGCTTCGCGCGGGATGGCGTTGTGCTTGCTTCCGCCGCGGATGTCGGCGATGGCGAGGGGCAACTTATCCGACAGAGCCAGCAACGCGCGGCCCAGAATGCGCACCGCGTTGCCGCGGCCTCGATGAATGTCGACGCCGGAGTGGCCGCCTGCCAGGCCCGAGACCTTGATGCGCCACGCTTCGGTGGCAGGGGACGGACGGCGGGCGATTTTGCGCCGGGCTACCGAGTTGACGCCGCCGGCGCAGCCGATGCAAAGCGTGTTCTCCTCTTCGTTGTCGAGGTTGAGGAAGTACCTGGACTTGAGGACTCCGCCGGGAAACTGGCAGGCGCCGGTGAGGCCGCTCTCTTCGTCGATTGTGAACACGAATTCCAGCGGGCCATGGGCGACCGTATCGCTTTCCATCACGGCGAGCGCGGCAGACACCCCCACCCCGTTGTCGGCGCCGAGGGTGGTGCCATCCGCCTTGAGCCAGTCGCCATCCACCACCAGGCGGATGGGATCGGTATCGAAATTGTGGACCGTGTCTTCGTTTTTTTCGCAGACCATGTCCAGGTGGCCCTGGATAGCCGCCGGGATGGCGGCTTCGCGTCCAGGGCGCGCGGGCTTGCGGATGACCACATTGCCAGCCGGGTCCTGAGCCGATTGCAGGCCCAGGCGGCCGGCAACAGCAAGTACATAATTGCGAGCCGCCGCTTCCTTCTCGGAAGCGCGGGGAATGGCCGCCAGAGCAGCGAAGTGCTTCCACACGGCCTTAGGTTCGAGATGATCTATGGCTGTAGACATTGGTCCCCGAATCATGGTACCGTACCGCGCCGCATGGGTGGGCAGTTAGTCTCGTTTTATACAAGACAAGCCCGGACGAGAGGCTTTCTGCTAGGTGGCCGCGCTCGGAAGTTGGATCTTGACCTCTCATTCGGGATGAGCCCAAATTGGCAGGGGGACTCGATACCAATGCGGCTCATTGGTGCGATTTCTCACATTGAAACACTGCACCGCCGGTTGCACTATAGTCTTGGAAAGGTTCCTTGGATCACATCGAGCCCCGCTCGAACCGGGGAGCCAACGGTGAGGTACTTATGCAGATCGACGGGGGTATTGCATTTCGGAAGTTGGCACGCCTGTGTGCCATCGCTCTGGCAACGTGTCTGATTGTGTTTGGCCAGTCCGGGCCAACGGACCCCGGTGTCCGCGATGGCGCGCCGGGCGCAGGCCAACCGCTCAACGGCTTGGTAACGGACGAGGCCACGTTCTTCCAGGATGGCCTCAGCCGGTTCGTGGAGGTTGAGTCCGTCACCGGCGGGAAGAACAACGGCCTCGGACCCCGTTTCAACTCAAACTCGTGTGTATCGTGCCACGCGCAACCCGCTATCGGGGGATCGAGTCCGGCGGTTAATCCAGAGATTGCGGTGGCCACGCTCAATGGTGCCACGAACTCCCTTCCATGGTTTGTTACCGCAAGCGGCCCGCCCCGCGAAGTCCGCTTTCAGAAAAAGCCCGATGGAAGTCCCGACGGCGGCGTGCACAACCTGTTTGTGATCACCGGCCGCAAGGACGCCGCCGGCTGCAACATCGCGCAACCGGACTTCGGTCGAAAGGGAGATCCCATCACCGGCAAGGGCGGAAATCCGAACGTCATCTTTCGCATCCCGACACCCGTCTTCGGCGCCGGTTTGATCGAAGCGATTCCGGATTCGGCGATCCTGGCCAACCTGAATGCGGAGCAGACCAGCAAGCAGGCGATGGGTATCCGCGGGCGCCCCAACGCGTACATTCCCGGCAATGCGAATCGTTCGACGGGGGCCAAGGTCTCTGCTCCAGGCCCCAACACCAGCGGCAACGACGGGACCATCACCCGCTTTGGATGGAAGGCGCAGAACAAATCGCTACTGCTTTTTGCGGCCGAGGCTTACAACGTAGAGATGGGGGTGACCAACCAGTTGTTCCCCCAGGAGCGCGACGAGACGCCGGGTTGCCTCTTCAACGCCACGCCCGAAGACACGGACAATTTCACAGTAACTTCCACCGGAGCTACGAACCCTGCTGTGCTTTCCGATATCGAGGGGTTCGCCGTGTTTATGCGGATGCTCGCCCCGCCGGTCCCTGCGCCGGATACGCCGTCCATCGTCAATGGGCGCGCCCAGTTTTCGAAGATCGGGTGCGCGCTGTGCCACACGCCCACGTTGACCACGGGCCAGATGATCGCGAGCGGCTCCGTCACCAGCCCGAGCGCGGTGCTCTCGAACCAGAAGGTGAATCTGTATTCCGACCTGCTGCTTCACCACATGGGCGAAGGTCTCGCCGACGGCATCAGCCAGGGAGCTGCGGGGCCGGATGAGTTCCGCTCCGCGCCGCTTTGGGGAATCGGCCAGCGGATCTTCTTCCTGCACGATGGACGGACCAGCAATCTGGTGGAAGCCATTCGCGCGCATCACAGCAAGAAGGGACATGGGTATCCCGCGAGCGAGGCCAACCAGGTCATCGTCAAATTCAATAAGCTGACCGTCGAGGACCAGCAGGACATCATCAACTTCTTGCGGGCGCTGTAGCCTGGCGGCGCGGGCGTGCCGCCCGCTGCCAAGCCGCGTGGGGCAATTTGCCCCACGGAGCGGTGGTTAAGCTATTGAAAACAGGAGGACGGGGCGGCGGTTCGTGGGGCGATTTGCCCCATTTTGTAACATTTTATTGCGGTATTGCCCGCCTTGCGGTTTCTCTTCGGCCTCCCGGAGCGCATGGTTTCCCCAGCCTCAGTGTGACACGGGCCGCGGACGGAGCCAGCGTGGAAGGCGGCTCAATTGGCGATAACCCTCGGCGGAACGGCGGGTTGGCGATTTTTGATGAGGGCGTGAACGGGGTCAGGGAAAGGCCGAGATAGAGCCGCCCGGCCCCTACGGGTTCCCCAGCTACCCCAACCCTTCCAGTTCGCCTTCGAGCATGGCGACGTGCTCTTCTTCTTCGGCGGCGAGTTCGCCGCAGAGCTCTTTCTCCAGGCCAGCCGGCAGATCCCCAGCCAGCTTGTGGAAGTGGTCGCGGGTGCGTCGCTCCATTTCGAGCGCAACCTGGTATAGCTCCTTCAGGCCGGTCTTCTGGTCGAGGTGGATGCCCTGAAAGAGCCACTTCCCCAGCAGCTTGTCGTGATCGGCGGAGAGCTCCACGGTTTCCCGGTCCAGGTGCGCGTGGTACTTCTCTTCGAGCTCATGCAGGTGATCGAGCTCGGCCTCGTAGAGCCGTTCGAGCACCGAACGCTGTTCGGGCGATTGCGCCTGGTCGCGCGCCAGCTTGTAAAAGTGGAACGAGTCCAGCTCGAACTGCACCGCCTCGCGGATAGCGCGGAAGCGCATCGAATCGCCCAGCTCGCGCCCTTCGATCACCTCCAGCGGGCCGCCGCACATAAAGCACTTTCCATACGGCACGGCGAATCCGGTGGTCAGCTTCAGGCAGTTCTTGCAGCGCCAGGTGTAGCGCACCTGCGCGCAGCAGATTTCGTCCTCTTCGAGAACCCGGTGGCACTTCGGACAGGAAGACGGCATGTCAGTGAACCTCCGCCGGAGAGGGCTCGGCCGGTCGCGGCTCGGCTTCCTTCCGTTCGACCAGGCCCATGTACTCCAGCATGCCTTGCGCGGCGCGGCGGCCGGCGCCCATCGCCAGAATCACCGTGGCCGCTCCGGTGACGATGTCGCCGCCGGCGAACAGCCCTGGAATCGAGGTCATTCCGGTGCGCTCGTCCACCTGAATGTATCCCCACTTGTTGACCTTGAGCCCCGGCGAGGTCTGGGCGATGATCGGGTTGGCGGTGGTGCCCAGCGCATAGATCACCGTGTCGACATCGAGCAGGAATTCCGATCCGGCGATTGGAATCGGCGAGCGCCGCCCGGAAGCATCCGGCTCGCCCAGCTCCATCTTCTGGCAGCGCATGCCGGTCACCCACCCGGCCGCATTGCCGACGATTTCCACCGGCGCCGTCAGCCACATGAAGTCGATGCCCTCTTCGATGGCGTGCTCGAGTTCCTCCACGCGCGCCGGCGACTCGCGGCGCGACCGCCGGTAGACGCAGGTCACGCTGTCAGCGCCCATCCGCTTGGAGACGCGCAGCGCATCCATCGCCGTGTTGCCCGCGCCCACCACCGCTACCCGCTTGCCCAAACCCACCGGCGTGTCGTAGAGCGGCTGCTTGTAGCCCCGCATCAGGTTGACGCGGGTGAGGAACTCGTTGGCGGAAAACACGCCGTTGAGCGCCTCGCCCGGGATCCCGGCGAATTTGGGCGACCCGGCGCCGGTGCCTACAAATGCGCAGTCGTAGCCCATTTCGCCCAGCAATTGCGGGACGGTGAACAGCTTGCCGATGATGGTGTCAAGGCGGATCTCGACGCCCAGCTTCTTGAGGTTTTCGATTTCGGCGTCGATGATCACGTCCGGCAGGCGGAATTCGGGGATGCCATATTTCAGCACGCCGCCGGCCACGTGCAGCGCCTCGAAAATGGTGACGGCGACGCCGTGGCGCGCCAGGTCGCCGGAGCACGCCAGGCCGGCCGGCCCTGAGCCGACAATCGCCGCCCGCTTTTTCGCCGCGCCATTCGCCGCAGCGGGCTCCTCCCAGCCGCGCCCCATCGCCATATCGGCCACGAACCGCTCCAGCCGGCCAATCGCCACCGGCTGGTACTTGGCGCCCACCACGCAGGTGACCTCGCATTGCGATTCCTGAGGGCAGACGCGCCCGCACACCGCCGGCAGTGTGTTGGACGCTTTCAAAATCTGGTAGGACCGCTTGATGTCCTTGCGTTGCAGGGCTGCGATGAAGCCTGGAATATCGATGCCCACCGGGCAGCCCGGTACGCAGCGCGGTTTCTTGCAGCGCAGGCAGCGCTCGGCTTCGTGCAACGCGCCTTCAAGCGACAGCCCCTGCGCCACTTCGTCGAAATTGTGGATGCGCACATCGGCCGGCTGCTGCGGCATCGGCGCCCGCTCGCGCGGAATCGTCTTGAGGTTCTTCGGCCCCAGCGGCACCGGGGGCGTAGCTTCGGGTTCCGGCAGCTCGCAAGTCGAAATCACCGCGCCGCTCGATTCCACGTGGGCGCGCAGGCTGGCCAGCTTGGCGGATTCGCCGCGGAACCGATCGAGCGCGGCCTTTTCCTCCCGCTCGAACCGCTTCTGGCGCAGCGACAGTTCGTCGAAATTCACCAGGTGGCCGTCGAAATCGGCGCCATCCACGCAGGCGAATTTCATCTTGCCGCCCACCGTCACGCGGCACGAGCCGCACATCCCGGTGCCATCCACCATGATCGAATTCAGGCTCACTACGGTGGGCAGGCCGAACGGCCGCGTCGTTTCCGCGCAGGCTTTCATCATTGGAATCGGCCCGATGGCCACCACTTCGCTCACGTCATTCACCCGCGCCAGCACGTCGGCCAGCGCGTGGGTAACGAAGCCCTTGCGCCCGTAGCTGCCATCGTCGGTGGTGACAATCAGCTCATTGCTCACCGCGCGGAACTCGTCTTCCCAGAACACCAGGTCTCGGCTGCGGAAACCGACGATCGAAATCGTCCGGTTGCCCATCTCCTTGTACGCGCGCAGTTGCGGATAAACCGGCGCCACGCCCAACCCGCCGCCCACCAGCACCACCGTGCCCGGCAGTTTGCGGATGTGGCTCGGCAGCCCTAGCGGCCCGATGAAATCCAGAATCGTGTCGCCCTCGCCCAGCGTCATCATCTCAAAGGTTGTCTTTCCGATCGCCTGGATGACCACGGTTACGGTGCCACGCGCGGCGTCGAAGTCCGCTACCGTCAATGGGATACGCTCACCGTGCTGGTCAATGCGGGCCATGATGAAATGGCCCGGCCGCGCCGCCCGCGCCACGTCCGGAGCGGCTACTTCCCACAAAAATGTCGTTGGACCGAATTGTTTCCTGCGAGTGATGACAAACACTACACTTCCTCGGAAGCAACATGGTATCAAAATTACGGATAAGCGGACCGATTACGGTGTAAATACTCGTGCTGGAGCTTGCTGGGAGTGCGTGGCGGGTTTACAAGCCACCTCGAATGGGCTACTGTACGACCCCGCCGCCGGCTCGCGGATCGAGTTTGATTTCGCCAAACGCGCTCTCATACTGGGTCACGTTCTGCTGCAGCACATTGAGCACCGCCTTGGCCTGCTGCGGGCTCAAATAGATGCCCTGAAAATTCTGTATCGCCAGGTTCTCCGGCGAGCTTTGGGTAACGCGGCCGAACAGCAGAAAGAAGTCCCAGAGGTTGACCCGCACCTGGACGCTGTTGGCGTAGTCCTCGCGGTACTCGGGCGCCTGGATCAATTGGATTTTGGGCGGGGCTGGAGTCATGGTCCCAGCGTAGCACTCGTCCCGCCCGGTGAAGTTTGAGAATCTTCAGGAATTTTCCAGAACCTGGGGCTGGCTGTCTGCGTCCCATGGAGTGAGGGGAAATGGTCATGAAAGCACCTGTTGAATGCCATACGTTAGGGCAGGTCTATTGTCCGATCTGCACCCATACTGTTCCGGCTGAACTTGATTTGCGGGGCGAACGCGCCAGAGTGGCGTCGGGACAACGCTGCCCGCGATGCCAGTCGCCGCTTGAAGTTGCAGTGATTGTGCAGGTTCCGGAAGCCGCCTGACCGCTTGCGATTAGCCCGCTTAGTACGAGCTAGCCAAGGAACACCTTGTTCGTCTGTGCGGTTTCTGCCATAGTGGGATGAGTAGCGGGATGCCATGCGACGTAAGCTGAATCCGAAACCCGACCAGGTGGTTCCTGCGGAATTGCTGGAACTGGCCCGCCAGGCCATATCCGCCGACCACTTGAAGAAGCCGGGCGGCAAATGTTCGGTTTGCGGCGCCGAGACCGCCGACGGCTCCGACGAGCCGCTTTGCTGGGTTTGCCGCCGTCTCAAGATCAGCGCCTGGCGCGACATCGAGCACCAGATGCCGATGCAGGAATAACCCGCTTCCGCTACACGCTTGTCCTCGCCCTTCCCGAAAGTGTCTCCGGCACTGGGCCCCAATTGTCAGTAATTCGCTGCTAACCCAAGACATCTGGCGGACCGCGGCGGTGACGCGCCATGCTGGTTGCAAGGAGAAACTCTCGTGCTGCGTTCCAGTGCGCTGATCGCGCTTTTGCTTTCGGCCCGAGCCCTTGTGGGCGCCGATCCGTCTTTGCCGCAATATGTGCCGCCTAATACCCGGATTCTTATCGGCGTTCAAGTTCGCGCCATGCTGGATTCGGACTGGGGCAAGGCGGTCATCGAACAGGTGAAGAGCGCCTCCGGCGACGTGTGGACAAAGGGACTGCCCTTCACCGGCTTCGACCCGCTCAAGGATCTGGACGAAGTGTGGATCATGGGTACCTCGATGGACAACAAGGCGCCCATGCTGGCCGTTCTGCGCGGCCGTTTCGACGCTTCCCGCCTGCCGGCCGCCATCGGCCGCTATCATGAAGTGCCGCTGGTCCCCATGGACGCCAAAAGGCAGCAGTTGATGGCCTTCCTCAATCCATCCACCATTCTCGCCGGCGACCGCTTTAGCGTGGAACGGGCGATTGACCGGCACGCATCGGCAACGGCGCCGAATGCTCACCTGGTAACCGCCGCCGCGGCCCTGCGCGCGCGTTATTGGATCTGGGCGGTGGCCGATGGTCTGGATGGAGTACCCGCGTCCAAAGCCGCGCCCAAGGGCATCGAAGCCGTGGAGGGCTTCGAATTCGGCCTGGCCTTGAATCCCGACCTCGAAATTGCAGCCCAGCTCCACATGCGCTCGGCCGACGACGCGCAAAAGCTGATGGGCACCCTGGCCATGTTCCAGATGATGGCTCAGAACCAAAAAGGCGCCAGCCAGGCCAAGCTCGAAAGCCACGTGACGGGCAAGACGGTCGACGTCTCGCTGCATGTTCCTGAAGAGGAGTTGAAGAAGGCATGGGAGCAGCAACGCGCCGCCATCGCCCAGAGCTTGTCCCAATTGCCGCAACAGATCGCTGCCGCCCGGTCAGGCACCTTCAACCCGTTCAGCCCTGCAAAGCAGGCGTCGGCGCCGGCTGCGCCCAACTATGCCCGCCGCATCCCGGTCAGCAGGGAAAGCAAAATCGTCAGCGACGACGACGGTAACACCGTGCAGCTCACCCTCCCCGGCCGCCGGTAGGGAAGTAAGCCATTTCGCCATCCAAGCTTGCGCCTTGTAGCGCCGGCGGTCTTTTGCCGCCGGTGTCTTTCGTAACGCCGCATCGTGGCCGAGTCATCATTGTCCGTCAATCGCTCGGCCCGGCCGCATGCTATGCTGCTCGATTCGAGGGGTTCGTCCATGTCTTTCATCCATGACGATTTTCTATTGAGCAACGAAACTGCGCGGCGGCTCTATCACGAGTACGCCGAGGAGCAGCCGATCCTGGACTATCACTGTCATCTGCCGCCCGCCGACCTGGCCGGCAACCGGCAGTTCCAAAACCTGTTCGAGATCTGGCTGGAGGGCGACCATTACAAGTGGCGTGCCATGCGGGCCAACGGCGTCGACGAGCAGTTCTGCACAGGGGCAGTGGACCCGTACCAGAAATTCCTGGCTTGGGCCCGCACCGTCCCCAACACGCTGCGTAACCCGCTCTATCACTGGACGCACCTCGAGTTGAAACGCTACTTCGGCATCGATGAGTTGCTGGACGAATCCAGCGCCCGGCGCATCTGGGACCGCGCCAACGAACTGCTGGCCACCGACGAACTGCGCGCCCAGGGCATTCTCGGCAAGTTCCGCGTCAACGCCGTCTGCACCACCGACGATCCCACCGAAGACCTGGCTTGCCACAAGGCCCTGGCCGCCTCCGGTCTCGCCACCAAGGTGTTCCCCGCCTTCCGGCCGGATAAGGCGTTCAACGTCCATCTGCCCGAGCTGTTCAATCCCTGGGTGGCGAAACTCGAAGCGGTGAGCGGCGCTGCCATCTCGAGCTTTCACGACTTCGTTAGTGCGCTCGCCCGCCGCCACGATTTCTTCCACCAGATGGGCGGCCGCCTCTCCGATCACGGACTGAACGTGACCTTCGCCGATTTCTGCGACGAGAAAGAGGCTGCCGCCATTTTCGACAAGGCCCGCCGCGGCCAGGCGGCGACACCCGCCGAACAGGAGCGCTTTGCCGGCTTCCTGCTGCTCGAATTCGGCCGCTGGGACGCGGCCAAGGGCTGGACCAAGCAGCTACACCTCGGCGCCCGCCGCAACAACAACACCCGGCGCTACCGGGAGCTCGGCCCCGATACCGGCTTCGATTCCATTGGCGACTGGCCCCAGGCCGACGCCCTGGCAATCTATATGGACCGGCTGGACCGGGAAAACGCGCTCCCCAAGATGGTGCTTTACAACCTGAACCCGGCCGACAATTACGTGCTCGCCACCATGATCGGTAATTTCCAGGATGGCGCTATCGCCGGCAAGATCCAGTTCGGCAGCGGCTGGTGGTTTCTCGACCAGAAGGAAGCCATGACCTGGCAGATGAACGCCCTCTCCAACTGCGGCCTGATTTCACGCTTCGTCGGCATGATCACCGATTCGCGGTCCTTTATGTCCTACCCGCGCCATGAGTACTTCCGGCGCGTCCTGTGCGACCTGTTCGGCAGAGACATGGAGGCCGGGGAACTCCCCGATTCCGACGACCTGGCAGGCCCCATGATCCGTAATATCTGCTACGGTAATGCCCTGCAATTCCTGGGTTTAGACCTTACCTAGCGCAACGCGGGGACTGGGCTGGCGCAGAGCGGGGCTGTTTGCCGGGCTTTTGCGAGTCTCGCCAACGAACTGCCGAGACAAGACGCCAGGAGCTGGTACTGCGGGCAGCCTGCCGTTCGCAGTGTACCGGGCACTCCCTGACCGCCCCTAAAGTTCCCAGCGCCGCTGGCCGATAAGGATGCTGGAGCTACATGCCAACGCTCAAGAATGACTTCGGCGATGCCGAATGGGAACTGCCGCCACTGATTCTGCATCCCTTCAACGAGCGCATCTCGCCAGCCACTCTGCTCGAAAACTCGAAGGCCGCGCTGATGCTGGCTGGCCTGGCCGCGCCGGATGGTACCGAAGACGAAGTCTTGCACCGCCGGGTGCTGGCCGGCCGCTATGGCGAACTCCGCATGCTCTTCTTCATCGGTAAGGACGTGATGCGCTGGCTGGAGCAATGCGCGGAATGGGCTTCAGGCATCCCCGAACTCCAGAACTCCTGCCTCCGCCGTCAAAGCTTCACCCGCTTGATCACCGTCTGCCCGCCGGAAGAGGTCCGCGAAAAGCTTGCCCGATGGGGAGTCACGGACTACCTTGCGATCTTTTCGCGCGCCGTCGGTTTCAACGCGCTGTTTGGCGAGCCTCCGCCGCTGGAGATCCTGTCGCAGGATTTCCTCCTCAATTACCACCGCTACGGCGACCTCCTCTATCAGGGATTCATGGAAGCCGAACCTCACAGTGCCATCGGCGCCAACAACTTTCCTTTCCAGTTATATGCCTCCGGAGAATACTCCCGCCTCCTTGAATCCAAGTGGGAACAGCAGACGTGAAGCGGCCGAGGGGCGCCGCGTCCTCGCGGAGCAGCGATGTGAGCTCGTCTACGTCGTAACGGTGGAAAGCGTCGACGTAACGGTCCAGAAGCTTCGCCTGCGGCTCCGACATTAGCGCAGGCTCGACGGTGTCGCGGCTGGCAAACGTCGCACGGGCTCGCTGCAGTGCGCTATTCGCAGAACCGATAGATGCATCGAGGCTCTCGGCGACCTCTACCGCGGACCAGCCGAGCACCAAGATCAGCAGCAGCACTGCCCGCTGCTTAGGAGGCAGATGCTGAAGCGCGGCCACAAACGCCAGCCGAATGCTCTGGCGCAGGATGGCGAGCTCAGAGGGATCTCCGTCGGCCGGCAGCGCGCTGATATCCGGGATGGGTACCAGCCAGCGCGAGCGCGGGTGCTCAACCAGGGCGTCGTCCACCGAACCGGGGGAACCTAGCTCCATCGGCCGCGCGCGGCGAGACCGCCGGGCCAATTTGTCCAGGCACACGTTCGTGGCGATGCGATATAGCCGGGTGCGCAGCGACGCTCGGTCGTCAAACCCCTCCAGACCTCGCCATGCCCGGATCATGGTTTCCTAAACCGCGTCGGCGGCGTCGACTGCGGAGCCCAGCATGCGATAACAGTGGCCCGTCAGCGCTGCGCGATGCGCTTCCAGATGCTCGACGCTTCCCGCCATTCTGAACTCGCAGCGCGTTGAGTCAAAAGGTACAACGCCCGGACGAAACTGATCTGCGGTGGGTCGGAAAAGGCGGTTCCTCGATCGCCGATATCAGCCTCTCATACTCCGCTGTTACCCCAAAAGTCCTAGTACCCAACGGCAGTATGATTCATTACACCAAAGTATGCATAGGACTATGAACTAACGGCACTATCCCAGATGATTGCAGTTGGACGGAGTTTCGTCCGGTGGAAGCGCAACTGGCTCCGGAGATGTTTGCTATGAGATGCGGCCGCAATTGGAATCGTCGACTGGATCGGATATCGAATGGCATTTACGAGCGCGCGGTCCGAATCCACCGGAGGGAACATCGACAATTGGTTCGCTCCCGCTGCGCTTCCGTTCCGGGCGGACCGTGCCGGCGCCAGGCCGAAGGCCGGTGGGAGGCGATCAATGGCTGACTGTCTGACGGCATTAGGCCAAGCAATCGATAGCCTCTTGGGCCAAGTCGGGATTCACAACGTGAGCGGGCTCGACGCGAGTGTCTACGTCCTCGGAGCGACCATCTTCCTCGGGTTTTGTGCCGCCGTGCCCTCGGCGATTCGAATGGCCTTCCTGCGCAGTTCCGGCGGCAGGTAGCGGCGCCTCGCAATCCATCCAACGTGTACAGACTGCGGCCCTCTTAATCCACGGGTGCACGACATAAAGGTGGATCTCTTTCCAGCGTCAGGCGCGCCTTTAAGCTCCGTAGGAGCGAAAGAAAATAGCCCACGGCGCAAGCCGTCGGGATGAGTTTAGATTCCACACGGCTTGCGCCGTGGGCTTCCATGAGAAGGCCGGTCGCTGTCAAGGGAGAACTAGCAGCAACCGCGCCAGCGTCTCCGCATCCAGCGCCACACGGCTGTGCCGCAGCGCCCCGAAGACGCAGCTCAGATCCTTCTTGGTGGTCGCTACCGCGCCGGCGGTGACGACCTCGCCCTCCTGATTCAAAATGCAGTAACGCGAACTTCGGTCCCAAAGGTCGATTCCTACCGTTAGGCTCCCGGTGAGCGGACCGCGGATCGGTCGATTCTTCTTCGGCGTTTCGGTGATATTC
>JBAVYH010000032.1:0-93716 GCA_049698695.1 Bryobacteraceae bacterium | reverse complement strand
GGCGGATCGCGAGGCAATTTGGACAGCCCACAACCAACCTGATCCAGAAATCGCCGGCCAGGAGCCTCCAAGTGGCGCATGATCAACGCCGCCAGGGGATAGGTCTGTCTAATTTGGACAGCTCTGGGGTATGCCCGGCCCGCGCGGCCGGCGCCAGGCGGCGATGTCACCGCACGGGCAAGCAAGCAGGGCTTTGATTGCCGGCAACCGCTCCCTCACGGTCGCGGCTCCGATAGAATCGCCCTTAATCCCCAGGCACGCGCTCCGGGGTGGGAGCGTACCACCACCCTGTCTCGGCCAGCGCGGATCGAATGCGGGCCCAGTTGGTGCGCAGGGCGGAGATAGCGAGCATGAGCAGAATCACGCCGATGGCGGCGGCGGCTGTCTGCGCCACCGTCAGACCGTTCTTCAGGAACCAGAACCAGCGGCCGTAGACCAGCTCGATATGCACCCAGTAGACGAGCAGCGAGGTGACGCCGAATTGCCGCACCCAGCTCCACGCGCCGTGGCGCGCGCCGTAGCGCGTCCACAGATACGCGGCCGACAGCATGACCAGCGTTGCGCCTAACTTGGTCAACACCTGAGCCGGGCTGTTGAGCCAGAAATCGGCGGCCTTGTAAATCGAGTGGGAAGAGGCAGCGCACGCCTGTGCGACGACGATCGTCAGGCCGCCGCCCGCCGCGATCCAGCGCATGGCGCCATCGGTCGCCTCCGGCGTGGTCGAGCGGATCAGGCTGCCGGCGCTGACGCCGAACGCCAGATACGCCGCCCAGGGAAAGAATCCGAACGCCACGCGGCTGGGCGCGAAGTAGTTCGCCACCGCCGGCGGAACGCGCGTCCAATCGGCGGCGCTCACCAGCGGCGCGGCCAGCGCGATGGCCAGCCCCACCGCCGCCGCGGCCACCACGCGCTGGCGCGTGCGGAACAAGGCCATCACCGAGAGCACGGCGATGGAAAAGCCCATGCAGTTAAGGATGTCCACCTTCAACAGATCGGTCCACGCAGTGGGCCAGCCCGACAGGAACATCTGCGCGCGGAACGCGAAGGCCAGAAAGAACAGGTACCCGGAACGCCGAAAGGCGGCGAAGACGCGCGCGCCGCCCACCAGGCCTTTACGCTCGCTCGAATCCATCAGGAACGCCAGCGTGACGCCGGTGAGAAACAGAAAGATGGCAGGCGGCATGCCACCGGCGAATTGCGAAAGCACCCACGCGCCGCCGGGACGCAACTCCGGCTTCGTAAATGAATCGAATACGTGGCCCTGCAGCATGATGATGGCGCCGAGCCCGCGCAGCCAATCGAGATACTCAAGCCGGTATGTGCTGGTTCTGGTCTTCATCCCACTTACTGCCAATCGCTATTTACTCAGGTTCTGCCTCTGAACGCCCTTGGGTAGATCCCACTTCAACTCCGGGGAGCAGAGCTTCACGTTGGTGTAAGTGGCCAGCTCGTAATCGCCGCCCGGCTCCCAGAATTTCTGTTGCACGGCAATGCCCAATGTGTCCGAGATCCACAACTCCACCTTGGTCAACTTGGCCAGTACGTCGGGGGACTTAGGGGTTAGGACCAAACGTACTGTCTTCTGCCCTGCCACGGTCTCCGGACCCCCGAACTTCACGTCGTACGCCTTTCGAATCTCGGCCGAAATGCTGCCGAAGCCGAGCAGCAGAAACTGGTCCACCATGGCGCTGCCCTTCTTATCCAGGTCGATGATCTGCTCGGTCTTGGTCTTCGGAAAGTACATTTCCACCTGGTGGCCGGTCAGCAGGACTCTCTTGGCGTCGGGCTGGCGGATATCCACCAGGGCGCGCAACTCATGCGGCTTGGGGTGCTTCACTGCCATCGTGCCGGAGAACGTATCGTCCTCATTGAGCACGGCATTGTGCGAGACCTTGGTCACATCCGCCGTGAGGCCCTTGAAGGTTGCGGAGGCGCGATCCATGCGCTCGAAAGTGGCCTGCAAGTCATCCGCGGCGGCCGCCAGTGCGGTGGCGCACATTCCGGCCATCCACAGGGCAAGCGCAGCATAGCGCGGCGGAAATAATTTAGGGGAAAGCATGAGGGATTCTGGCGTCAGGGCCGCACGAAAGCCATATAGCCTTGTAGTTCACCTTCCGAATCGAGAATCGGCTCGACGCGCGTGACGTTGATGTTGGCCGTGCTGGGCTGCGTCTTCAGAAAGTCCTTCAGACGGGCGAGGCGCCGCGCCTCGGGCACGCCGGCAAGCACCTCGGAATCCACGAACAGCACAGTGCCGCCGTTGTCCTTGGTTCGCACGATGCTGCTGGCGCGCGGAACGCGCGGCTGGTCGCGGAACCAGTCGTGGGGAGTGAGAAAGATGAAAGCGAGGATGATTCCGACCATCACGTCGTACTGCCAACTGGCGCGCGCGTAGTCCCAGAGGATAAAGCGCTTCAACATCTTGCTCTATTTTAACAGGCTGGCAGGGCCGCATCACTGTGCCCCCCCGGGTGGCGGCACGGAAATAAGGCTTCCGCTGCGATTGAGAGACGACGGCCAAGCTAAAGCATGCCCCACCAATAGCTTGCGTGCCACGCGAAGAGAAGGTCTCGCAGCTCGCACTCGCGCTTGACGCAGAAAATCGCCGCCGGCTTATCCTGCCTGCTCGTCGGCTTTCATCTTGCGAGCTATGAGGAAGGCCAGCTCAAGCGATTGCTCGTAGTTGAGGCGAGGGTCGACTTCGGATTCATAGGCGCGGCCGAGGTCGGATTCGCTGGGCCCATTCGAGCCGCCGGTGCACTCGGTGACATTTTCGCCGGTAACCTCGATGTGAACGCCGCCGAGTTTGCCGCCCAAGGCGCGGTGGATGTCGAAGGACTGCTCCACCTCGGAGTAGATGTCGTCGAAGCGGCGGGTCTTCACTCCGCTGGCGGTGATTTGCGTGTTGCCGTGCATCGGGTCGGCGATCCACAACACGTTGCCGCCTTCAGCCCGCGCGGCCTCGATCAGCGCCGGCAGTTCGTCGGCGATGCGCTGCGCGCCGCAGCGATGAATCAGCGTGAGGCGCCCCGGCTGGCGCGCGGGATCGAGGGCTTCGAGCCAGCGCCCGATGCACTCGCGGGTGGTACCGGGTCCGACCTTGATGCCGATGGGGTTCTCGATGCCCCGCATGTACTCGACATGCGCGCCGCCGGGCGAGTTGGTGCGCAGCCCGATCCAGGGGAAGTGGGTGGTCAGGTTGAAATAGCCAGAGCGGCGCGGCACTCGGCGCGTCTGCGCTTCTTCCGAACCCAGGTGCAGGGCTTCATGGCAGGTGTAGAAATCGATGCGGTCGGTGGCGCCGGCGCGCACGCCCAGGACGTGCTCGGTGAAGCGCAGCGATTCGTTGATGGTTTCCACCATGCGGTGGTACTCTTCGGCGAGCGGCGACTGGGCGGCCCAATCTAGCTCGAAGTACTCCGGGTGATGGAGATCGGCGAAGCCGCCCTTGACCAGCGCGCGGACGAAGTTCAGGGTGAGCGCGGCGCGCTCATAACCGCGCAGCAGCAGGGCGGGGTCGGGCGTGCGCGCCTCGGGCGTGAATTCCGCCCGGTTGACGTTGTCGCCGCGGTATGAGGGCAGCTCCAGGCCGTCGCGCACCTCGACGGGGGCCGAGCGCGGCTTGGCGTACTGGCCGGCGAAGCGGCCGATGCGGATGACCGGCCGCTGCGCCCCCATCACCAGCACCAGGCTCATTTGCAGGAGCACTTTCAGGCTGTTGGTGATGCGGTTAGGAGTGCAGGCCGCAAATCGCTCGGCGCAGTCGCCCGCCTGCAGCACGAAGCAGCGGCCGGCCGCAGCCTCGCCGAGGAGCTGGCGCAGTTGCACGATTTCCCAACTGGTGACCAGCGGCGGCAGCGTGCGCAGCTCCGCCAGCACGGCTTCGAGAGCGGCCGCATCGGGATACTCCGGCTGCTGCAACGCGTCGCGCGCGCGCCACGATTGCGGCGTCCAGAGGCTGAGTTCGGCGGTGCGCTCCATGCACCTTCACGGTATCACAGGGGGGAAAGGATACCGACGGCGGCGTCCTGGAGTAGTTCCCCGGTTGCACGGTGGCATCGCAGAATGTCTCATTGCTCGCACGCCAGAGGAAACATGCGGGGCCGCGATCAGCGCGATTCGCGGATGTAGGGTCTCAACGCCGGCCCGAGGTGCTGATAAGGATCGCCATGTCCGCGGGTGAGCAACTCCGGTTTGTTCTGTTCAAGCCACCCATAATACCCTAGAACGTCGTGGTCGGTACGCTGGTCCTCCGGGCGCAGTAGCCACAGCCTTATGAGCTCAGCATCTTTCTCCTTCTTGCCCAATCGTGCCATGCGAAGTCCGCCTCCAGTCGGGGATTTCGCCAGCATAGCACCTGGTTATAGGGAGCGCTCCTGCGTGTGCGCTATGGTACGATCAGGCCGATAGACGGTGGGTTTCTGGAGACAAGCATGAGCGAAGGGGTGCGCCGACTCGCCCTGGTCGTGGGAGTGCTTGGAGCGCTCGCTGGTGTGCCGCGCTCGCAGCATTTGTTCTATATTCTTGAACTGCATCGCTGTGGCTTTGCGTACTATCAACGCGAACTTGCGGCCCATCCAAACGCCACAATCGACCAGGTTGGCCCCAATAGAATCGTTCTTATCGAGACAGGTCCCCCGGTTCCATCGTTTAGCGCAGCGAAACCCCCGCCGGGCTTTTCCGCAACCACCCCGTACTGGTGGCCGCAGGTTTATAAGGAGTCCCTCAGCACGGAGCCGCCGCCCCGCTGGTATGAATACCTTGTGGTGGTGGTGCCCCCCGCGATCGGGTTCTGCTTGGCGTGGGCCGCCGTCCGCTGCGTCGCATGGGTAGTTGAGGGCTTCCTGCGCCCATCAACTCAGCTTTAGGACACCACCACACCGGCCAGCGATGAACACAGGCGAACACGGACAAGAACAACAGGAGTCTTGTCGGCGTTGATCAGCGGCCCTGGGTTGGGTTACATTTCGCGCTTGGTGGCGTGCGCTTTGCCGCCGGGGAAGACGGGCGCGGGCGGGCGCAAGCCCATGCCGCATTCGGCGTGCACGGCGCCGACGGCTTTTTCGAGGCCTTCGCGGCGGACGACCACGGCGATCGTGAGCTCGCTCGATCCCTGCGCGATGGCGATGATATTCACTTGCACTCGCGAGATGGCGGTGAAGATGCGCCCAGCCAGACCGGGTTTGCCCTGCATGCCTTCGCCCACCGCGGCCAGCATGCCCACGTTGCGATCGATGCGGATGGGATCGACGTAGCCGTGGGCGAGTTCCAGCGCCAGGGCGGATTCGATTGCCTGCACGGCCCGTTCGAGCTCTTCATGGCGAACCAGGAAGCAGAAATTCTGGCGGTAGCTGGAGCTGGAGACGATCAGCACCTCGACATCGGCGCGCGCCAGGGCATCGAGCGAGCGCGCCATCACCAGCACGCCGTTGAGCTCCGGGCTGGCGGGATCGAGCGACACCAGCGCCACGTTGGCCATGGACGCCACGGCGCGCGCGCCGGTGCCCTCGCGCACGGAGGGCACAATTCGAGTGCCAGGCTTCTCGGGAGCGAAGCTGTTCTTGCTCCACACCGGAATCTTCCGCTCCGCCAGCGGGGCCAGCGTTTTCGGGTGCAGCACCTTGGCGCCGCGATAGGCCAATTCGGCGGCCTCGGCGTAAGTGACTTCGTCGAGCACCTGAGCGTCCGGCACGAGGCGCGGGTCGGCGCTCATAATGCCGTCGACGTCGGTCCAGATCCAAAGCTCGGAAGCATCGAGCGCGGCGGCCAGGATCGACGCCGAAAAATCGGAGCCGCCGCGGCCCAGCGTGGTGGGGCGCCCGTCGGCGGTGGCGCCGTTGAAGCCCGTGATCACCGGCACGGCGCCCGATTCGACCACCGGCAGGATGCGGGCGCGCGCTTTCTCGCGGGTGGGTTCCATGAGCGGGCTGGCGTTGCCGAACACGGCGTCGGTAACCACCACCTCCCAGGCGTTGATGGCGGCGGAAGCAACGCCCTGGCTCGCCAGGTACTCGGAGAGCAGGAGAGCCGAGAGCCGCTCGCCCACGGCGACGGCTTCATCCACCGAGCGCGGGGGCCGCTCGTTGAGCATCGCCATGCCGCCCACGATGCGCTCGAACTCGGCGATCAGCTCGTGCACTTGCTCAAGCGCAGCCGAGCGGCGCGGCTCCGGGAGCAGCTCGCGGCAGGCCTCTTCGTGGCGGGCGCGCAGGGCAGCCAGGTTGGCGTCCATGCCGGCGCGGTCGCCGGCTTCGGCGAAGCGCATGGTGCCAAGCAGCAGGTCGGTGATCTTGGCCATGGCGGAGATCACCACCACCACCGGGCGCCGGGCGCGCTCCGCCGCGGCCAGGCCGGCCGCCACGCGCATGCGCTCGGCCGAGCCGACGCTGGTACCGCCGAATTTCATCACGAGCAGACCGGTCAATGGAATTCCTTCCCGTTGGTCACGCGCGACCGAACGATTTTGAGAATGGCTTCCTCGACGCCTTCGATGCTGAGCGGGGTTGAATCCAGGTAGACCGCGTCCGGCGCCTGCGCCAGGGGCGCATCGGCGCGCGTGCTGTCGCGCCGGTCGCGCTCGCTGATCTGGGCTGCCAATTGTTCTTCGGCGATGGATTCGCCCTTGGCGCGCACTTCGGCGAGGCGCCGGCGCACGCGCTCGCCCGGCTGCGCGTCGAGAAATATTTTGACCTGCGCGTTGGGGAACACCACGGTACCGATGTCGCGGCCTTCCATGACCACGCTGGCCTTCTCGCCGATGGCGCGCTGCTTGGCCACCATGGCGCGGCGTACGCCGGGGATCACCGCCACGCGGGAAGCGCCGTTCGAGGCTTCGGGCGTGCGGATGGCTTCGGTGACGTCTTCGCCATTCAGGACGATGCGGCCGGGAGCGAGCTCAATTTCCGAGGCCAGCGCCAACTGCTCCATGCGGTGGTGGTCGGCGAAGTCGACGCCCTGGCGGAGTGCCCACAGCGCCACCGCGCGGTACATGGCGCCGGTATCGATATAGGTGAAACCCAGCCGCTCTGCCAGGCGCCGGGCGATGGTGCTCTTGCCGGCTCCGGCTGGGCCGTCGATGGCCACCACCACGCGTTGCGAATCGCTGTTTCCCAAACCAGTAGAATAACAGGGCGGAGCAAGTTCCATGCGCGGG
The DNA here is from genome assembly GCA_049698695.1 of Bryobacteraceae bacterium. Taxonomy (GTDB): domain Bacteria; phylum Acidobacteriota; class Terriglobia; order Bryobacterales; family Bryobacteraceae; genus Bog-375. Next base: position 86,563 of record JBAVYH010000032.1, on the reverse strand, counting down.
CAGGGCCCGAGGTTATGAGCAAGCAAGGTGGTTTCTTCAGCCCGGCAGGGCGTCAGACAGTAGCCCACGGCGCGAGCCGTGAGGAAACGGTCGTGTTCCCTCCAGCCCCGGAACGGGGCGGAACTGCGCTGACGAAAGCTCTTTCGCTCCGTTCCGGGGCTATTCCTACTGCCGTCTTTTCCCGACCGCTTACGCCGTGGGCTACGATCTTTCGCTCCTCCGGAGCTTGACCCGCAGCCAACCCAGGAACGTGGCATCCATTTCAGCACCGTGAATACGAGCGTAACCCCAACGCGCCGAGTAGAATTGAAGGCATGGCAGGCGAACAGGATAAGAAATCGCGACACTCGGCTCATCAAACCCAGTGGGCAGCACAATTCGCGGTCGCGAGCGAGTTGTGCAAGCGTGGCTATGAAGTTGCACTCACCATGGGAAATCACCCGCTCATAGATCTCATGGTCAACAGCCCCAATGACACCCGGTTCAATGTAGATGTGAAAGGACTATACAAACCGAACTTTTGGCTGGTGCACGCAAAGGAGAAACGCGGGAAGCTATTCTACGTGCTGGCGTTCGTCCCCCAAGGTGAACGGAATCGATTTTTCGTCCTCACGCAGGATCAGGTCAACAAGGAAGTCAGCGCCGATTTGGAACACGCCAGAACTTCGCGAAACGCCAAGGGCCGCGGTGGCGAGCCCAGCGGCTTTCGCGGGATCCAGTGGGGGCGTGCTGAGCGCTTTGAGGACGCGTGGAAGGCCCTGCCAAAATGAGGTCTGACCGTGGCTCGCGCGTGATGCCGGCGCCGACCGATCCGGTGAGACTTTCGATTGCCCTAGCGCCCTTTGATGACGAGCCGGAGAGCGAAGAGGAGCGCGCGGAAGTGGAAGCGGCGCGCGGCGAGTCAGGGCCGGGTACGCCGTACGAGGAAGTGCTTCGCGAGTTCGGTTTGTGAACCGGTTCGATTTCCATGCGCGCGGACGATTTCGACGGTCTTGTGGCTGAGGCGTTCAAGCGCATTCCGGCGCGGTTTCGCAAACGGATGCAGAACGTGGCGTTGATGGTGGAGGCAGAGCCCACGGCGGAACAGTTGGCGCGCGGGCGGGTGCCGCGCGGGAGCACGCTGCTCGGGTTTTACGAAGGCCGCCCGCTGACCAGCCGCAGCGTCTTCGAATCGTTCTCCATGCCGGACCGGATCATCATTTTTCAAGGGCCGCACGAACGGCTGGCGCGCTCGCCGGAGCACCTGGCGCAAATGGTCGCCGACACGGTGTGGCATGAGATCGCACACTACTTCGGCATGGACGAGGCGCGGGTGCGCGCCGCGGAGCGAAAGCGCCGCGCGCGGTGAACACCGCGCCATCGGCTACAATCGCAGTAATGAGAATCGCGGGGCTTCTCATCCTGTGTTGCTGCGGCCTGGAAGCTGCCAGCGTCCCGATGACGCTGCTTTCCGAGGATGAGGCAGAGCCTATTCACAGCGCTATTCTCCGCAAGGAACCCTGGACACTCGATGCCGTCCAACGCCTGCGCGCGGAAGCCGACAAGCGGCTGCGCGAAGGCCCCTGGAGTGTTACTACGGACCGTCCGGTGGACGCGAACCTGGACCCCCACGACTTCTACGGTGAAGCTCCCTTTTGGTGGCCCGACCCGGCGAATCCCGCCGCCCCCTGGGTGCACAGGGAGGGCCAGATCAACCCAAATCGTTCTGTAGCCGACAAAATTGCCCTCGACGCCACCTGCGATTCCATCTTCACGTTGGGAGCGGCGTCCTTCTTTCTGGACGATCCACGCTACGGCCGGCACGCCGCGCAACTGATCAATGCCTGGTTTCTCAACCCCAAGACGCGCATGAATCCGAATCTCGAATACTCCGAGGCGATTCGCGGCCTCAACGAGGCCAGAGGCGGCGCGCTGGTCGGCCGGGTGTTCATTCGCGCCGTGCAGGGCATGGAGTTCCTGGCGCAGAGCGGACAGTGGGACGCCAAGGACGCGGCCGCGACGCACAAGTGGTTCGAGGAGTACCTGCGGTGGCTGACGCGCAGCCGGGCCGGCAGCGACGAAAAGAACAGCGGCAACTACCGCGCCTCCTGGTGGACGGCGCAAGTGGCGGCCATCGCGACCTTCGTGGACGACAAAGCCACCGAGCAGATGGCGTTCAGCCACTACCGCGATTCCATCGCCGCGCGGCAGATCGGAAGCAACGGAAGCACAGTGCGCGAAGAGGAACGCGGCCACCCGCTCATCTATTCCGCGTTCAACACCGAAGCGATGGCGACCATCTGCCGCATCGCGCAGACGCAGGGCGTGGACCTGTGGAACGCGCAGGGCAAGGGCGGGGCCACCCTGGCGGCCGTCATCGCGTACCTGGTTCCTCACCTGGCCGACCGGAGGATATGGGACAAGGAGCAGATCACGGGCTTCAGGTCCGATGGCATCTACTTCCTGGCCTTCGCCGGCATCGGGATGAAGAACCCCGATTACCTGGCGCTTTACCACCAGCTCGAGCACCCCGACAGCGCCTGGCTCAGCTTCGTCGACCTGCTGACCGGCCGCTGGGAAGCGGCGGCGCATCAGACGCGGCATTGAGGGGGCGGGCCGCGATTTCCGAAAATCGGGGAAAGGCTAAGCAACTCCGAAATGGAAGGGCCGCTCGATGCCGGAGTTTCGCGCCTCAATTGCCCATGGCCCAAATTACCCATGGAGAATCCGATGTCGAAGCCTCTAAAATCATTCTGGGGGCCTGATCATCAACGCCGGCCCCGCATTGGCGCGAGAGTTGGAGGCCCGTTCCGATGAAAAAACGTTGCGGAGCGGCTATGTTGTTGGCACTGGCCGCTGGGGCGGTGCGAGGAACTGAGTCCCAGGATTCGCCGCAGGCGAGCGTGCCGTCATTTCAAACGGGCACCAAGCTGGTGCTGGTGCCCGTGGTGGTGCGGGACCGTGAAGGGCGCACGGTCACGGATCTCGGCCGCGACAGCTTCCAGGTGTTCGACAGAGGCAAGCCGCAGAGCATCGCGGCCTTTTCGGTCGAGCGGAGCGAAGCCTCACAGCTAGCCACGGCGACGATGGTGGCGCCGGAGCATTTTATCGGCTATTTCTTCGACGATGTTTCCCTGCACGATTTCGGCACCGTCGCTCCGCTGCGCGAGGCGGCGCTCCACAACATTGCCGGCCTCCAGCCCAGTGATCGCGCGGCGATCTTTTCCAGCTCCTGCCGGCTGGTGATGGATTTCACGGACGACCGCGCGAAGCTGCAGGAGGTGATTTCTAAACTCGAACCCAACCCGATTCGCATCTGCCGGGTGACGCCGACGCTGCCGTTGCAGATTACCCTGCTGGAGGCGCTGGTACGCCGGATGGCCCACCTGCCCGGAGCCAAGCGCATCGTGATCGTCTCGGCCGGCTTCCCCGTGAACCGGGATGAGCAGAGGATGAGAGAGGCGCTGATCGATGAAGCGGTGCAAGCGAAGGTGAGCATAGATTCCCTGCACATCGTCGAGAACAGGGGCGACATGGGAAGCACTCCGTCACCGCAGCAGCCCGGTTGGTCCGGGCGCCCTCGTGACATTCCGTACTCGGCCGATGTCAACTCCGAAAACCTCAACCTCGTCGCGGATGGGACGGGAGGCACGGTGGTAGAGGCGGGAAACTCCCCGGATGCGGGCCTGCGTCAACTGGCGACGCCGGATTGCATCTACCTGCTCAGCTTTGAGCCGGAGGAGAAGGCGGACGGCGGCTATCACAAGTTGAAAGTTACGGTGAAAGATTCGCGCAAGCTGAGGGTGCAGGCGCGCGCCGGTTACTACGCGACCAAAACCACCGGCGGGTCGGTGGAGATTCCATAGCCGCGAGGAAAAAGAACCCGCGCCAGGTGAAATAATACCTTCGTGCGCACCATCATTGAACCGTTCCGCATCAAGAGCGTGGAACCGCTCACTTACACCAGCCGGGAAGAGCGCGAAGGCTACCTGGAAGCGGCCGGATACAATCTCTTTCTCATCGACGCGCGTCACATCCTGATCGATCTGCTCACCGATTCAGGAACGTCGGCCATGTCGACCGAACAATGGGCGGCCGTAATGCGCGGCGACGAATCCTATGCGGGCAGCGAGAGCTTCCTGCGCCTGCGGCGGGTGGTGGAATCGCTCACCGGCTTTCGCCACATCATTCCAACGCACCAGGGCCGCGCGGCGGAGCGCATCCTGTTCACCGTGCTGACCAAGCCGGGACATGTGGTGCCCTCCAACACGCACTTCGACACGACGCGCGCCAACATCGAATTCACCGGCGCGCGAGCCGTGGACCTGCCCATTCCCGAGGCGGCCGATACGCAGGCGCGCCTGGATTTCAAGGGCAACCTGGACGCCGCCGCGCTGGAAACGCTAATTGCGCGCGAGGGCGCGGAGAAAATTCCGCTGGTGATGCTCACTGTCACCAACAATTCGGGCGGCGGCCAGCCGGTCTCGATGGCGAATATCGAAGCCGTCAAGCAAGTGGCATCGCGCCACGGGATTCCGCTTTATCTCGACGCCTGCCGCTTCGCCGAGAACGCCTGGTTCATCCGCGAGCGGGAAGCCGGGTACGGGGATTGGACGCCAAAGCAAATCGCACAGAAGATGTTTTCGCTGGCCGACGGCTGCACGTTTTCGGCCAAGAAAGACGCGTTCGCCAATATCGGCGGCTTTCTCTGCACCAATGACAGCCGCCTGGCGCAGCAGGAGACCAACCTCTTAATTCTCACCGAGGGCTTTCCGACCTACGGCGGGCTGGCCGGGCGCGATCTGGACGCCATCGCGGTGGGCCTGGAGGAAATACTCGATCCCGATTACCTGCGCTACCGGATCGCGTCAACGGGCTACCTGGGGCGCCACATCGCCGACCGCGGCGTGCCGATCGTCGAGCCTCCCGGCGGCCACGCCATCTATATCGACGCGGCGCGCATGCTGCCGCACATCCCGCCGCACCAGTTTCCGGGCCAGGCACTGGCGGTGGAACTCTACCGGCAAGCGGGGATACGGTCGGTGGAGATCGGCTCGCTGATGTTCGGCGCGGCGGCGCAGCACGAACTGTTGCGGCTGGCGATTCCGCGCCGCGTCTACACGCAGAGCCATATCGACTATGTGGTGGAGGCGGTGCTGGAGGTCAACGCCCGCAAGCAGGAGATACGCGGTCTGGAGATCGTGGAGGAGCCGCCGTTTCTGCGCCACTTCAGCGCCCGCTTCCGGCCGCTATAATTGAAGGTCCCGCATGACAGCCGATTGGTCGCCGTTGTGGCTCAGCCTGCGCGTAGCGCTGCTGGTGAGCGTTGTGGCGCTGGTGGTGGCGCCGTGGCCGGCGTGGCGGCTGGCGCGGCGGAACTGGCCGGCGGTGATGCTGCTGGCGCGCTTTCTCTCGATCGTGCCGGCGGTGATCATCGCGGCGCTGGCGGCGCCCGCGTTCACCTGGCCGCTAGCGGTGGCGGCGGGCCTGGTGCGCGCCATTCCTTACACGCTGGTGGCGTGCCGCGCGGCTTTTGAGTCCTTCAATCCCGGCTATGTGAAAGCGGCGCGCATGGCGGGAGCTTCCGACTGGTGCATCTTCCGGACGCTGGCGCTGCCGCTCCAAGGCCGGACTGCGCTGGCAGCGGCGGCCGACGTGTTTCCGGAGACGATGCTGGAGATGGCGGTGGCGCTGTGGATCGGCGGCCGTCTGAGCGCTCCGCCCGCCGGCGCCATCCTGCTCACCGCTCTGGCAGGCGGCGCGCTCGCCCTGTGGCTGGGGCGGGAGGCCGGCGCAATCGCGGAAGGGCCGGCCGGGCGATGACCAGCATTCGCGTCCGCAAGCGGGTGTCGGCCGAATTCGCGCTGGAGGTGGACTTCGTCCTCGGAGGGGGCGTCACGGCTCTGATCGGCCAGGCGGGCGCGGGCAAGACGGTGCTGCTCGAAATGATCGCCGGCCTGGCTACGCCCGACGACGGCCGGATCCTGCTGGAAGATGCCATCGTGTTCGACGGCCAGGCGGGCGTCAATTTGCCCCCCGTGCGCCGCGGTTGCGGCTACATCTCGCAAACCGACTCGCTGTTTCCGCACAGAACGCTGCGGCAAAACCTGGAGTTCGCGGCGCGCCGGTTTCCGCGCCTGGAGCGTCACCGCCGCGTGGCCGAAGCCATCGAGCACTTCACGCTGGCCGATGCGGCCGAGATGCGGCCCGCCGCCGCCGGCAGCGCCGAACGGCTGCGCTGCGCAACTGCCCGCGCGCTGATCGGCGAGCCCGGCCTGCTGCTGGCCGACGATGCCGGCATGGATGGCGCGCTTTTCGGCTTGATCCGCGGCCGCTTCCGCGGCTCGATCCTGCTGGCCACCCGCGACCTCGACCTGGCCTGCACGGTAGCTTCGGAGGTGGCGTTGCTCGATCGAGGCCGCATTGTGCAGCGCGGCCGGCCGCGGCAGGTGCTCGACGAACCGGCAACGGCTGAAGCGGCGCGCCTGGCCGGCTACGAAAACCTGTGGCAGGGGACAATCGCCGAGCTCGATCGCGCCGCCAACATCAGCCGTCTGGAATGCGGCGGCTTCTCGCTCACCGTGCCCTATCTCCCCGGCCATTTGCGCGGCGACCGCGTGTGGGTGGCCATCCGCGCGGCGGCCGTGCGCCCGCGCCGCGCCGACACCCCGCCGGCGCCCAACCTCATCCCGGCCAAGCTGGTCCGGGTGGCGGAGAGAGCGCAATCGGTGCGCCTGGAATTCGAGGGCCCCATAGTGGCCGAACTTGCTCTCAGCCAGTTCGCCGCGCTCGGCGATAACAAGAGCTGGCTCATCGAGTTTCCGGGCGAAAGCCTGCGCGTGATCGCGTAAAACACGGCTTTCGGCTGAGGCGGACAGGGCTGCGCTGTCCGGGCAGGTCGGGGACCTGCCCCACCGGACCGCCGGCGCTACAGGGCCTCTCACGGGAATGTAAGAACTCCACGGGCCGGGCGTGCCCGGCCGTACACACCCGCGGGGATTGGCGGTGCGAGCGTAACATTTGACACAGGGCGATTTCTTTTGGCGGCCGACAGGCGCATAATTGTAATTAATTGCGCTTGGAGGCACTATGGCTTACCGAATGGGCGTAGTGGCGGTCGTCCTGTTGGCCGGCATGGCGGAGGCGCAGCCTCCCCCACAGCCGCTGGGCCAGCTACAGACCAATGAGGGTTCCGAAAAAGCGTTTTTTTTCTCGGGCGAGGTACAGCTCGATGATTCGTCCCCGCCGCCCGAGCCGGTTGCCATCTACCGCGTGTGCAACGGCCAGTCCCAGTTCGAAACGTCGACCGACTCCAAGGGGCGCTTCAGTTTTGAGGTGAGCGACAGCAGGAACGAGGCTACCCAAGCGGATGCGTCGCAAAACAGCGGGCCTCCCTCGGGTCTCCTGAGGCCCATCAGCCAAGGGTCCCAGAACATCATGCCTGTGATCTCCAAGCTGCGCGACTGCGAGCTGCAGGCCGTGCTGGCCGGCTATCGGTCGGAGCTGGTCGATATCTCCGTGAAGAGCCGCTCCGACACGGGGCGCCTGGGCATCATCGCGCTGCATCCCCTGTCGCGAGCCAGCCAATTGACGGTGAGCGCAACCACGCTAGCCGCCCCCACGAACGCCCGGAAGGCATACGACAAGGGACTCGACGCCCTGGCCAAACAAAAATGGCAGGCCGCGGCGGACGCGTTCACCAAGGCAGTGACGGCGTACCCGAAGTTCGCCATCGCCTGGTATCAGCTCGGCCTGTTGCGTCAAAAGCGCAACGATATCGCCGGCGCCAACGATGCCTGGAAGCAGTCTCTGGCGAGCGATCTCAAGTACGTCAGGCCCTATGAGAGTCTGACGATGCTGGCCGACCACAATCAGGATTGGCTATCTTCCGAAGCGTATTCGCGGGCCTGGATCAAGCTCGATCCCGAGGACTTTCCAGCCGCGTACCTTTATAACGCGGTAGCCAACGCGCGGCTGAATCACATGGAGGCTGCCGAGGGCGCGGCGCGCGAAGGGTTACGCATCGACAAAGACCACAGGGTTCCGAGGCTGAACGTGGTGCTGGCCCTGATTCTGATGGGGAAGAGCCAAAGCGCCGAGGCGGCCAAGTGCTTGCGAGATTACCTGGCGCTGGCGCCGAACGCAAACGATGCCGCCGCGGTACGGCAGCAACTGAGCCGCCTGGATGGTGCCGCGGCAGCGCAGCCGCGGTAGGCGGACCGTCTCGTATCCGTCGCACTAACCGCTCCCTGACGGTCGCGGCTCCGATCCTTACTTACTCTTGCGGAAGGTGATGCCCAGCTCGCGCAACTGGCGCTCGGGCACGGGCGCCGGTGCGTCGCACATCAAATCCGTGCCGCGCGCGGTTTTGGGGAACGGGATGACATCGCGGATGGAGCTTTCGCCGGCGAGAATCATCACCAGGCGATCGAGGCCCAGAGCGATACCGCCGTGCGGCGGCGCGCCGTATTCCAGCGCGTCCAGCAGGAAGCCGAAGCGGCGGCGGGACTCTTCGTCGCTGAAGCCCAGCGCAGCGAAGACCTTCGACTGCACGTCGCGGCGGTGGATACGGATCGACCCGGAGCCCAGTTCGACACCGTTCAGCACCACATCATAAGACTTGGCGCGGCAGCGCGCCGGATCCGAGACCAGCTTCTCCAGATCTTCATCGTGCACGGAAGTGAACGGATGGTGCGCGGCGTTCCAGCGATTCTCTTCGTCGTCCCATTCGAACATGGGAAAATCGACCACCCAAAGGAACTGGAAATTCTTCGGGTCGAGCAGCTTGTGGCGGTCGTTGAAGCGCTGCGCGCAATAGAGCCGTAACTGGCCGCACGCCTGGTAGACGGTCTGTTCGGGGAGCTGACCCTTCGGCTCGCCGGCCCAGGTGGCGAGCACCAGCAGGCCGTTCTCCTGCGCTCCCGCTCGGGCGCGCACTTGCGCCATGGGCCCGGGGTGCTCGCGTTCCAAGCGCTTGAAATCGTCATAAACGCGCAGGCCAAGCTGCTGGCCGAAGGCCTTGAGCTCGTCGCGTTCCTTGCGGCTGGGGGCGCCGGTGGAAGGAATGTGGATGGCGACCAGCGGCAAGCCGTTGGCCGCCAGCTCCGGCGCCAGGTCCTGGACCGGGTGCATCGGCGGGATGCGGCAGTCGGGCTTGTCGCTGCCGTAGCTGCGCATGGCTTCGGCGTAGGTGATGCGCGGGAACGGCGTCGCGATCTTGTATCCCGCCACGGCGCAGGCGTTGGCGAGCATGGGCTCGATGACCTCAAAAATACGCTCCTGCTGCGGGAACGACATCTCTAGGTCGATCTGGGTGAACTCGGGCTGGCGGTCGGCGCGCAGGTCCTCGTCGCGGAAGCAGCGCACGATCTGAAAATACTTTTCGTAGCCGCTCACCATCAGAAGCTGCTTGAAGATTTGCGGCGATTGCGGCAGCGCGTAGAACGTGCCGGGCTGCACGCGGCTGGGCACCAGGTAGTCGCGCGCACCCTCCGGCGTGGAGCGGGTCATGAAAGGCGTCTCGATTTCCAGGAACCCGGCGGAGTTCAGGTACTCGCGGACAGCGAAGGCGATTCGCGAGCGCAGAATGATATTGCGCTGCATGCGGGGCCGGCGCAAATCCACGAAGCGGTACTTGAGGCGGGCGTCCTCGGCGACGTCGACCTGATCTTCCATGGGGAAGGGCGGCGTGCGGGACTCGTTGAGCAGCCAGATGCGGGAAGCCACGATCTCGACTTCACCGGTCTCGAGGTTCGGGTTGACGGCGCCCGGCCCGCGCAGCGCCACTTTGCCTTCGACGGCGATCACGTACTCCGGGCGCACCTGCTCGGCGCGGCTGTGCACGGCGGGTCCGACATCCTCATGAAAGACGACCTGGGTGATGCCGTAGCGGTCGCGCAAATCGACGAAGATGACGCCGCCGTGGTCGCGGCGGCGATGCACCCAGCCCATCAGGACCACGGTCTTCGCTTCATCGGCGGCGCGCAGCGCTCCGCAGTCGTGGGTGCGGCGAAGTTCGCCCAGAAAATCCAGTGTGAGGGAGGTTTCCATGTTGATGTTCACTTCCGCGCGGCGCCGAGTTTGAGAGCGATCTCGCCGCGCGTAACTTGCTCCTGCCGGCCGGTCGCCATTTCCTTCAAGGCATAATGGCCGGCGTTGATTTCGTTTTCGCCCACCAGCAAGGTGAAGCGCGCACCCAGCTTGTTGGCCAGCTCGAGGATACGCCTGAGCTTGCCCTCGGCGACCTCCACGGCCGCGCCGCCGCGCCGCAGATCGCGCGCCAGCAGGGCCGCATGGCGCAGCGCCGGCTCGCCGAGGGCGGCGATGCACAAGTCCAGCCCATCGCCTTCCCGGCGCGCCACGCTCATCACCAGCCGGTCTTCGCCGATGGAAAAGCCGATGCCCGGCGCATGCACCTTCGATCCGAGCGATTCCGCGAGCCCGTCGTAGCGCCCGCCGCCGAGCACGGAATTCTGCGCGCCCAGCGCGCCGTGCACCACCTCGAAGGTGGTCCGCATGTAGTAATCCAAGCCGCGCACCATGCGCGGCCGGACCGCGTAGGCCAAGCCGCGGTCGTCCAGGTACCGCTTCAGCGCATCGAAGTGGACGCGGCAGGGCTCGCACAAGTGGTCCAGAATGCTCGGCAGCGTGTCGATGACCGGCTGGTCGGCTTCCACTTTGCAATCGAGCACGCGGAGGGGATTGGTCAGCGCGCGGCGCCGGCAGTCGCCGCAGAGGCGGGCCGCGACCGGCTGCAGCGCTTCGCGCAGCTTCTCCACATACCCCGGCCGGCAATTATGATCGCCCACCGAGTTGATCAGTAACTCAAAACCGGTGAGCCCCGCGCGCCCGAGGATCTCGATCACCATCTCGATCACTTCCGCATCCACCGCGGGCGATTCAGAGCCAATGGCTTCAGCGCCGATTTGATAAAACTGCCGGTAGCGTCCCAACTGCGGGCGCTCGCGGCGGAACATCGGGCCGATGTAGTAAAACTTCTGCACGCCCGGCCGTTGATCGAGCCGGTGCTCGATGTAAGCGCGAATCACCGAGGCGGTGTTTTCCGGCCGCAGCGTGAGGGAAGATCCGTCGCGGTCGTCGAAGGTGTACATCTCCTTGTTGACGATATCGGTGTCGGCGCCCACGCCGCGCGCGAACAACTGGGTTTCTTCGAGGACGGGCGTACGGATCTCGCCGTAGTTGTAAGCGCGGAACACGGCTCTGGCCTCGCGCTCCACGGCATTCCAGTTTTCCGTGAATGGGGGCAGTAAGTCCCTGGTTCCTTTGACAGCTTTAATCAAGGTAGTTGGAAAAACCATGCTAGCATGGCGGGCGCCCGAGCCGGAGCCGACATGTGATAGCTTGCTTCACATGGGCACCCTCACGGTGCTGGTGCTGGCGAATCCCACTGAGCCGCAGCTCGCCATGCTGGAACAACTGCCGGCGGAAACCAGCATCGCGGTGGGCGAACGGGCAGAGGCGTTCGAGCGGTGGGCGGCGGAGGCGGATGTCATCTTCAACTGGTCCTGCGGCGGAGACCTGCTGCGCGAAGTCTTCAAGCTGTGCCCGCGCGTGCGCTGGGTGCACACGCGGTCGGCGGGTCTGGATGGGCTGCTGTTTCCGGAGCTGGTGGAAAGCGCAGCGGCGCTCACCAATGGCACGGGGGTGTTCAGCGAATCGCTGGGAGAATTCGCGCTGGCTGGCATTTTGTTTTTCGCCAAGGACCTGCGGCGCATGGTGCGCAACCAGGCGGCGGGCAGGTGGGAGCAGTTCGACGTCGCTGAAATCGCCGGCCAGACGCTGGGCATCGTCGGTTACGGAGATATCGGCCGCGCGGTGGCGGCGCGCGCACGCGCGATGGGGATGCGGGTAGTGGCGGTGAAGCGGCACGCCGCTCCCGCCGGCGCCACGGATGCTTACGCGGAGCGAATCTACACGCCGGAGCGGACGCCGGAGATGATTGCGCTTGCGGACTACATTTTGGTGGCGGCGCCGCTCACCGCCGAAACATGCGGCCTGATCGGCGAGCGCGAGTTCGCGGCCATGAAGCCTTCGGCGGTGGTGATCAACCTCGGGCGCGGGCCGGTGATCGACGAAGCCGCCATGCTGCGGGCGCTCTCCGAAGGCCGCATCCGCGGCGCAGTGCTGGACGTGTTCGACACCGAACCGCTGCCGGAAGGTCACCCGTTCTTCCGGCTGGAAAACGTCCTGCTTTCGCCACACGCAGCCGACCACACGGCGGACTGGCTGGAGCGCGCCATGCAATTCTTCCTCGACAACTTCGCGCGCTTTCAAAAAGGCGAGCCGCTGCATAATTTAGTGGACAAGAAACTCGGTTACTACGCTGCAGCATGATAAAATAAGATGTCCCAACGATGGATTATCTCAAAGGGCTCAACGCGCAGCAGCGTGAGGCGGTGAGTTACACGGAAGGACCGCTGCTGATCCTCGCGGGGGCGGGAAGCGGCAAGACGCGGGTTATCACGCACCGCATCGCGCACATCATCGTTTCCCGGCACGTGCCGCCGTCCGCCATCCTGGCCGTCACCTTCACCAACAAAGCGGCCGGCGAGATGCGCGAGCGGGTGGCGGCGCTGCTGTCCGACGCACGGCTCGATTCCGAGCCCCGCGTATCCACGTTTCATTCCTTCTGCGTGCGGCTGCTGCGCAGCGACGGCGAGCCGCTGGCGCGCATCCGGCCCGGCTTCACGCGCCGCTTCAGCATTTACGACGAAGACGACCAGTTAGCCATCCTCAAGTCGTCCTACCGCTCGCTGGGGCTGGCCGAGAAGGAATTCATGCAATACCGCTCCGCGCTGGCGGGCATCAGCCACGCGAAGAACACCAACCAGAGCCCGGACGATCTCTACAAGCAGGCGGTGAACAAAGAGACCGAGGCGCTGGCGGCGGTGTATGCGGACTACGAAAAGGCGCTGCACAGTTCCAACGCCCTGGATTTCGACGACCTGCTGCTGGAGGCCGTGCGCCTGCTGCGGCACGACAAGGCGACGCGCCAGACATGGAACCGGCGCCTGAGCTACATGCTGGTGGACGAATACCAGGACACCAATCGCAGCCAGTACGAGCTGATGCGCCTGCTGACCGAAGAGCAGCGCAACGTGTGCGTGGTGGGCGACGAAGACCAGTCCATCTATAGCTGGCGCGGAGCGGATATCCGCAACATTCTCGACTTCGAGCGCGACTATCCGAACGCGCGGGTGATCCGGCTGGAGCAGAATTACCGGTCGACGAAGAACATCCTGGCGGCGGCATCCCGGGTGGTGGAGAACAACAAGGAGCGCAAGGGCAAGAAGCTGTGGACGGACGCGGCGGCCGGCGACCTGTTGGGCCTATACGCCGGCTTCGACGCGGAGAACGAGGCCCTGTTCGTGGCCGATGCGATCGAAAAGCACCTGGCGGCCAATCCCGACGACCATGTCGCCGTTCTCTACCGCACCAATTTCCAGTCGCGGCAGATCGAGGAAGCGCTGCGCCGCTACGGCCGCACGTACAACGTGGTCGGCGGTTTCAGTTTTTACCAACGGGCTGAGATTCGAGACACGGTGGCTTACCTGCGGCTGGCGCTTTCCACGAGCGATTCCACCAGCCTGCTGCGCATCGTCAATAATCCGGCGCGGGGAATTGGCCGGACCACGGTGGAACAGATCGAGCACCACGCGCGCGAGCAGGGGCTGAGCCTGTGGGACGCCATTCAGCGCGTGATCGACGACCGCGGGCTTTCCACCCGTTCCCAATCGTCGCTGGTGATGTTCCGCAACCTGATGCAGGATATTTCACTGGTGGCCAGCTCGTCGCCGCTGCCGGAGGTGATCCGCTTCGTGCTGGAGCGAACCGGCTACCGCAAAATGCTGGAGCAGGAGAGGACGCCGGATTCCGAAGCGCGCCTGGAGAACCTGGACGAACTCATCAGCGCCTCGGTCGAAGCGGAGTCGCGCGGCGAATCGCTGTCCGATTTTCTGGATCACGCGGCCCTGGTGGCGGAAGCCGACACATACGACGAGCGGGCTCCCGTCACGCTGATGACGCTGCATAATGCCAAGGGGCTGGAGTTCCCGGTGGTGTTCCTGACCGGCATGGAGCTGGGCCTGTTTCCGCACAGCCGCTCGATGAATTCCGAGCCCGCGCTGGAAGAGGAGCGGCGGCTCTGCTACGTGGGAATGACGCGGGCGCAGCGGCGGCTGATTCTGACGTGGGCCAAGGCCCGCCGGCGATACGGCGGCGGTGAACAGGAGCGGTCGACCCCTTCCTGGTTCCTGAGCGAAATTCCGGCAGACCTGGTGATGGATCTGGGCCCCAAGGACGAGCCGGGCGAAATGGACTTGACGGCCGAGCGGTTCGACGTGCGACAGAGCGCGCGGCGCGGCGCGTTCACCGGCAAGACTTACAATTCGGTGGCCAACATCTCGCAATTCTTCGAGCAGCGCGGCCTGATTTACGGCGGATCGAAAACGGCGGCGCCGGTGGTCCCGCTGCCGGCCCGGCCGCCCGTTCCCTCCCGGCCGTTGCCCAACGCCGCACCGGCGGTTCGCAGAGGGGCGCGCGCGGGCATGATCGTCGAGCATCCCAAGTACGGCACCGGCACCGTGGTGCGCCGCGAGGGCGATGGCGATAATGCTAAGATCACAGTTAATTTCCCTCGCTACGGTTTGAAAAAGCTGGTGGAGAAGTACGCGGGATTGAAGAGGAACGGATGAATACCACGAAGGTAACCGACAAGCTGGAACGGAAGAAATTGAAGCGGACGGCCCGCAAGAAAGCGGCTCCCAAGGCGAAGCGCGCCGCGGGCGTGGCGCGCGGGTCTCTCAAGAAGAAGATCCGCCGCCAGGCGCAGGGCCAGCGGAAACGCTAGCGGCATTGCCCATCGGGCGGACGAGCGCCCTTCGGTGAAGCCGGCATCGTCCGCCGGGGCCCGCCACCTGCCAAAGAGGCGGCTCAAGAACAACGGCTCACCCCGCTTCCCAGACCGGGAGATTCTGGATTGAGCCTTTTTCGAACCAAGAGCATCGATGCTTTGATTGCGGCCTCCGAGGAACCGGGCAAACGTCTCCGGCGCACACTGGGCCCGTGGAGCCTGACCGCCCTGGGGATCGGCGCCGTCATCGGCTCCGGCATCTTCACGCTCACCGGCACCGCGGCCGCGGGCAAGCCGCTCCACATCAAATCCATCCTCGAGGCGACGGTGATCGACCTGGTCCTGCACGGCTCGCACGCCGGATCGCAGTTGGGGCGCCCCGGCGCCGGTCCGGCCATCACTCTGTCGTTCGCCCTGGTGGCGATCGCGTGCCTTTTCGCCGGGCTGTGCTACGCGGAGCTGGCCTCAATGATACCGGTAGCCGGCAGCGCCTACACCTATGCCTATGCCATCCTGGGCGAAATCGTGGCCTGGATTATCGGCTGGGACCTGATCCTCGAATACGCCGTTTCGAACATGTCGGTGGCGGTGGGATTTTCCGCGTACCTGCAGGACTTGTTTCAGAATCTATTTGGCTTTCACTTGCCTTCGCAATGGGCCTTTCCGCCGTTTCCTGCCGTCGGCGGCCCGGCGGGATGGTTCAACGTCCCGGCACTGTTGATCACCATGCTGGTGACCTGGGTGCTGGTGCGCGGCGTGCGCGAGAGCGCTGAGACCAACACCGTGATGGTGGCGATTAAGTTGGCGGCCATTGTGATCTTTTGCGTGGGCGCGGCGGGCGCCATCAAGCCGGGCAACTGGCATCCCTTCGCGCCGCACGGATTCCCCGGCATTCTCACCGGCGCATCCATCGTCTTCTTCACCTACATCGGTTTCGATTCGGTCTCGACGGCGGCCGAAGAATGCCGGCACCCGCAGCGCGATCTGCCCATCGGCATCATCGCCACGCTGATCGTCTGCACCATTCTCTACGCGTCGGTGTCGCTGGTGCTGACCGGGATCGCCAATTACCAGACGCTCAATACGGATTCGCCGGTGGCGGACGCGCTGAAGGCGCTCGGCTACAACCGTCTGCGCCTCATCGTCACCGCCGGCGCCCTGATGGGCATGCTGTCTTCGCTGCTGGTGTATCAGTACGGGCAGGCGCGAATCTGGTTTGCGATGTCGCGCGACCGGTTGCTGCCGGCCCTGTTCTCGAAAGTGCACAAACAATTTCAGACGCCGTACGTGAGCACCTGGATTGCCGGCTTTTTCGTGGGCATTCCGGCCGGCATCTGGGACATCGACACCTTCGCCGAGCTATCGAACATCGGCACCTTGTTCGCGTTCGTGCTGGTATCGCTTGGCGTAATCGTCTTGCGCAAGAAACAGCCTGAAAGGCCGCGCTCGTTCCGCGTGCCGCTGGTGCCGCTGTTTCCCATGATTTCCATCGTCTGTTGCGTGGTGTTGATGATGGGGCTGCCGCTGGTGACCTGGCTGCGGTTCTTCGGCTGGCTGGCGATCGGCCTAGCGATCTACTTTCCCTTCGGGCGGAAGCGCAGCTCGCTGGCGGGGCAGTAAGAAGCGGAGGGCGACGCCAAATGAGCAAGACGACTACTTCCAGCAGAGCCGTTAGTCCACCCCGGCCGATGACGGCTGAGGCAATTGAGCGGGCCGCGCGTGGGGACCGCGACGCACAACCGCTCAGCGAAGCGGACCTGAGGCGGATGCGGCGGACGCCACAGGCGAAGATCATCCGGCGCGCCTTGGATCTGACGCAGGAGGAATTTGCTGCCCGCTATCACATTCCTCTCGGTACGTTGCGGGATTGGGAGCAAGGCCGAGCGGAACCGGACCAGCCCACGCGGGCCTATCTGACACTCATCGCCCGCGATCCGGATCATGTAAACCGGACGTTGAATCCAAAGGCGAGCTGAACAGCCGAGCGCCGAGCCGAGGCTGGGGGGACCATCGAACTCGCGGGAGTCTTATGGCCTGTCAGGCAATAGTTAGTTCGTTCGCGCGCCCTGAAACAATGCGCCCGTAGGCGGGCGTTGGCAGGTTGAAACCTGCCCCACCGGGTTCTTACTCGCGGCGCAGAATGCCGCGTTGGGACATCTCCAGCAGCAGGCCGGCGCACTCTCCGGCGCCGCCGGAGAACTCCAGGAAACGATCCGGGCCGGCGATCTCGCGAAGTTGCGCGGGCGGTGCGGGACTATCGGCGGCGCAGAGCACGATCAGGCCGGCAGCCAGCGCGGTTTCCACCAGGTGCGGCAGCAGGTCGCCTTCGCGGGCGGCTTCGAGCACCAGTACCATGGCGCCTCCATCGAACAGCGCGCGTTCCAGCGCGCCGGCGGCCTCGGCGCCCTGCGTCACCCAAATGGCGGCAGCCGTGTGCCCGGTGCGGGCGTGGCGCTCGGCCGGTGTGACGCGGCCGGCGGCCATCATCGGACGCTGGCCGCTCTCGTGAGCCGGCCGGCCGGTGATCATGCCGGCGGCGACGGTTTCGTTGGACAGCGGATCGATCAAAATGAACGCGCCCGTGGCGCGGTTACGGCGGTACGGATCGACAAAAAGCGGCTTGCGCGTCTCGATGACAGCGGCGCCGATATCGTTGAGGCAAAGCTCGCCGGCCTGGTGCCGTTCGAGCGTGTTGACGTCGACGCGGTAGCGGATGGTGCGCACGCGCGCGGCGACTTCTTGGGTGGTGTGCTTGACGATGTATTCGCGCCGCTGGTCGAGCGGCGTCTGGCTCATCCACACCAGGCGCGCGTCGATGGTGCGCGCGACCTGCGGCGCGTGCGAGGGATGCACCAGCATATCGCCGCGGCTGATATCGAGCTCGTCCTCCAGACACACGGTCACCGAAAGAGGCGCAAACGCCTTGGGCAGGTCGCCATCGAAGGTGCTGATCGATTTGATGCGCGAGGTGCGCCCGGAAGGCAGCACCATCACCGGGTCGCCCGGCGTGAGCGTTCCCGACGCCACCTGGCCGGCGTAGCCGCGGAAGTTCTGATCGGGACGAATGACGTGCTGAACCGGAAAGCGCATCTCCATCAGATTGCGGTCGCTGGCGATGTGGACGGTTTCCAGGTGGTGCAGTAAGCTCTCGCCCTGGAACCACGGCATGTGCGGACTCTTTTCGACCACGTTGTCGCCGAGCAGGGCGCTGATGGGAATGAAATGCAGGTCGCAGGCAGGCAACTGCGCGGCGAAGCGGGTGAATTCGTCCTCAATCGCCTCGAACACTCGTTGCCGCCAGTCCACCAGGTCCATCTTGTTGACCGCGACCACGATGTGCGGGGTACCCAACAGGGAGGCGATGAAGGCGTGGCGGCGGGTCTGGGCCAACACGCCGTGGCGCGCGTCCACCAGCACGATGGCTAGATTGGCGGTGGAGGCCCCGGTGGCCATGTTGCGCGTGTACTGCTCATGGCCGGGCGTATCGGCAATGATGAACTTGCGCCTGGGCGTGGCGAAATAGCGGTAGGCGACGTCGATGGTGATGCCCTGCTCGCGCTCGGCGCGCAGCCCGTCGGTGAGCAGCGCGAAATCCATCGTGCCGTCGGTCTGGCTGGAGCGCGCCTTGAGCACGGAAGCCACTTGGTCTTCATAGACGCCCTTGGAATCGAACAGCAGCCTGCCGATCAAAGTGCTCTTGCCGTCGTCCACGCTTCCCGCGGTGGAAAAGCGCAGCAACTCTTTTTCTTCGTCGTGGCGGAGGAAACTGGCGAACGCCGCCGCGCGCGCGACTCCCCGCGGCCTCCCGCCGATCACCACGGAGGGCTCCTTTGCCCCGGCTGCGGGAGCCGGCGTGCCTTGGGTGGACGCCGCGTCCGGCTCGCCCGGCAGCGGTCCGCCAACGTTCATCAGAAGTAACCCTCGCGCTTCTTGATTTCCATGGAGCCTTCCCGGTCGTGGTCGATGACGCGGTTCTCCCGCTCCGACCGACGGAACAGCATCATCTCCTGAATGATTTTGGGCACGGTGTCGGCCTGCGAGCGAATGGCGCCGGTGCAATAGGTGCAGCCGAGCGAGCGCATGCGGCACATCACCATTTCCGGCTGCTCGCCGGGCAGCAGCGGCATGCCGTGCTCGACGGGAATCAGGGTTTCGCCGCGCACCAGCATGGGGCGTTTCCTGGCGAAATACAGGGGCACGATGGGAATGTCTTCGAGGTGAATGTATTCCCACACATCGAGCTCGGTCCAGTTGGAAAGCGGAAACACACGGATGCTTTCGCCCTTGTCGATGTGGCTGTTGTACACGTTCCACAGCTCGGGGCGCTGGTTTTTGGGGTCCCACTGGCCGAAGGCATCGCGGAAGGAGTAAACGCGTTCCTTGGCGCGGGACTTTTCCTCGTCGCGGCGCGCGCCGCCGAAAGCCGCGTCATAGCCGCCGGCGGCCAAGGCATCGAGCAGGGCGCGCGTCTTCAATAGCCCGCAGCACTTCTCGGTTCCCAGCCGGAAGGGGCTGGCACCATCGTCGATGGCCTGACGGTTGGTGTGCACGATCAACTGGGCGCCGATGGAGGCGCAGAAGCGGTCGCGAAACTCGATCATCTGGTCGAACTTGTAAGTAGTGTCGATGTGGAGCAGCGGGAACGGGATCTTGCCGGGATGAAAGGCCTTTTGCGCCAGGCGCACCATCACCGACGAATCCTTGCCGATGGAATACAGCATCACCGGCTTCTGAAACTCCGCGGCCACCTCGCGAAGGATGTGTATGCTCTCGGCTTCGAGCGCCCGCAGATGAGTCAGAAACAAATCGGCGTTCATGAGGCCTTCCGAACGTGTTGGTCAATAAAGAGGATCATCCCGCACCCGGAATTATCGACAAAAGGCTCACCTGTTCCCCGAAAGGCGTATTAGCTCAATTATAAACAAGCGGAGCAGCGAAAAGGCCGCGCGGGCTGGAGCGGGCGGGCGAAAGCGCCTGCCCCACTTCGCTTAGCGCGCCGCCGCTACGTTGAATCCACCGACTACGATGTCGGGACGCTCGCCGCGCGTATCGGCATCCTCCAGCCGGGTGACGATGGTACGCCGTTCGCCGGGCATTAACGCGAGGTAGTTGTCGCTATAAAGCGCCGGCAGGATGCGGTCGCCGCTCTGTGCGCGCACGGCCTTCACGGTGACCATCAGCGCCGGTTGCGGCGACGCATTGTGCAGCTCGGTAGTCAGCACCCATTCGCTGCCCTGCCGGTCCGCATGGGTCGCGGCCTCCACGGTGACTTTGGGCAGGGCGCGGATAGCGCGGAAATCGTTCTCCTCGGTGCCGCGCAAATAGAAGTTCCGGGAGATCACGGCATCGCCGCGGCTGAGAGTCAGGCGAATGAAATGTACCGGTGTCAGCGCCGCGGGAAATTCGAGGTGGATGGGAGTGGCCTCGCTATCCTCGGTGCTATCCACAGGAGCGGTCTTGTTCCAGGCAAGCGCGCCCTCCATGTTGAGCACCTCGGCCGCGGCGGTCAGGCCCTTGGCGTTGCCGCCGCTGTAATTGACCACTTCGACATTATCGGTGAGCGGATCCCACTGGATGTGCAGCGGCTCGGAGCCTTTCTTGGCGCCGAAGTAGCCGGCCGTCGGGTCGAGATAGTAATCGTAAGTCTGCCAGACGAAGGAGGGCCAGCAGGGATGGCTCATCCAGAGCAGCACGCCCATGCGGTTCTTACCCTGGGCTTCGAACATGGCGCGGTAGCCGTCATAGTTGACGAACTGCGCCAGCTCGACCCAATCCTCGACGTTGGTAGCGCCGCCGTATTCCTTGTCGATCATTTGCCGGAACGACGCGCCGCGCTGCGCGCCCCCCAGGCTGAAATCATGCATCCCCCACACGTCGCCCTGGGGCCAAAAGTCCTTTTCGGGCATCATGGCGCGCAAGCTGTCCATGGTGACGATGTTGGGCATGCCAAGCTCGCTCGAGAGCTTGGTGGTCGCCCTTTGCGCGAAGTAGAAGCGCGGCGGCATGGCGTTATAAGGTCCGTGGCCGGTGACGACATCGTCGGCTGAGCTGGGGATGTAATGGATGGCGGGCGAGAGCTCGGCCAGAATGCCGCGGAGGCCGCGTTCGATGGGATCGGGCGGGTAACCTTCATTGCGGCCGACATAGAGGCCGATGGAAGGGTGGTGGCGCATGCGCAGCACGTAATCGCGCGCATTGGCAAGGAACATATCGGTGCCGTCGGGGTCCGGTCCGTCCCAGGGGTTGGCCAGCCAGAAATCCTGCCAGACCACGATGCCGAAACGGTCGCAGGCGTCGTAAAAAGCCTCGTCGCCGGTTTGACCCACCCAGTTGCGGATCATGGTGAAGTTCATGTCGCGGTGATAGCGCACCGCAGCGTCATATTCCCGGGCGCGGTAGCGCAGCATGGACTCGGGGAACCCCCAGTTGCCGCCGCGCGCCACGAAGCGGCGCCCGTTGATCCAGATGCGCAACGCGCCGCCCTCTTCGCTGTAAGTGAAGCGGCGCACGCCGGCGTTGAACGACTTGCGGTCCGAGACTGCGCCGGCGGCGGCGAATTCCAGCTCCACGCGATACAGATTGGGATCGCCGTATCCGTTCGGCCACCATAGCTTGGGATTGCGCAGGCGCAAGGCGGGTTCGGCGGCGGGATCGAGCTTCACGGTTTTAGAAGCGCGGGGAGCAATGTTGACGGCCTGCTCAAAGGCGGCATCGCCGAAGCGGCCGCTCAGCTTGCCGCTGACGGGGAGCGCGGAGTGATTGGTGAGCGTGGCTTCCAGGGCGACCTCCGCCGACGAGCCGTCGGTCGAGATCGAAATCGTGTCAGCCTGCGGATTCTCAATGCTCACAGCGCCGGTCGAGGTGAGATAGACGTCGCCCCAGATGCCGGTGTCGCGGCCGCGGATGGTGGGAATCCAGTCCCAGCCGATGGAAGCGTGCATGGTGGGATTATCCGCGCCCAGCACGCCGCCGTTCTTGCCGGGGCTTTGAAAATTCTTTTCCGTGACGCTGCCCGGGTTGGCGTTTTTGACGATCCGCACGGCCAGAGCATTGAGCTGACCGGGGCGCAGGATCGCGGTGACATCGAAGCGGCCGGTGAGGAATCCGCCGTCGATGCGGCCGAGGCGCTGGCCGTTGAGAAACACTTCCGCCTTCCAATTGACGCCGTCGAAGTTGAGAAAAACGTGGCGGCCGGCCGCTGCGGGCGGAGCGGTGAATTGATCGCGATACCAGAAATCGGAGTAGAAGAAGGAATCCGAGATGGCGTTCTGGTTGTCGCCATAATTCGGATCGGGGATGGCGCCGTCATTCAGGTAACTGGAAAGCACGGTGGCGGGCACGGTGGCGATCATCCAGCCGGAGTCCTGGAAACCGGCGGTGGAGAGTTCCCTGCCCGAGGCACGAACCAGCGAAGCGCGCTGAAGACGCCAGGCGCCGCCGGCCATTGGAAGACGGCCATCGCTGGTGGCGGCTGCGGCTGGTTTGGCGCGCGGCACGGGACCGCCTCTGCCATACACTTCGAGCTCGCTCAGAATGTAAGGTTCGTCGTCCTGGGCCTTGGTCAGCATCAGGCGGACCCAACGGGCGTGCGCGGGGCTGGCGAGGTGGATATCGTCGACGGGGCCGGCGGCGGCGGGCAGGGCTTGCAAAGTGTGCCAGTCGCGCCCGTCATCGGAGATTTGGATGGCGCCTTCGGCGGCGCGGCGGATCCAGTAGAGCGCGATGCGATCGAAGCTGCACGGCGCGCCCAGATCGACCGACACCCACTGTTCGCCGGCGGCGGCGCTCATCCAGGCGCTCGAAAAGCTATACGGGCCGCCGGCATGCACGGCCGTGTTCGCATTGCTGAACGAGATTTCGGCGATGCGCCAGTTGAGCGGCCGGCCGGTTTCGAAATCGATGCGATAGAAACGGCTGCCATTTGGCCGGCGGAGCGCGATGGAGGGCTTGATCTCGGCGCCGGGATGCGTCATACCCCAGGCGCGGCCGAGCTCGCTCCAGGACTGTCCATCCGCCGACGCTGAAAGAATGCACGTCCACTCCTGATTGTCGCCGGCAGGCGCCAGCGTGGTCAGCGCATCCAGCCGGTCGATTTCCGGCGGCTGCGCGCCACCCCGTTCCACCTGGACCCAGACATGGCTGCCGCTCATGTTGATGCCAGTCGTCCAATTGCCGTCAAACAGCAGCTCGCGCTGGTCCTTCGGCAGCAAGCCCTGCTGGCTGGTGGTGACGCGGAGAAAGCGCGGCAGCGCCGTTTCCCGAATGCCATCGGTGATCAGTTGTGCGGTGAGATTGTAGTCGTAGCTGCTGGACTGGTAGGCCGGGCGGTGGAGCGCCAGGTTGCGATAGGTGGTGGAGTCGATTTCGACCGTAGGCGACCAGTCCTGCCGCGGATCTCCGGGATACACGCCGACGCCGCGCGTGTAGGGCTGCGCGCCCAAAGCTTCGAGTGCCATCAAAGCGGTGAACACCTTCAGAGGGAATGCCATGCACCGCTAATTGTATTGGAAATCGTGGAGCGCGGAAGGGCGAGGAGCCTAAGGTCGGGTATGCGAAAGGAGGACTAGCGATGGGCCTTGTGGGCGCCCAACTCGAGGAGGCCCAGGCCTATGCCCATACCGAGGTTGGAAAGGCCAAGCAAAGTGAGACCGCCGGAAATACACCAGATCCCGGTGAGGACCGAAAGCACCAGGAATCCGCGACGCATCGCTCGTGCACTTTGAGGCTCACCGGGCGCGGGCTTGGTTCCATACTCGAACATACTGGCGAATCGAGTATAACAAATGCCCTTACAGCAAGTTCAGGTAGGCGCTTTGAGATCAAAGCAGATCGAGGAACTCGCCGATCGAGAGGTTCGCATCCCGGACAATGGCGCGCAGCAGTGGTTCTTTGATAGTCCGGCCAGGATGGATAGGCACCACGGTTCGAGCCTTCGCTCCAGGGTGAATCAACACCAGGTGACTTCCACTCTGCCGGTCTTCTACGAATCCAGCGCGGTTTGAGCGCCCGGACAACTTTCCGGGCAGTGAGAGACGGAAGCCTGGCCATGAATAATCAAACGGGAATGAAGGCGGGAACCGTCACCCTTCCCTGAAATGATGGGCCCTCCTCGGGGATTGCCTCTCCATGAGCCGCCAGGCTTTCCAAGTACAAGGCGATGGCGTCCTTGACGTTGCGCTCGGTCTCTTCCAAGGTTTCACCCTGGGTATGACAACCAGGCAGAGCCGGAACGAACGCTACGTAGCCGCCTTCGGACGCTTGTTCGTAGAACACCGAATAGGAGAAGGCTTTGGAGACCCTGTTCTTCATTACCTTTCATTGTAGGGGGGCCGCGTGGAATCGGCAAAGCGCCGTCGCGGCACGCGCTTACAGCGAATTCAGGTAGGCGATCAGGTCCGCCATCTGCTGGGCGGTGAAGTGAGGCCAGGAAATGTTGCGCCGCTCCATGTTGTCGAGCATGCGCGGGCCATGTTCCCAGAGGACAGACACCATGGTGATGTCGGAATAGGCGTTCTTACCCTTGGCCAGGTTCGGCGCGCCGGAAGCCGGGTCGTTGTGACAGGTGGCGCAGTTCTCTTCCTTGAAAACCTTCATGCCACGCTCCGCGTTGCCGTCGCCGCGGAAATACTGCTTGCCCCAGATGAAGCCGATGATCTGGCGCATTTCCTCCTGGGATAGATGGGGCGGCGGATTCTTCATATCGGGCTGGTGGTTCCACATATCGACCGCGATCTGCGTCAGCGTCTGGTTGCGCAGGCGGTTCTCCAGCGCCAGCTTGCCCACGTGGCAGGCGGTGCAACCCTTCGACTGGAACAGCGCGGCGCCGGTGTCCGAGGGCGGGAACAGGAAATTGTGAGCCAGAGCCTTGGTTTCCGGCAGGTTTTGCAGGTAGACCAGGATGTCGGTAAGCTGCTGCGCGGTGAGTTCGACCCAGGCCAGCTTCCGTGTGGCGAAGGCTGCGCGCATGGCGGCGCCGTGGTTCCACATCTGCTGGGCAAGCACCACCGGGTCGGCGAGCGATTCCCATTTATCGACGGGAGGCGCGGCCGGGTTGGGCGAGGTGGTGATGCCGTGGCAGGAGGCGCAATGCGCCTGGGCGAAAGCCAGCTTGCCGCGGCCGGCGTCGCCGGGTTTTTCAAAATAGCGCGCCGAGACGAAATAGGCGAACAGGTCGGCGGCCGATTCCCGGCTCAGCTCGGCCTTGACGATGCCCTCTTTCTTCATGCCGGCCCACATGTCGGGCGCATGGTTCCACATCAGGCTCGCCATCACGGTGGGCGTGTAATCGCGGTCGATGCGGCGCCCCAGGTCCGGCGCCAGATGAGCGCCGACGCCCTTGACGTTGTGGCAGCGGATGCACTGCTCGGTCTCGAAGAGTTGCTCGCCGCGCCGCGCGTCGCCCAAAACCATATCGGCTGCCGGTGCGATCGAGGCCAGAACAATACCGGCGGCTAACACTCGTACCATGGACATGGCTGGTCTCCTATTGCGTCACCCTGATGCCGGTGATGAAGGAATTCGTCCGAAATCCATCATACAGGTAGAATGACTCGCCGTAACCGTAGTACTGCCATTCGGCGTTCCAGGATACGCGCTTCGACACGGGCAGCGACACCCGTGCCAGGGGCTCGTAGTAGCGCGAAGGGGCGCTGCCGGAAGAGACGAACATCGATCCGCCCAAGGTCAGCTTGCCGTTCTTGATTCCGGGCAGCATTATGTCGATCGCCGACGTCGCGCTGTGCGCGTTGTCGCGATACTGGGAAACCGCGGAGTTAAGGAATGGCAGCGTAAGGTAGTCGATGGTGGAACTGAGCGTGGAGCGGTCGTATTCGCCCATCAATGTGATACGCTTGCCCGAATCCGGCGTCCAGAAAATCGAGAGCGCGTTGTCGCGGCTTTGGAAGCTGTAGTTGATTCCCTGCGACGGGTTCTGGTTGTTGAGCACCTGGAAATTGGCCTGCAACGACAGCGCTTTGGCCAACTGGTAGCGCGCCCGCGCGCGGCCCTTCTTGTAATCGTTGAGGCTAGTGCGGAAGTAGATGTCGTCGCTGGAGGCGCCCTCGAAATCGAGGTTGAGGGTCAGCTTATCGAGCATGCGGTAAGTCAGTCCGCCGATGCCGATGTTGCGTTTCAACTGGCCGCTGGCGAACAGGCCGGTCTGGCTGAGCTCGCCGGCCAGCGTCTGCGCGTCGCCCCAGACGTACCGCCAGCCGCCGTGCAACGTGATCCGATTGGTGAGATCGTACAGCACATCGATTTGCTGCTGGTTGTAATTGACGTACTCGGTGAAGGCGTTGGGCGCGGTCAGCGGCGACGTGAGGAGGCTGCTGGCAAACGTCCCCACAACTTGCCCGATCAGAATTTCCGGCGAGGCCGCGTCGTGGTAGCGGTCGGTCATCAGCGATTCGATCACCCGCAGGCGCTGCAGAGGACGCAGCTCGAAGCCGATATTGCCCGTGGTGTGCGGCTGGTTGTCGGTGCCGGTGCCCATCGTCACCAGGCCGCTGTAGAAAAGCAACTGACTGACGTCGAGGAGATTTCCGGCGGCGACTTCGGAGAAATGGATGTCCGTCTTCGGCTCGCTGTACAGAAACTGGCCGTAGACGTCGATCCAGGGCGCCAGGTGAGAGGTGAACAGCACTTTGCTGTAGATGCTGTGGCCGCGAATGCCATAAGCTTGCTGGAGGCTGCTCAGGCTGAGCGTCTGGCCGAAAATGGGCGTGGTGTTGTCACCGCCCAAAAGCGTGGCGTCGGAGGCCTGGTCGTTATCCTTATAGGTGGTGCCGCCCTCCTCCAGGGTGAGATGGAAGCGGGAATACTCGATGCGCACGCCGCCGCGATAGTTTTCGGTGCTGTCGGAGAGCAAGGTGGGGACGGCATATTCGTTGTTGGCGTCCTGCACCCAGGTCTCGACGCCGTTGCCGTAGCCTGCATTGTGATCGAAGGCCAGGTAGGGGATGAAGTGCCCCCCGGGAAACAGGTCCAGGTTGGTGCTGAGCATGCGGCGGCGGATATCGAACGACTGCTCGTCAAACCCGCCCGGTGCGCCGGGATTGGCGAACGAGGGCACGGCGTTGAAGTAAGCGATGTCGCGGTAATCGAAGTTGAAATCGTAGAGGCGCTGCTTGCGCGCGTCCAGGTGGGCGGTGCGGTAGGGTTCGCCGCCCCAACCGTAGGCGCGCACGTCGATCTGGTCAAAGAAGCGCTTGTTGGGATCGGTCATGGTGAATTCCAGGCCGAACAACCTGGGCCCCTGAGCCAGGTCGACGACGCTGCGATACTCGTCCATGCTGCCGCGCACATCGCTCAGCCAGCGATAGCCGAAATCGATGCTGCCATGAAAATTTTCGGCGGCGGCGGGAGCCGGGTTATCGGCGGCAGACTGGTCCGTGGCGGCGGTGGCAGGCTGAGCGGGCGCGGCAGGGGCTTGCGTGGCGCTAGCCGGCTGGTCCTGCGCCGGCGTCGCGGGCGGCGCCGTTTGCGCCAGTACCGGGACTATCAGAAGTAAGGCCAGTAGGAATCTCATTTGAGAAAATTCCGATCCACATAGGACCCGTGCACCTTCTGATGGCAGATGGTGCAGTTCTGGAAGCGCGGCTGGCGCATGTCGTGGAAGGCCGGCGGAACCGTTCCCAGGGTTCCGTTGGCGGGGAGCGTCGGCTGTGGCAGGTTGGCATGGCACTCCAGGCAAAGGAAGCCGACCTGCGCCCGCGTCAGCATGCGCGGGTTGGCGGAGCCATGCGGCTCGTGGCAGGCGGTGCAGCCTTCCATGCGCACCGGAGCGTGTTCGTAAGTGAACGGCCCGCGCTTGTCGCCGTGGCATTTGAAGCAGCCGGGTTCATTAGCGTCCGCCGTCTGCATCATGTGCGGGAGCACGCTGCCGTGCGGGTTGTGGCAATCCACGCACGACATGGCTCCTTCCGGCAGCCGGTGCCGTAACGGGCGCAGGAAGCTGGCCCAGACGTCGCTGTGGCAGGCGGCGCACTGGCGATTGATGTCGGCCGGCAGGCGCGCCACAAGGCCGTTAGGCCCGTTCTTGTGGATGGCGTGGCAGCTTACGCAGCTCACCTGGTTCTTGGCATGGCTGCCGTTGATGCGGCCCACGTGAGTGGGCTGGCTGAGGTGGCAGGAAAGGCAGATGCGATCGGCCGCGGCTGCCGTCAGCTTGGCCGGCTGGCGAATGTCGGCGGCGCTCATGGAATCGGCGTGCTTGCTGCCCGGGCCGTGGCAGGCTTCGCAGGCCTGGGCGGTGTGCCTATATTTCTTATCGGTCTCTACCAGATGATGCGGATTCGCCTGAAACGCCTTGAAGATATCCTCGTGACAGGTCTGGCAGGTATCCGAACCGACGTAGGTGGCGGGCTTGTTCTCCGCCGGTTTGGCCTCCTGGGCTGCGGCTTGAGGGGCGGGTGCGGCCGGTTTATCCTGCGCGCCACTGGCGGCGATAGCGACCAACGCCGCCGCCAGCGGGGCGAACCGCAGCTTCGACGGCGGTCGCAACATAGCGGTCATCTCCTATTTGCCGGCGTGAACCACATCTACATCATACGTTGCGCCGGTGGCGTGGCACACATCGCACGCCTCGCCGAACTTCGGGTCGCTATTCTGGAGGGCGTGCGCCAGCGAGGTGGTATCGAAGTGGCACGCCGTGCAAGCCGAGGTGGTCGGCTGCACCGGGTTCACCAGGCCCTGCGGATCCGTCACCGGGTTCTTGCCTTCGGGGAAGACGCCCTCGGAGCTGTTGACGTGACACATGTAGCACTTCGCGGTGTCGGCAACGCCGCCGGTGGGAGTCATGGCGGGATAGAGGAGGCCGGTCTTGGTAATCGAGGACGGGACCGAGGCGAATGCCTGGCCGAAGCTGTTGTGGCTGCCGCCGAAGCCCACGATGATGTAATCCAGGCCGGCCGCGCCCAGGGTTTCGCCGGTATGAATCTTGTGGATCATCATGGCGAAATTGATGCCTTGCGGCGGCAGGGATTTATCGGCGGCGACCACGGCGGAAGAGCGCGTGGAGGCGTCGGTATCGTCGGGGTTATGGCACAGCACACACATTTCGATCTGGTTTCGATTTTCGCCGTGCACCGACAGCTTGGTGTGGCACTGGTCGCAGTTATTGATGGAGACCACGGTGCGGCGGGGCGTCACCGGCGAACCATCCACCGAGAAGTAGGACACCTTGTTGATGGCGCCGTACTCAGTGCTTTGCTCGGAAGCGGGAGCGTTGGGCAAGGTCAGCCCGCGGCGGCCTTCGATGCCCATGGCATAAGTGCCTTTCGCATTGGCCGGAATGGAGTGGGTGAAGGTATAGGTGCAGTTGCCGCTTGCATCGCATTGCGCGGTGGGCACGGGGTTTTCGGAAACGTAACCGGGCGTGGTGACATCGGAACCGAAGCTGGTCAGGCCGTAATCCGAAGTCGGGCCGGCCATCACCAGCGCGAGGCGGTTTTCGCCGCCCGTCATAGCGCTCATCGGAATGCCGTTGCCGGAATTGTCGGTGATGGTGAAACTGACCGTCGGCGCCTTGCCGGCAAGGCCGTTGGCGACCTTGGTGATCGCCAGGTTGATGCCGGGCGCACTGATGGATTCGGTGGGATTGGCATGCGCGCCGATGATCGAAAGGTCGAACTCCTGGCCGGAACTCGGAATGTGGCAGGTGGCGCACTTACTGTCGTCGGACTGGGCGAGGCCGGCATGATTGGCGCCGGTGGCGAAATTGACGTTGTCATGGCAGGAGCCGCACGCCGCCTGCCCCGGCTGAGTCATCCAATACTTGGTCTGCGCCGCGCCATTCTTCGGGTTATGACAGCTTCCGGCGCAATTGCGCGGGTCGCCGGGATTGGAAGGATACACCACCGTAGAGAAGTCGACTGGAGCGTTCTGGAAGTTGTAGATCTGGTAAGGGGTGCCTGCCTGTACGCCGGGCAACGAAGCGCCCATATGGATCTTGTGGATGAAGACCTTCATGTCGAGCGTCTCGCCGGTGTTGGGATCGGAGGTCTGCTGGGTGTGGCACATGATGCAGAGATCAACACCCTGGCGCGATCCACCATGAAAGGCCAGCACATCGTGGCAACTATTGCAGTCGGCGGTGCGCACGATGTCGCGCGGCGCGGGAGTCGAGCCGTTGGGAACCCAATCGTAAGTCACCGACGCGTAATTGGTGCCCAGTCCGAACTGTGTCAGGTTGCGCGAGCCATACAGGCCCACGCGATGCGTGGCGGTGGGATCGTCGGTGGAGGGCACCTTGGTTTTGAAAGTGTACAGGTACTCGCCCATGGCGACCGTGGTCAGCGTGCCGGTGGAGCTGGATTCGCCGCTCGCCTGCGTGGCCGTGGCGCCGCCCTTGGCGGCGGTGACGGTGCGCGTGATGTAGGAAACGAACTCGGTTTGACCTTGCGGGATGCTGGCCAGCAGGAAGCTGGTCGAAATCGTGCCGGGCGTCACCACGCCGGTCGCGTCGAGAGCGGCTCCATTGGGATCGGTGGTCTTGAAATCGACGCTCACCGTGCCGTCCGAAGCGATCTTGGTGGAAACGACCTTATATAAAAGTCCGGGCTGGACCCATGCCACCAACTGCGGGTTGGCTACGTTGGATCTATCATTCCGCGGGAAGATGGTTCTCTTATCCGCGCTCAGGAAGGCGACCGATCCGGCGATCAGTCCAAGCGCCACCAGGTAGCGCCCTCTGGCGAAAACCGGCTTAGGAATCCGCATGCTGTTCTCCAAAAAATGAATCCCTTACTTCTACTTCAAGCGGCATCTCCGTGGCCGGAAGCGAGCCCTGCCGCGGAGATGCCGCACCAAACTCTTACTTGCCAGCGTGGACGACATCCACGTCGAACGCCTGACCGGTGGCATGGCAGACGTCGCAGGTCTCGCCGAACTTGGGATCGGTCTGCGAAACCGCGTGGGCAAACGCGGAAGTGTTCAAGTGGCAGGCCGTGCAAGCCGAAGTGGTGGCGGGCGCCGGATTGAGCAAGCCCTCCGGATCGGTAACCGCGTTCTTACCCTCGGGGAAGACGCCTTCCGAACCGCCGGTGTGGCACATGTAGCACTGGGTGGTGTCCTGCACCTGGCCCGTGGGGCCCATCACCGGGAAGCGGACTCCACTGTTGGGAATCGCGGCCGGCACGGAAGCGAATGCTGCGCCAAAATCGCTTGTCGCGCCGCCATGCCCAACGATGATGTAGTCCTGGTTGAAGTTGGCTTCCAGGTTTAATCCGGTATGGATCTTGTGAACCATCATCGCGAAATTGATCCCCTGGGGCGGCAGCGTCTGATACGACGCCACCGTGGAGGTCGGCCGGGTGGTGAAATCGGTGTTGCTCGGGTTGTGGCACAGCACGCAGTAGGCGGTGTCGTTGCGCAAGGAGCCGTGCAGTTCCAGGTCGGCATGGCACGCATTGCAGTTGGCCATGGCCACCACGGTGCGCCGCGGCTGCACCGGGGTACCGTCCACGGAGAAGTAAATCACCTGGTTGTGGCCGCTGTATTGGGCGGTGGTCTGGGAGGTGGTGCCGGCGAGCAGGGTGATGCTCATGCGCCCCTCGATGCCGATGGCGTAAGTGCCGGTGGCGCCTGCCGGAACCGGGTGGGTGAAGGCGTAGGTGCAGGTGCCGGAAGTGCCGCACTGGGCTGCCGTCGTGACGCTCTCAGTGACGTAGCCCGGGGTGGTGCTGACGCCGAAATTGGTGTAGCCGTAATCGGAGGTAGGCCCGGCCATGGTCAGCGACAGCGACCCGGAGTTCGCCGCGAAGGTGCTCATCGGAATCGGATTGCCGCTGTTATCCTTGACCGTGAAGGTAACGGTCGGCTTCTGGCCGGCGGTGCCATTGGCCACGCTGACCAGGGTGAAGTTGATGCCCGGAACGCCCGGCGCATATGCCGGAATGGTGTGGGCGCCAAGGATGGACGCGTCAAACGGCAGCTCGCCCTGCTGAATGTGGCAGTTCGCGCACTCGCTGTCGTCCGGCTGCGGTCCGCCGGCGTGGTTGACGCCGGTCGCAAAATTGGCATTGTCGTGGCAGGAACCGCAGGCGGCGGCACCGGGGGTCGTTAGCCATGCGCTGGTCTGGGCCGCTCCGTTCTTGGGGTTGTGGCACGTCTGGCAGCGCCGCGCGTCCGCGGGGTAAACCACCGTGGACCAATCGCTCACTGCGTTGTTGTGGCCGAAGACCTGGTAAGGCTTCCCAGCCTGCACGCTGGGAAGCGAACTCCCCAGGTGAATCTTATGGATGAAGACTTTCATGTCCAGCGAATTGCCGGTATTCGGGTCCACGGTCTGCGGCTGGTGGCAAATGATGCAAAGGCCGACCGATTTCCGCGAGCCGCCGTGGGCTGCCAGGCCGTTCGAGCCGGTAGAAGTGGCCGCACTGCCGTGGCAGGCATTGCAATCCGCGTTGCGCACGACATCGCGCGGCGCCGGGGTGCCTCCGGCCGGCACGAAGTCAAACGTGGTATCGGCGTAGTCCGTGCCGAGGCCCCATTGCGTCAGGTTGCGGGAACCGTAGATGCCGATCCGATTCGTGAGGCTGGCGTTGAATCCCGCCGGCGCCTTGGTCTTGAACGTATAAATGTACTCGCCGGTGGCCACGGTCTGCGTGGTGCCGCCCGAATCCCCGGAAGCTTGGGTGCCGGTGGCGCTGCCCGTGACTGCCGAGACCGTCCGGATGATGTACGACGCGAATTGCGCTTGCCCGGCGGGGATGTACGCAGCCAGAAAACTGGCGGATACCGGCCCCGGAGTGACGATCCCGGCTGAATCGAGCGCTGCGCCGGTGGGATCGGCGATCTTGTAGTCGACACTGATGGTGCCGTCGGAAGCGATCTTGGCCGACACGACAGTAAACTTGAGGCCCGGCTGAATGTACTCGATCACGTTCGGGTCAGCGTAGCGCGCAGCATCGTGCACGCCAAACACATTCTTTTTCACGTCTCCGTTCAGCAGCATGATCGATGGGGCCAGAACCGCCAGGATCAATGTGTAACGGCCAATCGCGAACACCGACTGAGGAATCCGCATACTAGTTCTCCAAATCGAAACTCTCTTTTTATCAATGTCCGTCCAGGACGGGAAGCGACCCGCAGGACGAATAAGCGCAAGACTACCGAGCGGGAGCAAGCACCTAGCCATCCAAACGGAACAGGAGAATTAACGATTCCAAAGTCTTTTGTTATCTGTGTGCTGGATATTCCTTCACACTGATGGAAATCCCGTCTGAAACCCGACTGGGTGAAAACACTGGGTCTGTTGGGTGAAATCTCGCGGAAGAGTACACCACAAACGGCTGGTGCGGCGTATTCGCGAACAGCCCGGGACCCCACGGATCGCTGGTGCCGTGAGGCGGCCGGTTTGCTCAGGTGAATCACTTAGAACTAGGTGGGGGGTAGGCTGTGAACGCGCGGGCTGCCCCTCCCCGCCATTTGGGAACAGCAGTATACCCGATATTTTTATCTGATTTACCTATAATTTGGCTTGATTTCCGTTGGCCGTTAGGATTATTCTGAACTTCGGCCTAGTCATAATGACTAGGCGTACTTAGGAATTGACCACCATGACGAACGCGATCATCCTCCCCCCTCCCTCGTCACCTGAACGCAGCCGCCTCCTGTCGGTGGATTATATCCGACGACGGGCACTGGAGCGCCTGTACCGCCGTCGCCTTGCGGTTGAAGAGCTGATTCGCTCACTAGAGGACTATCAGCTTGCGCAGGAAGATGTTCCAGGCGAATGCGTCAGCCTGCGAACCGCAGTCATGTGGTCGTGAGTCCGCGGTCAATCGCAAACTTGACCAGGCCAACCAAGTCCTGGACATTCAGTTTGCGAAACAGGCTGGCGCGGTAAGTATCCACGGTCTTGGGGCTGATCTCCAGCAATTTGGCAATATCCTTGGCGCGCAGACCATTCACGAGCTGCTGAAAGACTTCGAGTTCGCGGGGGCTGAGCGAAGCCAGCGGATTCTCGGCCGGATTCTCGTGGGGTTGGGTGAAGAGTCCGGCGCCGCGCAGCAGGGGCGAAATGTAAACGCCGCCATCGCGTACAAAGGTGACTGCATCCTGCAGGTGGCGAGCCGGACCATCCTTTAAGAGGTACGCGTCTGCGCCGGCGCGCAAGGCCCTGCGGACGGTATCTTCTTCGCGGCTGATGGAGAGGATGATGATCTTGGCGGTGCAACCTCCGATGCGCAACTGGCGTACGACCTCGGCTCCGTCCATTCCGGGCATATGCAAGTCGAGGATGGCGAAGTCCGGCTGCAGGGTGCGGATCATCTCGAGCGCCTGGGAGCCATCGGAGCATTGCCCCAGAACCTGCATGCCCTGAGACGCGCAGAGGGCGGCAAATCCCTCGCGGACGATGGCATGGTCGTCAGCCAGGACCACGGTCGTGGGACGGGTTTGATCCATCTTCTCTTCTCGACAAGCGGCCTAAGCCGGAACAGCAAAAGGCGCCGAAACCACCAGTTTAGTGCCAAGGGGCCCGCTTTGCAGCATCATCTTTCCACCGACCGCCGCAGCCTGTTCGCGGATGGACCGCAGTCCGAGTCCGGTGGCGATCCGGGCGGGGGCAGCGGCCAGGGCGGCGGTATCGATACCGGGGCCATTGTCCCACACCGTCAGCTCGATCCTGTCGGCGTTGACGGCCAAGGCCAGGCGAAGGCGCGAAGCGTGGGCATGCTGGTCAACATTGGAAAGAGCCTCCTGCGCCGCGCGATAGAACAGCGTCTTGATTACCGGCTCGGGCTGGACGGGGAGGGCGGCGAGCTCGAGTTCGGCCTGGTACCGCTGTGGGATGCCGCTGATTTGCCACAATTGTTCCAGTGCGGCTTCCAGAGTGAGCCGTTGCCACTCGGGGGGATGGAGCCGTGCGCTCATGGAGCGCACCAGCGCCAGGGCCTCGGAGGCAGCGGTCGAAATACGGCCGAAGGTTTCGCTTACCGCCGATCCGGTACCCGGCAACTGCCCCTGCGCCATTTCCGCCTGGCGCAAGATGCTGACCAGCAACTGTCCCACTCCAGTGTGCAACTCACGCCCCAGGCGGGCCCGCTCATCTTCGATCAGTTCGATAACAGCGCGGCCGCCGCCGGCTTGGCGCCGCCTGGCTTGCGCCACCAGCTTGCTTGCGGTCTGCTGCAGGCGAAAGAAGCGGCTCAGGATTTCGCCCTCGAGCCCTTGCAAGGCGGACTCCTGGCGTGTCTCCTCCTCCCGGCGAAGCAGTTGCGCGCTGAGCAGCAACCCATCCGCCGCGCCGTAGATGAGAGATAGGCAGATCCCGTGGGAGTGCGCGGGCCGATCCCAAGGCCTTTCCGAAGCCGAAACAACGGTGTCAGTGAGACTGCGCGCTTCGCCGAGCGCGGCGCGTGCGGTTGGACTCATCCAAAGCACGTGTCCGGCTTCGCTGCATTGGATCAGCATAGGAAATGAGGCCGCGCTCCCGCCGGCTGGGCCGATGTCGGTGCCGTGGTTCAACCAGAGATCTCCTACGCCAAAGGATTATTCCTAACTAGAATCGCAGAAAGGAACTTTTCGTATCAATCCAGGTACGTACCTGGTACTGGGGTAACCAGATCGAAAACTTGCGATAACATGGTGGAAAGTATTATAAAGAGATAGCATTGCAAGGGGTGGACAAATGGCACGAACGATAAGTATCCTGCCCCGGATGGCGATCTTCCTGGCGGGGATCGCGGCAGGGGCGCTGACCGCGGGCACTCGGAGGCAAAGTTGCGCTTGTGCGGCGGCGACGAAGGATCTGCAAACTGGGTTAACCAATTTGGAAAACAAGCTGGTGGCGCAGGAATCGGCCAATGCCGAGCGCTTCAGCCGGATTGAGACAAGCCTTCAAGAGCACACCACACGTCTGGCGGACGTTCCTTCCACCACCCAGATCATTGGGGCGATGGAAGAATTGCTATCGAGAACGATGACGTCACTGGACAGCCGGCTGAGTGCGCAAGCCAAATCCATCGACACGCTGAAATCGACCGTTTCACAGACGGACAGCCTGTTGGGGCGCGTGCTGGAGTCGCTCGATTCGCTGCAGACCGGCGCCGATCCCGCCGAAACAGCGGATGATCCTCTGTTCAACCGCCCGCTGGCTTAACCGCAAGCCTTCGAGCGCCTTTTCTCTGGGTGGCGCCGCGCTCTGCGCGACGATTCTTATTACTGCTGCTGCGGAGCCGTAAAGTTCCCAAGAAGTTTTTCCCGCAAGACTCATTCTTCCGGCCCCTCGGTCCAACTCCCGTTCTAATCTCCAAATCTGCTAGCGAACGTTTTCAATCATGCCGATATTTGCCTGCAAGGCCCCCTGCGCGTTGACGGCCACGTGGCGTCCGTCGGGAGAAACGTCGAAGGAATCCTGGGAATCCCTCACTAACTGACTCCAATAAGAATGGATCATGCGGATGGTTGTGGAAGTGCGAGTGAGGCCCTGGCCGTTCCAACCGACCTTCCACAACACGCCATTCAAATCCGGCTTGCCCTCAAGGATGTAAATCTCATTCCCAGGACCTCGGACATACGCGTCAACCCAGCCACGGAAGACCTGGCGCGGCGCGGTCCCGAAGTCATCCACCCAGAGTCCCGCATTCGGATCGTCTTCCTGGCTCGGCTCTACACGGTAGGCAGCCGAATGGCCGTCGGGCGACCAACGCAACATCCCCCACTTCTCCGTGGCGGGAGGAGTAGCCAGGGTCTGCGTCTGATTGTTCGATGGGTCAAAGGATTGGACTTCACCTCCGGAGCTTCTGAACAGCAGCAGTCCCTGGGACCCGACATCGAACTCGCGGTCCACCGCGCCCTTGAGTATCGTTTGCGGCGCTCCGCCGGAGACGGCGACGCTGCGATACTCATCTGTGCGCGCCCGAGTGACTTGGGAGCGAGAGAGATAGATCAGGTGCTGGTTGTCCGGAGTCCATTGGGGGAAAACGTTGATTCGCCCATCCTGAACCAGATGCACTGGATTGGAGCCGTCGGCATCGGCCACCCAGATGTCTTCTTTTTCGACGCCCTTGAAATTGGAAAAATAGGCGAGGCGTTTTCCGTCAGCAGAGTAGACTGGGGTAACCTGGTTCCGCGCGGGGTCGGTGGTGAGCGGTTTCGCGTTCTGCTGCCCTGCCTTTGCCGCGAGGTCCAATTGGACGATATTGATATTCTCGCGGAAGGTCGAGAAAACGATCCTCTTCCCATCGGCTGAGACATCCAATTGTGCATCGTCGCCTTGGCCGGCGGTGATTTGTTCCGGCTCACCTCCGGCCGCGGCGATTTTCCAAATGTTCATAGACCCGCCACGGCTCGAGGCGAAGTAGATGGAGCGCCCGTCCGGCGACCAGGCGGGCGAAAGCGCCAGCGCTATATCGTGCGTCAACTGGCGGACATTGCCCGAAGCAAGGTCCACAACTCGCAACTCGCCGTAAGGCCCTGGCGACTTGAGCGTAAAAGCGAGCTGGCGGCCATCCGGAGAAAAACGCGGTTCGGTATTCTGCATCGAGGGGTCTGGGACTGGCGCCACCTGGCGCGCGTCCTCGCCGGAGATGCCGGAAATCCAAAGCGCACCGTTGGCCGTGTTTTCGTAAGCGAGCGAGCGGCCGTCGGGCGACCAAGCCGGATCCTCGGCGTTCAGAATCAGCCGCCGTGGCGTCCCACCCAGCGCCGGTACTTCCCAGATGTCCCAAATGCCCGAATGATCGAGCCGCGCGTAAGCGATCATGGTCCCATCGGGCGACCAGTGCGGGCCCGATTTGAGGTTTGGGTCGTTGGTGATTTGGACCAGGTTCCCGCCGTGAACCAAGCCGACGTAGATGTTGTAATTGCCGTCGCGGTTTGAGACGAAGGCTACCGAGCGGCCGTCGGGCGAGAGCGCCGGCTGCGCCTGGACGCCGGCAAAATTGGTGACGTCGCTGAAATGCATGGCGGCCCGCGGCGCCGGCGCCGCCAGCCTCCAGACCACCACGCCGGAAAGCAGGGCGCCTGCAAACAGGCCCATGGCGAGCCATGGCAGCGCACGCAAGGGCGTGCCGGTGTGCGCGCTCGGCTCGATTCCGCCGGCGGGGCGGACGCTCGGGCCCGCCCCAACGCCGGTCAGCGTTTCTTCGATCGCGATGCGCGCATCGCCGATGTCGCGCAAGCGCTGCTTTGGGTCCTTGTTGAGGCAGCGGCGAATGAGGCGTTGAATCGAAGCGGGCGTTGTATCGGGCAGCGCGTTCCAATCGGGTTCGGCGCGGATGATCGCGGCCAGAAGGTCCGAAACCGTCTCGCCTTCGAAAGCCTTCTGTCCCGCGAGCATTTCGAACAGCACGCAGCCGAAGGCCCAGATGTCGGTGCGGCGATCCATGGCTTTTCCCCTCGCCTGCTCAGGCGACATGTAAGCCACGGTACCGAGGATCACACCGGCCTGCGTCGCGGTCAGCGTTGGCGAGTTTGAGATGTCGCCGGCCGGGCCTTCGCGCCCTAGCGCTTTGGCGAGGCCGAAATCG
Organism: Bryobacteraceae bacterium; assembly: GCA_049698695.1. Classification (GTDB taxonomy): domain Bacteria; phylum Acidobacteriota; class Terriglobia; order Bryobacterales; family Bryobacteraceae; genus Bog-375. Next base: position 48,238 of record JBAVYH010000032.1, on the reverse strand, counting down.
AGGACTTTAACCGTGCCCTCCGGCGTGATCTTAATGTTGGCGGGTTTCAAATCGCGGTGGATGATGGCTTTTTCGTGCGCGTACTCCAGCGCTTCGGCGATTTGCCTGGCGATCGGGAGCGCGTCCTCAGCCTGCAGGCGTGACCTGTGTTGTCGTCCGCCGTCTGGCACAGGGCCGGCGCCCGCGGTGCCCACGCGAATCCGTTCCGCCAGCGTGGGGCCTTCTACCAACTCCATCACCAGCGCCCGCACGCCGCCGGATTCCTCAAGACCGTAAATCGCGGCGATGTTGGGATGATTGAGCGCGGCAAGCACCTGCGCTTCGCGTTGGAAGCGTGCCATGCGGTCGGGATCGCAGGCCAGTCCTTCGGGCAATACCTTCAGCGCCACGTCACGGTTAAGCTTGCCGTCGTGCGCGCGATACACCTCTCCCATGCCTCCCGCGCCCAGCGGGGAGAGGATTTCGTATGGGCCAAGTTTGGTGCCTGAGATCAACGCCATTCGTACGCTGCATTATACTCGCAGGCCACACTAAGACGTGAACCCGAAGACGAGGGGGATTGGGAGCGAATCCCATTTGAGCCGAAACGTCTTTTCGGCAGCCTGGTTTGGAAGTTGTTTCGGCAGACTCAGAGAGACAGAAGACTGGCCCTGATTTCTTCTTTCAGGCCGGCGAGCTCGGTCCGGAACTGGAGTGCCGCGGCCAGGCGCACCAATTGCTGACGCTCCCTCCGTTGAAGCCTGACCGCGTGCTCGTAAATGCCACTCGATATCCGATCGAGTTGACGACTCCGGCCGTGCCTGCCTCTCATGCCAACCGTCTCCGAACCCAGTCGCGCTTCCCTCGGACAAACCTTCGTCCACCCAAAAGACCGATTTTCTGGACCCTCAAGCGGCACCCCGATGATTGCCAACGCCATACTGCTCTCTCCCCCCTGCAATCCAATCATCCGGCATACCGCCGTAAGTTCATAGTTCCATCTTTACCTTGGACGTACTAACCCCCATACTTCGGGCGTACCACACCCCACACTTGTGGGCATCCCGGAAGAAATGCCGGCTAGTCGGATTTATGGATAAGGCTTTTAAGTACAGTTAGTTGGAGCCGTGCGTCAGTGGCTCGTCTGTGCAGCCATTGGCATGCTGCCAACAAGGTGCAGTAACGCGAGGGAACAACTAGTTGGTGGTGGCGCATGCGGGACTCCCCGGCAACCGATCTTTTCACAGCTTCTGAGACGCTCGCGGCTACGCTCGGAGCCATGCCGCTGTGGGGGGCCGTAAGGGCACAACGCGGCGCGGCCGGAGACCTACTGATCTCGCAGGGAGGCGTCTGGCTTCGGCTCGAATTCCTCGCTAGACGACCGGTCCGGTGCCTGCACGATGCGAATCAGTTCTCCGTGATCCAACCAGTTCAAAAAGCATCTCGAACAATCGTCGATCACGACATTACCCTGCCCGCAGTAATAGTGCGTATCCATGCGCTGATGGCAGCGGGGGCAGTTGATGTGCCGGTCCAGTTCCCGCGGGTCGGGCGCGTGCGAAACGCGCTGGCCTGGCGCTTCAGCCTTCAGTTCCTGCAGCAACACCAGGAAGGTTTCCATCGGAATCAACATCCCCCGGCAGCGCGTGCAGTAGCGGATTTGCTCGCGCGCGAGGATGGCGTGCATCAACGGGATCGCACAGATCGGGCACGCTTCCTCGGTGTCCTCATCCAGTACCCGCACTCCCTCGTCATTCTTCTCGGGGTAGTAGATGTTCTTGCAATACTCGCAGGCGAGGTTTTCCAGGTCGCAGCCTTCCAAGCGCAAGGGCGCGCCGCACGAGGGACAGTTCATAGCTGTGGTTTGCCGCACTTGGGACAGAACTTCGCACGAGTGGGCATCGTTTGACCGCATTCGATGCAGAACTTCGACTCCGCCGCGGCGGCCGCTGACGCCGCCGGTCCTTCGGGCGTGGCTTTAATCGCGCCCATCATCGTCTGCGCCATCGTCAGTCCCGCGCCCAGTCCCACGCCCACGCCGGCCGCACCACCTGGATTGGCGGCAGCCACCGGCAACGACTGCGCCGCCTGGAATTGCGTGTACCGCCCCAGGTCGCCGGCCATAGTGGCGCCGATCCGCTGATCCAGCACCTTCTGCAAGTCATCCGGCAGCGAGAGGTTTTCTACCACGAACTGAGCCAGTTCCAATCCCAGGCCCGCAAACACCGGTTTCATTTCGCCGGCAATCTTCCCGGCCAGCTTGCCCTGGTTTGCCGCCATATCGACGAAGGCCACATCACTGGGCGCGAAGACGTCGGTCATCTTCGCCACAATCGTGTTGCGAAGCTGGCCTTCCAGGTCGGAGACATAATACGTGTCGCGGGTGCCGCTCACGTTGCCGTAAAACAACTTCGGATCGGCGATGCGGTAAGAATAAATACCGTACCCGCGCAACCGCACGGCTCCGAATTCCTTGTCGCGGATGGTGATTGGCGTGGCTGTGCCCCAGCGCTGGTCTATCCGCAGCCGCGTGGAAAAGAAATAGACATCCGACTTGAACGGCGATTCGAAGCCCTTGTCCCAGTTCATCAGGTCCGTCAACAATGGCAGGTTGCGCGTCGTGAGCTTGTATAAGCCGGGACTGAACACGTCAGCGATGCGGCCCTCATTGACGAAGAGAGCCACCTGCGAATCGCGAACCGTGAGCTGACCGCCGTTCTGAATTTCCATGTCCTGCATGGGATAACGGTAAGCCAGAACGTCGTCACCGACTTCGGTCCACTGAATGACGTCGATTAATTGCTTGACCAGGAACTCTCGAAGACTCACAGGTGCCTCCAAAGCCCGAATCTATCATGGGGCTGGCGCGCGAGCCTATACATACCAAAGTTAGCCGAATCATAGATTCTTGGAGATGGGACTCTCAGCGAACCCGCACGCGCAATTTCCGCCAACCGGCAGCGGCGTCAATCTGTCCAGTCAGTTGCCAGCCGCACCAGCGTCCTCACGGGCAGTCCGGTCGGACCCTTTGGCATGTCGGGCTTGGCTTCGTCGAGCCAGGCGGTGCCGGCAATATCCAGGTGCACCCACGGGGTGTCTCCGGCGAATTCTTTCAGGAAAATCGCCGCGGTGATGGCGCCGCCCCAACGCGACCCGATGTTGGCGATGTCGGCGAAGGGGCTTTTGAGACCTTCTTTATAATCCTCGTCGAGCGGCATCGGCCACATGCGCTCGCCTTCGGCGCGCGCGGCGCGCAGCACGCGGTCGCGCAGCGCGTCGTCGCTCGAAAACAGGCCGGCGTGAATATGCCCGAGCGCCACCACAATCGCACCGGTGAGCGTTGCAGCATCCACCAGGTGGGTGCAGCCCTGCCGCCGCGCGTAAGCCAGGGCATCCGCCAGAATCAAGCGCCCTTCAGCATCGGTATTGAGAACCTCAACCGTCTTTCCGGACATGGTGGTAACAATGTCGCCCGGCCGCTGCGCGCGGCTGCCGGGCATGTTCTCCACGCAGGGGATGAAGGCCGTCACCGCCAGCGGCGGTTTCAATTGGGCGATGGCGCGGATGGCGCCGAGCATGGCTGCGCCGCCGGACATATCGTACTTCATCTTCTCCATGCCTTCGGAGGGTTTGATGGAGATGCCGCCGGTATCGAAGGTGACACCTTTGCCAACCAGTCCCAGGTGGGCTGCCGAAGCCGCCTTCTGCGGCCGGTATCGGATGATTATGAGGACGGGGGGCTCGGCGCTGCCTTGCGCCACGCCCAGCAGCGCGCCCATGCCGAGGCGTTCGAGGTCGCCGCGTTCCAGCACCTCGCACTCCAGACCTTGCTGCTGCGACATTTCGCGCGCGGCGGCAGCCATTTTCAGCGGAGTGAGCAGATTGGCAGGTTCGTTCGCCAGCGCGCGGGTGAAGTTCTGGGACTCGGCCAGCACCTGGCCGCGCGATACCGCGGCATCGAGCCCGGCCGCGCCGTTCGGGCATACCACGGCAAACGATTCGAGCGTCTTTTTGCCGTTGCCGGTCTTGTGGCGATCGGGTTCGAAATCGCCGAGGATAGCGCCTTCGACCGCAGCCGAGGCATATTCAGCGGCGGTGCGGTTTGCTTCCAGCAACACCGCCGCCGATGGCACGTTCTTCTCCTTCAGGAAGCGCACCGACGCGGCCACGAGCTTGCGCAACCCGGCGGCATCGAAACGTTCGGCCTTGCCGCCGCCCGCCAGCAGCACGCGTGCGGCGGCCGCTCCGGCTGGGTTATGCAGCAGCGTGAATTCATCCGCCTTGCCGGCCACCTCGCCGGAAGCGACAAACGGCGCGGCGCCGAATCGCGATTCCTTTTCCCCTTCGAAGACCGGCACAATGAGCGCGGCGGCGGCAATCTGTTCCGCGGGATTTCGTTCGAGCGTGATTTTCATCAGTTACGATTGTGACCGAACCCCGGCGTGGCTTGCAAATCCTGGCCGGGCGCGGGCTACCATGCGCCACCATGGAAGCCGATTTCTTGGTGCTGCTCGAAACGCAAAAATCGGATATCATCGAACGTATGAAAAAGCGTTGACGGTTCTTTCAGTCGTTTTATGCCTCTCGCTGGTTGGTCTGGCTCAAAAGGACAAGAAGGGCGCGAAGCCGGAAGTGGGGGGCGGTTATATCCCTAAGCACGGTCCGGCCCCAGTGCATCATCCAGCGCCGGCGCAGGCTCCGTCGAGAGGTAACCGGGTCGCCGACAAACCAGGCCATCCGGAGGCTCCTCACGTTCACACCAACGGTCAATGGGTCGGACACGATTCCGGCCCAAATGACGCGAGGTATCATCTGGATCGTCCGTGGGCGCACGGCCGCTTTCCGGGAACTATAGGCGCCGGGCACGTGTTCCGCCTGGTGGGCGGTGGCCCGGAGCGCTTCTGGTTCGGCGGATTTTATTTCAGCGTGGCGCCGGCCGACATCGGCTTTTGTGACGGCTGGCTGTGGAACACGGATGAGATCGTGCTATACCCGGATCCCGATCACGATGGCTGGTACCTGGCCTACAACTCTCGTTTGGGCACATACGTTCACGTAATGTACCTGGGCAATTCGTAGCACCGGGGACGGCGGCGAGCAAAGGCGCGGGGCGAGCGGAGGGCAGCTTCCATCAGGGTCGCGCCGCGCACAGCCTCGCTCTGCGACTCGTCCAACGGTATGCCGCCGCACCGAGCGCAAGACAGGCGGGCTTCCGACGGCTCACGCAGGCGCGACCGACGTTGTCAGCGCCAATGGCATCTTGGTTATTTCTTGTTACAATGCGGCATTGGCTGAACGCGTCCTGGAGCCGGCTGCATGCTGCGTTGTCCAAGCTGCGGAGGGCACGACGTCCGGCGGTCACATTCGCGGGGCTTGTTTGATGCCGTCCTGTCCAAGTTCCGCAAGTTCCCGTTTCGGTGCCGTGCATGCACGCGGCGGTTCTATCAATACGTGCCGGCGGAGGGCGAAGAGGTCGAAGAAATCGACCAGGATGACGATACCACGCCCGCCGAAACTCCTCACGGTAGCGACAGCCCGCGCTGAGTATGGGGCCGTGGGTCCGGGTCAAACCCGCCGCACGATAACGCCAGCCTCACCGAAGAGCACTTCCACCATGCCGAAATGCTCGTCGTAATATTGGCTCGAATACTCCGCCATGCGCTGGCGGGAAACCACCACCTGGACAATGCCCGCCTGCACCACGGCGCGCGCGCAATCCATGCACGGCATAATCTCGACGTAAATGGTGCAGCCTTCGGTGGCCGTGCCGGCACGCGCCGCATTGCAAATGGCGTTGCGCTCGGCGTGCTCGATCCACAAGTACTTGGTGGGACGCACCAGGCGCTCCGGCACGTCGTCGCGAATGCCGCGCGGGAACGAGTTGTAGCCGGTGGAGCGGATCTCATGGTTCGGCCCGACGACAACACAGCCGATTTGCGTATTCGGGTCCTTGCTGCGAGCCGCCACTACTTTGCAGATATCCAGATAATACTGGTCCCAGCCGGGGATGTTGCGCATGGTTTTCCGCCACTCTACCACAAGCTCGCGCTCGGCGGGGCCGTTGGTCTTCGCGCGCGTTGCAGTGCGGCTCGGGAAGAGGCTACACTGAAAAGGCTCCAGCGGAATTCCCCGGTCGTCTAATGGTAGGACAGCGGCCTTTGGAGCCGTGAATCGTGGTTCGAATCCATGCCGGGGAGCCAGTCTTTCGGTCGTTGATAATACTAGGCGTTTTGCAACGCCAATTCGTCAAGCCCTTTCTTTTCAGGTTCGAATCCTTGCTGGGTCGAGGCTAAGACGGTTGCCGGTCCGGTTGGGCGATCCTCTCAGAAACTCACGTTCATCATTTCAGTAGTTGCGCTTCGACCCAGCGGGCGATTTTTTCAGCCACTTGCGCCTCCTCGCCGACGTACTCGTGGTCTCCATTCACGATCATCGTGGTCTTGAGGTTGGGCGAGGCGGGAAGGCGCTGGAGGGCGGACTTCAGCACTCCCAGGTCCTTCTCTCCGGCGATGTCGCCTCTCGTGCCGAAGAAGGCCAGCAGTGGGCACTTCACCCGCAGGACCGCGGGCGTCTGGGTGTGTCCAATTCCAAAGAAGTCCTTGAACTCGCGCGGCGTATCTTCGATATCAAGGTAGGTCGCCGCGCTGACAAACGAGGGGAACGACCGGTTCGGTAGGCGCAGCAGGTCATCACCGGCTCCATCGGCGACGAGTTTCCTGGCTTGCGCGACCAGCTGCGGATCGTCCTCCTGGGCTGGGCCGATCATGCCTGAGGCCAGAACCAGGCCGACGACGCGACGGTCTCCTGATTCCGCCTGATACCGCCCGACGCTTGCCCAACCAGCACTATGCCCAACCAGGGCCACTTTGCTGAATCCGGTGTGCTCGGCAAAGTTGATCCATGCCGCGATGTCCAGCGCGTCCTGGCTGGTAACACCCCAGTACCCGCCGCCGCGAACGCGTTTCCCGACAAGGCTGTACTTCTCTACGTTTGCGATGTCGTGCATTCGCGTATTCACCGATATCGTTGTAAAGCCACGTCCGGCAAGCGCTCGACCAATGCCCACGTAGCTCGGCGAGTAGAAGTTGGATCCCCAACCGTGAACCCAAATGATCGCTATGGGCTTGGCGGAGTTCTTTGGAGGCGTAAAGCGCACGCCGGCGTTCACAACGTCGTCCGCCGATCGAACAAAAACCAATTCCTCGGGAAACTTGCCCGGCAGCTGATTCTCCGGGCGCGGATGAATCCTGAGCCAAATAAGGATTGCCAGGAGAACGGCCACCGGGCCCGCTAAGGCGAGAACCAGCTTCCGTGTCATGTCTAGGTGAGAGACGGACATTTGGGCAGGCTTGTTCCGCTGTCGAATCGGCGTCTGAGTTTCAAGAAACGGGCGCGGGCGTAGGTGAGCGGCCCGTCCGCGGTGGATCGGTTATCCGGAGGTTTCATGCGGAGACCGTACCGTTCGAAAAGAGTCACCCTGGGTACCCAGTCTGGATAGGTGTGCCAGTCTTGTGCGGAGGTTATTGACCCGACAGCACTTGGAGTGGTTCGATCAGATCGCGTGGTAGGCTGCAAAAGTTCGAAACGTGTCCAGACTGGGGAGCCATTGCTGAGCAGCGTGACCGGTTACCCTCCCTTGCTGATCAGCGATACCGGTTGCTAATGCCAGCCAGTCGATATCGGATGGAAGAAAGCATTCCGTTGAAAAGCCGCGCGGCAGCCACCCACCATTCTGGAGACCCGGATCGCCAGTGTCAGAGCTGCTTTCGGAGCAGGTCAGCGTGACGGTTCTTCAGCTCTCGAAACGTGTCCAGGACTTCTTGCTCGAATGACTCCGGCCAGTTGATCTTTGAGCGCCACGAGTACGCAAAGCCTTCTTTCTGCCATCGCAAGTGATTGATGTACCAAGAGTCATAATGGTCCAAGAACGCTAAGTAGCTCTTGCCTATATCGGCCCCGGCCAATAGGTGAGTTTTTGTCGACAGCAACGTTTTGATCCGTTCGTTGCGGGGCAAAAAGTCGTTCTCGACCCAAAATAACCAGGTTTTCAGCTCGTGATCAGGTAGCGGATCCCCGCCCGTGAATACGAAGTTGCGTCCAAGAGACGCCAGAAGTTCGTGGAATGTCTGGCGCCCCTCCAAGATCAAGAAGGCTAATGGTCCGTACAGTTCCTCCAGTTGACGCTCAATATATTTGAGGGCTGCAGCCTGTTTCAAGCTTCGCTTCGCAGAGATCGTTGTCAGAAGGTAAGAAACAAACCATCCGACTGCAGCAGCCGTTGCCGCCACCAGCGCGCCAATCACTGTGGGACTCATGATTCCGACATTTTCACATAGAAGTGTTGAACGCTGCATCGTCGTCGCTCGGCATGGGATCCACGAGTGTCACACGCCGTATTGGCAGAGTGCTTCCGCTCTACCACCGAGGTCGACACCCAGGTTCAGACGAGTCCGGCATACGTTGTTGGAGAGGTAGTTGGAAACCACGTTTTCCGGGGAGCCAAACTCACTTTAGCGTCGTTAGGTCCAGAGCTTCGATAAGGCCAGCTTCATCCATGAGACGGACATGGTAGATGGCTCAACCCACGCGAGTCTCATATCGACCATCCCAGCGGCTCGGGATTCGAGTTGCGTGTTCATTCTCATCGGTGTGCTGTTCATGCCGCTTCACCTGTGCCCGTAATCCGTGAAAACGTAATCTCTTGTCTTCACCCTCGTGTGGCACGCGAACCCGCACTTGGCGTCGTTCCCCTGCGGCGGCTTGTCAGCCGAGGTGCCGGGCCTGAAGGTATCGGATCGAGCGTCATATTCGAACACGGCCCATCCCCACCCTCCGCTGTCCGCGAACCTCTTGCTGTCCTTCACCATGAAGTCGACGTCATGCTGGGTGCCTGGTACCGTCGCTGCAGGGAACGTCTCCATCCTTTTCGGGTTCCAATGGATCTTCGCCATCTTGGCGCCTTCCGGGAAAGGCTTGCCGTTGCCGGGAACGCCGGCCAAGTAGGCCTTGATCATCACAGGATTAGCGAGGATCGCAGCAATAAGGTTTCCGTCCTGACTGATGGAAACAACCTGCCAGGTCTCGTATCCTCTGAACTCAGAGAACGAGAGCCCATTCGGCACTTTCACGCTGTACTTGTCCTGCGCGGAAATGGCCCAACTCCCCACGAAGGCGAGCACTCCCGCAGTAATCGGAATCGTAAGCATCCTTCTGGCCTTCATCGCCAGCACCTCCTTGATTCAAGTTTAGCGTCCTCACTTGTTTATTTCCGCCCGAACGAGCCATCCGGAAGTTAACTTGCGCCCCTTGAGCAGCGAACCAGAAGCGATCTGAGCAGGCGTGCTATCGGCGCCGATTCCGGAGAGATTACGGCGCGGGCGAAGGCCCATCGCCAAAATCGATCTGAATAGAGCAATTTATTTGACTTGCTCACAGCCTGAGCGGTTCTGTATAGTCCAAGTCAGAGATCTTTTTCGCTAATCGATCGTTTGATCCCGTGGCTGTTTGCCACCAGGAGCAACGGGGTCCCGCGCAGTCGATCCGCGGCATTCTCCTGAGGAGTCGTCATGAAGTTCGGCGGTGTTCGGTTCGTCCTTCGCATCTCTCTTTCGCTGCTGGTTTCGACGCTGGCACTTTTGGCCGCGGAGACTGCTCACTTGTCCATCGACGCATCCAAGACCGGAGCGAAGATCGACCGCAACCTCTTCGGCCAGTTCGCGGAGAATCTCGGACACGGCCTTTACGAGGGCATCTGGGTTGGCCCGGATTCCCCAATTCCGAACACCCGCGGGATCCGCAATGACGTTGTTACTGCGCTTCGGGCGTTGAAGGTGCCCAATGTCCGCTGGCCGGGCGGCTGCTTTGGCGATGAGTACCATTGGCGCAAAGGAGTCGGCCCGGCCGGGCAGCGGCCGGCAACGCTCAACTCCGCATGGGGAGGCGTGGTTGACACCAACAGCTTCGGCACCGACGAATTCATGGATTTCCTCCAGCAGATCGGCAGCCAGGCATACGTCTCAATCAACGTCGGATCCGGGAATCCGCAGGAAGCGGCCGAATGGCTGGAGTACATGACCGCCGCGCAACCGACGGCGCTGGCCAAAGAGCGGGCCGCCAACGGTCACCTCGACCCGTACAAGGTTGGCTTCATGGGTATAGGCAACGAGAGTTGGGGCTGTGGCGGCAACATGACCGCGGACTACTATCTGAGCCAGCTCAAGATCTACAGCCATTTCGTCAGGAATGACAATCCTTCCCAGCAAGGCCCAAACCAGATGCTCAAGATAGCCGTCGGCCCAGGCTCTCCCGAGACCGAATGGAGCGAGACCATCATGAAGGCCTGGCAGCACCACGACTGGAGCTGGAATATCGACGGCCTCTCGCTGCACTGGTATACCGTGGCCAACGGGTGGCCTCCCTCGACACCTTCGACAGGCTTCGGCGTTGAGGATTACGCCAAGACGCTGAAGTCCACGCTGTTCATGGATGAATTCCTGCGCAAGCAGGAGACCGTCATGGACACGTACGACCCGCAGAAGAAGGTCGCGCTGGTGGTGGACGAATGGGGCGCATGGCATGCGCCGCTGCGCGGCACGAATCCGAGCTTCCTGGTTCAGCAGAACAGCCTTAGGGACGCGATTCTGGCATCGCTGAACCTGAACATCTTCGCGCGGCATGCCGACCGCGTCCGCATGGCGAACATCGCCCAGATGATCAACGTGCTGCAGTCGATGATCCTAACGGACAAGGAGAAGATGGTTCTCACTCCGACCTACTACGTCTACAGGATGTATGTTCCGTTTCAGGACGCGACGTTTGTTCCGGTCGTCTTTGACGCCGGCACGTACATGCAGGGCAGCATCAGCCTGCCGCGAGTGGATGCTCTCGCTGCCAGGGACGCGTCCGGCAAGCTTTGGCTCGAAATCACCAACCTCGATCCCGAAAAGCCGCTTGACTTGGATGCGGAGATCACCGGCATGACCGTTAAGTCGGCGAAGGGAGAGACCCTGACTGCGCCTGCCGTCGACAACGTGAACACATTCGCAGCGCCCAACGCCGTCGTGCTGAAGCCTGTTTCGGCAAATTTAAAAGGCGGCAGGCTGGCATTGACGGTCGAGCCAAAGTCGGTGACGGTCATCTCGCTGGAGCCATGATGAAGATCTCGCGGCGATCTGTAACTCCGCGGCAGCCGGTCCGCTCCCACGCACTTCGGACTCGGCCGGGCCGCATCGGCCAGCCTGGTGGAGATTCGCACCTCGCCGCCTGCCGTCGTCTTGATTCTCGCGACGATACCGGATTGGCCGGATCACGCCCCTGGCAGCCGCAGCAACGCCGCGGCACCCTGTAGACGGGAGAGAGTACCGGAGGGTTCCACTGGCATTGGCCTTTTCGGCAAAGGGAACGATCAACGCCGCCGTGTCAAAGGGTTGGCGGAATGTCCCGCAGGCGCCAGTCAGTAAATCAGCTTGAGTGAGAACTGGACCTGCCGCGATGAGGCGGCGGTGCGGCTGATCATGCCGAAGCCGGGCCCGGTTACGACGTTGGCGGGCAGGCCGAAGTTCACGATGTTGAACAGGTTGAAGAACTCGGCGCGAAATTGAAGGGTACCCAGCTCTGCCGCGCCTCGCTTGCCGATGGGCGTGTCTTTAATCATGGCGACATCCGCGTTGCGGAGCCCCGGTCCGCGAAACGTGTTTCGGCCGAGCGTGCCGAAGCGCCCGTGATTCGGTCCGGTTCCGCCGGACACATTGATCGGAACGTAGAAGAGGGAGGCGTTGTTGGCTCCCAGCCCGAAATAGTCCTCGCGTATGGTGCGGCTGGTCGAAAAGTCGGGGACTCCGACCTGATCGGGCCGGTCGGTGCCACCCGCCCCGACTCCGGTTTGCTGCACACCCGAGTAGACAGTGAAAGGGAGTCCGCTGAGGATGGTCCCGATCGCCAGCAGTTGCCAGCCGCGGGTGAGCGTCTTGCCCAGAGGCCGCAGAAGGCCCACCGAATCCGCATGAAGATCCTGAAAGAGACTGAAGCTGAAGGCGTTTTTGATGTCGAAGCCGGACGGTCCTTTGTCCACACCCGGATCGAACGGATTCATGGGCGCGGTCTGGGCGACGGCGCCGGAGGAGCCGGAGATGAAGCCGCCAATCACGGCGCTCGAGTCGTCGAGGGATTTCGAGCACGTGTAGCTGGCCTGAAACCCCAGGCCGGACGCGGTCAGGTTGTTCTGGGCGGAAAGTTGCAGGGCATGGTAGGTGGAATGAGAGCGGTTGGTCATTTCGTTGACCGGCCCGTACCCGCCGGTCACGCGGCCCGATGAATCGAACTGAGTGTAGGGCGCGAATGCTGGGTCCGCCCCGGTGAAACCGTTCGGGAAATCCATGCTGGGCAGCTTCATCCCCGCGGTTCCCACGTAAGCTCCATTCAGCGTGACACCGCGGACCTTGTGTTCGATGCCTGCCGTCCACGTGCCGACGTACCCACCGCTGAAGTTGGGCGCGATGCCAGCCACGGCGAGCGGCGTGATCTGATGATCGGGAGAGAGCGCCGCAAGGTCCTGCTCGAAACGGAGCACATCCATCGGAGTGTTCGGGGCCACCTGTTTCGAATCGCTCGAGGCGAACACCAGGTTCCCATCCGGCGTGTAGACGGAGGGCAATTGCTGCGGCGTGATGGTCATGCCGTAGCGAATGGATTGGCCGGGCGCGGCGGTGAGGCGCGGATACACGACAAACGGCGTGCTGCCGGTGAGCAAGTTGTCCTGCCAGAGATTGACCAGCAGCGTGGTGATGGCGCCGCCCACGTGCACCGTGGTGTTCGAGGCGGCGCGCCAGTCCACCGACAGCCGGGGACCCCAGCCGTTCTTGTCAAGCTTGTATCCGGGCTGCGGGTTAATGATCAGATCCGACCCGGGCGACCCCCCGCCCGAAAGCACCGGCGCGGATGTGCGCTTCTCCGTCTCGCGAATGGGCGAAGTGATTTCGTAGCGCAGACCGTAGTTCAGCGCAAGCCGGTCCGTGACTTTCCAACTGTCTTGCAAGTATGCGTTGTACGAATCGCGATGAATGGCCGAATCGCCGATGGAGCCGCCCTGCGCGAACATCAGCGGCGCCACGGCGGTGGTGTAGGTAAACGCGCTCGCGGTGAGCAGACCGGTCAGCGTGTCCGGCAGCGGATCGCCTGCCTGAATATCGTGCGTCCCGCTGAGGGAGCGGATCTCGACCGGCGAATACGCTACACCGCCGCCGAACTGGTATTGACCGTTGGGAGCCAGCCCGAACAGCGTGGTATCGCGATTGGAGCGAACCTCGCCGCCGGCCTTCCAGGTATGCTTGCCGCGAATCCACGTGAAGTTCGATCGCGCCTGGAAGAGATTGCCGTATTCCGCCATGACGGAACCGCCCGCCGCGTTGAAGGCCTCGTAGAGTCCATCGCCGAATATCAGCGAGGGGTCGGTGCGGTCGGGCGTCGGAAACGAAGGTGTGGCGCGCGTGAAGCTGATCGAGTACTCCTGAGTAGTGGTGGGCGACGGCGTCCGGGACAGGGTGATGACGGCGTTGCGCTGGCGATCGAGGAAATTCACCGCGAATTCGGGAGAGATGGCGGTCTGGTCAGGATTGGTGGTCGGGCCGGTGGTGTTATCCATGGTGAATCGCCCGAACAACTTCGACTTGTCGGATAGGTTGTGATCGATCCGCGTGGAAAACTGATCGGCAACCGTGGTCACCTTCGATGAGCCGGCCCAGGTGCGCGCACCGTAGGGGCCCTGCGCGTCGTTCGGTAGAGGATACCGTGCCAGCACTTTCGCGATGCGCGAATCCACCGGCACTATCAGCGTATCGCCGGCGAATGCCGTGGTGTCGAAGCCCTGGCGTTCGGCGGCGGTGGGAACAGGGAGCACCTCGGTATCGCTGAGCACCTGGCGGAAACCCTGATACTCGGCAAAGTAGAAGGTCCGGTTATGGCCGTTATAGAGGTTAGGAATCACCACGGGACCGCCGTTGGTGAGGCCAAACTCGTTGCGAATGAAAGGCGGGATGCGGCCGGGGCTGGCGATTGTCCGGTAGTCGAAGAAATTGCGAGCATCGAGTGCGGCATTGCGCAGAAATTCGAACGCGGAACCGTGCACGGAGTTGGCGCCCGACTTGGTGATGATGTCGGTAAAGCCGGCCGCTCCTCGTCCGATTTCAGCGGGCATCCACCCCGAGCTGGAGCGAATCTCCTGTACCGCATCGACGTTGAAGTTGGTGAACGTCGCTCCTCCCATTTCGGGATCGGTACTGTCAGCGCCGTCCATGGCGAATACGGCCGCGGTGCCGCGCTGCCCGTTCACCGCGAACTGCTGCGTGAAATTGGAGGCGCCGTTGGTGTCGGTCATGGTGCCGGCCGCCAGCAGAAGCAATTGACTGAAGTCGCGCTTGTTCAGCGGCATCGCCGAGACGGCTTTGGCGGACAACTGCTCGCCGCCGGTGCCCTCGCGGGACTCCGTGCCCGCCACCAGCGAGAGAGATCCTTCCGCCGATAATTCGAGGACCGTCGATCCGCTGCCCGGCAGCCGGACCGGGTGCGGGCAAACTGCCGTGGCGCCCTTGTAGTCCACCGAGATCGAGTACTCGCCGGCGGGTAGCGCCGCAAACGCAAACTGGCCGTCACTGCCAGTGGTGGCCGCCGCCTTCGTGCCGGCCGACTGTACGCGGACGACGGCATCGGCGATCGCCGCGCCGTGGGAGTCATGCAGGGCCCCTTTCCACGAACCCGCGGGGGGGTGCTCTCCGGCGACCAGCATGGGAACAGCCATTGCGGCGCACGCGATCAGAGCGTAAAGCTTTGTGGGCAACACATCAGCATAGCTCACACCATTCCGCGCGCACTCGCCCGCGTGTTTGTGGCCCCACGCCGAATATCCACGAGGAAACTCGATTTGTGATCGTCGTGCAGATGGTACAGCCCATCCATTGACCGCGGCTAAGCTTGCGCACCGGCCGCCAACGGTGTGCTTCCAGGTCGTCCCGTAAGGGAATCTGCTGTTTCTGGCCCGTGACGCCGGCGGGCTGGTCTGGTGCGTGTCGATGCTCGCAGGGGGAGGGAAGACATGGACCTAGTGCGCTAGGATTTCCGCGAACTTCCCGCTCCGTCCAGCGTAGATATTATCATGGCGACATTAGCGTCTGACGTCCGTTATGCCGTCCGCTCCATGCGCCGGAATCCGGGATTTACCGCGGTTGCCATCACCGCTCTCGCGCTGGGGATCGGAGCCAATACGGCTATTTTCTCCGTTGTCAACGGAGTCATCCTTCAGCCGCTGCCGTTTCGGGAGCCGGACCGGCTGGTGCAACTGGACGAGTCCTATCCGGGTGGCGGCCACAACGGTGCAGTCACCATCCCCAAGTACATGGCGTGGCGCACCAACGAAGTGTTCGCGGCAACTGCGCTGTACGACCAGGCGGGACTCAACCAGACCCTCGGCAGCGGAGATCCGCCCATTCAACTCAAAACCCTGCATGTCTCCCGTGAGTTCTTCCAGGTCTTTGGCGGAGTGCCTGCGCTGGGCCGGGTTTTCGACCGCTCCGAGGACCTGCCCGGCGGGCCAGGCACCGCGATTCTCACCTACCGCATCTGGCAGAGCCGCTTCGGCGGCGACCCGAACATCGTGGGACGAACCGTCCTGCTGAATAAACGTTCTTTCACCGTGGCCGGTGTCATGCAGGAGGATTTCGAATCCGATCCGCCCGCCGATGCCTGGCTGGCGCTACAGGCCGATCCCAACAGCACCAACCAGGGCAACTACCTCTTCGCGGCTGCGCGTCTCAAGCCGGGTGTGGACCTCGGCCAGGCGCGCGCGGCGATGCGGGTGATCGCCGAACAGTTCCGCAAGGCCAATCCCAAGTCGATGCGTGATGGTGAAAGCGTGGCGGTGATCCCGATGAGCGACCTGATGGTCGAGGACGTCCGCCCGGCGCTGTTGATCCTGCTGGGTGCGGTCGGGCTGGTGCTCTTGATCGCCTGCGCCAACGTGGCCAATCTGCTGCTGGCTCGCGCCGCCTCCCGGCAGAAAGAGATGGCGGTGCGCGCCGCCATCGGCGCCGGACGGTGGCGCGTGGTGAGGCAACTCCTGACGGAAAGCGCCATCTTAGCCGCCGCAGGCACCGGGCTCGGTTTCGCGCTGGGCGTCTGGGGCGTGCGGCTGCTGCTGCTAGTGGCGCCCGGCAACATTCCCCGGCTGACCGACACCAACAGTCTGCACGCCGCCATTCCGGTGCTCGACCTGCGCGTGGCCGCCTTCACTATGTCGGTGGCGGTTCTCACCGTGCTCCTGTTCGGGCTCTTCCCGGCCCTGCGGGCTTCGAACCCCGATCTGGCGACGGCGCTTAAGGAAGGCGGCGGAAGAGCGGGCACGGGCCATTCTCACAACCGCGCTCGTTCGATTCTGGTGATCGCCGAGACGGCGCTGGCCCTGGTGCTGCTGGCGGGCGCGGCGCTGCTGCTGCGCAGTTTCGCCGGATTGCGCTCGGTCGATCCCGGCTTCAATACCCATCACCTGCTGTCGTTTGAAACCTCGCTCGCCGGCGGCGACTATTCCAAGACGGCCCAGATGGCCGAACTCATCCGCCGCGCCACCGGGCGTTTGCAGGCTGTGCCCGGCGTGAAATCTGCCGGATCCACCTTCGTCCTCCCGATGAGCGGGATGAGTCTCAACTTTCCGATCAACATCGAAGGCCATCCGCCCGGCAAGGGCGACTACAACGGCGTCGAGCAGTGGCGCCCGGTGTCGCCAGACTACTTCCGCACCATGCAGGTGCCGCTGCTGCGCGGCCGGGGTGTCACGGTGCGCGATACGGGCAGTTCCCCGCTGGTGGTGGTGATCAACGATGCCATGGCGAAAAAGTACTGGCCCAAGGAAGAAGCCCTCGGCAAAGTCATCGTGATCGGCAGGGGTCTCGGTCCGCAGTTTGCCGAAGGGCCGCGGGAGATTGTCGGCATCTGCGGCAACATCGCCGAAAGTGGACTGGCCAACTACGGCGAGAGCGTCATGTATGTTCCGCTATCCCAGGTCACCAATGGCGTCACGGAACTTTCCACCGGCATTGTTCCGTTGGCGTGGGTAGTGCGCACAGCCGGCAATCCGCTGACGCTCCGCAACGCGGTGGAGCGAGAGATGCGCACCGTCGATGCCGCCCTCCCGGTGGGACACCTGCGTACCGTGGACGAGATAGTTTCCCAATCGCTCGCGCGGCAGAACTTCAACACGCTGCTGCTGACGCTGTTCGCTACCATCGCGCTCCTGCTCGCGGCCATCGGCATATACGGGCTGATCTCCTACGGAGTAGAACAGCGCATGCAGGAGATCGGCATCCGAGTCGCGCTCGGGGCCGCGCGCAGCGACGTGCTGCGCATGATCGTGATGCAGGGCGTGAAGCTGGCGGCCATTGGAGTCGCCGCCGGTTTGGCAGCCGCCTTTGGACTCACGCGATTCCTCGCGAGCCTCCTTTACGGCGTCAAAGCGGCCGACCCGATCACGTTTGCCGGAGTGGCGGTCGCAATCGGACTGGTGGCGTTGACGGCGAGTTACATCCCTGCGCTGCGCGCCGCGGCGGTGGATCCCAACCAGGCGTTGCGGCACGAATAGGCGCGGCCTCGCCGGTCCAGAATCACCCATTTATGGATGGCAAGGAACTCGACACCTGGTTGCGAAAGCACGCCATCCCGGCTGCCAGGACGTGATCAGGCCAGTCCGCACTGGAACCCCTCGGCACTCTCTCCCGTTTACAGCAATGTGCGGTTCCTCTTGCCATTGGCCGCCTGCTTCGCGATGGCCGCCTTCTCCCAGGATGCGCGGGAAATCGTGCGCCGATCGGTCGAGCTCGATCAGAACAACTGGCTGCGCATGGCCGACTACACCTGGGTGGGGCACTCCGACGAGCGCCATTTCGATTCTCATCACCACGTGACTTCAGAACACCGGGAAGTTTGGGAAACCATCATTCTGGATGGGCAGCCCTTGCGGCGGATGCTGGAGCGGGACGGCAAGCCACTGCCTGCCGACAAACAGCGAAAGCAACAGGAGAAACTGGACAAGGCCGCGGCCGAGCTGGAACACCAAACGCCGGAACAAAAACAGCGCCGCGCCGCCGGCTATGATAAGACGCGCCGCCGGGAGCGCGCATTCCTGCTCGAGATACCCGATGCCTACGAGTTCCGGCTGGAAGGAAGCGATAAGATTGACGGTTACGATGTTTGGGTGGTCTCCGGCGTGCCCAAACCTGGATATCACGCGAAGAGCCGTGAAGGCGCCGCGTTGCTGAAAATCCGCGGCAAAATGTGGATTGGAAAAGCCGGGTACCAGTGGGTCCGGGTGGAAGCACAAACCGCCGGGACGATCTCGTTCGGGTTGTTCCTCGCCCGGCTGAATCCCGGCGCCAAGCTGGTCCTGGAGCAGACGCGGATCAACGATGAAGTCTGGTTGCCCAAGCGCGAGTATCTGAGCGGGAGCGGCCGGATCGGACTCATAAAGAGGGTTGCGGAGGACGAGGAAATCACCTGGAGCAACTATAAAAAATTCCGCGTGGATTCCAAGCTGGTGCCCAGCGTGCCGTAAGCGGCAGTTTCCGGAGTCCGCACCCACCGAAGCGGGAAAATGTTCCAATTGCAAGTGGAGTCGGCAAGGCTTCAGAATCTATCTATGCCGGTACCGGGCAACGCGACGCCAAACGCCGAACGGATGAGAGAGCTTGTCCGCAGCCTGCGAGCGCTTGAAGGCCGGATACAAGCGGGCGGCGGCGCCGCGAAAGCAGAGAAGCAGCACAAAGCCGGCAAGCTGACGGCCCGCGAGCGCATTAGCCGCCTGCTGGACCCTGGCAGCCCATTCTTTGAAGTGGGCCTGTTGATCGCCTACGACCGCTACGAAGGTGAGGGCCCGTGCGCGGGCGTGGTCACCGGCCTCGGACGCATCGAAGGAAGGGCGGCGGTGGTGGTGGCCAACGACGCCACGGTGAAGGCCGGTTCCTGGTGGCCGGAAACCATCACCAAGATCCTGCGCGCGCAGGAAATTGCCATGCGCAACCGCGTGCCCATCGTTTACCTGGTGGACTCGGCGGGCGTGAACCTGCCGCTGCAGGAAGGCATCTTCCCCGGACAGTACGGCGCGGGGCGCATCTTCTATTACAACTCGCTGATGCGGCGGAAGCTGCGCGTGCCGCAGGTATCGGCGGTGATGGGCCCTTGCATCGCCGGCGGGGCTTACCTGCCCGCCCTCAGCGACGTCATCATCATGGTCGAAAACGTCAGTTTCATGGGATTGGGAGGACCGAACCTGGTGAAGGGAGCCACCGGCAGCACGGCCGGCGCAGAAGCGCTCGGCGGCGCTTCCATGCACACCGTCTCGAGCGGTGTGGCCCATTACAGGGCCGAGGACGACGCGCATTGCCTGGAGCTGATCCGGCAGGTGTTTCGCGCTTTCCCACCTCCGCCGCACGAAACTGCCGGCGCCGCGCCCGCTCTGCCTGCTTCCGAGCTTTACGAAACGCTGCCGGCCGACCACCGGCTGCCGTACGACGTCGAGCGCATTATCGGCGCGGTTTTCGATAGCGGCGACTATCTGGAATTCCAGCCGGAGCATGCGCCTGAGATGCTGTGCGCCCAGGCGCGGCTGAACGGACACCCGGTGGCCCTGGTGGCAAACCGGCGCGGCTTCCTGAAAACCGGAGCCGGAGCGCGCGTCGGCGGCATCATCTATACCGAATCGGCGCGCAAGGTGGCGTACTTCGTGGACAATGCGGAGCGGCAGAATTGGCCCTTGATCTACCTGCAGGACGTCTCCGGCTTTATGGTCGGCGTGGAAGCGGAAGCGAGCGGCATCATCCGCGCCGGGGCGGAGATGGTGGAAACCATGTCTTGCGCGACCGTCCCCAAGATCGTTTTGACCCTGAATCACGCGAGCGGAGCCGGCTATTACGCGATGGCCGGTCAGGGGTTCGACCCTCACTTCACGCTCGGCTGGCCGACCGCGCGCATCGGAGTGATGGAGGGCGAATCGGCGGTGCAGGCCGTTTTCGGGCCGGAAATCGAGAAACACAAGTCCACCGGGCAGCCGCTGCCCCCGGACATGGAGCGGCGGATCGCGCAGACGCGCGCCGATTACGATCGCTGGCTGGAGGCGAGCTTCGCCGCGGCGCGCGGCCACGTGGACGCGTTGATCGATCCGCTCGAAACTCGCCGGACTCTGGCGTTTCTGCTCGAAGTTGCGCTCGAAAACCCGAACCGCCGGCCGTTGGCGCTGGAGACGCTGGGATGATCCGCGTCGCCAATGGGCAGGGTTTCTGGGGCGACTGGCTGGAGGCGCCGGCGCGGCTGGTGGAGCAAGGCCCGATCGATTACCTGACCCTCGACTACCTGGCCGAAGTCACCATGGCCGTGCTCGAAAAACAGCGGCAACGGAATCCCGAGCTCGGTTACGCAACCGATTTTCCCCCGCTGATGGAGCGTCTCGCGCCGGGGCTGAAGCAGAAGCGCATCCGCGTGGTCACCAACGCCGGCGGATTGAATCCCCGCGCGTGCGCCCGCGACGTGCTCCGCCGCGCGCCCGGACTGAAGGTCGCCATCGTCGAAGGCGACGCGGTGACGGCGCGAATCGATGAGTTTCTGGCAAAGGGCCACCAATTGAACAATCTCGACACGGGCGAACCCATCGAAAAAATCCGGGACCAGATTCTCAGCGCGAACGCCTACCTGGGAGCATTCCCGCTCGCACAAGCTTTGGCAACGGGCGCGGACGTGGTGATCTCCGGGCGGTGCGCGGATTCCGCGCTGGTGCTGGGGCCTGCGATTCACGCTTTCGGTTGGGCAGCGGACGCCTGGGATCTGCTGGCGGCCGGCGCCACCGCGGGCCATATCGTCGAATGCGGCGCGCAAACCACCGGCGGCAATTCGCAGGTGGACTGGCGGCACATTCCCGATTTGGACGAGATCGGCTATCCCATCGCCGAGATGAGCGCAGACGGCACTTTCGTCATCACCAAACACACGGGCACCGGCGGGCGCGTGACGCCGGATATCGTCAAGGAGCAATTGCTGTACGAGATCGGCGATCCGCGCAGTTATCTCACGCCGGACGTGATCGCCGATTTCACCGGTCTGCATGTCGCGGATGCGGGACCCGACCGCGTCCGCATCACCGGTGCCAGGGGCCGCGAACGGCCTCCGTGCCTGAAGCTGAGCATCAATTATGCCGCGGGCTGGAAGGCCACCGGGAGCATCGTCTACACCGCGCCGGACGCCATCACCAAGGCCCAGGCGGCCGATCGCATCGTGCGGCGCCGGTTGGAAAAGCTCGGCTTGAGCTTCGACGAGATCTACACCGAATACCTTGGCTGGAACGCGTGCCACGGCGGCGCCGCGCCGCCGGTGTCCGCCGTCCCGGAGGTGCAGTTGCGGATCGGCGTCCGCGGACCGGACCGCAGCGCGGTGGATCGCTTTACCAGGGAAATGGCGCCACTGGTGCTTAGCGGCCCGCCCGGCGCCACCGGCTATGGCGGCGAAGGGCGCCCGAAGGTGCGCGAAGTGATCGGGCACTGGGGCGCGCTGATTCCGCGCGAAGAGATCCGGCCCAGCGTGGAGGTTTTCGAATGAAGGTGCCGCTCTCGAGCCTGGCCCACACGCGCTCCGGCGACAAAGGCGACCTGGTCAATATCGGCGTGATCGCCTGGCGCGCCGCAGACTACCCGGCGCTGCTGCGCAAAGTGACCGCGTCTCGGGTGTTCGAGTTTTTCCGTGACCGCATCGCCGGGCCCGTCGAGCGCTTCGAAGCGCCGAACCTCGGCGCGCTCAACTTCCTGTTGCACGGCGCGCTGGGCGGTGGGGGCACGGTTTCGCTGCGCATCGATTCACAGGGGAAAACCTTCGGCGCGGCGCTGCTGCGGATGGAGATCGAAATCGATGAGTGAAAGACTGATTGTGCGGCGCGAGGGGCGTGTGGCGCGCATCACGCTTCGCCGCCCGGAGGCGCGCAATGCGCTCGATTTGGTGCTCTGCGCCGGCCTTCTCAGCGCCATTGGGGAAGCTAACGCCGATGCGACGGTTGGCGCCATTTTGCTGGATGCCGTGGGCTCCGCATTCTGCGCCGGCATGGACCTCAAAGAGCCGGCGGCGCTCGATCCCGGTTCGCTGGCGCCGCTTCACGTGGGCCTGTTCTCGTTCGGCCGCGACCTGACCAAGCCGATGGTGGCGGCCGTTCAAGGTCCGGCCCTCGGCGGCGGCACCGGCCTGGCATTGAACGCTCACATCGTACTTGCCGCCGCGAGCGCGCGGTTCGGGCTCACTGAGACCCGCATCGGGCTCTGGCCCTACGTGATTTTCCCGGTGGTGGCCGCGGCGGTCGGCAGGCGCAAAGCGGCGGAACTGGCGATCACCGGCCGCATCATCGGCGCCGCTGAGGCGGCAACGCTCGGCATCGCGGATGAGGTCGTGCCTGACGAGGGTTTGGCGGCGCGCGCGATGGAACTGGCCGGCCAGCTCGCGCAAGGCAGCAGCCAGGCGGTGGCCGCCGGGCTAAGTTTCCTCCGCGACACCGAGGGCCTGCCTCTCGATCAGATTCACCGGCTGGCGGCCGAGCGGCGCCTGGAGGCACAGCGCACAGCGGATTTTCGCGAGGGAGTGGAAGCATTCCGGCAAAAACGCGCACCCGTCTGGCCGTCGCATCATCACATTATCTGAGGGGCAAAGGTAGCGCAGGCACTCGTGCGCGCCGGCGATCCTGACCGGCGCCCGCTACTGTCGCGGGGATGTCGACAGGCACTCGACGAGGAGGGGTTCATGAATGGCAGCAAAGCCGCGCGGGCAAAGCGCGCGATATTTCCGTATTTCAATGAGGAGCACCAGCTGTTCCGCGCCTCCGTTAAGGCATTTTGTCAGCGCGAGATCGCGCCCCACTCGCAACAGTGGGAGGAGGACCATCAGTACCCCAAGGAGCTGTTTCGCCGGGCCGGGGCGTTGGGGCTGTTCGGCATCCGCAGCGATCCCGAGTGGGGCGGAGCCGGCATGGACTGGTGGGCCAGCGCGGCCGCCTACGATGCGCTGCGCTACACCGACTTCCCCAGCCTCAACATCGGCTTCATGGTGCAGGCCGATCTCACCATCCCGATGATCGAACATCTCGGCACGCGCGAACAGAAACGGGAATTCCTGGCTCCGGCCATCTCGGCGGATCGCATCGCCGCGCTGGGCATCAGCGAACCCGGCTGCGGCTCCGACGTGGCCGGAATCCAGTGCAGCGCGCGCGAATCCGGCGGCGACCTGATTGTCAACGGGCAGAAGCTCTGGATCACCAACGGCGCCATCGCCGACTTTATCGTGCTCGCCGTGCGCACCGCCGAGAACCCGCACAAAGGCATTTCCGTGGTGCTGTTTCCGACCGACGTCAAGGGGTTCAGCGTGGGCCGCCGCGTCAGCAAAGTGGGCCACGTGGCGTCCGACACGGCGCACCTGTTCTTCGACGAATGCCGTATCCCGGCGCGGTACGTCCTTGGCGAGCGCAACCACGGCTTCTATTACGTGGTGCGCAACTTCCAGGGTGAGCGCCTGGCGCTGACGCTGCTGGTGCTGGCCTTCATGGACCGGGCCGTCGAGCTGGCGGTCGATTACGCACGCGAGCGCAAGGCGTTCGGCGTTCCGCTGATTGAAAAACAGGTCTGGAAACATCGCTTCGCCGAGCACGTCGCGAATATCGAAGCCGCGCGCTGGCTGACCTATCGGGCGCTCGATCTGCTGAACCGCAACGAGAAGCCGGAAAACGCCGTGGCGATGGCGAAGCTGGTGGTGTGCGATTTGGCGCAGAAAGTAACCTACGACTGCATGCAGGTCTTCGGCGGCTTCGGCTACACCACGGAGTACCCCATCGGCCGCATCTGGCGCGATATGCGGCTCTACACCATCGGCGGCGGCACCAGCGAAATCATGAAAGAGATCATCGCCAAGCACCAGGGTTACTAAGCGCGTCCTTTCACCAATCTGCTAACCTACCCTCGCCTCAGCCGCCAGCGCTGAACATGCCCGGCGCGGCTTTCCCCGAAGCTTTCCCCCTCCACTGAAAGGATTGGCGCTGTGGCGGCATTTCACAGTGAGTCGCCGCGGCAACGGAATGCGCCAGTAACTATTGGTTCATCGCCGGAGTCTAATGTGCCAGCGTCTGGCTCTGGAGTTATGGAGGCACGATGAAAGCTCAATATGTCACCGCCACGTTACTGGTTCTAGCTTCAGTGGCAATTATCGGAACCGCCTACCGCGTGCACGCTGCAGATAGCGACACGCCGGCAGCTATTTACTCGCAAGGCACGCTGCACGTCGAGATACCCTACACGGCGCCGCGCGCCGGTGCTGGAATTCTCACCATCGAAGTCCTGAATCCCGAGGACGGGATAGTGGGACGGACAGAGCGGCAGGTCTCCGTCGCTGACGGCAAGGGATCGTGGCAGGTGGATGTCAAACTCAATAAGAAACTCGCCACCGAAGACTTGGTGTGGCATCGCGTGCGCTACCGTTTCCGCTATTCGGGCGACGCCGAGGCGGCCATCGAGGGCGCGGATTCCATCTCGCAGATTTTGCGAACGCCGGTGGTCCACGTGATGGCCCAGCAATCCTATCTGAGCGGCGGAGCGGCGGCGGTGCGGGTGGTCGCCACCGATTCGAAGAATGGGCCCATTGCGGGCGCGAGCTCAGTGCGGATTGAGTTGGTGCGGCCGGGCGCGGCGGACGAGGTGGTCTTCGCGGGGCCGCTCAACCGGCGTGGCACCACCGAAGCGCAGTTCCGGTTTCCAGCCGGCGTGACGGGCAGCTACTCGCTGCGGTATGTGGTGGATACGCCCATCGGCTCGACCGACTTCACGCAACCCGTGCGGCTGGAAGACAAGGTTTCGATCTTACTAACTACCGAGAAACCGATCTATCAACCGGGCCAGACCATCCATGTGCGTGCTCTGACTTTGGACCGCGCCAATCATCAGGCGGCGGCCGAGCGCAACCTGACCTTCGAAGTGGAAGATTCGCGCGGCAATAAGGTCTTCAAAAAGGCGGTCCGCACCGATGAGTTTGGCGTCGCGTCGGCGGAATTCGGGCTGGCTGACGAGGTCAACCTGGGCACATATCATCTGCGAGCGTTGATGGATGGGGCTGAAGCCGGGGCCGGCGCGCGCAACACCGCCGAAATCGCGCTCGACGTCGAACGCTACGTACTGCCCAAATTCAAAGTTGCCGTGGATTTCGCGGGGAAGGACGAAAAGGCAAAGCACGGCTACCGGCCGGGAGATCACGTCACCGGCACGGTTCGCGCCAATTACTTCTTCGGCAAGGCCGTGGATGATGGCGAAGTCACGGCGAAGGCGTCCGCGATGGATGTGGCTGTGTTCGAGGTGGGGTCGGTGCTGGGGAAGACCGATGGCGAAGGGGCGTATCGTTTCGACCTGGCGTTGCCGCGCTACTTTGCCGGGCGGCCGCTCAACCAGGGCGCCGCGCACGTGCTGGTGGAGGCTACGGTGAAGGATTCGGCCGGCCACTCCGAGACGCGCGGGGAGCCGATTACGGTGAGCGAATCGCCGCTGCTGCTCACCGCCGTGCCGGAAGGCGGCACGCTGATTCCTGGCATCGAGAATCAGGTCTTCGTGCTGACCTCATACGCCGATGGCAAGCCGGCCAAGACGGAGCTGCGCGTGCGCGCCGCGGGAAATGCGGAACAGAGCGTCGGCACCGATGACGGCGGCGTGGCGCTGGTCCGGCTGGCGGCGGCGTCCACTCCGCGCACGCTGGAGATCGAGGCCAAGGATCGCGAGGGCAACAGCACTTCGACTTCCGTGCCGTTGCAGCTTCGCCAGGGCGCGGAGCAGATTCTGCTGCGCACCGAGCGCGCCGTGTATCGCGCCGGCGATCGCATCGGGCTTCGCGTGTTTTCGACGCGGCAGCAAGGCGCCGTGTATGTGGACGCGGTGAAGGACGGGCAGACCGTGCTGACGCGCGATCTGGATATGAAGAACGGCCAGGCCGAGTTGAGCCTCACCGCCACGCCCGAACTTGCCGGGACGGTGGACTTCGACGCCTACCTGTTCGGCCGCGACGCGCGCCCGGTGTCGGACCACCGGCTGGTGTTCGTGCAGCCGGCCAGCGAGCTGAAAATCGAAACCACTGCGGACGCGCCAGTGTACAAGCCCGGCGACGATGCCCGCATCCAATTCCGCGTAACCAATGAGCGCGGCGAAGGAGTCCAGGCCGCCCTCGGGGTGCAGGTGGTGGATGAAGCCGTGTTCGCACTGGCCGAAAAGCAGCCCGGTTTCGCCAAGGTCTTCTTCTACCTCGAACAGGAGGTGATGAAGCCGCGGTACGAGATTCACTCCATCGGCATGCCGGAGGTGGTGGAGACGGCGGGCGTGGCCCGCAGAGACCTGGCTGCGCGAGCGCTCTTCGCGGCAACCGAGATGGTGAATACCAACCGCTTCGACCGGGAATTCGGGCGGACTGTACCGCAGACGCGCTACGCGGAATATGCCGACCGCTACCGGACGCAGTTCCACGCGCAGGTGCGACGGCTGGCGGAGAGCTTCACCCGCGCCAATGCGCAGCATCCCGAGGCGGACCTCACCCAACTTGCCGCCCGGCTGGAGGCACGCGGCGCGCCCGAACTGCGCGACTCCTGGGGCACCAACTTCAACTTCGAGCGCATGGGGGAATTCTGTATCGTGCGCGGCGCGGGTCCGGATAAGCAATTCGACACGGGAGACGATTTCATCGGCTATCTGCGGATGATCAGCCGGCAGGTGATCGGTCCCGTCGAGCCCACCGGCAGCGTCATCGATCTGCGGATGGAACATGATCGGGGGCCGTTCAACGGCCTTGCGCAAATCGAAGGATCGGTGGTGGACGTCACGGGCGCGACAGTGCCGGACGCAACCGTTGTGGCTCGCGACATCTCGAGCGGGAAGACTCGCTCGTCGCGATCCGACGGCGCTGGGCAATTCGAGTTCGCCGGCGTTCCGCCGGGCCGGTATGAAGTGCAGGTCACTGCTCCCGGCTTCACTATGAGCTCGCGCAGATTCACGCTCGTCGAGCGCGATCGCGCGGAATTGGCGGCGACTCTCAACATTGCGTCGACGATGGAGACGATGATCGTCGCCGCGGAACCCGGGTTTGGCGGTGGTATCGGTTCGGGCCACGGTGGTGGCGTGGGCGGTGGCATGGGCTTTGGCGGAGCCGGCGGGGTGCGCGCGTTTGCAGCTCCGATGGCCGCAGTTCCCGAACGGGGCCGATTCATGAACAAGGACGGCAATCAATTGGGGCAGGCGTTTGGCGGCAATCCTGAGGCTCTTGGGACTGTTGTGCCGGCCGTCTCCACACCCGCGCCGCGCGTGCGCTCTTACTTTCCGGAGGCCCTCTACATCAATCCCGAGATCATCACCGACCGCGACGGCCGCGCGACGATTTCGATTCCGCTGGCCGATTCCATCACCACCTGGCGAATGGCCTTGGTCGCCTCCACCGTACACGGGGCGCTGGGCAGCGGCTCCTCCAGCGTGAAGGTCTTTCAGGATTTCTTCGCCGATCTCGATTTGCCGGTCACCCTCACCGAAGGCGACCGCGTCTCGATTCCGGTCGCGATTTACAACTATTCGGGCGGCCGCGGCAACGTCAGCCTGAAGCTCGAAAAGGACGATTGGTTTTCGCTGGTCGAGGACGTTGCGGAAAAGAGCCTCGCGGTGGAAGCCGGCCGCGTCGGAGCGTCGCAATTCACCATCCAAGCCAATCGCATCGGCAAGTTCAAGCTGACGCTCGCGGCGCGCATGGGGGCGCACTCTGGGCCCGGCGCCAACCGCGCCGATATCGTGGTGCGCGAAATCGAAGTCATTCCCAATGGGCGCGAGCAGAGCCAGGTTTTCAATGGCCGCCTGGACTCGGCCGTCCAGCACACGCTGCATTTCCCGGCAGCGTCAATCGCCGATGCCAGCGCGATCCTGGTGCGGCTCTACCCCGGCCCGCTCAGCCAGGTGATCGAAGGCATGGACGCCATTTTGCGCATGCCGTCTGGCTGCTTCGAACAAACTTCCTCTGCCACCTATCCCAACGTGCTGGCGCTCGATTACATGAAGCGCACCGGCAAGCTCACGCCCGAAGTGCACGCCAAGGCCGAGGGCTTCATCGCCAACGGCTACCAGCGCCTGCTCACTTTCGAAGTGCCCGGCGGCGGTTTCTCCTGGTTCGGCCAGGCGCCCGCCAACAAAATCCTCACGGCTTATGGGCTGATGGAGTTCGGCGACATGGCCAAGGTTCACGACGTCGATCCGAAGCTGATTGAGCGCACCGGGCAGTGGTTGGCAGGACAGCAGCAGCCGGACGGAAGTTGGAGGCCCGATAGCAATTTCATCAATGAGGGCGCCACCAACCGCTACAACAGCGACACGCTGCGGATTACCGCTTACATCGCGTGGTCGCTCGAAAACACCGGCTATCATGGGCCGGCCACAGAGAAGGCCCGCCAGTTTGTGGAGCAGCACATGGGCGATCGGACTGACGCCTACACCCTGGCGGTATTAGCCAACTTCGCGGCCGATTATGGCAAGGACCGCGAGTTCACCCGCCGCGCCATCGAAAACCTGCTGGACGCCCGCACCGAGGAGGGCGAGCAAGCCTGGTGGACAGCGGAAGAAACCGGCATGTACGGAGCCGGCGAAAGCGCGACCGTGGAGACCACCGGACTGGCCGTGCAGGCCTTGCTGAAATGGGGGCAAGCTTCGGCCACGGCTGCGAAAGCGCTGGCTTACCTCGCCTCGAAAAAGACCGCCGCGGGCACTTGGGGCACCACGCAGGCAACCATCATGGCGCTGCGCGCGCTGCTGCTGGCTACCGAAAAGGGAACCGCCGATGTGCGCGGCACGGTCGAGATCACGCTGAATGGCAAGCCCGTCGAGAAACTCTCGCTGACTCCGGAGAACAACGATCTGCTGCACCAGTTCGTATTCAAGAACGTGGAAACCACGTCCGCCAACGAGGTGGCTATCCGGTTCGACGGCCAAGGCGGGTTGGCCTACCAGGTGGTGGGGCGCTATTTCCTGCCGTGGACGGAGGAACCAGCGGCCGAGGCGCTCTCGATCGACCTGAGCTACGATCGCACCCGCCTGGCGCAGGACGATATCGCGACGGCGACCACGACGGTGAAAAACAATCTGCCCAAGTCCGCCAACATGGTGATGGTGGACCTGGGGATTCCGCCCGGCTTCGACCTGCTGACCGAAGACTTGCAAACGTACCAGGAACAGAGCGCGGGCCGCAAGAGCGGTTGCCTCGAGAAATTCAACCTCACGGCCACCCAGGCAATCCTGTATTTCAACTCGATTGGCGCGGGCGATACGGTGAAGCTGAAGTTTCGCTTGCGCGCCAAGTATCCGATCCGCGCGCGGACCTTCCCCTCGCGGGCGTATGAATATTACGATCCCGAGGTAAACTCGGTGGCGCGGCCCGTCCAGTTGGAGGTAGCGAAGCAGTAAGTGGAAGCAAGCGCGCGCGTGTGTTTCCAGGCCGGCCGGCGTCGCTCAAAAGGACGGGAAGTGCCGGCTGGCCCGGAACCCGTGTGCTGTTCCTCGACGCGGCGTGTAGGTCTTTACTTTTTCGGCGCCCGCAGCCGCTGTTCCAGGACTCTGGCTTCATCCGCAGACATCTCCGGAGCCGCCCGCTTCAACATGACCAGGAACCAATCGACCTCTTGCGGCGTGACTGGGTAGCCGATGCTGCGTTCGGCGGCATTGCCTTCGCCGGGCCGGATGGAGTTGACGATGGTTTCTCCTTCCTCGTTCAGGAGCGCGAAGAACGGCAGGCCCACAAACCTTCCCCCGGTCTGGGCCATCACCTTGTCGCCATCCGGGTTGTTGAGCGATTTCCTGGCGTCCCTTTCCTGCACCGTCAGGCGGGCCAGCACGAAGTACTTGTCGATGATCGGCTTGATTTCGGGAGTTTCTAGAAGCTGATCGAGCTTCTTACACCACCCACACCAGGAAGCGTGAAAGATGAGGAAGATGCTCTTGTGCTGCGCGGCGGCAGCCGTTCGCGCCGATTCCATCACCACGGAAGCCGGCGGCGCCGTCTCCGTGGCGAGCAACGTCAAGCCGGCGAGAAAGCCGATTGTCAGGCGGAACACCGAGGTGCGCACCATGGTCCCGATTATAGAGAATCGAGGGCGGAAGGGGCGTGAACATGCCCGTCTGGGTTTAGAGTCACCTCAGGATGGATTGACCTCGCTTCTGCCCGCGGTAAACTCGGTGGCTCGGCCGGTCCAGTTGGAGGTAGCGAAGCGGTAAACGGCGGCCGGCCCGTGTTTCGGGATGCCGCCGTGGGCGCTCCGGAGCCGCCGCCATCGCGCTGCCACGCGGCGCACCGCAGGCGCCGGCCTGCGTTCGATGGTAGTTCGCTAGAATTAGCGCACTACCCGTTCGATTCCGTCACCGCCGCCGACACGCTATCCTGAATTCTGGAGCCAAACGGTCGAGCTGTATTTTCTCTCACGGTTCGCCTGGCCGCTCCAGCGGAAATCGAGCAGATCCCTTTGGAATCCACCTACGTCATTGGAATCGATCTGGGCACCACTAACTCGGCGCTCGCCTTCGCGGCCATCCGCGCGGACGCAGATCCTTTCGCCCCGGCCAACGTGCAGGTGATGGCGATTCCGCAACTTGTCAATCCCGGCGAGGTGCGCGAGCAGGATCTGTTGCCGTCGTTTCTCTACCTGGCCGGCAGCTCCGATTTTCCGGCTGGCTCCTTGTCGCTGCCCTGGGATCCCGACCACGATTTCGTGGTGGGTGCATTGGCGCAGAAACGGGGCGCCGAGAATGCCGGACGGCTGGTGTCGTCGGCCAAGAGCTGGCTATCGCATTCCGGCGTGGACCGCACGGCTCCGCTGGTGCCGTTCCGCGCTCCGGAAGGCGTCGATAAAATTTCGCCGGTCGAGGCCAGCCGCCGCTACCTGGAGCACCTGCGCCAGGCTTGGGACGCGGCGCTGCCGGAGACTCCGTTCGCCGAACAGCAGGTGTTGGTGACGGTGCCGGCTTCATTCGATGCGGTGGCGCGCGAGCTGACGCTGGAGGCCGCCCAGCAGGCCGGTTACCGCAATCTCACCTTACTCGAAGAGCCGCAAGCCGCCTTCTACGCCTGGATCGACCGCCATCCCGACTGGCGCGAACGGGTGCGGGTGGGTGATCTGATCCTGGTGGTGGATATCGGCGGCGGCACTACGGACTTCACCTTGATCGCGATCACCGAACGCGCGGGCGAGCTCGCCCTCGATCGAGTCGCCGTGGGCGAGCACATTCTGCTGGGCGGCGATAACATCGACCTGGCGCTGGCAGGCGCGGTCTCGCAGCGGCTGGCGGAGAAGGGCACGCGCATCGACAGCCGCCAACTCCAGACCCTATGGAGCAACTGCCGCATCGCGAAGGAAAAGCTGCTGGAGCCCGGCTCCAAGCTCCGCGAGCAGCCGGTGACGATTCTCGGCAAAGGCAGCGGCGTGGTAGGCGGCACCATCAAAGCCACGCTGCACCGCGACGACATCGATCGCGTTCTGAGCGAGGGATTCCTGCCGCCGGTCAAGAGCGGCGACATGCCGGAACGCCAGCGCCGCGCCGGGTTGCAGGAAATCGGTTTGCCGTATGCCGCCGACCCGGCCATTACCCGGCACCTGGCGCGCTTCCTGCGCCAGCAGGCGGCCACTTCGGAACGCGGATCCGTGCGGCGGGGGCCGAGCGGCCTCGCCTGCCCCACACACGTGTTGTTCAACGGCGGCATCCTCAAGGCCGCCATGGTGCGGGAGCGCCTGCTGACCACCCTCAATTCCTGGCTTGCCGAGGAGGGCCTCGAGCCGGTGAAGCCGCTCAGCGGCGAAGACCTGATGCACGCCGTAGCTCGTGGCGCCGCCTATCATGGCCTGGCGCGGCACGGGCGCGGCGTGCGTATCCGTGGCGGCGTGCCGCGCACCTATTATGTGGGCATCGAAACCGCCATGCCTGCGGCCCCCGGGTTTCCGGCTCCCCTCAAGGCACTCACGGTGGTGCCGTTCGGCATGGAGGAAGGCACCGACCTGCGCATCCCGGGCCGCGAGTTCGGCCTGGTGGTCGGTGAGCCCGCCGAGTTCCGCTTCTTCACCTCCGCCGCGCGCAGGAACGACCAGCCCGGCGATCTCATCGAAGACTTGAGTGGCGATCTCGAAGAGCTCTCTCCCATGGAAGTGACCTTCGGCGCCGGCGAGGCCTCCTCCGAAGTGGTGCCGGTCTCCTTCGAAACCGTAATCACGGAAACCGGGCTGTTGCAGCTCTGGTGTGTGGCGCGCGATAACCGCCGCTGGAAACTCGAGTTCAACATTCGCGAGCGCGTGGCGGCGGCATAACGGTCCGATGCCGCGAATCTGCCTGCTGCGATTTCGCCCGAGTCTGAGCGCGTGCCAGCAGGATATAGTGATGACCCAGCGAGCCACTCGGGCGCCCGCAGCCGTTGATGCTGTTGTCCGGTGCACAGGGCAGAAAGGTAATCCGCTTATGAAGAGAGTTCTCTTATCGTGGAGCAGTGGAAAAGACAGCGCCTGGACGCTGCATCACCTGCTGCGAAACGCGGACATAGAGGTGGCCGCGCTGGTCACCACCTTCAACTCGGAAGCCAACCGCGTGGCGATGCACGCTGTCCGGCGGGCGCTGGTGGAGTCGCAGGCGGAGCGCACCGGACTTCCACTGTGGGCGGTGGACCTTCCTTATCCGTGCTCGAACGCCGAGTACGAAGACCGGATGCGGGTGGTCTGCGAGCGCGCCGCCGCGGAAGGAATCGCCGCGGTGGCATTCGGAGACCTGTTTCTTCAGGATGTGCGCGACTACCGCGTCCGGCAATTGCAAGACACCGGTCTGGAACCGCTGTTTCCCCTCTGGCTGATTCCGACCGGAGACCTGGCTCTGGAGATGATCGCGGCCGGCGTGAAGGCGAAAGTTACCTGCGTGGATCCGTCCAAGCTGGCTCAATCTTATGCCGGCCGCGACTATGACAAGAGCTTTCTGCAGGCTCTGCCTGATGGAATCGACCCCTGCGGCGAGAACGGAGAGTTTCACACGTTCGTCTATGACGCGCCGCCGTTCTCCCGCCCCATTGAAATCCGCTCGGGAGAAGTGGTCGTGCGCGACGGCTTTGTCTTCGCGGATGTGCTCCCGGTGTGACCCCGCGCCATCGTAATCCATAAGAGATCTTGGCTAGTCATGTGCACGGATTTTCCTATGACAGGATTCCCCGATAAGCATATAAACACCGGAAGCTTACTCAGTGCCCGGGTTAACCGGAGGGATAGGGATAACACAATCCTCAGGGCGCCGTCAGAAGCCGAGGACGCTGGTTCCTGGTGGGACCGTGTCTCCTAAGTCGGGGAAACGATCGGACTTTGCCAGGTACACTAAGTTATGGAATCCGAGGATGGGTGACCATTCGATTCCTACAATTCGGAACCCAATTAATCTGGTCATACTTACAAAATAGGACCAGTCGTAATAGACTGCCGCGGTCGTGTCGGCCTCACTTACAAAGATGGTATGTTGATCCTCGGTCATGGCCGGAAAGCACTTCTGGTTAAAGAAGAACCAGGTTGCCCGGATCATCCCGTCCGGATCCAGCATCAAGCGCATTTGCTCCAGATAAAACTTGGCCTGATCGTCGTGCAGATGGGTAAATACGGAATTTGCCTCGATCAGGGTGGCGCCGGAACTCAGGTGTGCAATGGGCAGGTGCCGGTTCTTGGAATTCTCCGGCGCCCATCTTACATTCCAAACATCGTGGTGAAAGAAGCTGAAGCCCTTATGACGCAGGTTCTTCCGGCACCAGGCAATCATTTCACGATTGATGTCAATGCCGACATATGACTCGGGCGGATCCCGTTGCAACAACAATCGCCGCGCCTCGCGCCCACAGCCGCAACCGAAATCCACCACGCGCCGATAGGCTTGACCGGGCGCCAGCGGCCCTAGGTCCAGCGGTCCCCAGATGTAGTCGCCTGTGGCGTTGTCATAATAGCTGTCATCTGTTATGGGACTAACAAGCCCGCGCAACGATAAAGGGGGCAGCGGGATATTTACAGCCGGCATTTTCGTTCGAAACACATTCTAGCATTCCGGCAGCGGACTGCCGCTGCGGCTGTGCAGGCGCCCTAAGATCGCCGGGCCGCCTGGCGCTGGGGCCGGTCTTGACCGATGGCTGGCCGGCGCTGCGTTCGCTTCTCCCGGCTGGGCCATTCACGGTATCCTAATCGTTTCGATACTCTCATGGCAGCATCGCCCGATGGAACCGCCGTTGTGCCGCCATTGGCGCCACCGGTCGATATCATCATTCCGTTCTACCGGAACGCGAACCTGGTGGCGCCGCTGTTTCACTCCTTGTGCTCCGTGGCGGCCGAGTTGAACGAGAGTCTGTGCACGGTTGTAGCCGTCAATGACTCCCCGGAAGACCTGGATTTGAAGAGCGCTTTGGGCGCGGCCGTCACGCAACTGGCGCAGTTGGTCCCAACGCGCCTCATTGACAACGAATGCAATTACGGATTTGTCCGCTCGGCAAACGCCGCTGCTGCTGTTTCTCTGGCGGCGCGTCACGACATCCTTCTCCTCAACTCCGACACCGTTGTTTTTCCGGCGGCCGTCTCCGAAATGAAACGGGTGGCCTATCTCGATCCTATGATCGGATTTGTCAGCCCGCGCTCCAATAACGCCACCATTTGCTCGCTGCCGCACCAACCCCAGTTTGGGAATGTAACACCGGAAGAGGCGTATGCAAATTTTCACGCGCTGGCGCGCTATCTCCCGGATTTCCACTTCCTGCCCACGGCAGTTGGCTTCTGCCTGTACATTAAAGCCAGGGTCCTGGCAGAGTTCGGGCTGTTCGACGAGGCATATGGCCGGGGATATAACGAAGAAAATGACCTGATCATGCGGGCCAACCGCGGCGGATACCGCGCGGTTCTTGCCAACCACGCGTTCGTCTACCATGCCGGTGAAGCCTCGTTTTCCGCCAGCGCGTCGCCTAAGGCATTGCTGGAAGAGAAGAATGCGGAACTGCTGAACAACCGATACCCTGAGTATTTCGCCAGCCTGGCGGACTACTCGACCGGCGCGCAATACGAAGCGGAACAGATGTTGACGGCCCTTTTGCCCGACCGCCAGGGGCGGCTGGAGCTGGTATTCGATTTGTCCAACCTGCGCGCGTTCCACAACGGCACGTCTGAAGCAGTCAAGCGGATCCTGAGCAACGCCGGCGAAGGTTGGAGGCAGTACTTCAATGTTTCCGCTCTGGTCTCCGAGGAGGCATTGCAGTTTCATCAGCTCGATCGGTTGCCGCAAGTTGATTTTGTCTCTCAGGAAACCACGCGGGTCTTTGCCGTGGCGTTTCGTTTTGGGCAGCCGTTCGAGATCGAGCAGTTGCAGTGCATGAGCCGCATCGGCGTGCTGAATGTCTATGCCATGCTCGATCCGATTGCGTTCGATTGCCTGCATCTGAACCACGGCCTGCGGACGATTTGGGGCACTGTCTTCGACCACGCGGACGGAGTTCTTTACGTGAGCGAGTTCGTGGCCGAGCAGTTCCGCCGGCGCTTCCGGCTCAACCCGAGGCTGAAGCAAATGGTGGCCTACCAGTCCCTGGATCTGTCCGACTATGCCCCGCCGGAGGATATCCCGGCCGGGCCGGGCGATCATATTCTGGTGATCGGCAACCACTTCGACCACAAGCGCGTGCCGGCCACGGTGGATGCGCTGGCACAGGCCTTTCCCGGCGAGAAAATCGTGGTGCTGGGGCTCGATGCCGACAGCCGCCCCAACGTGGCCGCCTATGCCAGCGGCGGCCTCAGCCAGGAAGCCATGTTCGACCTGATGCGGGGCGCAAAGTTCGTGGTGTTTCCTTCGTTGTACGAGGGTTTTGGAACTCCCGTCCTGGAGAGCCTCGCGCTTTCCAGGCCCGTGCTGGCGCGCTCCATCCCCGTTATCGAGGACATCCGGCGGAGAATTCATGCCGAGAGCAACCTGCTTTTGTACGATTCGACCAGCGATCTGTTAGCCATGCTGAAAAGGGGATTTCCGCAATGGAATGGCGCGGCTGGCAAGTCGCTTGGCGCCGAGTCGGACGGTTGGCAAGCGGTGACCACCCGGATCGGGGAGTTCCTCCACGGCCTGCTGAACGACTGGTCGTGCAGCGACAGTTTGGTGCCGCGCCTTGAAAAGATGCGCCTCCTCGCCGGCCACAGGTCGAACGATTGGCCGATCGCAGAGTTGCAGAAGCGATTGCGTGATCGCGATGCCCGCATCGCCGACGTTTATCGCTCGGGCTCCTGGCGCTTCACCGCGCCGCTGCGTGCCTGCCTGGGCTTCTTCCGCCGGTCTTTCCACAAATAGTTCGCGGCTGCCGCGGCCTGGCAAACTGCTCCCCGGATCGCGTCACCGCCGGCAAATTCGCGCACCTGAGCGATGTTTCCTTGGGCCGATATTCGAGGGTGGAGGACGCTTGGTATTGCCATGAAAGTACTACCGCCTGGTCCTAGTATTTTGGGTACTGAAAGACCATGAATTAGCCTCCCTATTTCGTCACTATTACACTCCCATAAAACCCCTGGTCACTGGCCATAATATGTTGATTATACATAAGTTAGCCATATTGGTTGGATCGGACTACCAGGAGGACGGATGGTTTTGAAGCGGCACTGGTGAAACCCTTCGAGCTCAAGCCCGCTCCAGAAGCAGCGGTTCTCCACTGCAGTCGGCCCCCAGGGGGCCCACCAAGTACTTGACGGTCCCCTTCATCTTCAGCTACGCTCGGGATGCATCGAAGAGTACTGAAGTGTACATTTAGGGCCAGACAATGGCGGAGGTTGAAGATGCGAGCTAGTTTTGCACTGAGTCTTTTTATCATTCTTTTTGTTGCGGTGAGTGGGGTCTGGGGAGGCGCCATCACCATTCAAAACCCTTCCTTTGAATCGCCCTTGTGTGGAACCACAGCTCCAGCTTATTGCCCGCCGACGGGGTGGGTTTTGACTGATAGCATTCCCGCTCATGGCGGCGGCGACGCCGAGGCATTTCTCCCCGAAGCAGGCGTCTGGAACAGTATTCCGAATGGCTCGCAGGTGGGTTACAGCAATGGCCCCGGCGACAGCTTGTCACAGGTTTTGAGCAACTCCGTGGTCGCGAACACCACCTATACCTTATCGGTGTGGGTGAGTGAGCAAGGGGACATTCCAAGCACGTTTTCACCCGTTATCGAGTTGTTGGCCGGCAGCTTCACCTTGATCGATCTGACCGCTTCGAACCCGGAGGGCAATGTGGCGCCCACCGAAACGGGCGCCGCTGGCACCCCTTATAACTGGGTGGATTGGACGGCGACGTACACGTCAGGGGCCTCTGGCGGGGCCATCGGCCAGCCTTTGAAAATCTATCTCAGCGCCGGCGGCATCCAAACGGATTATGACGAATTGTCGCTCACTTCATCCTGGGACGAACCGAGTGGCGTACCCGAGCCGGCGGTATTCGCGCTGGTCGGTGCAGGGCTGCTCGGTCTGGTGACCCGCCGCCGCTTCGCGAAGTAAAGCCTCATCGCCCCGGTTTTCCATTTCACTCCTTGGCCCGGCCCTTTCGGGGAGCCGGGCCATGTTTTTTGGTGGCCCCCAAGTTTCGGCTCTCTCCCGCGGTGCGAAGCGTGAAACAATGAGCAGTGCGGCGCTCCGGCGCCGCAAGCTATGAATGTCCGCAAAGCCGTCATCACCGCGGCCGGTGTTCACCAGCGCGCGCTGCCGTTGCAGGTGCTGATCGACCGCGACGGGATCGAAAAACCAATCCTCCGGATACTGCTGGAAGAGGTGTTCGCCGCGCCGATTGAGGAGGCTTGCGTGGTCGTCGCCCCCGGCGATCGAGCCGCCTATGCCGGGGCGGCCGGCGACCTGGCGCAGCGGGTCCAGTTCCTCGAACAGCCGGCGCCGGAAGGCTACGCGCAAGCGGTCTTCTGCGCCCGCCCATTTACGGGGAAAGATCCGTTTCTTCACCTGGTCGGCGACCACGTTTATCTGGGCAACTCGCACGGGCGTCCCGCGTGCCGTTTAGTGGCTGTGGCCGAGCAGGAGAACTGCCCGGTTTCCGCCGTGCAGGCCACGCGCGAAAACCACATCGGCCACTACGGCGTCGTTGGCGGCCAACCCGTGAGCGGCCGGTCCGAACTCTACCGTGTCGAAATAGTCAAGGAGAAGCCAACCCCAACCGAGGCTGAAGAGCACTTGATCGTCCCCGGACTTCGCGCCGGATATTACCTGTGCTTTTTCGGCATGCATGTTTTGACCGCCGGCGTGATGGACCTTCTCGAACATGGCCTGCGGGCCGGGAACAGCCGGGTCACCCTCTCCAGCGTGCTGAATCAACTGGCGCACCGCGAGCAGTACCTCGCTTTGGAAGAGAGTAACCGCCGGTATGACGTGGGGATCCGGTACGGCCTGTTGACCGCCCAGATGGCCCTGGCCCTAACGGGCCGCGACCGCGAGCCCGTGCTGTCCAGCCTGCTGGAGCTGTTAGCCACGCGTGAGATGGAAGACCCAGTGGGCCCAAATCCACAATGAGTGAGCTGATCGGCATCATCACTGCCGCTTCCAGCGACCGCAGAAACCGGCCGCTCGATGATTTTGGCCGGGCGGCAAGCGTCGCGCAATTGCTGGCGGAAGCCGCCGCGCTGGACCGGTTCCGCCGCGAAAGCGACAATCTGTATGAGCGGGTGAGGGCGCAGTTTTTTCTGTATTCGATTCATCGTTTTCACCTGCCGTTCAAAGCCGGCGTGCCGGCCGGGAAGCCGGTGCCGCCGAACGCGCTGGCGCAAATTCTCCGGCGCCGTTTTCGTGAAGCCATTGACACGCTGCTGGCCCTTTCGGCCGGCGGCCCGACCGCGGCTGTGTCGAGTGCGCTGGCGGCAGCCTATCAAGGGCTCGCCTTCCAGACGCTGGCGGCCCAGGTCCGCCGCAGCGTGCGCGCCGTGCGCGGCAACCAATGGATGTCGCGCATCGGACATCCGGCCGATTACCCGCTGGTTCTGCGGCGCGAATTGCTAGAGCGTCCCGGCGGGCGCGGCGCTTTTCCGATCCTTCGCGAATCGACCCCGGTTCGCATGGACCTCAGCCACAGCGGCTGGAGCGATATCTTCTTCCTCGGCATGGATTACCCGGAAGGCGCGCGGGTGCTCAACGTCTCCATCGATCTGGCCCTGCGCGGCTCCGCCGAACCGCGTCCGCAGCCGCCCATCGATGTGTACCTCAGAGCGATCGACGAGCCGGTGCTTCGCCTGACCAGCGTCGACCTGAATGCGAGCGCCGACGTCACCTCCCTGGCCGAGGTTTTCGATTTTGCGCGAGACTACTTGGGATTGCTCAAAGCCGGAGTCATCGCCGCCGGCATCGTTCCTCCAGGATTGGAAGGCGCGCGCCAGCCGCTGTCCGGCGTTCTGGCCGCGCTGACCGGCGTGCCGGGCTACGGCCTGGAGATCGTCACCCACGTGAGGGGGATTCCCAAGGGTTCCCGCCTGGCGGTTTCGACCAATCTGCTGGCTTCCGTCATCGCGGTCTCGATGCGCGCCACCGGCCAGGTGCGCACGCTCACGGGAACATTGGCGGAGAACGAGCGCCGCCTGGTGGCTGGCCGGGCGATTCTGGGCGAATGGCTGGGCGGCTCGGGCGGAGGCTGGCAGGATTCCGGCGGTGTCTGGCCGGGGATGAAAGTGATCCAGGGGGTGCAGGCGGCGGAGTCCGACCCGGAATTCGGCGTCAGCCGCGGTTGCCTGCTGCCGCGGCATCATGTCCTCGGAACCGAAGAAGTACCACCCAGCTCCAGAGAGAAACTCGAGAACAGCCTAGTCCTGGTGCATGGCGGCATGGCGCAGGACGTAGGGCCCATCCTCGAAATGGTCACCGAGAAATACCTGCTGCGCGCGGAAGCGGAGTGGCAGGGCCGCCAGCAGGCGATCGCCATTTTCGACGAGATTTTGGCGTGCTTGAAGGCCGGCGACATTGCCGCGCTCGGGGCCGCTACGGAACGCAACTTCTTCGGACCCATCCGGACCATCATCCCTTGGGCCAGCAATCTCTACACCGAAACGCTGATCCAAGCTGTCCGTGCGGAATTCGGCCATGGTTTTTACGGCTTCTGGATGCTGGGTGGGATGGCCGGCGGCGGCATGGGATTCATGTTCGATCCCAAAGTTCGCGTGCAGGCGCAGGAGCGGCTGGGCGAGTTGATGCGCGAAACCAAGCAGCGGCTCGAACGGGCGGTGCCGTTCGCCATGGAGCCCGTGGTTTACAATTTCGCCATCAACGAACGCGGCACCGAGGCCCGGCTGCTGGCGGAAAACGCCGCGCTCATGCCGGCCGCGTACTATACGCTCTTCATTCCGGCGCTGGTCAAGACGGATACGCGCCTGCTGCCCGAGGCGCGCAAATCCGAACTCGCCAGCCTGGCTGCGCAATGCCGGCAGAGCGACGAAATGCGTCCCGTGGTGCAGAACGTGTTTGACGTTTTGTTGCCGCGGCCGACCGATGAGGCCGGAGAGCAGAGCCGCACTCTCAAAGAGCTGCTTCGGGACTTGGGGTTTGACAGCTCCGAGCACGAGCAGATTCGGGCCGATCTGCGGCGGGGCCGGATCGGCCTGGCGCAGAACCGGTTGCCGGCCAGCGCCGATATCCGCGATGTAGCAGACGGGGATGTGTTTCACGCCGAAGACGGCGCCGGCAGCCGCTACCTGGACGCCGGGATGGAAGCGCTGCGCCAGGGGCGTGTGGCCGTGGTTTCGCTGGCCGGCGGCATTGGCACGCGGTGGACGCGCGGCGCCGGCGTGGTGAAGGCCCTCAACCCGTTCGCGCGGTTTGCCGGCCGTCACCGCAACTTCATCGAAGTGCATCTGGCAAAAAGCCGCCGCACCAGGTCCGCGTGTGGGACCTCGCTGCCCCACGTAATCACCACCAGCTATTTGACGCACGAGGCGATCGCCGAATGGGTCGATCGCGAACACTGCCAAGGCTCGAACTTGTTTCTGTCGCCCGGGCGATCAGTCGGACTGCGGCTGGTCCCGATGGCGCGCGATCTGAAATTCGTCTGGGAGGAAACACCGCAGCAAGTCCTCGATGAACAGAAGCAGAAAGCGCGCGAAAGCCTGCACGCCGCGCTTATTGCGTGGGCGCAGCACACCGGCGAAGGCTCCGACTACACCGACAACCTGCCGCTCCAGTGTCTGCATCCTACCGGCCATTGGTATGAGATTCCCAACATGCTGCGCAATGGCGTGCTCGAGCGACTGATCGAAGCCCGGCCGGAATTGCAGCACCTGATGGTGCACAACATCGACACGCTCGGGGCTAACGTGGATCCTGGATTGTTGGGCTGGCACATGGAACAGGGCGCGACGCTCAGCTTCGAAGTGATCGCCCGGCAGTTTGAAGATCGCGGCGGCGGCCTGGCCAGGGTGGATGGGCGGCCACGGGTGGTGGAAGGCCTGGCGCTGCCATCCGAGGAAGTGGAAGCGGGCCTCTCGTACTACAACAGCGCTACTGCGTGGGTTCACCTGGACCGCCTGTTGGAGGTGTTCGGCCTGGTGCGCGAGGATCTTTCCGATCGAGCCAAAGTCTCCGCCGCCGTTCGCGCTGTGGCCGCGCGCATGCCCACCTACATCACTTTGAAAGACGTGAAGAAGCGCTGGGGCAAGGGGCAGGAGGACGTGTTTCCGGTGGCGCAATTCGAAAAGCTTTGGGGGGACATGACCGGATTCCCCTCGATCGACTGCCGCTTCGCGGTGGTTTCCCGCCGCCGCGGGCAGCAGTTGAAAGAGCCCGCGCAGCTCGATGGATGGTTGCGCGACGGCTCGGCAGCGTACGTCGATTCCCTGTGCGAGTGGCGGTAGAGCCAGGGTGAGGCTTCGGCATCCAGTTCTGTTTTCGCATTCGCCCAGCGCCGTGGGGGCAATTTGCCCCACAGCCAGAGGGCTAAGTAATTGAAAACAGGATGATCCACTCGGCGTTCGTGGGGCAAACTGCCCCATTTGGCCGGCCGTCCAATCGACATGGCCCAGCATCGGCCCAAATGTGGAAGCGGCGCGCGCAAGTATGCGCCACTAGGGCTTCCCGTCTTCAACTGTGACACGGAGGGCGAGCGCCGAGCGTGGCGAAGTGGCTGTAAGTCGAGCGACGAATATAGCTTCAAATACTTGTTGGATCTGTGACTGAGGATGAAACCGCCCGACCAGGCGGCTACGTGCCGACCCGGTCCGCCCTGTGTCCGCCAAAAGCGCAGATGACCCTGGTCCCGGCCACAACTTCGCCCCCATGCGGAACGCCGCGCGGTATCACGCATTCCTCACCTGCTTTCACCGGTATCCGTTGTCCATCGATGTGGAGCGTATAGCAGCCTTCGACCACGAGCATGTATTCTTCGTAATCGTGGACGTGCTCCGCGGAACCTGCCGTTTCCTGGCACGTCCAGAACGCCATTTGGCTGCCCTCGGTTCCGTCGAATATGTATCCTTCCACCGCCGGCGTTGCCTGGTCGGCGGTCGCAATCCGGTTGGCAGGGTGTTTCATGAATTGGGGAAAATCGCTCATAAGTGTAGACACGATTGTCGCACTATCGGGGGAGCTTTCTCGCAGCCAGCGGATTGCAGGAAGGTTGCCTCAAGAAATGTCGAGATGAATCTCGACACGGCAGGCAGGACTGCCCGCGCCACGTTCGCAGGTCGGGGGGCTGCACCACGGAGCGCGTCAGGCTCGGAAGACGGGTTCGAGAGAAGAGACCCTGGTGGTCAGCGCCGCCAGCTCATCCGCGCTCAACTTGGGCAGCGGGGCCGAAACAAGTTCCAGCGCCAGGTCGAAGATCCGTTCGTCGCCGGGTGGCACGGCGGCAGTGACCTCCTGGTTCAAGGTGAATCGCAGCGCCAGGCGAGCCATCTCGCGATCGTCGATCGGTTCATACCAACACTTCGGATACTTGCGATCAGCCGGTTTCATGGACGCGGGCCAGAGGCCAAACGCAAGCGCCTTCAAGGCCATGCGGGCCATGCCCTTCGATTTCGCTTTGGCTAGAATTTGCGGGCCGAAGCCGCCGTTCTGCCACGCGTTGACGTTCACCGGGAACAGCACGCTGTCCAATTCGAGCGCGTCCATGAGACGGAGCGCGGCCGGCGCGCTGTGGGCGGAGAAGCCCAGATGCAGAGCTTTGCCCTCCTTCCTGGCCGCAAGAAACGTCTCGGCAGCTCCGCCCGGCGCGAGAATTTTATCGACATCGTCCATCGAGCCGACGGCGTGAAATTGGTAAAGATCCACATGGTCGGTGTGGAAACGCCGCAGGGTGCGCTCCAACTCCTCGCGCGCGCCGTTGGCGTCACGATGCATCGTCTTTTCGGCAAGGAAGACATGGCTGCGGTACGGCCGCAACGCTTCACCAAGTTTGAGCTCGGCCTCACCATCGAAGTATGACGGGGCGCAATCGAAGTAGTTCACGCCCCGGTCATACGCTGCCGCGACGCGGCGCGAGGCTTCTTCCTGCGGCAAGCCACAAACCACGATGCCGCCGAGGGCGATGATGGAGAGATCGATGCCGTTCTTGTAAGGGCGGCGGGGCAGAGGCGCCGTCGAACCGTGCGCCGCCGTGGCGGTTACGGCAGCAGCGGCGCCGAGAAACTCGCGGCGATCCATAAGCTGGTTCTCCTGGGCACATTATAGTGCGCGGAAACCAGGTGCGCGAGAATTCCCGCTTTGGCAGTGAAGCGAAGTGCCGCGGGACCGGCCGGATGAGGGAAAACGGGCATGAGACGGCGCCCGGCTTTCTCGCCGGCGGCGGTTTCAAAAGAAAGGTTGGACCCGGGCCCGCAGGCGGGCCAGCCGGGCCGTCGATCG
Source organism: Bryobacteraceae bacterium (assembly GCA_049698695.1). Lineage (GTDB taxonomy): Bacteria > Acidobacteriota > Terriglobia > Bryobacterales > Bryobacteraceae > Bog-375. The sequence continues at coordinate 4,344 of JBAVYH010000032.1, read as the reverse complement.
GAGACACAAGAGGCACCGGGGCCGTGCGCTGGGCCGCCGTTCCGCTAAAGAGGAGGGATCAGTTATAGTAGGCCGCGTTCGCTTCCGCAAAACTCGCCAATTCCGCCGGAAGATCTTCCAGGGTGTAGATGGAATTCGTCGGGCAAACCGGAATGCATGCGCCGCAATCGATGCAGTCCCCGGGATGAATGTAGAGATGGGGGACGTCGGCGAAGCCAGCTTCGTCCTCTTTCGGATGAATGCAATCCACCGGACACGCCTCAATACACAGCTTATCCTTGGTGCAGGTGTTTGTAATTACATATGCCATGCCTCCTAAACGTGCAATTGCGCTGCCAAGGCGCAGAATCATTAACTTACGCAGAATCAGTGGCGAATCTCGACAACCCGGCGCATCGAGTGGGTGAAGTTCCGCAGGGCAGTGGCAGCCGGTGGTGGAATCGCGCTGTGCCCCGGGCATCCTACAGCAAATCGGCGCGCAAAATAGGCCGGCCCGCCAGCGCGGTGCGGAAGCCATATACGGCGACGATGGCTGCAAGCGCCAGGGCTGTCAGGTTCAGCGGAGAGGGTTCCGCGCTCCAGGGGACGTTGCCGAGCACGTCCTGCGCAGCGATCGTCACCATCAACGCCAGCAAGCCGAAGCGAAGAAGGATGAAAGCAAACAAGGCGGCGTAGGCGGCCTGAAACGGAATATCGATCCAGTTGTAGTCCGCGCTGCCGAAGATCAGGGTGCCAACAGCGATGAAGGCGATAGTGGCCAGCCACTGCTTGCGCAGCAGCACGCGCAGCACGAAAAACACGAAGAAGAGAAAGATGGAAGTGAACAGGCTGTTGCAGACCGACTGCAGAAGCAGATACACACTGTGGCGGACCCCGGTGAGGGCGCCAAAGGCGGGTATATTGGGAGCGCCGCTGGCGCCATGGCACGCCACCTGAATGAGAGTGGCGCCGGTAAACAGGGCTCCGGAAGCGATGCCGATCAGCAGGTCACGACCCACCATCGGGTCGCGGACGCCCTTGGCTGCGTAACGCGTCCACCCGATCATGGTGTGCGGCCAGCGCCGCCGCACCCAGGGCTCCAACGCCAGATAGAGAACCCATGCCAGGCCGCCATTGATGCCAGCCAGGGCCACGACGCGCCAGAACGTGTCAAGCTCCTGGCTGGTGGCGTCGTGGGGCGTAGCCAGGTAACGGCCGCCAGCCATGCAGATAAAGTAGAGCGTGGCCAAAGCCAGCGCGCCGCGCCCGTCGACTTTCCCCTGCTTGTAGTTGAACCAGGCAATGAAGCACGCCGCGGCGAAAACAATATAGATCACCACCAGTGCCAGCCACGATTCGTTGGCCGAAGCGGGTTGCATGCGCTCCGGCTTGGTCCAGGGGCCGATGACGCGAAAAAAGACGGGCCGCCCGCGCCAGGCAGCGGCCTCGATGCGGAGGGCGGAGCCGGTGAGAGGATCGGCGCCAGTCCAGGCGGCCCGCGTGTCCCAGTTGGCCAGCGGCGTCCACTCGGGTGCGGCGGGCTGCCACTTGGCGAGGTCGAAGCCGGCGGCGTTGAACAGGCGGCTCCAGTCGAAGGCGGGTGCAGGAGGCGCCGGGGGCTCTTCCTGCGGCGGAACAGCCTCGAGATCCAACAGGCGGCCCTCGCGATCCGTTCGCAAGCGGATCATGCCCGAGATATCCGGCGACGGGTCGTCATAATTCGGAATCGTGTTCAAGCTGTGGTCACCGACAAGATTCCGCGGGCTTTCGCGATACCAGAAACGCACCAGCGGCGGAAAACCAGCGGTCGGATTGAGCCAGCGCCGCGCCGCCAGGCCGTGATGAGTCTTCAGGTAGTTCTGGTAGAGCGGGAACTCATCAAAACCCAACGCGGTGTTGGCGGGACGGGTGGCGTAGCCGAAGCCTTCCAGCATGAGACGCGCCTGCTGCGCCAGCGCGGCCGGCGCAATATCCAGCGGCACCTCGGCGCTGAGAGTGAATTTCGGGCCCACGAAACCAGCCACAGCGATAAACGCCAGCGCCGCGGCCAGCCACGCCAGCGCCACCACCGGCCGCATTCCTTCGCTTTCGCCGGCGGCGGCGACCAGATCCGGCGAGGGCGTTTCGCCGGCTGCCAGCGCAGCGGCCAGCGGATCGCCGCCGGGGAGCGCGGCCGAGACGGCGAGCGCGGAGGCAGGGCGCTGCCGCGGGTCGGGATTCAGGCAGCGCAGCACCACGCGCTCCACGGCCGGATCCAGTTCCCTCACCAACGTGGTCAGGCTGGCCGGCTGGGCGCGCTCCTGCATCTTCATCAGCTCCATCATGGTGCCGGCTTCGAAGGCGCGCTTGCCGGTGAACAATTCGTAGAGCAGCAGGCCGAGCGCGTAAATGTCGCTCTTGAAGGTGACCTCGGAGCCGGCCAACTGTTCGGGCGACATGTAAGCGGGGGTGCCGCTGCGCACGTCGCCCTGCAATTGGGCGCTCAAGCCGGCCAGCCCGAAATCCATGATCACCGCCTGGCCGCGTCCATCGATCATGATGTTGGCCGGTTTCAGGTCGCGGTGCAGCACGCCTTTTTCGTGCGCGGCGCCAAGACCGGCGCAGATCTGGCGCGCGGTTTCGACGGCCTTATCCACGGGCAGCCGGCCGATGCGGCGCAGCAGCACCGCCAGGTCCTCGCCATCGATATACTCCATCGAAATGAACTCGAGACCATCGACCTGGCCGACGTCGTAGACGCGGCACACGTTGGGGTGGGTGACCTGGCGGGCGATGCGGACCTCGTTGTAGAAGCGCGCCAGCGCGCGCTCGTCGCGCGAAGCGGCTTCGGGCAGGAACTTGAGCGCCACAGCCTGCCCCAAGGTCAGATCGGTGGCGCGGTACACCTCGCCCATGCCGCCGCGGCCCAGCAGGCCGGCGATGCGGTAGCGCGACGCCAGCAAGGTTCCGGGCAGGAAGCGGCCTTCATCCACCGCGCTCGAAGTTGCCAGCACCGGGCTGGACGCCGAGGGCGGCGGCGAAACCGCCGGCGCCAGGATGGCGGTTTCGGCCGAGGTGACGTCCACCGGCGTGGCGCACCAGGGGCAGAACTTGCCCGCCTCGGTGAACTCACGGGAGCACGAAGGGCAGCGCGCCATAGGGCATACCATGATAGCGCGCCCCAGCCGCAGACTGCTGAGGGCGGCGCAGAGCGGATGTTACACTTGAGTGGGATCGGGCGGTTAGCTCAGCCGGTTAGAGCGTCTGGTTTACACCCAGAAGGTCGCAGGTTCGAACCCTGCACCGCCCACCATTAAAATCAAAAATCTGCCTACCAAGCTCGCGGAGAATCCGGGGGGGCTTCGGAATCCGGAACTGGGGTGAGTGCCGCTTTCCTGTGCGAAGCTCGACCGTGGCGAGGCCAGCCACCGGCGCCGCTCAGTGTAGGGAGCAGACGCCGGGAGCGATTCCCATCTCCTGCAAAACGCGTCGCACGCCCGCGAGCAGCGCATCCATGTCCGACGGCGATAACCGCCCGATCGTTCCGATGCGAAAACAGGGCTCCGATGTCAGCTTGCCGGGATAAATGATAAGTCCCAGTTCGCTCAGCCGCGGCTTCGCGCGAGATCTTGCGGTTCTCGGGCGAGTCCACGGTCTCGGTTTCAATCCCGTGGACGCGCGCCCTGTACTGATTCGAACATTACTAAGACGCTCCGGAGGTGAATACATCATAGGCAGGATGCAAGATTAGCGACTTCTACGCTAGATTGGCAGGCATGTGTATGCGGATCTCCCTCGGTGCGTTCCTGCTGTTTGCGACTGGGCTGGCCGGCCAGCAGTCTAATTCTTACCAGGGAAGCACGCCTGGCGCCGTATCTCCAGCGCCGTTGACCTTGACGCTGCTGGACGCCGTCCAGCGGGGTCTGAAATTCAACCTCGGGCTGCTCGAAAGCGACACGGCGAGCGAAACAGCCAGGGCCGCACGAATGCAAGCGTTGTCCGCCTTGCTTCCTCAAGTGACCGGGACGTTGGCCGAGAATGACGAACAGCTCAACCTGAAGACGGTGGGACTTAATGTCCCGCCTAACCCTTACGTGACTATCCGGCCAATCGCCGGTCCGTTTTCCTATACGGCCGCGCAGGCGAATGTTTCCACCAAGGTCCTCGACTGGAGCGCGCGCCGGAATCTCAAATCGGCACGGGCGAATGAGGAAGCTAGTATAGTGTCTCATAGATAGCTTTACCTTTAGGTGGTCTTTGTTCATACTATAGGAGCGATGCCCCGTGCTCCCGCTGCTGCGCTGGTTGTCACCGCTGAAGAACGCGGCGAACTGGTGCAGTTCACCGCGTTGCGCAGCGTGCCTCAGAGTGTGGCGCTCCGGGCCA
>JBAVYH010000031.1:0-11764 GCA_049698695.1 Bryobacteraceae bacterium | reverse complement strand
GACAAGCCCCGGAACGGGGCGGAAGAGGTTTTCGCCAACAGTCTTCCGCCCCGTTCCGGGGCTGGCAGGGAGCAACCAGATTCCACACGGCTTGCGCCGTGGGCTATTGTCTTTCGCCCTTCGGGCTGGCGCCGCCGCCTTGCGTACCTATACGCTCAGATACCAGCGGATTTCCTCGGAATAGAAGGCGCCACCATTTTCATGTCACGCGCAGCCTCCGGCTTTGCGTGAGGTAACTCGGCGGCCTTCCTATACAATGGTGATGTCTCGAAGCGTGAGGGCGGGGTTCATTTGCCGAGAAGTGTAATCGCCGTGGGACTTGACGCCGTCCGGAAGGCAGTCGAGATTCTGGGGGCGGCGGAAATCGGCAAGGCCACAGGCGAAGGGCTGGCCGCCGGCGCCCAGTGGGGCGGGGACCGCATGCTGGTGTCCGTCAAAGACGGTTCCGTTCAATTCGTCGTAGGCAGCACGCTCTACAGGCAGGATCAAGCAGAGTTTCTGCTGGCTGAGTTTCCGGCCGACGGCGCCTCGCCGAACCAGGCGTCCTGGCTGCAGGGCCTGTCGCCGCGCGAGATGCCTTTCTGTATGGGGCTGGCCGGCGAACTGCGACCGGCCTGGCCCGGCACCGTTTCCGTCTGCGCATTTCTGGACCGGTTCGGCCATTTCTACCGGAGCCATCGCAGCCGGATCGAACTCGTGGGGCGCCAATTGCGCTACGTTGCAGAGGGACTCCTGGCTCTTCAGCACTGGCCGGCGCTGCTCGCGGCGATGATGGAGTCCATGGGCGAGCCGGCGCGTGAGAGCCTCCCCAAAGGACTGGCTGCCGCCGATCTGGGTGCTTTCCTGGGCAGGTTGCTGATTGGCGCTCAGAAGCGCCGCCTTACGTTGGCCGGAGTGCCGGAATGCCTGCGAGGCATCTATGAGTCGCCCATGCCGCCGGCCGAAGACTGCCTGCGGATTCCCCACTACCGTAGAATGCTGGACAAGCTGGAACGGTCCTCGGAATCGGCCGCACCGCTGATTGAGCAGCTCGCCGCGGCGTTGTGACCGATGCCCGGCCGGAGCGCAAGCGCGACGCGACCGTTCGCGCTGCGTCGTGCAACGGGAGTTAAGCTGATAAGCGGGTGCAGACCGATTGCCCAGCGCGGAGCGCGCGGCGGGCTTCGCCCGCAGAGGAAACTTGTATGCCGGAGAAGAAAGTCGTAATCCTCGATGGCACCGGACCCGGCGATCAGGGCCTGGCGCCGGTTCTCGAGGTATTGTCTCGCGTGCTCCAGGCAGACGGCGCCCACGTCGAGACGTTTCCCCTGCGCGAAATGAAACTGGCCCACTGCCTCGGTTGCTTTGATTGCTGGATCAAGACACCTGGCATGTGCGTGGAAGCGGATGCCGGCCGCGAGATCGCCAAGGCAGTTGTCCGAAGTGACGTAGCGGTTCACTTCACCCCGGTGACTTTCGGAAGTTACTCGCCGGAGCTGAAGAAAGTGGTGGACCGGTTCATTCAGCTTATCGTCCCTTACTTCGAGATGGATCACGGCGAGGTTCATCACCCGCCGCGCTACGCGCATCGGCCGCGGCTGATCACGGTTGGAGTCCAGCGCCATCCCAACCCGTATGAGGCTCACATCTTCAAGACTCTCGCCGGTCGCAACGCGATCAATTTGCATCCTCCCAGCTACGCGGCGGAGGTGGTTCTCTCGACCGATGGCGCCGATGCGCTGCGGGGGCGCTTCGAAGCGCTGCTGACCAGGTCCGACGCGCTGCCCTTCGGCGATGCGGCGGCGTCGCTGATGCCCGCACCGGTGATCCCCGGCACGGCCGTTGAACCGGCCGGTGCGCGAAGGGCCCTGCTGATTGTGGGCAGCTCCAAGACCGCCGAGCCCAGCACGTCGGGCGCCCTGGGAGGCTACCTCCTGGATCGCCTCCAGGAGCGCGGTTGGGAGACCGAATCGCTGACGCTTCGCGCCAGCTTGCATCGCGCGGAGGGTGAGAGCGAACTGCTTTCCGCGGTGGAGCGCGCCGGGCTGGTCCTTCTGGTCTTTCCCCTGTACGCCGATACCTTGCCCTATCTCGTGACCAGAGCCCTGAGAGTGATGGCGACCCATCGGCGGGCGGGCCGCGCGCCGTTCCCGCAGCGCCTGGTGGGGATTGTCAACAGCGGCTTTCCCGAGACGCACCAGAATTCGGTGGCGCTGGCCGTCTGCCGCGAGTTCGCCGCCCAAAGCGGCTTCGTCTGGGCCGGCGGTTTGGCGTTCGGCGGGGGAGGGATGATCGGCGGGCAGCCGCTCACGGCGGCGAAACGCCCGGGTCCGCCGGTGCAACACGTGATTGCAGCCCTGGAGATGACCGCTGCGGCGCTGGCGGAGGGACTGCCGGTGCCGGCCGAGGCGGTAAGCACGATCGCCAAGGCCCGCATTCCCTTCCCGGTTTTGCGCTGGGTGTATATGCGGATGGGCGGCAAGAGCTTCGAGAAACTGGCGGCTAAGAACGGGATCGGCAAAGACCAATTGCTTGCTCAGCCGTATGCGACGTGAAGGCAGGCACGCCGAGGGTGAGGCGCTTGTCCGGACAACCGCCGCGCACAGCCTCCCCGGCGCACCCTATTGTGGCTTGAGCACCTTCAGGTCCTGCGTGGCTTTGTCTCCGGCGGCGATGGTCACGGTTTCGATTACCGGCGCATACGCTTCCCAATCCTGCTCGCCCTGCATGAGCGCGTTGAAATCGTTCAGTGCCGTCGCAACCAGCTTGTAAGTGCCGGGCATCACGGAACCGAAGGAGTAGCTTCCATCGGCGCCAACACGGCCGACCTGGAACCCCATTCCGCCCGATTCCTCGCTATCCGGCAGCAGCACCACCTGCGAGCCGGCAGCGGATGCTCCGTCAGACTGCACCGTTCCGGAGATGGAACCGAACTGCGTGCTAATGAGGATGGTGAGCGCGGCGCCCGCCGCGCCGCCACTGAGATCGAGGATGTCGCCGGCGATCTCAGTCGATCCCAGTAACATCGATTTTACATACCCTTGGCCGCCGTTCCACCTGACGTGATACCGGCCCGGCATGACTCTCCGTATGGTGAATGCGCCGGTTTCGTCTACGCTCGCGAACGCGCCCCCGTTGGATCCATCGATCCCTTGCAGAAACACCTGCGGCACGTTGCGGCGGGCCGGTGGCGTTTCTGCGGCCGGAGCGGGCGGCCTGGCGGCGGCGTCTTCGTATTGGACCTGACCGGTGATGTCGGCAGCCGGAATCATGCGCAATTCGATGCCGTCAATGTTGGAGTCGCCCACAACCACTTCTACCGGCGGCGCCGCCGCGCTTTGGCCGGTGGGGCTATTCCATTGCGCACTGATGCGGTAGGGGCCGGGCGCCAGCCGCCACAGTGCGAAAGTACCGTCCTTTTTCACCTGGGCGCTGGAGCTCCAGCCGCCGTTTCTGGTGAAGCTCCAGCCCAGGCCCTGGTTCTTGGCGGGCGGCCGTCCGAACGTCACCATGACGTTTTCGGCGCCTTGCGGGATGCCCGTCACCTTGCCGCTGACCCGCACGATGGGCGTGCGCACCAGGCGGATCTCGTTGCTGTCGGCTTCGGCCCCCGGCGCGACGTCGATGGTTGTGGCGCTGGCGGCATCGAGCGCGCTCGGGTAATAAGTTTGGCTGTAATGCACCTCCGCGGTGCCATCGGTGCGGATTTCAGGCGGGGTTTGCGGATCGTCGGGCGTGGCTTTAATGCGGTATTTGCCGGGCGTAAGCCCGCCGATGCGAAACCGGCCCTGCGCGTCGGAAGTCGAATTCAGTCCGAGGCGGCCGGATTCGGCAACGACGCTGCAGTTCTCTACCGGCTCTCCGTCTGCATCCACCACCGTGCCGGAAATGGCGCCGGCCGGCGTCAGCTTCAGCGTCACATCGTCCTTGCGGTCGCCCGGTTTGAGCGTGAACCCGTTCGGGCCGCGCTGGTTGGAAATGAAGCCCAGCCGATTGGCCGAAATGCTGTAGCCGCCTTCGGGTAAACCGGTGACGGAAAACTTGCCTTCGGCGGTGCTCATTGCGCCATAGGGTCGCTGGGTGCGGCTGGTGTAGCGGAATAGCGTCACGTGCGCCCGCGGCAACGGATCGCCGGTGAGTGCATTGACCACCACGCCTTCCACGCTGGCGGGGTTTTGATCGGCGGGCGGCGCGGTCTGGGCGAACGGCGAGGCGGTGGCCGCCAGCAGGAGAATCAGCGCGCGAGCATGGCTTCGAATGGCGCTACGCAGAAGGCTATTGGCGAGGCTTCGCATCGGCGTCCTCCTTCACCATCAGCTTCAGGTCCTTCACCTTGCGGTCGCCTTCTTTGATCTCGATTTCCTCGGCCGCCGCAGCGAGCTTCTTAGCGGTTTCGTGAAAGTCAATATCCTCACCGAGCATGAACGGGTCGAACGCCAGCAGCCGGTATTTGCCGGGGCGGATCCCCTGAAATCGGTATGTACCATCCTCGACCGTCTTGGCGGAGCGCTCGAAATCGATATCCTTCGGGTCCGCCACCAGAAGCACCATCACCGGCATGGCGCCAACCGGTTCGCCGCTCTTGTCGAGCAGTTTGCCCGAAACCTGGCCGCCGTTGCGGCTGACCACGATCCGCAACGACGACCCCTGCGCGCCGCGCGAAAGATCCAACTTGCCATCGGGCGCCTCCACGCCATCCAGGCGGACCGATTTCAAATACGCGTCTTCCGGCATCGGCGTCACCTGCACGCGGTAACGGGCCGGCGCGACGCCGGCGATGTGGAAGGCGCCACCTGAATCCATTTCCGTGGAAGGCGTTACGTCCGCGAACGCAGCCGATAATTGGATGACTCCCGCTTGCAAGGGCTCCAAGCTGACGGAGAGTTTTTCCGTGCCCGGGCCGCCCACGATCTCCAGTTTTCCGGTCAGCTCTCCGCCCGGCGCCAGCACCAGGTTCAGGCCGGTCGCGTCGCCTCCCTCCAGGCGCAGATCCACGGGCAGGCTATAAAGCCCGGTCTTGCCAAACAAGTTCAGTGCGTACAGCCGGTATGCGCCCGGCTGCAAGTTGGGCAACTGGAAGTGGCCGTCGGGGCCGGTGCCGGTGGCGTTGACGGAGTTGATGTGCGACGGATCGTCTCCCTCCTGCAGGAGCATGACCATGCTGGCGCCAGGCCCATCCGGCGCACCGCTGACCACGCCGCTGATGCTGAGACCGCGCGGCTGCCGCGCCAGATGGATATCGATGCCGGTGAGCTCGGCGCCTGGCGCTACCTCGACCAGCATCGCTTTGGCCTTGGCTGCCGCGCCGGGGTAATAGGTTTCGCCGTAGGTGGCGTCGACAGTTCCGTCGGTGCGGATCTCCGGCTCCTGGCCCCTGCCGCCCCACGGTGCCGCGACGATGTAATACTTGCCCGGCGCGACCCTAATCTGGAACTCGCCGCGCTCATCGCTGTTGCCGAAGTGGCCGTAGTTCATCATCCGGTCGGACACGGCATCCGCGTGAACATTCGCTTGCACCGGATCGCCGTTGTCGTCCAGAACCTGGCCGGAAATGGTGGCTTCCTGGGCCATCTCGATTTTGAAATCCGAGAGCTGCTGACCCGCCTTGAGCGATACCCGTGGAATCGATCCACTGCCCTTCGGCGGCATACAGAAAAAGCCACGCTGCTTGCCTTCGGCCATGTAAGTTCCGGCGGGAAGGCTGGTAATGGAGAAATGGCCAGCGCGATCGCTCATGGCGCCGTATACCTGGCCATCGGCAGAGGGCACGGCGCTGGTAAAGCGGACATGCACTCCGGCCATGGGCTGGCCGGTTGCCTGGTTGACGACCACGCCTTCGATCGCGGCCGGCTGCGCGCGCAGGCACGCGCAACAGATCAGAAGCAGCGCCGCCCGTTGCATCAATTCCGAATATACCGCAGCGGCCGACGCGATCTTTCACGGCAAACGCCGGCCGCGTCCTGGCACGGGCAAGCTAAAGAGGATGCTGAAAAGGTCTGGGAAAAGTATCTTCAGCCGCCGATTAACGCTGATTAACGCCGATAACCCACTTCATTAAAATCCGCGTTCATCAGCGGCTTCATGTTTTGGCTTTTTTCAGCAACGTCTAAAGCTTGTCCCGCCAACGGCACACAGGGCAACGGTGCCGTCGCGGCCCGGCCTGGTGGATGGGTATACTCAGAAGCCCGCCATTTCCTGGGAACACCGAAGAGCGCTCCATTTCCCTGTCGCACACCGCGTGGCCGGCCGCTCGCTGCGAATCGTTTCGGTAAGTGGTATTATTCACCAGATCGATGGACACCAACGCTACCGGGACGATTCGTCCCGACGATCCGGATCCCTCGCGCCGGCGCTCAACCTCGTCGCTGGAATGGATGCCGGAGGTGATCGACGAGTATCGGATCGTGCGCCTGATCGGCGAGGGCGGCATGGGCGCGGTTTACGAAGCCGAGCAGAGCAGGCCCCGGCGAACGGTGGCGCTCAAGGTCATCAAGCTCGGCCCGGCAAGCGATTTCTACCGGCAGCGATTCGAAATCGAATCGCAGGCCCTGGCGCTTTTGCAGCACCCGGGAATCGCCCAAATCTACGCGGCCGGCACTGCCAGCACGCCCACCGGCGGGCTGTTGCCGTATTTCGCGATGGAGTTCATCCGCGGCAGCTCGCTGACGGAATACGCGCAGAAGAACCGCCTGAACACGCGGCAGCGGCTGCAACTGATGATCAAGGTTTGCGAGGCCGTGAATCACGCCCATCAGCGGGGCATCATCCATCGCGATTTGAAGCCGGGCAACATTCTGGTCGACGATGCCGGCAACCCGAAGGTCCTGGATTTCGGCGTGGCACGGATGACTAATTCCGATATGGAGGCTACGCGCCAGACGGACGTCGGGCAGTTGGTCGGGACGCTTCCTTACATGAGCCCGGAGCAAGTACTCGCCGACCCGGCGCAGCTCGATACACGAAGCGACATTTATGCTTTGGGCGTGATTCTCTACGAGCTGCTGGCAGGCAAGCTGCCGTATCAGATCGACAAGAAGCTGCTGCACGAGGCCGTGCGCACGATTACGGAAGAAGAGGCGCCGCCGCTCAGCTCGACCGACCGCAGTTTCCGCGGTGACATCGACGTAATCGTGCGGAAGGCGCTGGAGAAGGACAAGAACCGGCGCTATGCTTCAGCGGCGAGCCTGGCAGGGGACCTGGCGCGCCACCTGCGCGATGAGCCGATCATTGCCCGGCCGCCCTCGACGACATACCAGTTGCAAAAGTTCGCACGGCGCCACAAGCCGTTCGTGCTGGGACTGGCGGCGGTTTTCCTGGTGCTGGTGCTGGGAGTGATCGCGAGCACCACCGAGGCTGTTCGGGCCTCGCGGGCGGAGAAGCTGGCAACCTCCCGGCGCGCGCTAGCGGAGCAGAAACAGACGGAAGCGGAGCAGGCGCTCGCTCTGGCGGAGCAGCGCCGCAGACAGGCGGAGGACGCCAAGGCGGCCGAGGAGCAGGCGCGGCGCAGCGAGGCCAGCCAGCGGCAGATTGCCGAACAGCGCGCCGCGGAAGCGAAGCTCCAGAGTCAGCGTGCGGAACACAATTTCACCATGGCGCGCGATGCCGTGGACCGCTATCTCACCAAGGTCAGCGAGAGCAAGGAACTGAAAGCTAAGGGGCTGGAGAACTTACGGCAGAACCTGCTGGAGACGGCCAAGGATTTCTATCAGCAGTTTGTGGCGGAGCGGTCCGGCGATCCTTCGCTCCAGATGCAGATGGGCGCCGCTCTGTTTCGGCTGGGCAACCTGGATATCGCCATCAATCACACCTCCGAAGGCGAACAGGAACTGTTGCGCGCCATCGGCATTATGGAGAAGCTGCACCAGGCTCACCCGAACGATGCCAGGCAGTTCAATGACCTGATTGGGGCGTCGAATAACCTGGCCAATCTCTATCAGAGCAAGGGCAGCTTCCAGAAGGCCAAATCGGTTTTCACCGGCGCAATTGAAAGGCAGGAGGAGTGGAACCGTACGCACGAGCCGTCGATCGATAGCCTGACTAATCTGGGCAACCTTTATGATGGCCTGGGCACTACGCTGGTGATGTCCTTCGGGCGGACGCCGTCGATCGAGAAAGCGGAGGCGCCACGCCTGCGGGCTCTAGAGATCCGCAAGGAAATCGCAGCGAAGTATCCGGGCGAAGCTGCCAAGCGGGCGCTGCTGGTCTCGAACGTCAACCTGACGGAACTATATGGCATGTCCAATCGGGCGGACAAAGCGCGCCCCTATGCCGAGGCGGCGGTGACGATTGCCGAAGAACTGAGCCAGGCGAATCCGAATGATCCCGACAGCCAGAACGCCTTGTCGAGCAGCCTGAATAATCTGGGAGGCGTGTACGCGCTGTTAGAGGACTTGCCGGCGAGCGAAAAGGCCCACCGCCGCGCGCTGGACGTCCGCGAGAAACTGGCGCGCGAGCATCCTGCCGTGGCCGAATATGCGCTCAACCTGGCGGCCAGCTACGTCAATCTGGGTGAACTGGGACAGCGAATGGGGAAACCGGCGGAATCCCTTCTCCTGTTGCAGAAGGCGGCGGAAGGGCTAGCCGCAGTCCTCGCGCGTGAACCGAAGAGTGTCTTCGGCCGATACGCGATGCGTTTCGCCTACTATTGGCAAGCCAGGGATTTCGCCGACCTCCAGCGGTATTCCGACGCGGTGGGTGCCTGGGATACAGCGATACGCTTCGACGATTACCACGACAGTTCGTTGCGTGCGGGCAGCGCATTGGCGCTGGCGCGCGCGGGCCGGCTTGGGGAAGCGGAGGCGCGGGCAGGCGAAGCATCCGGCGCGAAAAACGTCTCCGGCGAGTCTTGGTACCTACTGGCGCAGACCTACGCGGTCTGCGCCGCAGCCGGCAGCGGCGAGAAGCGTGAGGATCTGGGACAAAAATCGATCGCTGATTTGCGGCAGGCGGCAGTGGCCGGATACTTCAAGGACCCGGCCAAACTGGACCTGGCTGCGAAAGACCCGCTGCTCGAAGGGGTGAGGCGGCGAGAGGACTTCGTGGAGCTGTGGCGAGGATTCCAGAGGGCGGGCAATAAGGCGAACTGACATTAAGCCAGCGCAACTCGTCGCCGGGAAGAGAATTATAGCTTGGCTATGCACTCGGCTACGTGGATCGCGTTATATTCCTGAGCCGGTAGAACCGCGCGAGCGTGAAAACGAGCGTCGCCAGCGCGAGCCACGCGAACCAGTCGCCCAGCAGGAGAAAGACAGTGTCGTCGTGCGCGGCCGGCACGTCCGCCACCAGCGTGGCGAAGGGCGCAGAGTCGCTCCGGGCCTCTGCCAGGATGCGGCCGCGGTCATCGCTCACGGTCAGGTAGCCCTGCTTGGCTGCGCGCGCGATGCTGAATCCGTCTTCCACGCCGCGCATCACGGCGAGGTGGCCATGCGCGAACCGGTCCACTACGAAATCCCACGCGGGCACCAGCATCAGGCCGGCGCCCGCCTCGCCGTACTCCCGTGAAAGCGGCGTGAAGTCCATATCCTTGCAGATAGCCACGCCCCAGGTTCCGGAAGGCTGCGGCATGAGGGTCTGCGCGGTGCTGGGTTTGAACTTGGATTCGAAGGGCGGCAGCAGGTGGCGCTTGTGGTAACTCCGCAGTGGGGCCCCCGGCGCATACACGCACGCTTCGTTGTACTTCAACGGCGGGGATACGTGGATCAGACCGACGACGATCCTGGAGCCGGTTTTGTCGGCCAGGGATTGGAAGAGGGCGTCGGTTTCGCTGGTTGCGGGATCCACGGCCACGCCGAGCTTCTCCGGCAGCACGATCACTTGCGCGCCGCGGGCCGCGAGCCCTTCGGCGGCGGCGGCATAATCGCGGAACAACCGCGCGGTGCTGGCGCCCTCATCGGCGACATCCACGTTGGCCGGCAGGTCGGAGGCGATGAGTCCCACTCTCACCCGCTGGGAAGCCGCCGGCAGCGCGAGGCGCACCGCGCCGAAAACCAGCACCAGCGCGGTCACTCCCAGCCCCGCGCCGGCGATGCGCAACGCCTGCTTGGGGGCCGTGCGGCGCAGATCGAAGCCAATGGCGAGCGCGGCTGAAAATAGGAGCACCAGAAAGCTGATGCCCCAGGGTCCGGTAACGGAGGCGAGCTGGAGGACAGGCAGGAAGTTCAGTTCTGAATAAGCCAGGCCGCCTGCCGTGCCGTGGGGTGTAGTGAGGTTGCGCAGGTACTCGAAGGAAACCCACGCCGCCGGGAAGGCCAGCAACGCGCTCCAACAGGCGCCGCGCCGCAGCAACGCGCGGAAGAGCAACACCGCCGCCGCAAACACCAGCGCCGGGATGAGGAAGATTGGCGCCCGCGCCGCGAGCGGCGCAAGCAGCACTGCGCTGAGGTAGTGCCACAGGTTGAGGCTGCCGGCAAGCCACGCCAGGGATGCTGCGGCCGCTGCGCCCCACCAGGAACTGCGCGCGGCGAAAAGCAGCAGCGGAAGCGGCGCGAACCAGATCAGCGGCCATGCCGGGTTAAGTCCGGTGCCGAACCAGACCAACACGGCGGTGGACACTACCGCCAGCAGCGCGGCGCCGCCGCGCCGGTAGTCAGTTGCGAATGCCACGAATGTACCTCCTGAAGGAGCGCCGGTAAAGCGCGCGAAATCGAGCGGGGGACACGCCCATGCGTCTGCCCAGGTAGAGCATGATGAGGCCGTGCGAGAGGGCGCCCATCTCGAAGACGATCTCCCAGGCGTCATCCTCGCGGAAATGGCCGCTCTCCATGCCTTCCCGCACCGCCGACACCATCAGATTGACGGTGGGGGAGCGGCCGGCTTTGAAGTCTCGCGGGTAGCGGCGGGCGCCTTCGCGCGGTTTGAGGAACATCAACTCGAACAGGCGGGGGTTCTCGAGCGCGTGCTCCAGGTAGATCTCCGCCATCTTGGTGAGCCGCTCGTCAATGCCGCCGGAGAATCGCTTGCCTGCCAGCCGCGCGGCCAGCTCCTCGAAGCCCTCGTCGGCCACGGCGTTGAGGAGACCCGCCCGGTCCGGGTAGTGGCGATAGATCGCCATCGGCGTAATGCCCACGGCCTCGGCCACACGGCGCATCGTCACCGCCTCAGCACCCTCCCGATCCAGCAGGCGGCGGGCGGCAGCGGCGATTCTGCGCGAGGTCGGAGGGGCAGTCATGTATACAGTGTATACTTAGCGGCTGAAAAAGGGCAAGGGCGCGAGCGGATGGTGGACCGGCAGGAAGGCGAGCTGGGAGGAAAAGTGCGGTTGGACTCTTTGCGGCGCGGCTGGGGTCACAAGCTGAACCGCCTCCCGTGTTCAGGAGACGGCCGTGCCTGGCCTATTCCTTGGGGCGCGCGGGCGTGTCCGAAGTAACGTCTTTCAGCCCATCTTTGAAGCCGCGAATACCTTGGGCGAGCCCTTTGCCGAGTTCCGGCAGCTTTTGCGGCCCGAAAAACAGAAGCGCAATAGCCAGGATCACAAGCAGGTGCCTGGGTTGTAGCAGATCTTCAATCATAATGGTCTTCCAATTGCCAGCATAGCACGATTCAGCTATTAGAAATTGTTATGCAGCGCAGCCGGGCGCGCGACATGAAAAATGGTGGCGTCTTGTATTGCGAGGAAATCCGCTGGTATCTGAACGTATAGGTACGTAAGGCGGCGGCGCTAGCCCGAAGGGCGAAAGACAATAGCCCACGGCGCAAGCCGTGTGGAATCTGGTTGCTCCCTGCCAGCCCCGGAACGGGGCGGAAGACTGTTGGCGAAAACCTCTTCCGCCCCGTTCCGGGGCTTGTC
>JBAVYH010000030.1:0-15296 GCA_049698695.1 Bryobacteraceae bacterium | reverse complement strand
GGCTCCGGCGCTGGCGGCGGCTCCGGCGGGCCGGAGACTGGCGCGAGATTCACAGGAGGCTCTTCCGGCGTCATGAATCCTTCTCGATGAGCGCCGCGGCCAGCAGCGGAATCATCAGCTCGTGATGGCCGGTGAGGGCGTAGCCGGCCCCTCCGGAGCCCGCGTGGGGCCGCTCCACGACATTCATCCGCGGCCGGTAATGTTGCAGAAAATCGAAATTGGCGGTGGTGAATCGGCTGAGCGGATGGCCCAGGTTGCGCACCGCGGAAACGGCCTTCAGGAAAACTTCGGGCAGCACCACCGCCGATCCCACGTTCAGATACACGCCGCCATCGTCGAGGTCCGCGACATAAGAACACAGCAGGCGAAAATCGCGGAGCGAGCCGGAACCGATGGCCGCCCCATCGGCGGCCGGATGCGCGTGCGGAGTGTCGGTTCCAATCGCCACGTGCACAGTGACGGGAACTGCGGCGCGGTAAGCCGCGAGCAGCAGGCTGAAGGGCGCGAAAGCCGCGCCGGCGGCGGTTTCCAGGCGCCGGCCCAGCGCTTCGCCGATTCCCAGCCCGTCGCGCGCGCCTTCCGAAATCGCGCCATTCATTTCGCGACCGGTTTCTTCCGCCGATCCGAAGCGGCCATCCGGCAGGGCGGCCTCCACGTCCTCGCTGGTGTGCCCGGCCAGCGCCATTTCGAAATCGTGAATGGCCGCGGCGCCATTCAATGCGAACGTGGTGGCGTAGCCGCGCCGCATCAGATCGATCAGCACCGGCGCCAGGCCGCATTTGATCACGTGGCCGCCCAGGCCCCAGATGATGGCGCGCTTGCGAGAGCGCGCGGCGACGACGGCATCCGCCACTTTGCGCAAGTCCGCGCCCGCCAGGATGCGGGGCAGCGAATCGAGCCACGCGCCCATGCCGGAACCCTTGGCGTAGGGCGACGCGAAATCCGCGGTTCTAACCTTACCGTCGCGCTCGCGCAGCCCCACCGTGTGCAGCCCGGCGAAATCGAGCGGCTGTTTCGAGTACCGGCTCATGCCGCCCTCCCCTTGCCCAGCACCTTGCGCAACGCCTCCGCGGTATAGCTTTTCTTCGAGCGCGCCACTTGTTCGGGCGTGCCGCAGGCCACCACGCGGCCTCCGTACTCGCCGCCATCCGGACCCAGGTCGATGATCCAGTCGGCGGTTTTGATCACGTCCAGGTTATGCTCGATCACTACCACCGTGTTGCCCAGTCCGACCAGCCGCTGGAGCACGTCCAGCAGCTTTCGCACGTCGTCGAAATGCAGCCCGGTGGTGGGCTCGTCGAGCAGATAGAAGGTGCGGCCGGTTTGCCGCTTACTCAGTTCCTTGGCCAGCTTGATGCGCTGCGCTTCGCCGCCGGAAAGGGTGGTGGAAGACTGGCCGAGGTGGACATAGCCCAGCCCTACATCGTGCAGGGTTTCGAGCTTGGCGCGAATCTGCGGCAGGTTCTCCATCAGCGGCAGGGCATCCTCGACGGTGGCGTCCAGCAGGTCGGCAATCGAGTAGCCCTTGAACTTCACCTGCAAGGTTTCGCGGTTATAGCGGCGGCCGCGGCAGACGTCGCAAGTGACATACACGTCGGGCAGGAAATTCATTTCGATGCGCTTCAGGCCGTCGCCCTGGCAGGCTTCACAGCGCCCGCCCTTGACGTTGAAGCTGAAGCGGCCGGGTTTGTAACCGCGTTCCCGCGATTCCGGCAGCATGGCATAGAGATCGCGAATGGGCGTGAACAGTCCCGTGTAGGTTGCGGGATTGGAGCGCGGCGTGCGGCCGATCGGCGCCTGATCGATGCGAATCACTTTGTCCAAAAGGCCTATGCCTTCGATTGCGTCGTGCTCGCCCGGTTCCTCGCGCGAGCCGTAAATTTCGCGCGCCAGCGAGCGATAGAGGATCTCGTTGACGAGCGTCGACTTGCCGCTTCCGGAAACCCCCGTGACCACGGTCAGCACACCGAGCGGGATGGAGACATCGATGTTCTTCAAATTGTGCTGGCGGGCGCCGCGGATGAGCAACTGGTTCTCGCCAGGCGTTCGCCGCGCCTGCGGCATGGGGATTTCGAGCGCACCCGAAAGATATTGCCCGGTGAGCGATTGCGGATCTCTGGCGATGGCGGCCGGATCGCCCGCGGCCACGAGTTTGCCACCGAGGCGGCCGGCGCCGGGGCCGAGATCGATCACGTAGTCGGCGCGCTCAATGGTTTCGGCGTCGTGCTCCACCACCAGCACCGTGTTGCCCATGTCCCGCAAATGCGCCAGGGTCTCGAGCAGGCGGCCGTTGTCGCGCGGGTGCAGCCCGATGGAAGGCTCGTCCAGCACGTACAGCACGCCGCGCAGTTTGGAGCCGATCTGCGTGGCCAGGCGAATGCGCTGCGCCTCGCCGCCGGCGAGCGTGGCGGCGGAGCGCTCCAGACTGAGATAGTCCAGTCCCACCGCAGAGAGAAACTCCAGCCGCCGGCGGATTTCATCCAGCACACGGCCGGCGATTTGCATCTCCCGCTCGCCGAATTCCCAGTTCCGCACCGTCACCAGCGCGCGCGCCACCGGCAGCGCGGTAAATTCGGCGATCGAGAAATTCTTGACCTGCACGGCCAGGCTGGCCGGCCGCAGCCGCTTGCCACCGCACGCCGCGCATTCCACGGGCGACATGTATTCCGTCAGCCATTCGCGGTAACCTTCCGCCGAATTGTCGTAGGACTGCTGCAGAATCCCGAGAATCCCAGGCATTCCGCCGGTGCCGCCCAGCAAAATCGCGCGCGACGGTTTGGGCAGGTTCTCGAACGGCGTTTTCAAATCGATCTTGGCGCGCCGCGCCAGGGCTTCCAGTTCCTGCTGCATGGTCCAGGAAGCGCCGCCCGGGCCAAGCCCGCCGTTGAGAAGAGGCTTGGAAGCATCGGCGATCACCTTGGCGGGATCGAACGTCCACCGGCTGCCCAGCCCGTGGCACTCCTCGCAGGCGCCATAGGGGCTGTTGAAGGAGAACGAGCGCGGCTCCAGTTGCGGAATGCTGGCGCCGCAGACGGTGCAGGCCAGTTTCTGCGAGTACAGCCGCTCTTCGCCGTTCACTACCGCCACCAGCACCAGGCCGTCGGCCAGCTTGGTGGCGATATCGATGGCAGCTTCCAGGCGCTTCTCGATTCCCCGCTTCACCAGCAACCGGTCCACCACCACCTCGATGGTATGATTGCGCCGCTTGTCGAGCCGGAATTCATCGTCGAGCGAGCGCAGCACGCCATCCACGCGCGCCCTCACGAAGCCCTGCCGCGCCAGCTTTTCCAGGTCCTTCTTGTACTCGCCCTTCCGGCCACGGACCACCGGCGCCATCACCATGATGCGGTCTTCCGGCTTGAGCGCCAGGACGTGCTGCAGAATCTGCTCCGTGGTCTGGCGCGAAATCTCGTTGCCGCAAATCGGGCAGTGTGGCACGCCGATCGAGGAGTAGAGCAGCCGCAGGTAATCGTAGATTTCGGTGATGGTGCCCACGGTCGAGCGCGGGCTGCGGCTGGTGGTCTTCTGCTCGATGGAGATCGCCGGGCTGAGGCCATCCACCGAATCCACGTCGGGCCGCTCCATCTGGTCGAGGAACTGGCGCGCGTAAGTGGAGAGCGTCTCCACGTAGCGGCGCTGGCCCTCGGCGTAGATGGTATCGAAAGCCAGAGACGACTTCCCCGACCCGCTCAGGCCGGTAATCACCGTCAGCGCGTTGCGCGGAATTTCGACGTCGATGTTCTTCAGATTGTGCTGCCGCGCACCATGCACCGTGATTCTATCGAGCATAAGGACTTGCTTTGGGTGGAAAGGGCGAACTTCTTATTGTGACGCCAGTTGTGCCGGTTCCGCAAATTGAGCTACAACATAGTTGGCGAGGCGCCATGCGAAAGTGCCTATACTGCGGAGGCAAGGTGCGGAGGGTGCACCGAACGTTCGGGGAGCACTTTGCCTACCTGGCGATCTTTCAATGCTGCGTGTGCGAGCGCGAGCAGCATCTGCCGCGGCCGTACCGGCTCCACTTGGGGCCGCACGCGCGCTGCCCGGGGTGCGCGACTTTTCGGGTGACGCGTCTCGGCGAGCTCGACGTGGTGGACCGTATGCAGGGCGGCTTGTGGAACCTGCTCGAGCGGTTGGTCCACGGGAACCTGTATCATTGCAGGTTCTGCCGGTTGCAGTTTTACGACCGCCGCCCGCTGGCGGCGCAGCCTTCGGAGCCGCCGCCGGAACCTGAGGCAGTGGCCGGAAAGACTTCCGTCTAGGAGATTAGGGTCTGCCGGAAAACGACCAACCCAATCGCCGGCAACCGTACTGAGGCTTTATGGCGGACTTCACCGCCGATCGCTCCGAGGCCGGCAGGCGCCTCGATAACGTCCTGCATGAACGCCTGGCGCAATACAGCCGCGCCCGCATTCAGCAATGGATCCGCAATGGCCGCGTGCTGGTGAACGGCGCCGCGGCGCGGGCTTCCTACACGGTTCGCGGTGGCGAAGCTATCCAGGTGGAACCAGCCGATCCCCCGCCCCTGCGCGCCATCCCGGAAGAAATTCCGCTTACCATCCTCTATGAAGATGCCGACGTGGTGGCGGTGGATAAGCCCGCCGGGATGGTGGTCCACGCCGGTGCCGGCGTTCACTCCGGGACGCTGGTGAACGCGCTGCTGCACCGCTTCGGCGCGCTTTCGGCCGTCGGCGGCGAGTTGCGGCCGGGCATCGTCCACCGCCTGGACCGCTACACCAGCGGCGTGATCCTGGTGGCCAAGAACGATGCCGCGCACCGCAAACTGGCTGCCCAGTTTTCCAGCCGCCGCGTGGAGAAGGTCTACCTGGCGCTGGTGCATGGCGCAGTGAAGCAGGAAGGCGGCGTCATCGATAAGCCGATTGCGCGCGATCCCATCCACCGCACCCGCATGACGGCGCGCCTCCGCGATGGACGCACGGCGCACACCGAATACCGTGTCATCGCGCGCCGGCCCGGCTTCACGTTTCTCGAAGTGAAAATCGGCACCGGCCGCACTCACCAGATCCGCGTACACCTGGCCAGCATCGGCCACCCCGTCGCCGGCGACACGCTTTACGGCGCGCCGGCGGTCGTACCAGGCCACCCGCCGTTAGGCCGCTATTTCCTGCACGCTCACCGCATCCGTTTCTTCCGCCCCGCCGATGGCGAGCCGGTCACAGTGGTTTCACCGCTGCCAGGGGAGTTGGAAGAGTGGATGGCGGCGGGCAGAAGTGCGCCGCACGCGTAGCCGTGGCGCAGCCTGTCGAGGCTGCTGAGCCGAGAGTCATCTCGGCTTTTCCTGCCGTGCATGACAGCCTGCGCTACGACATTGTGCGACAACATAAGGATGCGCCTTTCGAATCGTTGCTACGCCGTTACCGGTCTTGGCTACTCGGCGCCCTGGTGCGTGAATGCGGGCTTTGTCGTCGGGGAGAACCTGACGCTGGTGGTAGGTACGGGCGGGAACTCGCTAGCGGCACAGACCGTCCACGGATACGCTTCCGCCGTCAGGCCGGGAAACCAACTGCGTGTCATCAACACGGAGAAGCATTTTGATCACATCGGCGGCAACGGTTTCTTTCGCGAGCATGGGATCGACGCGTGGGGTCACGTTGGGATTGCGCGGACGCCTGACGAGTTTCAAGCCGAAATCGCGGAGTTCAACGATGCGATCCCCAATCCGGTGCGCCGTGCGCGCAGTGAAGCGCGCGCGTTCTTTCATGGAACGCACCTGGTAAACCCGAACCGGCAGATTCATCGCGACACCCAGTTCGACCTGGGCGGCTGCACGGTGGGGATCCTGCTGACACCGGGGCACACAGCAACTAATCTCTCGGTATGGGTGCCCGAAGACGGAGTCCTGTTCACTGGCGATTGCCTGATCAGTGAGTATCTTCCAAACCTGGACGCCGGAACGCCGGCGGATTGGCAGGTGTGGATCGAGTCACTCAGCCGGATTGAGTCGCTCAAGCCCGCCATTGTTGTCGCGGGCCACGGCCCCGTAACCATCGGCGATAAGGTCCGGGTGATGGTGGATACGGTGCGGCAGGTACTTAGGGAGTCCGTCGCACGCGGTTATTCACCAACAGCGGGGCGAGCGGGCTGAGGTCGTGGCGAACCGGTTGATTGCAGTCGCCCGGTCCCCGCTACAGTCGCGCCAGCCGTTTTCGCAGCCAATAGACGACGACCTGACAAAAGGGCTGAAGCTCGCCGCTTCTCGATTCGCCGTTCCACTCCCCCAGCCACCGCTCCAGCTTTGCCCGCGACACCCCGCCTCTCTCCAGCTCCGATTTAAACGCGGTCAGCATTGACACTCGGTTGTTCTTCAGAAACGGCGAGTTGAGATTCAGCACCTTGTTGAGTTCTGCATCAAAACCCGGATCGCTCGACGACACGGTTCCGTCTCCCAGAAACCGAATCAAGTCTTCGACTCGGTGCGATGGGTTCGCCGGATTCCGCGAGAGGTCCTGGTCGCCCTTCCGGGTATCGCAGTGCTGCTCCCTGCCGGGCCGCCCCTCATTGCCCATGCATGCGCCAAGCAGATTGGAGTATTCAAGCTGCTCGGCAGAGTAATGAGCTTGGCAATGCCAGTGCTCGATCTTAGTCGAGCCGGGCTCGGGGCGAATCCGCGAGAGGCAGTAACAGCAGAGACCTCGCTGCTCCCTCACGAGGTGTTCCCTCAGCATGTCCTTGTAGGGGAGGCCGTCGTAGTTCGCGCCTGGACCGGAACGGTACTGGGTAAGGCTGGTGGGCTCCTTGCCTTTCCGGATCTCCCTCATACTTTGGATTCCAGAAACGTCATCAATGCGCGCGCGCGCGTCGCCTCCGGATCGTCCGGGCCGAGCTTCGCCTCAACCTCAGCCAACATACGCCGACCACTGTCGAAGTCCTCTTCGTCGATGGACCGAAACAGACGCTTCAAGAGGTCTTCGACGTCGCCATTTCGAGACTTGGCGCCCATCACTTCTTCGAGGACGCGGCTGGAGTCGATTCCGAACGAACGTGGGGGCGTCGACGCCTCATCGCCGTCCAGTAATATGACCTCGTCGGGTTGAGCCTCACCGACCAGCTGCGGTGAATGTGTTGTTGAAATGAACTGAATGGACGGAAAGGTAGCCTTTAGGTCATGAATTACGCGCCGCTGCCATCTTGGATGTAGATGCAAGTCCAGTTCGTCGATGGTTACGACACCCGGCGTGTCCCGTAATGCGACGGTCGCAAGATGAGGGTTCAGAATCGCGGCTCGTGACGCCAAGTCTCCTACCAGCGTGAGCATAATACGCTGTCCGTCGCTAAGGTTCTTGAAGAGCTGCGGGCCGTGGCCATCGAGGGAAATAACGAGGTCCTTGTACCGACCATCATAATGAACAGAGTTCGCCCCTTCCACGCAGTTTAAGATGGCACTCTTAACCACACTCAGCGCAACGGTATCTTGCCTTAGTGACAGAGACGCCGTCGTCTGGTCCCGAATCCAGTCAAGAAGCGCAGTCTCCTGGATCGTGGAGTCGAGACAGTCACGATATCCGTCGAGTCGGGACGGCCTGCGCACTGTTGGCCCTCCCCCGCCTTTGCCGGCGCGATGCCACTTTTCAAACCACAAACGCTCTGTACCGTATGTGCAAATGAGCGGAAGGGTGACCTCCTCTCCGGCCCTCACGCGTCGCTCGGCCTCACTGGCTGCCTCGCTGATATTCTTGGCGTTCACGGTCGTCGTCCGGCCGCGCTCGCGCTGCAGTTCTCTGGTCCAGACAATTTGCCGTCCCATGACAACGCCGCCACATTCGATTCGGGAAGGAAACTGTTTCTCGAAAGTGAGACTATCCAAATGTTCATGTGCAACGAGCCGGACCTCGTCGGAATCTATTCCCACGCTCTTCTCAGGTCCTCGAAGTCCGAGAAACCAACTGCCGACTCCAACGGCGAGCGCGTCAAGCACAGAAGTCTTTCCAGTGGCGTTGTCACCGACAAGCAGGTTAAATCGTGGATGGAAACTGAATTTGCGGTCCGCAAACCCGTTAAAGTTCTCTATCGTGAGATGGTCGATCTGCATTACGGATCCTCATCTATGCCGATCACAAGCTTAGCGAATTCGGACCCCGCCCAGCATTGCTGCCGAACCTCCGCAGCCGCACCCGCGCCTGGACACTCCCTCCTGTTGTCCTCCCCTACCCTGCCGCCGCCAGGCGGTAGCCTACCCACGGTTCCGTCAAAATGATTGTCGGCTTGGCGGGGTTGGCTTCGATTTTCTTGCGCAATTGATTGATGAAGACGCGGAGGTATTCGGGCTCGTCGCCATAATCGGGGCCCCAAACGGCCTGCAGCAACTCGCGGTGCGTCACCGGGCGGCCGGCGTGGGCCACCAGGCAGCGGAGTAGCTCGAATTCCTTGGGCGTCAGGCGCACATCGCGGCCTTGTGCGCGCACGCGGCGGAGCTCGAAATCGATCTCGAGGCCCGCGGTTTCGAAGCTGCGCGGACCGCCTTCCGGCCCGGTCGGAGAACGCCGCAATGCGGCGCGAATGCGCGCCAGCAGCTCTTCAATGCCGAAGGGCTTGGTGACGTAATCGTCGGCGCCGGCATCGAGCGCCGCCACTTTGTCCTTCTCCGAGTTGCGCACCGTCAGCACGATCACCGGCACGTCGGAAGTGGCGCGCAGCGCGCGGCAGGTCTCCAGGCCGCCCATGCCGGGCATGTTCATATCGAGCAGCACCAGGCTAGGCGCTTCGCGCGCGAAAATGTCCAGCGCATCTTCACCGGTGCGCGCTTCGAGCACCTCGTAGCTGTGCCCCACCAGCGTGGCCTTCATCACGCGGCGGATCTGCGGATCGTCGTCCACTACCAGAACTTTTCCGGCGCTCAATTCTCTCTGCCTCCTGCCGCGGCCGCCAGCGTAAAGTAGAATACCGAACCCTGGCGCCGCTCGCTTTCCACCCAGATCCGTTCGCCGTGCGCCTCCACGATTCCCTTCGCAATGGCGAGTCCCATGCCCGTTCCCTTGGTCTGAAAACGGTGCTCGCGGCCGCGATAGAAGCGGTCGAAGATCAACGCCCGCTCATGCTCTTCGATGCCCGGGCCGCGGTCGGCGACGCCGATCACAATCTTCCCGCTCTTTTGCTCCACCGTGACGGTGATGGGCGCGTCCTCGGGTGTGTACTTGAGGGCGTTTTCCAGAAACTGCTTGACCACCTGCTGCGCCAGCTCGGGGTCGGCTTCGGCCGCGGGCAGACCGGCGGCGGCGTGGATGGCGATGGGACGGCCCTTGCGCAGCCCTTCGACCTCGGCCAGCGCGCCGCTGACGATCTGCTCCACCGGCACTTCCCGTTTGTCCAGGTGCAGCTTGCCAGCTTCGATGCGGGCCATCGACACTACCTCAGCGGCCAGTTGATTGAGACGGTCGGCTTCTTCGTTGATGATGGTGAGCAGTTCGCAGTCGGCCGCCGCGGCTTCGCCGAGCAGGCTGGTAACGGCGGCTTTGATGGAGGTCAGCGGCGTCTTGATATCGTGCGCGAGGGAATCGAGCAGCGCCGATTTCAGCAACTCGCTCTGCCGCGCGGCTTCGGCGTGGCTGGCTTCCTCCAAGGCGCGCGCCTTTTCGATGGTGATGGCGGCCAGGTCCGCGATGGCACGCACCATCTGCGGGGAAGGCAGCGGCGCCACCAGCCCCAGGCCGCCCAGGCTCCGCATCCCCAGGCGGACGGGGCTCGCGACCCAGTCGCCGGTGGCTTCGCCCGAAGCGCGCTCGAGCTCCGCGGCAACTCTCAGGTCGTGATCCGCGATCGGCCGGCTCTCGGGCCCGGTCCGGAAAATCTCATCTGTCTCCCGGTAAAAAAAAGCCGCCGCCGTGCAGCCAAATTCCTGCATCACACGGTTGAGAAACTCGCGGATGGTCTTGCGCAAGTTGCCGGTCAGCGCCATGGACCGCACCAGCGCATAGAGCCGTTCGCTTTCCAGGCGCCGCGCCTCCGCTTCCGCTGTGCGGCGGCGGGCCCGCGCCGAAAGCTGGCTGGCGGTGATCGCCGTCACCAGGAACGCCAGAAACGCCACCAGGTTTTCCGGATCCCGAATGGTGAACCTGCCCACCGGGGGCAGGAAATAGAAGTTGAACCCCAGCACCGCCAGCAACGACGCCAGCGTGGCCTCCGCCAGCCCCCACCAGGTGGAGATGCCGAGGATGGCCAGCAACAGCGTCAGCGCTACCGTGGTGTGGTTGACCGGCACCAGCCGGTAAACCGCGATGATCGCCGCCACCAGGGCCAGCGAAGCCGCGAATCGCAGCGCCTTCATGACCGTTCGAACAGCCGGTTGAAATACTCGCGGGTGCGGCGGCGGATTTCGCGCAGCGTGACGTCCAGGCGCTGCTGGTGCAAGTGCTCTGGCGTCCACCGTTTCACCAGGTTTGCCAGCACCTCCATTTGGGCCTGCGAAGTGGGCAGGCTGCCTTCGGCGTGCCCGCGCGAAACGCGCTGGCCGTGGTCGATCCCGCGGTAGAAGGTGGCGCCCTCGCGCAGGAAGTCGGCGTCCTCGCGGTCCAGGTGCCCCATCTTCTCGATTACGTCGATGCGCTCCGGCGTGTTCAAGACCTTATAGAAGATACCGGCGCCCCGCAGGCGCAGGTACATCAGCGCGAAGTCGATGTCGTAGAAACCGCCCCTGCCGGCTTTCAGCGGATTGCGCGGTCCTTGCTCCCGTTCCAGGCGCGCGCGCATTTCGGCCAGCTCCTTGCGCGAGCGCATGCTCTGGCCGTAGCGCCGCCAGTCCACCTGCTGCAGCTCGTTCAAAAACACGGTGGCGCGCTCCACGTTTCCCGCCACGGCGCGCGACTTCATGTAGGCGATGCCTTCCCAGGCCTCGGCGTGGCTCTCAAAGTAGGCCTTGTAGGAGCCTTCGGATTGCACCAAGTCGCCTTCGCGCCCGTTGGGCCGCAGGCGGGTATCGACGGCGAACATCACCCCCTCGCCCGTGTAGGCGCTTAAAGTCTGCACCGTGCGCTCGGCTACGTCCGTCCAGAAGGCTTGCTCCGCGGCGTCTTCGTCGGGGATGACGAACACCAGGTCGGCGTCCGACCCCAGGTCGAATTCGCGCATGCCCAGGCGGCCGAGGGCGATCACCATCATCTGGTTCGATGGCTCATAGGCGTGGTTGGCCGGCGGCGGCGCATCGCGCACCGCGATGTGGTAAGCGGCTTCGATCACGCTATCGGCCAGCACCGAAGTCTTGCCCAAGGTAGCGAAGATGGGCGGACCTTCGAGAATACTCTCGGTCTGGATGCGCAACATCTGGCGGCGATAGTAGCGGCGGAGGGCGCCGCCATCGGCCAGCGCGCCGCCCTCCAGCCGGAAGGGCTCGCCGATTTCCTCCATCAGCTCCGGGTAGCGGAGCAGCTCGTCGGCGAAATACCCGCTGTGCTCGAACAAGTCGAGCACGCCGGCGGCCAGGTGCTCGTCGCTGTCCAGGCGCTCGAGGATCTCCGGTTGCGCAAACGCTTTCTCCAGGAAATGTTCAAAGCGTTCCCGCCCGCGATGCAGGCCGGCCGTGGCCACGGCTGCCGCCAGTTGCGGCGCTCGTTGGTCCAAGAAGCGCGTCAGGTTGGTCAACAGCGGCGCCGGCTCCGGCTCCTCTTCGAGCGCCGGCTCGGCGCTGGGCGTGTAGTAGAGCGGCTTCTGCGCGTGAATGACGCGCTCGTAAATCTCGCGCACGGCGGCCAGATGGTCGTCCAGGCTGCGCACCAGAGAATCGGCATCCAGCGCCTCTCCGGTTGCCGCCGGAGGCATTTTGCAAGCCAGCAGGGCCAGCGCCACCGGGTCGGCAGGAAGCGTGTGCGTCTGCCGGTCGTCCTCCATCTGCAGGCGATGTTCCAGGTAGCGCAGGAATTGGTAAGCCGACGCCAGCCGCGCATATTCGGCGCCGGACAACAATCCCTTATCGCGCAGCCGGAACAGCGCCAGCATGGTGCCGCCGTGCCGCACCCACGTTTCGCGGCCGCCGTGCAGCCGTTGCAGGCACTGCACTAGGAACTCGATGTCGCGAATGCCGCCCGGAGTAAGCTTGATGTCGACGCCGCCGCCCGAATGGCGGCGCGAGGCCATCTTCTCGCTGATCCGCTGCCGCGTTTCCGATACCGCTTCCACCGCCCGGAAGTCGAGGGAGGACTGGTAAATCAGCGGTTCCACGTACTCCAGCAGGGCCGCGCCGGGCTCGGGCTCGCCCGCCGCAACGCGTGCCTTGATCAGCATCTGTTTTTCCCAGTCGCGCGCCCGCCCGCTGTAATACTCGCGCGCGCCATCGCCGGAAATCGCGATTTCACCCAGTGTCCCGTCCGGGCGCAGCCGCAAATCCACCCGGTAACATTGGCCTTCGGCCGTGTAAGTCGAAAGTAACTGGGTGTACTGGTTGGCGACTTTCTTATAGAACTCTTTGTTAGTCAAAACCTCCGGACCATCCGTGTGGCCGTTGCCGCCGTAAACGAACATCAGGTCGATATCGGAGCTGTAATTCAACTCCTGTCCGCCCAGCTTGCCGAGCGCAATCACAGAAAAACCGCAGGGGCTGCCATCGGCCACGCGCGGCTCGCCGTGGCGCGTTACAAAGTCGTCGCGGAGATGGCGGTACACTACGCTCAGAATTGCGTCGGCCAGGCTGGAAAGCTCCTCGGTAATTTCCGCCAGGCCGGCCACCCCCAGCACGTCGCGCAGCACGATCCGCAGCAACTGGCGCCGGCGAAACCGCGCCAGCTCGACCCCGGAAGGCACGCCGCCATGGCCTGCGCCGAGAAAATCGTACAGCCGCTCTTCGTACTCTTCCACCGAGAGCACCCGGTAAAAGCTGCCCGAACTCGCCACTTGCAGAATCTGCTCCGGGTTCTTGAGCACGGCATCGGTCAGGAACGCGCTGTACGCGAATACATTGGCCGCCGAGCGCAAGGCCGCCGGCGAGCTGGTAATGCGGTCGAAGGCGGAAGGGGAGGCCTGCCGCAGCCGTTCCAGGTGGCGCGCCGCCGCCTCCGGGTCCGGCACCGATGCCAGCAGCAACCGGATTCGCGCCGCCACGCGCTCAGGAACGCGATCGAGCAAAGTCAGCATCGGTCAGGCAAGCTGGGCCACTGGCGCAATTATATCGCCCGGCGCCACCACGCCCGCCTCCACCACACTGGCATAGAAGCCGCTCCAGCCCCAGCGCGGCGAGCCGCTGTCGCCGGCCTTGACGTGCGCGTCATACAGATCGCCCTTGAGCGCTTCGCCATAAACATCGAGCTGGCCGCAGGGAACTCGCAGCTGGGTGATCTCGAGGGTCGCGCTTCCAGCGCGCAAGCGATCGCCGATGCGCAGGCTGCCGACCTCGATGCCGCGCGTGGTGAGGTTTTCGCCCAACGCCCCGTAGAAGACCGGGTAACCGCGCGCGGCCAGACCATCCACCACTTCCGCGGCGATCAGCAGAACGGCCTTGCGCGGGCCGCCGTGGATTTGCGGATGGGCGTGCGCATCGCCCTCGAGGCCCTCCGCACCGATCCGCGCCTGCGAAACCGGCCGCTTCGGAAGGCCTCCCGGGGAAACGTTGATCTGGATGATGGTGCCTTGCATGAGAGCGGAGAGCCACCGAGGCCCGCGCCACCATTCTAAGCTGTTGGCCCCGCCAGTGCAGCGTCTCACTGCCAGGACCGGGGAGCGATCAATCCAGGAGCAGTTTGAACGCGTGATTCCATTGGTTCTTGGTGAAGCCGGGAATGCACCACAGCATGCACAGCGGCTCGATGGCGCGGGCGGATTCGGCCTGGCCCATATCGGCGGTCTCCCAGCCGAATTGGTCCAGAATTCCACCCACGGTTTTCTTCGCGCCCTCGTCGTTGCCGCAGATAAACATGGTGGGCTTGCCGGCCTTGAAGCTTGGATTCACCATGCACCCGCTGCCCACGGAATTGAACGCCTTCACGAAATGAGCAGCCGGGAATTGCCGCTGTAAGCGTTCCATCTGGGACTCGTTCAGATCGGTGAAGAATCTCAGCACACCGTTGACGGGCGGCGCGTCGGCGATGGGATTAGTAGTGTCGATGACCACCTTGCCGGCCAGATTCGATTCGCCGGCGGATTTCAGAGCTTCCGCCGCCGCCGTACCTTTGACAGCCAGGACGACTACTTCCGCCGACTTGGCGGCCTCGGCGAAGGAACCTACGCGGGCGCCGGAGCTCGCCTTGGCCCAGTCAGCCAGTTTGTTCGGATTGCGAGTTCCAAGAGTGACCTGATGACCGTGTTTCAGGAAGCCGCCGCCCAGCGCCTTGGCGACGTCTCCCGATCCGAGCACGCCGATTTTCATAATGGTATCTCCCCAGTTTCGAACTGGTTGTTTCAAGCCTGCTGACAGCCGCCAGCAAGCGGTCTATGGGCCTTCGAGCGCCCGCCTAAACGTCGTAATACAGCGCGAATTCGTACGGGTGCGGACGCAACCTTACGGCTTCAGCTTCGTTCTTCCGCTTGTAGTCGATATACGTCTCGATCAGCTCTTCGCTGAATACGTCCCCGCGCATCAGAAATGCATGGTCCTCTTCCAGGCAGTTCAGCGCTTCGTCCAAAGACCCCGGCATTGACGGCACCGCCTTCATCTCTTCCGGCGACAGGTCGTAAATATCCTTGTCCAGCGGTTCGCCCGGGTTGATCTTGTTCAATACCCCGTCCAGCCCAGCCATCAGCATCGCCGCGAACGCCAGGTACGGATTCGCCGCCGTGTCCGGCGGCCGGAACTCCACCCGCTTCGCCTTCGGATTCGCCGAGTACATCGGAATCCGGCACGCCGCCGACCGGTTCCGCCGCGAGTATGCCAGGTTCACCGGCGCCTCGTACCCCGGCACCAGCCGTTTGTAGCTGTTCGTCGTCGGCGCGATGATCGCCGACAAAGCCCGCGCGTGCTTCAGCAACCCGCCGATGTAGTTCAGCCCCAACTGGCTGAACCCCGGAGAGCCGCTGGACAAGGACATCTACGATCTGTCGCCGGAGGAGATGAAGGCGGTGCCGTCGATGCCGGGATCTTTGGACGAGGCGCTGAGCTGCCTGGAAGAGGACCACGCGTTTCTGCTGCGCGGAGACGTGTTCAGCGAAGAGCTGATCCAGACGTTCATCGACTACAAGCGCAAGAACGAAGCCGAAGCCGTCCGCCTGCGCCCGCACCCCTACGAATTCGCGCTGTACTACGACGTTTAGCCTGTTCGGGATCGGGGGCGGCGGCCCCCGATCGCCTTGCCATGACCGGTAGCATCATTCAAATCAACATCTCCTTCGGCGGGCTCCCCAAGCGCCCGGTTTCCCAGGCC
>JBAVYH010000029.1:0-22501 GCA_049698695.1 Bryobacteraceae bacterium | reverse complement strand
TGACTCCGAAAGAAGTATTGGAATTTGCCAAGAAGAACGATGCCAAGCAACTGGATCTGCGGTTCACCGATATTCCGAGCTTGCAGCATCACGTTTCCTATCCGATGAGCGAGCTCGACGAGAGCAGCTTCGAGGACGGTTTTGGGATGGACGGATCGAGCATCCGCGGCTGGGCGGCGATCCATGAAAGCGACATGCTTTTGATCCCGGATCCGGAGACGGCGATCATGGACCCGTTTGCGGAGACGCCGACGTTGGTGATGATCGGCGACGTGCAAGACCCGATCACCAAGCAGCGTTATGAGCGGGACCCGCGGTGGATCGCGCGCAAAGCGGAGCTGTACCTGACCAACAGCGGGGTGGCGGACACAGCGTACTTCGGGGCGGAGGCGGAGTTTTTCATTTTCGACAACATCAGTTTCGATCAGACGCACAATTCGGGGTATTACTTTATCGACGCCGAGGAAGGGCGGTGGAACTCGGGGCGGCGGGAGAACAACCTGGGATACCGGCCGCGGTACAAGGAAGGATACTTTCCGGTGCCGCCGACGGATCATTATCAGGATCTGCGCAGCGAGATGGTGCAGACGATGATCCAGTGCGGGTTGCACATCGAGTGCCATCACCACGAGGTAGCGACGGGCGGGCAGTGCGAGATCGATCAGCGGTACGACAAGCTGGTGAAGTCGGCGGACAACATGATGTTGTACAAGTACATCATCCGCAACACGGCGAACCAGTACGGCAAGACG
The DNA here is from genome assembly GCA_049698695.1 of Bryobacteraceae bacterium. Classification (GTDB taxonomy): domain Bacteria; phylum Acidobacteriota; class Terriglobia; order Bryobacterales; family Bryobacteraceae; genus Bog-375. Next base: position 21,749 of record JBAVYH010000029.1, on the reverse strand, counting down.
GTGACATTCATGCCCAAGCCGCTGTTTGCGGACAACGGCAGCGGGATGCACACGCACCAGAGTTTGTGGAAGGGGGGCAAGCCGCTGTTCGCGGGCGACGGGTATGCGGGGTTCAGCCAGTTGGGGCTGAACTACATCGGTGGTTTGCTGAAGCATGCGCGGGCGCTGTCGGCGATCATCGCGCCGACGACGAACAGCTACAAGCGGCTGGTGCCGGGTTACGAGGCGCCGGTGAACCTGGCGTACTCGCGGCGGAACCGGTCGGCGGCGTGCCGGATCCCGATGTACTCGGCGAATCCGAAGGCGAAGCGGGTGGAGTTCCGGCCGCCGGACACGGCGGCGAATCCGTACCTGGCGTTCGCGGCAATGCTGATGGCGGGGCTGGACGGGGTATTGAACAAGATCAACCCGGGCGAGCCGCTGGACAAGGATATTTACGACCTGTCGCCGGAAGAGATGAAGGCGGTGCCGTCAATGCCGGGGTCTTTGGACGAGGCGTTGAGCTGCCTGGAAGAGGACCATGCATTTCTGCTGCGGGGGGATGTGTTCAGCGAAGAGCTGATCGAGACGTATATCGACTACAAGCGCAAGAACGAAGCCGAAGCGGTAAGGTTGCGTCCGCACCCGTACGAATTCGCGCTGTATTACGACATTTAGGAGTAAGTGATTCCGAGTCACGGATGAACACGGAAAATAACCGGCGGCAAAGACCGCCGGCGCTACGGCTACGGGCGCGCGTTTTCTCGTAGCGCCGGCGGTCTTTGCCGCCGGTTACTTTGGGGTACGTTCCATCCGCGGCCGATGTTATTTACTCCACCGGTATCTCGAAGTAGAACAGCTCCTTGCCGGTTCGCGCTTCGGTTAGCCCACTTAGGTAAATGGTCGCTCCATCCTGTAACTGAGTTTGGAAATACACAAAACCGCTGGCTGTGTGCCCTGGCGGCACCATTTGCGCCGCCAGCGCGCGGCCCTCGATCTCCCACGCGCCCAGCGGGTTCTTCTTCTTGATAGGTATCGGAAGCTGCGGGCCAGTGCCCAGGTCGGGACGGCGCGGGGCGCGCGCGAAGCGAACGTCGCCGGGCGGAGTTGCGGTCACGCGGCTGCCGCGGGGGCCGACATACTCGGCATTCATCCGGTCCAGGCGGATAGTTTCGTCGCTGTCGTTTTGAATCACCAACAGCACGGGCAGGACCCCATAGTCGTAAGGCACCAGCTTGCCGAACGCGGCTCTCACCTTATCGCCGGCGACATACGTTTCCGCGCCGATGGTCACCCGGCTGACGGTCTGGCGACGCGCCATGTCGGCCACGGCGGGCGCATGGAAGGTTTGCGCCTTGTCCGCGGCGAGCGCCGCGGTTATACTCATGAAAAGAGCCAAACGTTTGAAAACAAAAGGCATCTATTTCCTCTACCGGGTTTGCCAGGCGTTTGCGCTGCCCATCGCCTTATTGTATTTCCTGTATCGCGGCGCACGCAGCCGCACCTACCGGTCCAGCTTGCCGCAGCGCTTCGGCTTTCTTCCCGGCTCTTTTAATCAGACCGGCGCGGGAGCCATCTGGTTCCACGCGGTTTCAGTGGGGGAAGTTCTCGGTTCGCTCGATTTCCTCCGCCGCATGCGCGCCGAGTTCCCGCGAACCCGGCTGTTCGTTTCCACGGGAACCGCCGCCGGCCAAGCCACCGCGCAGGACAAGCTGCAGGAACTTGCCGACGGCATTTTCTATGCGCCGGTGGATTATGTGTTCGCCGTCCGCCGCGTGTTGCGGCGCTTGAACCCATCGCTAGTGATTATCGCCGAAACCGAGATCTGGCCTAACCTGTTTCGGGAGGCGAAGCGCACCGGCGCCGCGCTGGCCATCGTGAACGCGCGCATTTCCGATCGCGCTTACCCGCGCTACCAGCGGCTGGCCTGGTTGTTCCGCGCGGTGCTGCCGGCGGCCGATGCCGTCTTGGTCCAGAGCGACGAAATCGGCCGGCGGTATCTCGCGCTCGGTGCGCAGCCGGCCGCCACGCGCACCGCCGGCAGTTTCAAGTACGATTTCGACGCCCGCCCGGCGGCGCCGGATTCGCCGGTGATGGCGTTGCTGGCGCGCCTCGGCCCCAAGCACGTCTGGATTGCCGCCAGCACCATGCCGCCCACTGCCGGCGACGCCGATGAAGACGCCGCGGTGCTCGCCGCTTACCGCGCCGTAGCCGCGCGCCACCCAGGCCTGCTGCTGATCTGGGCGCCGCGCAAGCCGGACCACTTCGCCATCGCGGCCGAAAAGCTGGCGCGCGCCGGCATTCCGTTCGTTCGCCGGTCGCGCTTGGGCGCGGAATCGCTCAGCGCTCTTCCGGGCGTGTTACTGCTCGACAGCATCGGCGAACTGTCCGGCTTATTCGCCGCCGCACACGTGGTCTTCATGGGCGGCACGCTGGCGGCGCGCGGCGGCCATAACATTCTGGAACCGGCGCTGTTCGCCAAGCCCGTCGTCACGGGCCCGCACATGGAGAACTTTCAAGCCATCGCCGACGAATTCCGCGCCGCCGGCGCCTCCGTCGAAATTGCCCGGCCGGAAGAATTGGGCGATGCCGTGTCGGGGCTGCTGACAGATGCGGAGACCAACGCGCGCATCGGCGGCCGGGCGCGCGAATGCGCGGAAGCCCGCCGCGGTGCAAGCGCTCGCGCGGTGGCCTGGATGCGCCGTCTTTACGATACCCACCTGCCCCGCCACCGCTGCGCGCAGCCGTGGTACACGTCGGGCAGGCCGCTGGCGCGCGCATGGGAATTGGCCGGCGCCGCGCAGCGAGGCCGTGCCCAAGCGCGCAGGTTGGACGCCGCCGTGATCAGCGTCGGCAACCTCACCATGGGGGGCACGGGCAAGTCGCCGTGCGTCCTGCACCTGGCCGGAATGCTCCGCGCCGCCGGCCACACGCCTGCTATCCTCACCCGTGGCTACGGCCGCCATGCGCTCGCGGGAGACCTGGCGGTCGCGCCCGGCGCCCAGGTGAGCATCGAGGAATCGGGCGATGAGCCGCAGATCTTCATTCGCTCGGGCTTGGCCGCCGTCGGCATCGGTGCCGACCGGGCACGTGCCGCCGCGCTTCTGCTCGAACGCTTCCCGGCCGACGTCTTCCTGCTCGACGATGGCTTCCAGCACGCGCGGCTGGCGCGCGACCTGGACATCGTTTTGATCGATGCGCTCGATCCCTTCGGCGGCGGCTATGTCTTTCCGCTCGGGCGCCTGCGCGAGCCGGTTTCCAGCCTCTCGCGCGCCGATGCCGTCATCATCACCCGCAGCCGGTTTTCCGATCTCGCACCGGCCATCGAAGACGCCGCGCGCCGCGCCAACCCGCATGCACCAATATTCCGGGCCGGCATCGAGCCGGAGGCCTGGGTGGATGCCACCAGCGGCGCGCACCATCCGATCGGCCGGCCGCCTTTTACAGCCGCCGGCGGCTTTTGCGGTTTAGGCAATCCGCAATCGTTCCGGCGCACCCTGGAGTGCCTCGGCGTCGCGCCCGCCGCATGGTTCGAGTTCGACGACCACCACCGCTATCGTCCCAGGGAGCTCCGCTCGATGGCACACCATGCCGCCGCCGCGGGCGCCACTGCGCTCGTCACCACCGAGAAAGACGCCATCAACCTCTGCGCCGGTTTCCACGAAGCCGCTGCGCCGCTCGATGTCTATTGGCTGAAAGTGCGGATGACGATCGAACGCGAGGATGAGTTGCTGAGTTTGGTAACGGCGGCCTGCGGGGTCAGGCGGTGAATGCCCTCAACGCGACAGCCACAGTCTCGACGCCGTCAGAGCTAATCGTTCTGCACTGGGAGACGTTTACGGACGCCCGTATGGCGGCATACATTTCAAGGCCGCGGACCTAACGGGGCGCGCGTTAGGGCGGGCCGTCGCGGATCAGGTCTGGTCGAAAGCCAGCGGCTATTTCGACGGAACCGGCAAGACAACGGTTGAGGATAGGCGGCAGATGATTTTGGCTCAGGCCGAGCGGTAGCCGCGGTTAGGGCGTGCGCCCCGGGCAGTGGCAGAGTCTCGCGCGCATATAGAGAGAATGTCGAGATGAATCTCGACACAGCAGGCTTGACAGCCCGCGCCACTAGGCGCCGGATTTGCCGATCATTCCTAGCAGCGCGTTGACGATCACGGCGGCCATGCCGACGGGGACTGCGATCTTCCAGCCGATGTTCATCAACTGGTCATAACGGAAACGCGGGAAGGTGCCGCGAAACCAGATCAGGAGATAAATAATGGAGGAGACCTTGAACAGGAACCAGAACAGACCGATGACGGCGTGATTCACCACCGGCACGGCAAACAGGCCGCCGAGCAGCACCAGCAGCAGGGCAACCAGAAAAAGGAGTTTGCGGTGCAGCGGATAGGGCAGGCGCCTTACCAAGGGGAAGGTCAGCGCGCCGGAAACGATGAACAGCAGCACCGGAAACATCACGTTGAACGGCATTTCAAGCCACTCGACGTTCGGGAAGGGACGCAGCCAGCCGCCCAGGAACAGCGTCACGGCCACGCCGGAGACCACCAGGAGGTTGGCGTATTCGGCGAGAAAATAGAGCGCCCAACGAAAGCCGCTGTATTCGGTGTGAAAGCCCGCCACCAGCTCCGATTCGGCTTCCGGCAGGTCAAACGGCGCGCGGTTGGTTTCCGCGGTCGCGGAGACAATGTAGACCGCAAACGGCACGATCATGAAACCGTAGTTGGCGAACATGCCCCACACGCCGTGTTGCAGTTGCGCCTTGACGAGGCCTTGCATGCTGAGCGTGCCGCCCACCATGACCGCCGAAAGCAGCGCGAACGACAGCGCGACTTCGTAGCTCACCAGTTGCGCCGCGCTGCGCAGCGCGCCCAGCAGCGAATAATGGCTGTTGGAAGCCCAACCGCCCAGGATGATGCCCAGGATGCCCACCGCGGAGGTGGCGGCAATCACCAGCAAACCGACATTGACGTCCGCCACATAAATGTTGCGGGCCAACGGCAACACGGCGAAGGCGACGAGCCCGGTGACGGTGGAAACCACCGGAGCGAACCAGAAGATAGCGCGGTCGGCGCCGGCGGGAATGATGTCTTCCTTGAGCAGCAGCTTCAAGGCGTCGGCGATGGGTTGCAGGAGACCGTGCGGTCCCACGCGCATGGGCCCGAGGCGCACCTGGAAATCGGCCAGCACTTTCCGCTCGACCAGCGTCAGGTAGCCGGCGATCAGCGGAACCAGCGCGACGATGGCCAGCGTCACCACGATCGGCATGAACAACGGGTTGGAGAGGATTGCCTGCATATCGTCCTTACCGCATCAGCGAAGTCTGCGCCAGCCGCAGGAACGGCTCCGGGTAAATGCCGATGGCGAGCGTGAGGAAGCCACTCACGCCCAACGCCAGGCGCAGCCCGAGGCTGGTGGCCAGCGGCGCCTTTTCGGTTTCCTCGCCCGTGAACATGCTGCGCACAATCTTGAAGTAGTAGTAAATTGCCACCGCCACATAGAGCGTGGCGATGACGGCGAGCGTATAGTGGCCGGTCTGGATCAGCGCCAGGAAAATATAATACTTGCCGAGGAAGCCGGCGGTGGGCGGAATGCCGGCCAGCGACAGCAGGAAGATCAGCATCAACACGGCGTGACCTGGGCTCTTGTGCATCAGGCCGGCGATGTCGTCCAGGTCCTCACCGATGATGTTCTGCCGCCGCAGCGCCACCAGCACCAGGAACGCGCCCAGGTTCATGAACGTGTATACCATCACGTAAACCGCGATGCCGTTGATGCCGGTCTCATTGCCGGCCACCAGGCCGAGCAGCATGTATCCGGCGTGCGAAATCGAGCTGTAGGCCAGCAGGCGCTTGATGTTGGTCTGGTTGATGGCGGCCAGGTTGCCGATGGTGAGGGTGGCCACCGCTACCGCCGCCAGCAGCGGTTCCCAGGCCGCGCGCGAGGCAGCCAGCGGGCCCATGAAAATGCGCACCAGGAAGGCGATGGAAGCGGCTTTAGAGGCCACCGACAGATACGCCGTCACCGTAGTGGGCGCGCCTTCGTAGGCATCGGGCGCCCACATGTGGAAGGGCGCGGCGGAGATTTTGAAAAGCAACCCCACGGCCGTGGTGGACATCGCCAGAAACACGATCGGGTCCCACGGGGGCAGCGTGGAAAGGCGGTTTGCGATATCGGCCAGCTTGGTGGATCCGGCCAGTCCGTACAGCACCGAAAAGCCGTACACCAGCAGGCCGGTCGAGAAGGCGCCGAGCAGCAGGTACTTCATCGCCGCCTCATTGGAGCGCTTGTCGGTGCGCAGGAAGCCGACCATCACGTAGAAGCAGAGCGCCATCAGCTCCAGGCCGATGAACAGCGTCACCAGGTCGGTGCCGCTGGCCAGGAAATACATGCCGCACTGAGAGAACAGGATCAGGCTGTAATATTCGCCGTGATGCTCGCCGGCGATTTCCAGGTACTTGTACGACACCACCGCGACAATCACCGCCGCAATGACGAAGATCCAGTTGAAGAAGATGGCGAAGCCATCCACCGTGACCGAGCCGCCGAAGCCGGAGATCAGCCCGTCGGGCGAGAGGTGCATCGACTGCTTCACCAGGCCGGCGCCGGCGAAGATTTCCGCCGCCACCACGCCGAAGACCAGCCGCCGCCGGTGCTGCGGGCCGCCGAAGAGGAAATCCTGGAAGGCGTCGAAGAGGAGAATGGCGCAACCGAACAGCGCCAGTTGCACGGCCGGAATGATGGTGAGGTAGTCGGTGGAGGTGAAGAATTGGCCGAACGGGTTCACCGTGCACCTCCGGTGCGCGCCAGGATGGCCGGGGGCGCGATGATGTGTCGTTCCGAACCAGCCGCACCAACCGCTGCCTGACGGTCGCGGCTCTGAACGCCCTTCTGAGCCGGGCCCAGAGGGCGCCCCGTGAGGGAGCGGTGGCCGGCACCGGCCTGCTCTGTCCCAGCGAAATACCCTGGCCGCACGCGTTCGACGATTTCTGCCACCGGCTGCCGCAGAACGTCGAAATACGGTTTGGGATAAACGCCGATCCAGATTGCCCAACCGATCAGCGGCAGGAACAAGGCCACTTCGCGCAGATTCAGATCGCGCAAGCCAAGGTTTTTGCCGTTGGTGATCTGGCCCAGCATGGTGCGCTGATAGAGCCACAACAGGTACGCAGCGCCCAAAATTATGCCGCTCACCGCGAACGCCGCCCAAATGCGGTTGGCTTCAAACGCGCCCTGCAAAATGGTGAACTCGCCCACGAACCCGTTGAGCAACGGCAGCCCGGCGGAGCTGAGCATGGCGATGGCGAAGATGGTCGCGAAGCGCGGCATGACGTGCGCCAGGCCGCCGTATTCCTTGATCTCCCGCGTGTGCCGCCGCTCGTAGATGACGCCGATCACCAGGAAGAGCATGCCGGTCGAAATGCCGTGGTTGATCTGCTGCAACACGCTGCCGGCAATTCCGTTCGGGTTCAGAGAAAAAATGCCCAGCGTGCAGAAGCCGAGGTGGCTGACCGAAGAGTAAGCCACCAGCTTCTTCCAGTCCTGCTGCATCAGGCTCACCAGCGCGCCGTAGATAATGCCGATGATGGAGAGCACCGCCAGAATTTGCACGATGGTCTGATCCACGGACGCCTGCGGCAGCAGCGGCAGCGAAAAACGGAGGAAGCCGTAAGTCCCCATCTTCAGCAAAACTGCGGCCAGGATCACCGAGCCTGCGGTGGGCGCCTCCACGTGCGCGTCCGGCAGCCAGGTGTGGAACGGGAACATCGGCACCTTGATGGCGAAGCCGAGGAAGAAAGCCCAGAAAACCCACTGCTGCAAATTCAGCGTCAGGTGGAGCTTCATCAGGTCCGCAATTTCAAACGTGTAGAAACCGAATTGCGCGTTGTGCTGGAAGTAGAGCGTCAAAATGCCTAGCAGCATCAGCACCGATCCGGCCAGCGTGTAGAGGAAAAACTTGATAGCGGCATAGAGCTTGCGCGGCCCCCCCCAGACGCCGATGATGAAGTACATCGGCACCAGCACCAGCTCCCAGAAAACGTAGAACAGGAAGAAGTCGAGCGAGATGAATACGCCGATCATGCCGGTCTGCAGCAGCAGGAACATGGCGTAGTATTCTTTGACGCGGTCCTGGACGGCGGACCAGGAACACAGCGTGGCGATGAAGCCCATCAAAGTGGTGAGCATCACCAGCAGCAGGCTGATGCCGTCCATGCCGAGATGATAGTGGGCGCCTAAGGACGGAATCCAATCGAAGCGCTCCTCGAACTGGAAGCCCGGCACGCCGGCGTGAAAGCGGAACACCAGCGGGAGGGAAATCAGGAAGCCGGCCAGGCTGACCAGGTTAGCCCAAATGCGGATCAGGCCTTTGTTCGAGGCAGGCAGAAAGAGTAACACCACGAGGCCGGCCAGCGGGGTGAGAAGCACGATGCTGAGTAAGTGCTGGTCCATAGGTTACCTCGCGACGTAATACCCCAGAAACGCCAGCACACCCACCACCACGAACAGCGCGTAAGTCTGCACCCGGCCGCTCTCGATCAAGCAAGCCGGGTAGGAAAGCAGTTTGACGGAAAACGAGGTGAAGCGCACCGCGCCATCCACGATCCAGGTGTCCCACCACATGGAGAGCGTGGCGCTGGCTCGCGTCAGCCAGCCCGCGCCGTTGACACCGCCATCCACAATCTTGCGGTCGAACTCCGCCATCGCGCTGCCGCCGCCCTTGCCCAGGCCGTTGACAAACAGGAAATCGTACAGCTCATCCACGTACCATTTGTGGTAGAGGAGCGTATGTAACGGCCGGAAGCGCACCATCATGCGATCCGGAATGTCCGGACGCTTGGCGTAAAGATAATAGGCCAACGAGATTCCGCCGGCGGCCACGGCCACGGATAAGATCATGAGCGACCATTCGACGGAAGCCGGATGCGTGCCTTCGGGGCCGCTGAGCGCAAACATCGGCTCCAGCCAGCGCGGAAATGCCCGGAAGGTATCGGCGAAGATCGTCCACAGCTTGGGCACGCCCAGCCAGCCGGCCAGCACGCTGCCCGCCGCGAGCGCGATCAGCGGCCATGTCATCACCGGCGGCGACTCGTGTACGTGCGCGGCGACTTCCGGCTTCACCCGCGACTTGCCGTAGAACGTCATGCTCATCAGCCGCCACATGTAGAACGCCGTCATCGCCGCCGTCACCAGACCCACCAGCCACAACACCGTGGAGCCTTTGGGGTCGCTGAACGCCTGCCAGAGAATTTCGTCCTTGGAAAAGAACCCGGCCAGACCGGGTATACCGGCGATGGCCACCGATCCCACCAGCATGGTCCAGTGCGTCACCGGGATCTTCTTCCTGAGATCGCCCATGTAGCGCATGTCCTGCTCGCCGCCCACAGCGTGGATCACCGAGCCCGAACAGAGGAAGAGCAGGGCCTTGAAGAATGCGTGCGTGAACAGGTGGAAAATGGCTACCCAGTAAGCGCCCACACCGAGGGCCAGGAACATGTAGCCGAGCTGGCTGACCGTCGAATACGCCAGCACGCGTTTGATATCGTTCTGTACCAGCGCGATAGTGGCGGCGAGAATCGCCGTGAACGCGCCGATGGCGGCAACCCACGTGGCCGCCACCGGCGTTAACTCGTACAGAGCCGAGGACCGCGCCACCATATACACGCCCGCCGTCACCATAGTGGCTGCATGGATCAATGCTGAGACCGGCGTGGGGCCTTCCATGGCGTCCGGGAGCCAGATGTACAGCGGAACCTGCGCCGACTTGCCGGTGGCGCCGAAAAACATCAGCAGTGCCATCGCGGTCAGCACGCCGTAACCGGCTTCCACCGGGAATTGCCCGCTGCGCAGCGCGGCGTTGACGTCGGTGAACCGCACCGTGCCCAGCACCGAGAGCATCAGCAGCATGCCAAGCACGAAGCCGGCATCGCCCACGCGGTTGACGACGAAAGCCTTCTTGCCGGCGTCAGCCGCGGATTTCTTGTGGAAGTAAAAGCCGATCAGCAGGTAGCTGCACAACCCCACGCCCTCCCAACCGACAAACAGCAGCGTGTAGTTGTTGGCCAGCACCAGCATCAGCATGAAAAACACGAACAGGTTCATATATCCGAAAAACCGGTAAAACCCGTTGTCGTGCGCCATGTAGCCGGTGGCGTAAACGTGAATCAGAAAGCCGACGCCGGTCACCACCAGAATCATCACCGAGCTCAGCGGGTCGAGCAGAAATCCCCAATCCACATGGAAGGTGGCGAGGTGGCCGTTGGCCATGTGGAACGGCATGGCGGCGATCCAGGTGAATTGAATCACCTGGTGTACCCGGTTGGCGAGATGCGCAAGCTGCCAGACCGCGCCGGCGGAGAAGATGAAGGAGACCAGCACCGTGCCGGGACAGATGATGCGGATGAGATTCTGCAAGGGGCCGGGATGGTAATGGCCGTGCGCGTGGGCGTTGGCAGGCGGAGCGCCTGCCCCACCTTCTTCCACGCCCGGCGCCAGCGCCACGTCGGACGGCGGCTGCGGATCGAGCAACTTGCCGATCAGCAGCATCAGCACGGCGCCGGCCAGCGGGAACAGCGGAATCAGCCAGATGAGGTCGAGAAAATTCACGGCTCTCCTACCACTTCAACAAATCGATTTCGTCCGTCTGCACGGTTTCCTTGTTGCGGAACAGCGCGATCAGGATGCCCAGCCCGACAGCGGCTTCGGCGACCGCGTCGGTGATGACGAAAATGGCGAAAACCTGGCCGCCGAGGTTGTGCCAGGCGTGCGAAAACGCGATCAGGTTGATATTCACCGCGTTGAGAATCAGCTCGATGGACATCAGGATAATGACGATGTTGCGGCGCGTGAGCACGCCGATGGTTCCGATGAGCAGCAGGGCCGCGCTCAACGCCAGGTAATGAACCGTCGTCACCGGATGCATCTTCAGATCCTCTTTTTGGCCATGATCACCGAGCCCACCACCGCCACCAGCAGCAGCAGCGACGCGATCTCAAACGGCAGCAGGTATTCGGAGAACAGCGAATCTGCCAGCGCCTCGGTATTGCCGATGCCGGCCGGCACTGCGGCCGCCGCTTCGGCGATGTGGAACGATGCCGCGCCGCGATGGAAAAAGTAGCCGACTTCCGCGCCCACCACCGCCACCGCCGCCAGCGCCACCGGCCACTGCCGGTTGTACTCGCGGGCGCGCGCGGCGTCATCCAGGTTGACCAGCATGATGACGAACAGGAACAGCACCATGATGCCGCCCACGTAGAGCACGATTTGCACCGCGAACAGGAACTCCGCCTGCTGCAGCAGGTACAGCCCGGCCACGCCCAGCAAGGAAACGATCAGCGAAATGGCGCTGTGAACCGCGTTGCGCCTGGTGATGGTGAGGATGCCGCCTCCCAACACCAGCACGGCAAAGCTGTAAAACAGGACGGTGTTTAACATTTGTATTGCGTCGGCCGTGGCCCTTCCTCGAGCATCTGGCGGTCCCAGATCATGCCTTCGCGGGTGTAGCTGGCCAGCTCGAAATCCTGCGTCAGCTCCAACGCGTCCACTGGGCAGGCGTCTTCGCACAGGCCGCAGAACATGCAGCGGGAAAGGTCGTAGGTGAACTCGGTAAGGTCCTTGCGCTTGGTCTGCTCATTGCGCTCGCTGGTCACCACGATCAGGTTCTCGGGGCAAGCCAGCGCGCACAGGTTGCAGGAAATGCACAGCGTTTCGCCATTGTCCGGGTTGACATTCAGGCGCGGCGCGCCGCGGTACCGCTCGGCCACTTTGGGCCGTTGGGCCGGGTACTGTTCGGTGTAGATGTATTTTGGATTCTGATTCCGGAACGTCACCATCAGTCCCTGAAACAGGTCCACCAAAAAAATCTTTTTCAGAAGCCCAATCATAAGTACGACCTGGTAGGACGGACCATCGGTTTTCGTGGTCTGTCATTCTTGGCCAATGCGCAACGCCCTGACAGACGACAAAAACCGATCGTCTGTCCTACTCGCCTCATCTGTCCACCTCGCCCAGCACGATATCCAAGGTGCCGATTACGGCCACCACATCCGCCACCAGCGCGCCGCGCACCATTTTATCCAGGGCTTGCAGGTTGACGTACGATGGCGGCCGCACGCGTACCCGGTAGGGCTGCGTCGAACCGTCGCTCACCACGTAGTATCCGAGCTCGCCCTTGGGCGCTTCGATCGAGACATACGCCTCGCCCACCGGCGGCTTGATGACCTTGCCCACCTTGCCCATAATCGGCCCTGCCGGGATGGCCTCGACCGCCTGCTCCATGATGCGAACCGACTGCCGCATTTCCTGCATGCGCACGATGTACCGGTCGTAGGTGTCGCCGTTTTCCCGGGTGGGAATCTCGAAATCATATTGCTCGTAGCCCGAATACGGCTGCGCTTTGCGCAGATCCCATTTCACGCCCGCGGCGCGCAGCACCGGCCCGGTGACGCCGTATTCCTTGCATTCGTCTCCGGTGAGGATGCCGACGCCTTGGAGCCGTCCCACCCAGATGCGGTTGTTGGTGAGCAGCTCTTCGTACTCATCCACCTTGGGCAGGAACATGGCGCAGAATTCCTTCACGTCCCGCTCGAAGCCGTCGTAGGTCTCGTATTGCAGGCCGCCGATGCGGAAGGCGTGCGTGGTGAGCCGTGCGCCGCAGTACTGCTCGAAGATCTTCAGCGCTTCTTCCCGCTCGCGGAAGCAGTAAAACACCGGCGTGATGGCGCCGATATCGAGCGCGTGCGTGCCCAGCCAGAGCAGGTGGCTGGCGATGCGGTTCAGCTCGGTGAGGATCACCCGCACCGCCTGCGCGCGCGCTGGCGCTTCCACGTTCAGCAGCTTCTCGACTGCCAGGCAATAGCCCAGGCCGTTGGAGACCGCCGCCACGTAATCCATGCGGTCGACGTAAGGGTTGAACTGGGCGTAGGTGCGGTTTTCGGCGATCTTCTCCACGCCGCGGTGCAGGTAGCCGATAACGCAGTCCGTGCCCAGAACTTTTTCGCCATCCAGCTTGAGGATGACGCGCAGCACGCCGTGCGTGGACGGGTGCTGCGGGCCCATGTTGAGGACCAGTTCGGTCGAGTCCAGGAAGGTGTCCGGCATGATTTACTGGCCGCTTTCGATGCCCAGATTCTCCTGTACCCATCGTACGTCCTGCTGCAGGATGCCGTAGTCCTTGCGCAAAGGGTAACCCTGCCAGTCTTCCGGCATCAGGATGCGCCGCAGGTCCGGGTGGCCGGCGAAGCGGATGCCGAACATGTCGAACACCTCGCGCTCCAGCCAGTTGGCCGTCAGGTGAACGCCGATTGCGGTACGCGGCTCAAAGCCATCTGGGATCTGCGTCTTGATGCGGATGCGCTGGTTGTGCGGAAAACTGTAGACGATGTAGACCAGGTCGAAGCGTTCGGCTCGCTTGGGCCAATCCACCGCCGTGATGTCCACCAAGTAATCGAAATCCGCTTCCAGCTTCAGGTATTCGAGCACCGGCACGGCGGATTCGGGCTTGACGACCGCGAAGTTTTGCCCGAGATAGGTTGAGGTTGCGAGGATTCGATCGCCGAACTGCTGCTGCAGCGCGCGCGCGAGGTCGCTGTCCCAGGGGGTGGCAGCCATGGTGGGGGGCGGCTTCGGTGCCGCAGCCGCGGCGGGTTTAGGAGGCGCCGGCTTGGCGGCGTCCGCGGCTGGTTTGGCCGGTGGTTTCGGGCCTTCTCCACCGGGCGGAGAAGGCGCTTCCGAGCTCCCAGGCTTCTGCTCGTCGGCCATTGGATCTCCTGTGAAGCTTCAACACTTAGCATCCCACTCGGACAAGTGTCAAATTACGTAACAAGTTCGCGGCACAGGCATTCGGGCCTGTCGAGTCGAGATTCCTCTCGACTCCTCTTCGAGGGAGATTTGCCTGGATTATCCCTGCTGCAGCGCTAGCAAGGAAAGCCGAGACGGCCTCGGCACAGCAGCCTGGGCAGGCTGCGCCACGGCCTCACCGCGCAAAAACCCGGCCTCGCTTATGGCGGGCCGGGCTTTTTCGAGTGTTGACTGTTCGCCGCGGGCGACGGTGCGGAAAGCTCGCCCATTTCCGGGCGGCTGCGAAAGTCACGATTCCGGGGACCACAGCCGCACCTTCCCGAGGCCTTTGCTACAATACTTACCAAACCCTGGTACGCGGGGGAAATTGATAATTTCTATCCCGCCTATCCAGAATTTGACTGGAGACCGCCGCACCGCGTGGTGACGAAACGCCCTGCCGGGGCGCGGAGCGGGCGACTATGGATTTCGATCAGCTCCACACCTTTCTGGAAATCGTCAGGCTGAAGAGTTTCTCTAAAGCCGCTCAAACGTGCTACCGCACACAGCCGGCGATCAGCGCGCAGGTGCGGCAACTGGAGCAGGAGTTGCGGGCCGACCTGTTCGAGCGCTTTGGCAGCCGCATTTCGCTCACCACCGCGGGCCGCATCTTCGCCGGGCACGCCGAACAGATGCTGGAACTGCGGCGCCGCGCGCAGGACGCCATTGCGGAGCTTGAGACCAACCCTCGCGGCGAACTCGTCATCGCGGCCAATGAGGCTACCTGCATCTACATCCTGCCGACGGTTTTTTCGGTTTACCGGCAGTTGTTCCCGGCGGTGCAATTACAGGTGGACCGTTCTTACGCCTCGCGCGTGGTGGAAGCGGTGGCGGAGAACTCGGCCGATTTCGGACTGACGCAGCTTCCGGTGGACGAGAAGCGGCTGCAGGTAGTGGATATTCACAAGGACGAGATTTGCGCCATCGTCCCGGCCGGACACCCCCTGGCGGGAAGGAAAGCGGTTGAGGCGCATGACGTTGCGGAATTTTACCTGCTGCTGCCCAAGCAGGGGAAAACACGCACGCGGCTCAACCAGTGGCTGGAACCGGTGGAAGACCAGCTCCGTATTTCCATGGAGCTGGATTCGACGGAGATGATGAAGCGCTTCGTAGTGGCGGGGCTGGGGGTGAGCTTCCTGGCGGCTTCCAACTGCCGGGAAGAGGTGAAGGCCGGCAAGCTGTGCTCGATCGCGCTGGCTCCGGACCCGATGGTGCGGCGGCTGGGCCTGATCTACCGGCGGGACAAGGCGCTCTCGAAAGCGGCCCTGGGATTTATCCAGGTGGTGATGGAGAATGTGGGCGAGGTATCGGCCAAGGCGCGGGCGCCGAAGGTGGTGGCCTGATGAAGTGCAAGCAATGCTGCGGTGCTCTGGCCGAAGAGGATGCGACGTGCCCGCATTGCGGGGCTCCCAATCCGGCGGCGAAGGGGATGTATCAGACCTCGACGGTGCTGATTTCGGCGGGCGGCGCCGACCTGGTGTACCGGTCGGTGGAAGAAGTGCCGGCTTCGCTGCGGAACCGGCTGATCGAATCAACCAACGGCGACAATTCCAGAACCATCCTGATTTACGACGAGCGCGGGCGGCGCGAAATCGCCAGGGCGATGCGCGCCCTGCCGGGTCCGTCGCAGCAGCGGCTGCTCGATACGGTATTCGGCCACGGACAGCCGGCGGATACGTGGTTGACGCCCGCCCGTAAACGCGTCATCCTCGGGCTGCTGGTGCTGATGGTGCTGGCCACGCTGGCGCTGGTATGGGCGCATCGCTGACAGTAGGGGGCAGGTCCGGCAGGATCACGATGCGATTCGGAGACTTTCTATGACCCAACGAGCGGTGGTGTTCGGTGCGGCCGGCCAATTGGGGGTCGAACTGGTCCGCGAGCTGCGGTCGCGCGGCTACGTAACGGCCGGCTTTGACCGGGGACAAGTGGACATCACCGATGGTGCGGCGGTGGAAAGCGCAGTTGCCGCCCATGACGCTCAGGTTGTATTCAATTGCGCCGCCTACAACCAGGTGGATGTGGCGGAACGCGAGCCGGAAGCGGCGTTCCAGGTAAACGCACTGGCCGTTCGGCATCTGGCGGTGGCGTGCCGCCAGGCGGATGCGCGCCTGGTACACTTCTCCACCGACTATGTTTTTGACGGGTTCGCGCACCACCCCTACGCCGAAGACGACCACCCTCATCCACTGAGCGCTTACGCGGTCTCGAAGCTCGCCGGAGAGCTGTACGCGCAGGCCTATCTGGATAGCCCGCTGATCGTGCGCACCTCGGGCGTGTTCGGGCCTGGGGGCCGGAACACGGCGCGCGGCAATTTCGTGGAGTTGATGATGCGGCTGGCCTCCTCGCAGCAGCCGATCCGGGTGGTGCAAGACCATGTGGCGTCTCCGACCTTCGCGCCACTGCTGGCAGCGCGCACGGCCGACCTGGTGGAGCGCGGCCAGACCGGAGTTGTCCATATCGGAGGGGGAGCGCCCATCAGTTGGTTCCAATTCGCCCGTTTGATCTTTCAGGCGGCGGGCGTGGACCCGCTGCTGCTGGCCACCAACCAGCGCGAGTATCGCACGGCGGCGAGGCGGCCGCAGTATTCGGCGCTGTCCAACGCCAAAATGGAGCGGCTGGGCCTGGAGCCGATGCCGCCCATGGCGAAGGTTCTGGAAGAGTACTTCGCCGAGCGGGCGCGAGAGACCGGTACGGCCAGCCAGGCCCGGTAGCGGGAGTTCGCTGGCTGTGCCACTCCCCATGTTAGTCTGGGCGGCATGGATGTCTCGGCGATTCCGTTCAATCGGTTCCTCGGCATACGCGCGGGCGGGGCTGCCCTCAGGCTGCCTGCGGACCCCAAGTACCTTAACCACCTTGGAACGGTCCACGCCAGCGCGCAGTTTGCCCTCGCCGAGGCGGCCAGCGGGCAATGGCTGCTCGACCGGTTCGGCGAAGCGGCGGCCGATTATGCGGCGGTGGTCCGCCACGCCGACGTCAAATTCCGCCGGCCGGCTACGGGTGAGTTGACCGCACAGGCGGGCGCTCCTCCCGAGGAGGCGGCACGCTTCCTGGAGACCGTAACAAGGAGGGGGCGTGCCGCCATCGAGGTGCGCGTTCAGTTACTCGGCGCGGATGGGAGCGCCACACTAGAGTCCACCTTCGAGTGGTTTGCCCAGCGAATTCGCCCGTAAGGGGCCGGCGTTACCGGGACCACCTTCAGCGGGCGTCCGGTTTTGGGGCGTAATAGCCTTTGCGCACCTGGGCTTTCAGGTCCTTGTTCGCCATGCGGACGTCCAGGTGGCGATAGCCGCCGTCCCGCTTGTCGTTGGTGGACACGTACCCGATGGAGTACTGGCTGCGCATTTCCTCCTGCAACTCCTTGAACACTTCGTCGAGCGAGTGGCGCCGGTCCACTTTGTAAACGTGGCCGCCGGTGGCGTCGGACATCTTGCGCAGATACCCCTCGCCGGCGCCGCCGCCAAATCCGAAGGGGCCGTATCCGTAAGCGCTGGGGTCGAAGTAATCGATGCTATAGATGACGGCGTCGGCCTTCTGGGCGGCCTCGATAGCGGCGTCGATCGATTCGCGGCTGCCCTCATCCACGCCGTCGGTGATGAGCACGATCACCTTCCGGCCCACCTCGGTGCGCAGTTTCTCGTCGGCGGCCAGAAAGACAGCGTCATAGAGCACGGTGCCCCGCGGTCCGCCGGCCGTAGGCACTGGGCCGGGACCGAACCCCCCCACGCCGGAGCTCACTCGCAGGCCGTTCATCCCCTGGCTGAGCATGCGGGCGGAGTTGGTGTAATCCTGGAGCAACTCGCACTCCTCGCCGAAACTGATGAGGAACGCTTCGTCCTTCTTCCGCAGCACCTCGCTGAAGAACTGCGATGCGGCGCTGCGCTCGATATCGAGCAAGTTGCGCTGGCTGGCGCTGACGTCAATCAGCAGGCCGATTGTCAGGGGAAGATCGGTCTCGCGCGAGAAGTACTTGATTTCCTGTTGTTTGCCGTCCTCGAAAACGGTGAAGTCGCTCTTCTCGAGGTTGGCCACCAGGCCGCCCCGCTTGTCGCGCACGCTGGCGAGCACGCTGACCACGCTGACATTCACCTGGATGGTAGGCACCTCCTCGGCCGGAGGAGGGGGAGGATTCTGCGGCGGGGTCTGCGCGCACAGGAGGCCCGCCAGGGTCAGAAGTAGGAGGATTCGCATGCCGGTACAATAGGGGTGACGTCTCCAAGCGCTCGGGTGTTTCATTATGCAGGAAGCCATTCATCACCTCAGAAGATCGGACCCGGTGCTGGCCGGCATCATTGACCGGGTTGGAGACTATCGTATCGAATTCCGTGACCCGGATTTTGAGACGCTGGTTAAATCCATCGTTTACCAACAGTTGAGCGGCCGCGTGGCAAGCGTGATCTTCGATCGCCTGGCGCGTGCCACGGGAGGCAAAATCACCCCGGCAAACATCCTCAAGCTGCGTCCGGCGCGGATGCGCGCGGTGGGGCTGTCCGGCCAGAAGACCGAGTACATCCGGGATCTGGCGCGGCACACGCGCGACGGCCTTGTCCGGTTTGAAGAACTGCCTAAGCTGGCGGACGAGGAAGTGATGGCCCGCTTGACCGCGGTGAAGGGGATCGGCGTCTGGACCGCGCACATGTTCCTGATTTTCGCCCTTCGCCGGCACGATGTACTACCCACCGGCGATTTGGGCATCCGCAACGCCATCCGCCAGGCATACGGTCTCAAGGCGCTGCCGCTGCCGGGCGAAATCGAGGTGATGGCCGAGCGCTGGCGCCCTTTCTGCACAGTGGCAAGCTGGTATCTTTGGCGCAGCCTGGAGCCGAACGCCAACCTCTGACCGTGTGATTTCCCCCAATCCGGCATTTTTAATGTGGTATACCGCTGCTTTTAACCACAATCACGTTATAGTATGCGGTGAAGACAATCGGACCCAGGGGGATGTGGTTTCTCCGGGATCGATCGAACAATTTCAAGGAGAGAGACAATGCGCGTGTTGAAACTGGCAGTGCCGGCGGCGATCGTATTGGCGGGTCTGGTTATGACCACCGTGCCCAGCTACGGCACTCCGGTGTTCGCCAAAGCCACGGGAAAGTCCTGCACCACTTGCCATGCCAAGGTCGGGCCGATGGCGGATATGAAGAAGGACCCGAACCTGAATGCAACCGGCAAGTGTTTCAAGGAACAAAAAGAGCACACCAGCCTGAGCGAGGCGTGTCTGAAAGCGAAGTAGGCCGACTGCGGGTCCGCTGACCCCGCACGCCGCCGCAATCGAGTTTTTACATTTTGCCAGACCGCCGGCGCTGCCGATCAGTTCCTCTCCTCGCGGGTGCGCCTGCAAGGGCGCGGTCGCGCGGCTCGATCGGTGTCGCGGGATAATGGAAGAGCTATGCGGCGGCTGCCTCTCGTCCTCCTGCTCCCCTTCCTTCTCGCCGCCGAGGATCACTGGATCAAGTTCACCTCGGGTCCGTTCGAGTTGCTGACCGATGCCGGCGAGCGCGGGCGTGAGACGCTCGTCCGCTTCGAAGAATTCCGCCACGCGGTGGGCGAGGTCGTCGGAGAGACCGATCTGCAGACGCTGCAACCGGTGCGTATTCTACTGTTCAGCAACGGCGGCGGCTGGACGACGAATGAGCCTATCGTCGAGGGCCGCGACCGCTACGCCATCGTGCTCGAAGACAAGGCCCCGATTTCACCGGCCGTCTGGAGCGGCTTGACCCGCCTGTTTCTGGCGGCTAACACCGCGCAGATGCCCCCGGCTGTCGAGCACGGCCTTACCGAATTCTTCTCCACCTTCGCTGTCAAAGGCATTCAGATCAGCGTGGGCACGCCGCCGCCGCAACCCGATCTCGATTGGGCCCGCATCCACCTGCTGGTCACCGTCCCGGAATACGCCGGCCGCCTCAAAGTCCTGTTGTACAACCTGCGCCATGGCGTGGATGAGGATGCGGCGTACCGCAACGCCTACGGCAAATCGGCCGCGGAAATCGACGCGCTGGTCCGGCGGCATTTTGAGGCCGGCAATTTTCAGCCCGGCACCATTTCCAGTCTGCCGATGGCGCCGAAGGATTTCATCGAGAGGCCCGTTTCCGACGCCGACGCCCGCCTGGCGCGCGCAGACCTTTTGGCCGGCGATGCATCGGCCGCCGAGTACGACGCGCTGCTGCGCGCCCACGTAAAGATCGCGGAATCGGAGGAGGGCCTGGGATTGCTGGCTCTCGGCGAGCATCGCCCCGACGAAGCGAGCCGCCATTTCTCCGCTGCGATGGCAGCGGGCAGCTCCAGCGCGCGCTGCTATATCGAGTACGCCAAACTCGAGACGGATAACGCCAAGGCGGAGCAGGCCCTGCTGCGCGCCGCCAGCGTCAATCCCAAACTCGACGAACCATATGCGCTGCTGGCCGCGCGCGATACCGATCCGGCCAAACGCGCGGAGCACTGGAAGGCCGCCGCTCAGCGCAATCCGCGCAATCCCGCTTACTGGAAAGCGCTGGCCGAGTGTTACCTGGCGCTCCACAACTATGCGGAAGCCTCTAAGGCCTGGAGCGCGGGCGAGCAGGCCGCGACCGACCCCGCGGAGCGCGAGCGCATGCGCCAGGCGCGCATGGCCATCGAACAGCAGCGCCTGGACTACGAGGCTTCCGAGAAGCAGCGCCAGGCCGACGAGGATGCCCGCGAGTTGGCTCAGCTCAAGCAGCAGGCCCTGGCCAGAGTGCACGCGCTCGAAGGCGAATATAGCGACGGCTCGTCCAAGTCCGCTGAGAAGCCTGTGCCGTGGTGGAGCGGCCCCAAGCCGGGCGGCAAGATCCACGGCATGTTGAAACAGGTGGTGTGCGTCGGATCGCAGGCGCGCATCGTGGTGGAAAGCGACGCTCACAAGACCGTCAAACTGCTGATCTCCGATTCCGGCAAGGTAGCGATCCTGGGAGCCGGCGCGCAGACCCTGGGCTGCGGCCGGCAGGCGCCGCGCCCGGTGACCATCGAATACTTTCCCAAACCCAACGTCCGGCTGGGCACTGCCGGCGAAGTCGCCACCATCGAATTCCAGTGACGCATTCCGATGACGCGGCGTCCACTCGCTGGCTGCCGCTGGCCGTGTTCCTGCTCTCGACGGCCATCAACTACCTCGACCGCCAATCGCTGGCCACCCTGGCGCCGCTGGTGCGCGGCGAGTTCCACTTGTCGAACGCGGACTACGGGCTCATTCTGGCCGCGTTCTCGGTCACCTATGCGACCAGCGCGCCTCTGGCCGGAATGCTGATCGACCGCACCGGCCTCAACCGAGTGATCAGCATCGCCGTTGGCTTGTGGTCGTGCGCCGGCATCGCCACTGGCGTGACGCATGGATTCGCTGGTCTGCTGGGTTGCCGGGCGACGCTCGGCATCGGCGAAGCGGCGGGCATTCCGGCGGCCGGCAAGGCCATCCGCCAATACCTGCGCCCCGCGGAGCGCGCCCTCGGCAACGCTCTGAACCAGGCCGGCGTCAGCCTGGGGATGGTGCTGGCGCCGCCGCTGGCAACATGGATTGCGCTCGAGGCCGGCTGGCGCGCCGCCTTCGTCGCCACCGGCGTGCTGGGCCTGCTGTGGATTCCCATCTGGAACTGGGCGGCCCGCAGCAGCGGCCCCGCGGCGCCTCCCAAAGCCGAGGCCGGCGAGGTCGCACGCCTGCTGCGCGACCGCCGCCTTTGGGCCTTCGTCCTCGCCAACGCGCTCAGCATGATCGGCTATTCGCTTTGGACCAACTGGACTACTCTTTATCTTGTGGACGTTCATCGCCTGACCCTCGCCCAGGCGGCGTGGTATGCCTGGATTCCACCGCTGGCCGCCACGCTGGGAGGATTCGCCGGCGGCTGGCTTTCGTTGCGCTTCATCCGCCGCGGCACGCCCCCGCCGCGCGGGCGTTTTCGCGTGTGCCTGCTGGCCAGTGTACTCGC
>JBAVYH010000028.1:0-5039 GCA_049698695.1 Bryobacteraceae bacterium | reverse complement strand
GCACCAGTTCGCCGCGTTCTTCAGCGGTGACAACCAGCGCAGCAGCGGGAGCACGGGGCATCGCTCCTATAGTATGAACCAAGACCACCTAAAGGTAAAGCTATCTATGAGACACTATACTAGCTGGTAAACCGATGGACTTTTTCAAGCACGTTTTTGACGTCTTCTCGAAGCGGCCCGAGGCCACCGCCAAAACCAAACATGAGGTACCCGAGACCACGCGGAACCGTGTCCTGCTTTGGAGTCAGCAGCTCTATAGCAATTCGCGGTCAGATTTCGGGAGCGTCGGGAGGGGGGACTATAACGCCGAATTCTGGCAAGAAATCCATCGCCGCCTGTTGCTTCGTGCTGGTCGTCTGCAATTGTTCCAGTCGAGGCAAGGACCGGAGCCAGCCGAGGCCGTCGCGTATGTGCTGACGTGTCCCGGAGAGGAGTTCCTCGATTTTCTAGAAGATATCTTTACTACCGACTGCTTTTCTCTGGTCAGCATGGGCGAGGACAAAGTGGTTGATGAGCTGAACGCCATTCTGCGTCAAGACAATTTGCCGTATCATGTGACGCAGCTTGTGAAGGAGACGGTCCGGGAAACGACTGGGCGATACGTGGGCCATGACGCTATCTACATCCGAGCGTATCCAAAGGTCATCATGAAGGAGAACGAAGTCTTGCACGCGAACGCCATCGCTCCCGCACTGGCGCTGCTTCAGCGACCTCACTTCCAGGGAGCCAGCAGCGAGTACCTTGCGGCGCTAGAGGACTATCGGAAAGGCGCCCTTGGAGGCCACCCCTTTCACGCGCGTGATGCCGTTGGCCAGTTCCGGCGCCAGCAGGCCGTTGTCGGCTGCTTCCACCGCCAACTTGCGCACTGCGGTGATCCGCACGTTGATCGACACGGCGCCGAACCCGCGGGCCTCCAGCGCAACACGCCAGGCGCTCACCGTCGCCTTGGTGAAACCGGGCCGGGGTTCCTGGACGGACAGCCAGGCGAAAAACTCGTCAAGCCCGAGGTTGTACACGCGGCGCGTGATCGGAGAAGAGACGCTGTTCAGCACCAACGACTTCAGCTTCTGCCATTGGTTCGTCTGCGGAACTACAATCAAATCATTCATTTAGGGTCCTCATAATGGGCATTATCGGTAGCCATTTGGACCTTACCTCGGGCTGGCGGGGACATCAAGCGTGCAGGGGTAGATTACGGTTATACCCTCAACAGCGGGACCCGCGACGCGGTACAGTATTTGACTGAAAACGCCTCGGTGAAGGCAGTGGTGGAGATTTCAGCAGGGTTTCCTGACGGCGCCAAGGACACGTTGAAAAGGGCTGTCTCGGAGAACGCCAGGAGCCTGGGCTTGAAGAGCGCGGATTGGGAATGACCTGGACATTCCTTGCCGGGGGTTCTTGGTCTTGTAGCTCCCTGGCCGGAACGACGCAATGGCGGCCCTGGGAATGGCCATCGCGGGCTGCGGCATCGCTTGAACTTCAGGCCGCCGTTCGATGAGTGCGAGGAGCTGCTCCAGGCGGCTTCTCCGATGGCACAAATCGATGCCCTTGGGAGAATATCCGCAACCGGCCAGAGCAGAGAGTTCGCGCAAGATTCCGGTGTGCGCCACTTCCAGCGCTTTCCGAAGCTCCGTCGCGTCCTCCCTGGTCAATTTCAAAATCATCAGTTCGTGTCCCGGATGCCCAGGCGGTATCTCCCACTTCTCAGGATGCCCCGATGTGCCTGCAAGTTACCCGGCGGACCGGCAGGTGAAACCGTTTTAATACATGTCGCACGCATCGGCGGTGGCGCGGCCCGATCCTCCGAAAGGACCTGATCTCCAAGCACGCAGTTCGCAAGCGCACGGGCTTGAGCGTTGAGTACCGGACCGCAATTAGGATATTGCGCCGACACCACGACGCGGCAAAGCCCCAGGAGTACGGAGAGAGATCCAGTACCCTGCTCGGGTCCGTCCGGCCTTGCGTTCATCTCGATTTCCCGCTGAAATAGAACCGTGCCGAACCCGGACCACTGCCCGGCCGAGCCCGAGGAAACCGCGGAGGCGTACCTGCTCTGCAACTTGCCGGCGGGTGAGGCGCGCGCTTTTGAGGACCACTGCATCACCTGCCCCAGATGCGCAGCGATCCTTGAGGAAACCGACCGGTACACGCTCGCCATGAAGCAGGCGACCTGGAGACTCCGGCATTCAGAGAAGTCGCCCGGTTTCGGCTCGGGTTGCTAGCTGGATACGCAGCGTTATGTGGTGATATCGGTACCCGACCTGTCGCGTGGTCAGCCCACCCGCGAGACGGCCTCGATCAGTCCCCGCCCTTAGACTATCGGTCCGGTGACACGGCAAGCGACGAGAAAATCTCGCAGGGCGTGCTGGTATTCGGGGAACTCCCGCAACCTGGGCTTGATGATACCCTCAGCCCAGTCAAGGAACTGGTGGACCTCCAGAAACTCGACGGACCTGGAATCATCAGCCAGGCGAGACAACAGTTCCTGGCATCGCTCCAAAACCTCCGAAAAGTCCAAATCATGCAGCACTTTCAAAGCCTGAATCAGCCCCCAGAGTTCATCAAGGTGAGCAATGGTGAAGTCGCATTCTTGTCTCGTCATCACCGTTTGCTTCACCTTGGCGGCGCCTGCTTCTGGCTTCCAAATCCAAGTGTATGCCTTTGCCTGGTTCTGTGAATTTCTCCGATGGCGGAGCAGAAAGGGAACCATTTCCGGAGTTCCCGGAGAGAGGGTCCCTTGCTCTTGCCGGGCTTCAGGAGCGGCTTGCAGCGGCCGCCTCCGCAGCAGTGATGGATGTCGTCCCTCGGCTTGCATTCCCCCGCAGCGCAGGAGTAGTCTTAGGCGTGGTTACCGACCTGGCTGAAGTCTTTCGGCTCGGAACCGCGAAGGTGGAAGAGAACCTTGCCTTTCGCCGCCACCTCTGCGCCCACCACTACGACGACAAGGCGTTCCAAATCCTGGCTAGCGAGGTGCAACGCGGCGTGGATTGCACCAGCTGCGCGAATTGCTGTCGCCACTCGGTGGTGTCCGTCAGCAAGCCCGAGATCGAAAACATCGCCCGGCGCCTCGGCACCACGCCGGAGGCAGTCGCCCGCCTCTACACCGTCCCCGATCCCGACACGCCCGCCTCACGAACATTGCTGAGTTCGGGGGAAGGGTGCGTCTTCCTGGGCGGCAACCTCTGCATGATCTATGAGGCCCGCCCAAAGACCTGCCGCGACTTCCCGCACGTCGCGGCCGGCACCCACTCTCTTGGCGGCCGCCCGTCGTCGCTGGCCCGCTGGGCCGCGCTCTGTCCAATCCTCTACAACGCGCTCGAAAGCTACAAGCACCTCACCGGCTACCACCCGCATCCGCCGTTCAGTAAACCTTGCAAGCCGCCCGCTTGATCTCCGGGGCCATCTCCCGGCCGAAACGCAGCGCCGCCATGTTGACCCAAGAACCTCAACTCCCACATGAGCGGGCATTCCGAAAGTGGCCCGTGGAAAGCGGATTGCGATCGGCCTGGTGGACGGCGTTATTTCGGGTTATCGGTAGCTACTTTTCTGTGTGTTTTTACGAGCAGGGCGTGATAGGGACACGTGCAGGCCGATGACCGGATCGCCCAGCACCCAGGTTGCCAACTGGTATTTCGGGAGCGATCTACTTGGCCGCCAGAACGACTCCGAGATGCGCGAGGGCTGCCACGGAAGTTTGAGCCTAGAGTCGCGCCAGCCGATGCAGCCTTCTGCCAACCAGCAGGTACCAGGCCATCATCAAGAGACCGGCACCGCTGGCAACTACCATCCACACGCCGGGCAACGCCCGCATGAGGGTCAAAGCGACTTCAACGACCATTAGCAGCGCATTTCCGAGGATTCCTGCGTAGGCGGTCGCTTTGCTGAAGACCTTGCCTTTCAGCATGACTATGGAGATTACCAAGCAAGCGAATTCTACGAGGGGACTGCCAGCTCGGCTTTGTCCCTCGGCCAGCATCGCCTGCCCTGCCGCGATTAATAAAGATCTCTGCGCATCTGTGGTGGCACGTGCGTATTGGCCGCTAAGGGAAAGCATCGAGAAGGCCCTACTGCCTGCGAAGTAGACCGCCATCCCCAAGAAGAAAAGGATGGTGCCGAACGCCGCGTAAGCCTCGTTGTCCCGCCTGAGAGCGGAATAGATGGCCAGAAACGTCGGGGCTAAGAGGGCTGCTCCAATGAGATTCAAGACACCGAGGTTGCGGAGTCCAAGAAACCAATGGGTCTGGAAAAGAGTGAACCAGTCGGTTGCAGTTACGGTCCCCTGCGACGCACGTTCCACTCCCGGGAGGAAACCGATGCCGATTTCGACTAGCGGAATCACTGCCGCAATCAGGACAGTGGTTCCGCCCAGTTTATAGAGACTTTTCCAGCCGGACTCTGCCGTTCCGGCACCAATAACCTGCTTCAGCTCCGATTGCGACACTTAGTCCTCCGATCATCTGCTTGACATCTCCGATTTGCTCGAATGTGTCGGGGTGCTTGAGCAATTGAATCACAAAAGCCGACCTAATTCCGGGTTGGTCCGCTCATTCGACACACCACTCCATCTTAGCCGGAGGCGCTTGAGGCCGAGCAGGATCAGCTACTTCTCGACCTCGGCAGGATTCTGGCCGCGCATCCCCTGATTCACACCGCCGAGGGCCCTCTTTTTTTCGGGACCTGCTGAAGACCGGGCGTGCGGCGTTGCCCTCGATATCGCGCCTTATCGGAAGCCAACCGGAACAAACGTGACACCGGAGGAGAGGCGAGGATGTGGCCGAGTGTATACTGACACGTACCCAGGAGCCCCAGATGGAGACTCCGGTCAATTCAGATCTGCCAGTCTATGATCGGCGCAACCGTCACCCATTACCGCATCGTCTCCAAGCTGGGCGAAGGCGGAATGGGCGTGGTCTATGAAGCCGAGGACCTCACTCTGGGACGCCGCGTAGCGCTCAAGTTCTGTTTAAGCGGCCGCGACGATGCGAAACTGCGCGCCAACCTGCTCAAGGAAGCGCGCGCGGCTTCCTCGCTCTCGCACC
>JBAVYH010000027.1:0-2310 GCA_049698695.1 Bryobacteraceae bacterium | reverse complement strand
CTCCAGTCCCCTCCTTAGTTAAGGAGGGGTGCCCGGAGGGCGGAGTGGTTGGGGCAATTTGATGTAGCGGCGGCTTTACGCCGCCCTATGGCGAGGTGAACTCGCCGCTAGTGCGCCTGAGAGTGCACACGAACAGAGAGGTGGAAGTCCTCTCCGAGTTAACGTAACTCGTAATCAGCCTGCAACTGCGTCGTGGAGACACGGGGTGGGGAGCAGCAGGAGGTGAAGGGCCAGTCCGTACGATAAGAAACTCGATTCGGCCGGTGAGACGTGGCGAGCCTGCTAGCGAGTGGCGAAGCCCCGAGTTCCCGTTGGGAGAAGACCCGTGGGGAAGCAATCTTGGTCCGATCCGTCGATGGGTAGCGTGCCCTGACGAGACGGAGCGTCCACAGGTGGTTGGAGACGGAAGGGTCGGAAGGTCGGGTGCGTGAATCAGGGAGACCTGTTCGTGCAGGAGCCGGAGTTCATGCCTGAAGAAGGCCGAAGAGCCGGGCGAGCAGGAGTCAGAGCGTCCATAAGAGCGGAGAAGGGCCTGTAATGGGTCTGGAGCAAAGGGACGCAGGAAGGTGGAGACGTGACGGAACAAGCCGCGGAAAACCAACCGGCGACAGTGTCGGAAACGACTCAACAAGCCGGAGAAGCGCAGTCCCCGGCGGGGATTCGTACCCGCTGGGACTGGGTGGAACCGGCGGTTTGGACGGAACGGATGCTGACGGCTCTGGAAGAAGGAGTGAAGGGAGGCAAGTGGTTCCGGCTGATTGACAAGGTATACGCGCTGCCCAACCTGCGGCAAGCCTTTGCGCGAGTGAAGGCGAACCAGGGGGCGGCAGGCGTCGACCATGTGACGGTGGAAGAGTTCGAGCACAACTTGGAAGCGAACCTGGAGAAGCTCGCGCACGCCCTGGCGGAGAATAGTTATCGACCGCAAGCGGTGCGGCGGAGCTGGATCGACAAGCTGGGCAGCAAGGAACAACGCCCGCTGGGGATCCCCACGGTGCGCGACCGAGTGGTGCAGGCGGCGCTCCGAGCGGTGCTGGAGCCGATCTTCGAGCGGGACTTCGCGGCGCAAAGCTACGGGTTCCGTCCGCATCGGGGCTGCAAGGAGGCGCTGCGCCGTGTCGATTACCTGCTGAAGCAAGGCTCCAGTTGGGTGGTCGATGCGGATTTGAAGAGCTACTTCGACACCATCCCGCGAGCCGAACTGCTGGCGCGGGTGCAAGCGAAAGTCGCCGACGGGCGGGTGCTGAAGCTCGTGGAAGCGTTCCTGACGCAAGGCATCCTGGAGGAGATGAACCTCTGGACGCCGGAAGCGGGAACGCCCCAGGGCGCGGTGATCAGTCCGTTGCTGTCCAATATCTATCTGGATGCGCTCGACCACAAGATGGCGGGAAAGGGCATCGAGATGGTGCGGTACGCGGACGACTTCGTGGTGTTGTGCGGCACGGAAGGCGAAGCTCAGCAAGCGCTGGAAGCGGTGCGACGTTGGACGGCGCAAGCCGGGTTGACGCTGCATCCGGTCAAGACGCGAATCGTGGATGCCACCCAACCGGGGGGCTTCGACTTTCTCGGTTACCATTTCGAGCAAGGCCAACGCTGGCCGCGCCGAAAGAGTGAGCGGAAATTTCGAGACACGATTCGGGCTAAGACCCGGCGCACGCACGGGCAGCGCCTTGCGGCCACCATCGTCGATCTGAATCGAACCCTGGTGGGCTGGTTTGAGTATTTTCAACACAGCCATAAGACCACGTTCGCCACGCTGGACGGCTGGGTGCGCATGCGACTGCGCAGCATCCTGCGCCGCTGGCGGGGCGGCGAGGGACCGGGGCGCGGAGCGGATCATCAGCGCTGGACCAACGCCTACTTTGCGGAGCGTGGGTTGTTCTCCTTGGTTACCGCTCATGCTGCCGCCGGTCAGTCCTCTCGCAGGTAACACCACCGACTGGAGAGCCGGATGCGGGAGATCCGCCCGTCCGGTTCGGAGGGAGGGGGATTCGAATTCAATCGTTTCTCCCTACCCCTATCACGTTGGGTTGCGGCCACGTCGCGCTGCGCCACCGTCTCTCTCTCGGTGTTACAATCGTCCCAGACGGGACCATTCATGCATCATCGACAGGATTTATACACTCGCTGGTTGCACGAAATGCGCCGTAAGGAATTCTTTCACGCCGGCCAGCGCGTGGGAGTGGCGGTCTCGGGCGGGCCGGACTCCGTTTTGCTTCTGCATTTTATGATTGCACTCGCGCGCGAATCGGGGCTAACCCTCGCGGCGGTACACTTCAATCATCGCTTGCGCGGGGCGGAGTCCGATGG
>JBAVYH010000026.1:0-14435 GCA_049698695.1 Bryobacteraceae bacterium | reverse complement strand
ACGAACTCCAGCAGGCGTATCGCGAGTCCCGCTTCCTCGATGACAAGCTCAAACTAAGCAAACAGACCGCCAAACTGGTAACGAAGTGGCTTGGCACTGAGATCAAGCAACCGAGCCCGCGTGGTCTGAGCCGCCTGGTTTCGCGGGCCATTGGACGAATTTAACCACGAGCTGTAATCCCGGCGGATACACCGTGAGCTTTCGGCAGGCCTGCCCAGGTCTGTAGGCGGTGCGCGCCGGGCCTTCGCCAACCACAGGTTGATCAGCAGTCGAGGATTAAATTTCAGATATTCTGTCTTATAATTTGGCGGTAGGTCTTTATGGAACATCCTCCCATCCGTTTCCCGGCTCTGGCTGCCAAGACGATGGTGTGCCACAGCCTCACCTACTTTTTCATGGGAGTTCTGGCAGCCCACTTTCTCAACTACGCCGCGGTGATGGCCCGGCCTGAATCAAGCATGCGCCCAATCAGTGATCCTTGGGTGATGGCGGGCCCGCTATTCCAGCCGGTCCGCGGGCTGATCTTCGCGCTGGTGTTCTATCCGCTGCGCGTGTGCCTGTTTGGCAGGAAGCACGGCTGGCTGCTCATGAGCTGGATGCTCGTGGCGCTCGGCATCCTATCGACGTTCAGCGCGGCGCCTGGATCGCTTGAGGGAATGATTTACACTCCGACGCCGATCCTGTATCAGCTCAGAGGTTGGCTGGAGGTGGTCCCGCAAGCCATGCTGCTCTCGGCGCTGCTTTGTTACTGGGTCAATCGCCCCGGCAAGAAATGGCTGGACTGGCTTCTTGGGATCGCATTCTTCGTCATGATGGCCATGCCGGTGATGGGATTACTAGTAAGCCACTAGTGATCACAGCCCATCATCCCTGGGGCAACGCTGTCGTTCGCCGGAAACTGAAGAGGGAACGATATGTGGTGTTATCGGTTGCCACCTTCACGCCGTAGCCAACTGAAGCGGTGGGACCGACTGTAAACTGCACTACAGCCCCGCATCGCCTCAGAATAGGCATGGGATAAATCGTCGCGTGCGTTTCATGTAAGCTGCATAGGCGGCACCGAAGGTCCCGAGATTTTCTCTTTCCTCGGCAACTGAGGTGGCCGCCAGAAAACCGCTCGCACTCAGCGCCAGCACAAGGGCACTGCGCGCGAATGGTCTCTTCAGATATGCGCACCAGACAAGCGCCAGCAAGGAAGTGTACAAGGGGTGCCGGATAAAGCGGTACGCGCCTACCGTGACCAGCGTGGTCGTATTCTCAAAAGTAAGATTGGTGCTTCTTACGGTGGTGGCCACCGGCCTGCCAATCAAGCGAAGCAGCCGGAATCCTTCAATCGCCAATCCAATCGAGACAGCTCCGAGGAACCATGACACCAGTTGGCGAATCGAGAGTGGGTCGCGAAACCACACTGGGGCGCTCAGCAAAATCAGGGCTGACAGGAGTTCGAACGCGAAAAAGCGATAAAAGCCGTGAGAGCGCAGATCCCTCAGCGGCCGCCACGACAAACCAATGAAGGCGGCCGATACAGCGAAGAAAATGACTACTCGTACCAATGTGTTCGCCAGCCTCTCGACGAGTTGGCAGAACAAAGGATACCACTTTCACGCTCGCGCGATCAGTTTTGTCAGCGGCGTTGTTTCGGGTTATCGGTAGCAATCCCGCCGAGCAGAACCCCACAGACTAGCACTACGTGAGTGCTGAGTCGGCATGTGGAAGCTCTTCCGGAGCCGGCACGAAAGGCCGCCCGCGGCCATGGCTCGCGCCGGAGCGCGTGCTCCAACGGGCCGTGAAGACTGAGTCAGGCGCCGGTCAGTCCCACACGGCGCGTTCTGAATTCGTGCCGGTGGATTTGCAGTGAGGTCGCTGGTCCATTGGTTCGGACGACAACGCCCGACATAATCAGTTGCAGTTTTACACCGCCGTCGAGCAGGACGGGCCAGTCAATGAATACCGCAAGATGCTGTCCGGTCAGCAGCGTCCTGTCGGCGGTGAAGGTTAGCCCACCGCTGCTCAGTTCGACCGTGCGGCCCGAGCCCGTCTCCTCCGGCGCATGGTGCCCCAAGACTGCATAGCGGATCTCCAGGGTCAGGGAAAAGCGGGTCCTGGCACGGCGCTCCGCGCTTGCGTCCTTCGACAGTCGCACCGGCCGTTCGCTCGCGCCCTCCATACATCAAGTATTGGGGCACGACGGGCAATAGGAACAGTACGGTTGGTAGTGGTTAGCGTACTGTAGGCCGGTACCACCGACGCGGCGACTTCATGGTCCCGCCACGGATCAACCGCTGAGATCGCGAAGCCAGGCCCCCGATTGCATTGGTCACCGCGGCAGCACCGCCGTCAATCACAAGAGTCGCCGGCGACCAAATCCAACGTTGACGGTGGCCCTTGAATCAGAGCGCGGGCTGCGCGTTTCTCAGTCCGTGGAGAGAGATCGACTCGGACGTATCGGCAAACCGTACATTGCCGCTATTCCAGCGCGGGCGACATCAGTTCCGCGAGAGCATTAACAGTTAATATCGGAATCTCCCCGCCGACCCACCGTCACACCGCGGAGTCGCACAGTGCCTGCTCGCTTCTTGGCCGTGATACCATTCCCAATAGCAAAGGAGGTTCTGCCTTGACCAAACTTTTGCTGCACGACCCAACACCCCATGAACAGCGGGGATAACCACAGGCCGGGTTGCTGGCTTCGACCGATCCGAAGGCGCTGGCCAGCCGGTGACTGGCCCACCTGAAAGGCACGTTTGCTGTGGCATCGCGGTAAGGCAAGGCTAAGCGCCGGGGACCAGAGGCCAGGTCTGATTCCCGGCTTTCCCTCAGGCACCACAATTCAAGGAACTCCCGGGTGCACAGGGGCGCTGCCACGCGAGCGTTATCGCGCCTCATCGGCTCCATCAGAATCAATGGGCGATTTCCGGTCTCTGCAGACCCTTCCGACCTCACCGCGTCCCCAGCGCCGCTCGCACCGCCTCCAGCAGCTCCTCCGCGCTAAACGGCTTCGGCAGCGTGGCGCGCGCGCCCAGCATCATGGCCGGCTTCAGGAAATGCCCGTCGAAGGCTCCCGAAGTGGCAATCACTGGAAGCGAGGGGTGCGACTTTCGCAGCATCATGATGGTCTCAAGACCCTGTTGCCCGGGCATCACCAGGTCGGTGATCACGAGGTCCGGGCGTTCGGTCTCGATGGTCGAAAGCGCCACGCTGCCATTTCCGACCACCAGCACTTCAAAGCCAGCCTCGCGCAGAACTCGGCTCGCGAATAGTGCCACCGTGGCATCGTCATCCACAAACAGGATCCGGTGCCGCTTTTGCCGGTCAAGAATGCGGTGCATGCGCTCCGCGAACGCTGCCATGGTAAAAGGCTTCGCAAGTAACTCCGCTCCGGACTCTTGCGCACTCTTGAGGATGGCACTGTCCTGGGCGTAACCAGAGATGTAGAGCACGGGTAACCTGGGGCGCGATTCCCTGAGCCGGCGCGCGAGTTCGACGCCGGTCGAATCTGTCGGCACCACATCCACCACCAGCAGATCGATGACTTCTGCGCGGCCGCTCGACAATGCCGCCGCTTCCGTGGCGGAACCAGCCTCCAGCACG
This sequence comes from Bryobacteraceae bacterium, assembly GCA_049698695.1. GTDB lineage: Bacteria > Acidobacteriota > Terriglobia > Bryobacterales > Bryobacteraceae > Bog-375. Next base: position 10,844 of record JBAVYH010000026.1, on the reverse strand, counting down.
GAGTAGCCCAGGCTTTGGAGCATGGTACGTAAGAGACGGCGCACGTCGGGTCTGGCCTCCACGATCAGAATCGTCTCGTGACCGCGGGGCAGGGTTCTATTCAATTCCGACGCTTCCGGCGTCTTATCTCCCATGGACCGCGGCAGATAAATCCGCACCGTTGTGCCGTTCCCTTTCTCGCTTTGCACCGAAAGGTACCCGCCGCTCTGTGTGACCGTCTGTTGCACCATCGACAAGCCAATCCCCGCGCCCGCGCTGGGTGGCTTGCTCGTGTGGAACGGCTCGAAGAGGTGCTGTTTGGTTTCATCGTCCATTCCGGTGCCGGTGTCGCTGACCGTCAGCAGAATGTAACTTCCCGCGGGCAGGCGAGGATGCGATTCATGGGAAGCCGCGTCGAGCGTCAGGTTGGCGGTTTGAATCTCGAGTTTGCCGCCCAGGGGCATGGCGTCGCGAGAGTTGAAGACCAAGTTGAGCAGCGCCCGCTGGATGCAGCCGGGGTCGGCCAAGACCATGTTCAGCCGCGTTTCGAGGATCGTCGTAAACTCGATGTTGGCGGGCAGCAGGCGCCTCACCAGCGCGCTCAGTTCACGCACCGATTCGCTGAGGTCGACGATGCGCGGCTCCTGTGGCATCCGGCTGAACGTCAGCAGCCCTCGCACCAGCGCCGCGGCACGGTCCCCGGTGTCGCGAATGATCGCGATCAACTCGCGTGCTTCCTTGGGAAGCTCGTGCGCAGTCAGCAGCAAGGCGCTGTAGCCGTTCATCACCGTCAGCAGGTTGTTGAAGTCGTGCGCGATGCCTGCGGCCAGCAGGCCCACCGCTTGCATTGGCTGTGCCTCACGCAGTTGCTGTTCGAGCCGGCTGACTGTCTCAAGGTCGGCGGCTAGCGGCGGATGACTCGATTGGGGATCCTGTGGCGACACTACGACTTCTGCCTGGCGTGGCACATCCGACGGTTTTTGCGGTGGTGGGGGAATTCCATTGAGAGTCGCAAACGTCTAAAATCACGCGGCGAATGGCCCGCGCCAGTTCCTCAATCGCGGCCTCGAGTGCTTTAAAGGTTGGCTCGCTTTGGCGACCGCGTTCTGGATTCGTTGTTCCTTTCGGCCCTCCGATTTCGGAGTGTTTGCCTCCTCACGGAGCCACCATCGTGGGAGCGGAATCGATCCGAATTTCATTCTGCAGTCAATCCGGCCCCCAATCCTACCCGTAGTTTTTCGGAAATCGCGGCGCAATTATACGGTGCCTGGTCCCACCAACTGAGCCGGTACTACGTAAATCTACGGATAGCAGAGCGCCGCGCCATCAGGTACTAATTTCGATATGTTGAAACGCAGCGCGGCCGAAGACCTGGCGTCGAGCCGCGGCGTGGCGGAGAAGGAACAACGGCGGTTCCGCCTGGTGCTGGCGGACGATCACCCCGATGTGCGCGAGGCCATCTGTCAGCTTCTCGAACTCGAGTTCGATGTGCTGTGCGCCGTCGGCGAAGGCGCGGCGCTCGTGCAAGCCGTAGCTGAACTAAGGCCTGACGCGGTCATCTCTGATATCCAGATGCCGCACATGGGCGGGATCGAAGCCAGTGAACGCCTCCTCCACAGTGGGCTCTGCGAGGCCGTCGTCTTGCTCTCCATGTACGCCGATCCGCACCTGGTGAAATGCGCGCTCCGAGCCGGAATCCGAGCTTACGTTCTGAAGGTGGACGCCAGCGAGGAACTGATACCGGCAATCTACGCTGTCCTGCGTGGCGAGCGCTATCTATCCCGGGGAATCCGCGACAAGTACAACGGCTAGCTGGGCGTCATACGGCCCAGCAGCGACATCCGTTTACAAATCGAGCGATCCCACTAACGTCTGATCAGGCGCCCTCCGCGTCTGATATAGTTGTTGGCAGCCGGCGGGGGCGGGTGTATGCCCAAGACGAGGGTTCTTCTCGCGGAAGATCACACTGTGGTCGCGGAAGGTCTTCAGTCTCTTCTGAAGGACAGTTTTGAGTTGGTCGGCATGGTCCACGACGGACGCGCCCTGCTGGAGGCTGTCGAAAAGCTCCGCCCCGACGTAATCGTCACCGATATTTCCATGCCGCTGCTGAACGGGCTCGATGCCGTCCGGCAGATCCGCGCCCGCCGCCCCGACGCCAGAATCGTCGTGCTCACCATGCACCGCGACACGCATCTGGCGGCGGAAAGTTTTCGCGCCGGGGTGTCCGGCTACTTGCTCAAAATCTCCCCTGCTGAAGAACTAGTCAAAGCCATCAGCGAGGTGGCGCAAGGCCGCTCGTATGTCACCACCTTGCTTGCGAAAGACCTCGTTACTCTGTTGGTGGAGGCCGGCGGCAAGGTGCGCGAAGGCGGCTTGCCCCTTACGGCGCGGCAGCGCGAAGTGCTTCAACTGATCGCCGAAGGCCGCACCATGAAAGAAGTGGCCAGCTTACTCCATATTTCGCCACGTACCGCCGAGTCTCACAAATATGACATTATCCAGGCACTCGGTGCCCAGACCACAGCCGATCTGATCCAGTACGCTATCCGCATGAAGCTGGTCGCCGAATGACGGCGCGGTCCGAAGGCGGACCCGGTGAGAACGCCTGTCGAATACCTGGAGTGACTACATCCATCTCCTCGCCATACATCGAGAGGATGATGACTTTGACGGTGGGGCAGTGGCGCAGCAGCTCGTCACCGATGTGCAGATGCCGCACATGGGCGGTATCGAAGCCGGTGAGCAACTTCTCAGCCGCAGGCTCTGCGAAGCCGTCATCGTGTTCTCCATGTGCCCCGATGCGTACTTGGTGAAGGGCCCGCTCCAAGCCGGAATTCGCGCTCACGTTCTGAAGGTGGACGCCAACGCGGAGTTGATCCCAGCAGCTTACGCTGCCGTGCGCGGCGAGCGTAGTCTATCCCGGCGAATTCGCGCAAAGTACCGCAACGTGGGGCGTTAATTCTACCCGCCAGCGGCCTCCGTTTACAAATCGAGCGATCCCGCTAAGGCACTCCGCCGAATGCCCCGGACGCCCTCGTCGGGCGTCCTCCGCCTCTGCTATAGTTGTTGGCAGCCGGCGGGGCGATGCATGCCCAAGACGAAGGTCCTCCTCGCGGAAGATCACACCGTGGTCACGAAAGGCCTTCAGTCTCTTCTGAAGTTGCAGGCCTGGTGGTTACCTGCCAGCTTCGCCTGCGAAGAGAGGGCGCACGCCGGCCGGACGCTCTTTCTCCTCTCGCTCGGCCTGATGGCGACGGGCGCTTTTTCGCTCGTTCAGGCTTGGGTTTATCATTGGATCGGCGCGGCCTGGACGGAGGCTATAGAGGAGTTGTGCTTGATCGCTGCTCTTTGGCTCAATCGTCGGGGGGAAGTCGAACGGGCGACGCAGGTCATCTGTTTCAGTGAACTGGCCTGCGGGTTGGTTTTGATTTCTCTTTTTGGTGTGGGATTCAGCGACGAAGGGCTGCTGCTGTTTCCACTGATCCTGGTCACTGCCGCAGTCCTGCTGGACTGGCGCCCCTACATGGTCTTTGCGAGTCTGGTGGTTGTGTCCGTTGCGTCGACCGGGTTCATTCTTGCCGCAACCGGCAGCAAGGGTACCAGTTACAACAGAGTCACTAACGTCATCAACATCCTCCTCATCACGGTAGTCGCAGTAGGGCTACTGGCCCGCAATCTCAAGAAAAGCGTGTTCCAGTCGCAGGAGGCGGAGCGAAGAATCAAAGCGCTAAGTGGGCGCCTAATGAATGCACAAGAGGAAGAGCGGGCTCGCCTCGCTCGGGAACTGCACGATGATCTCAGCCAGCAGATCGCCGCACTGAGCATTGCGATGGGGAATCTCAAGCAACACATCCCGCAGGAGCAAGCCGATGCGCGGGCGCAGGGCGACCGCATTCATCAGAAGCTGGTCCTCGTTTCCGAAACCGTACGCCGCATATCGCACGAACTCCATCCCGCGATTCTCCAGTATTCCGGACTCCCGGCAGCTCTAAAGTCCTACTGTCATGAGTTTGAAGCGTTGACCGGTATGCGCGTCCCGCTCACCATCGAAGGCGAATTTGAAGGTGTGCCGTCCGGTGCTGCTCTGTGCATTTATCGAATTACCCAGGAGGCGCTGCGAAATGTCGCGAAGCATGCCAAGGTTGCAACTGCGGCAGTCGAACTCCGCCACTCGGACGGGGTATTGAGCCTCATCGTCTCAGACACCGGCGTGGGCATAGAGCCGGGCCGGGCTGAAGCTGCCGATGGGCTGGGGCTGGTCAGTATCCAAGAGCGCACCCGGCTCGTAGGCGGCACTGTCGAAATCAAAAGCAAGCCCAATCAAGGCACGACCATTACAGTACGTATCTCGGGCTGACAGTAGGTGCCGTCTCCACCAAAACTCTGGCCGTCTGAGATGGGGTGGCAACCCTCGGTCCAGCCGCCGCCCTCCACTGGCAGCCGGCGCTCACGGTGGTGGCTGCCGCGTTCCTGACGATCGAGAGCCTCGTGTTCGTCTGGGTGCACGCCAAGTACCGCGAGATCACGCCCATCATCTTAAGCGGCGTGCTGGGTCTCCTCATGGCCTTCATCGTGTACGGCCGGATGGTCCTGAAGCCGATCTTCTGAACGGCGGGCCGTCTCACAAAGGGGAGGTTTCGAGTCAAACCCGGCGAGCCCTGAAATCAAGGGTCTCAGCGTCTCGAGAGTCAGTCTCAAAATTGAGGCCGTTTCACGGTGGTCGTAGCGCTGGGTTTGCTGTCGGCGCTGTCGCAAAACTCTGTCCCAAAACGAGCCATCGTTTTTCGCCTCACGCCTCGGGCTTCCGGTCATGCGAATCCACTCGGCTGGTTGTCGCCAAACCGTGGAATGGCTCCCGTCCAAGCATGAGCGGCTCCCGTTCCTCGCGGGCGTTGTTCGCTATTATCGGACAGCGTCTCCGCTGCACCCTGCAAGATCAATGTAGCGCCGAGCGTTCCATCAGTCTCAATCTTCGAATGTCCCGTTCGAACGCGCGACGCTGGCCTGCTCCTTCCATCGTTGAACGTTCACTCCCATCACGAGGAGCCATAGCATCAGCGATGCTTCCGCGAGGAAGCCGAGGACCATAAGGTAGGTGGACAGATATTTTGCGAGCGGTGACAGAAAGATCAGCCAACCCAAACCGGCAAACGCCATCAGCACGCCCAGAATTCCAGGCAGGAAGGTCGACCTGAAAATGAGGTAGCCGATCAGGAGGCAATATGGGGCGAAGAATACCACGCTGCCGATTCTGTAGGGAGCGAGATTAAAGAGGGTAAGAACATCATTGGCGCATCCCACGAGGCTGAGGAACGCCGCGAGCAAAGAGAGGCTCCTGTTCACCGGCTTAAACATGTAATAGAAGAGCAGCGTCACAGCGATGTAGAACACGTGCGCGATGAGGTTGACGGCGTCATATACAACAAGCCTGCCCCGGCCAACGAAGACGTCGTCGCCTACCGCCGTCAGAAAGTAAAGCAAATAAACGACACCGGTAACCCTGGCCCTGGGACTCGGCCACGTTTCTGCAATACGTTCCATCATTTCAAAGCGTCCCCATTCCAGAATGATATCAATGTAAGTGCGTCTATGATCACGAGAACCGTGACGAAGCCAAACCGTCGAGTGCGCCGCGTCCAGCCAAGCGCGGCGCCCGATCCGCGCGGGCGTTGATTGGAATTATCGGAAGCCAACCCGCCGGCAAGCCGGCCCGCCCCGCTGTTTCCGAGTAGGGCGTCATCCAGGAACAATTCGGACGCGGCAACTTCTGCGGTACTGCCACGTTTCGGCCAGTTATTGCATCGGCACGCTCCCACTCGAAAACGTTGCCGAAAATGAGCGGGGTTGCTTGAGCCACGCGTAAATAGAGCGTGATCGTCAGTTGGCGGCCGGGCACTCGATCCGCCCCACGGTGTAGACCGGCAAGATGTCCTCTTGCCGCTTCAATTCGAGACCGAGTTTGCCCAGGACCGTGAAGATTGTGGGAAGGCCGGCGAAGGGGTTCACGGCCGGGTTGGCGTTCGGTGGCGGAGGGGGCAGCCGCATGGGGGCCCAGCCTTCCGTGTTTACGGTGAACAGCCCCCTGAGCGCCGTGCGGTTCACGACTGGCAAATCCGTCCAGTTCCCAATGTAATGGACAAGGTCGTCCATATCTATGGCTTTTGCATTCAGGGGATGGCCCAAGCCGCCAACAAAGTTATGGCAAGCTCCCCGGTCGCTATCGAAGGTGCAGTCCTTCTCGGCGATGGCCGACTTCTGGAGCTTCGGACCTCCGCAGGCTACGGTGAGAGCATAAACTGACATCGTCTTATTCTCAACCCGCATCACGAGTCTGAAACGATCGGCGAGCAATCCGCGGATCATTTGCTGAATTCGGCGTCGCACTTCGCTGTCCTCAAGACTGGGAGGGATGGCGTTGGCGGGCGCTTTCGCTTCGAAATCGTACTTCTCACGAAGGGTCCAGCCGGGAAGAAGGGAAAGACGCGGCGAAGGGTTGACCGGCACGTCGTAAGCGTAACTCAAAAGCGTAATCACAGGGACAGCACTCGCAATCAAGTCACCGTTAGGCAACACTTGCACGCGCGCGTTGCGCGGGTTGGCTGAGCGAGCAGGCTTTATGGTGATCGTTGCAAATGCTTGCGACTGAGCGACGGCAGGCAAAGCCACGAGCAAGTATACGACCGCCTGGCAGAACACGGACATAATCCACCCTCCTTAGCAGGATTCGACGGCTGTAACGCAGAGTTTGTTCCCGGCATGCCGTCCCCTACCGCGTAACCGAACGCTCATCGCAGTAGGGGATGTATCTGGGAAAGGTATGCCGGCGGCCCTGCTGGCGGCAAACATACAGGCTCTGGTAAGGAGTATCGCGAATGTGGAAGGGGACCCTCTGGCGCTGGCGCGGGCAGATTAACAAGCACCTGGGCCGCTACACCCCGAGCGATCGCTTTGCGACGGCAGTGTTCATCGCGCTGAGCCGCGATTCGGGAGAACTCGCCTATGTGAATGCCGGGCACAACGCCCCGATTGTGTTTGGTTCCGGACCAACCACATTGCTTGAAGCCACCGGCATGCCGCTTGGATTGTTTAGCGAGGCAGAGTACCAAGCGCGTATAGCCATTATTCCTCGTGGTGGCACGCTGCTCGTCTTCACCGATGGATTGACCGACTCAATTCAGGGAGAGGATCCCGAAAGCCGTTTGCGCGATGCTTTGGCTGACAGTTCGAAACCAACGATGTCTAGTCTCAAACGCTTAGTGGACCCGACACACAACGAAGACGACGTCACCATATTGTCGGTGAAACGTACTGTAGATTCTGTTTCCAGCGGCGTGCTCGCATAGGAACCGCTTGTCGAGCCGCCACGACGCGATGACTACGGCACCCGTTCGACGCGAGCGTTAATATTCAATATCGGGAGCCATTTGACGGTTTTCCGGCGTCTCATTCAGCACCTTGCCGATCGGCCCACGCGGAGCCCCACCTGCTCGATCCCGCAAGGAGTCGCCATTTAGTCGCGTCATCCGACGCCTTTGTTCGCGGATTCCAACGTGACGATGATGCTCGGGAGGTCAACACCCCAGCAGGGCTCAATTGGCGCTTGGCGGAGCCAAAAGACGGCCAGATAAAAACCTGTAGTTCGGAGGATCAGGAGTTGGCGGCTTGTGATACGCTAACCGGAAGCCGGGAGCGAAAATGGAAATCCCGGCTGAGAGCCAATTCGGAGGAGGATGCATGCCATCCAGGCTGACTAACCTATTAAAGACCTTAGCGTGGCACGATTTCCCCAGTGTAAACAGACCGGAGCCGGCCCCCAACGCGACGGCGCACGGGGCGCAGATCGGTGTGGAGATTGTGAATCAGGGCCTCGGGCTCGACCATGCGGCAGGCGGCGGAATTAGCATCCGTGACAGTATCCACGTGGACATCCGGTACCGGCGCGACCAGAGCTGGGTTGCCAACTGGGTGTTCAAGCGGCCGCAGTCCTACCAGGACGGGCTGCTGGCGCACGAGCAGGGACACTACAACCTTGTGGCGCTGTTGGGGCGAGACTTTTTTCTATCGCTGATGCGGCTGAAAGCCACAGTCTACGCGAATGCCGGCGCAGCCCAGGCGGATTTGACCGCGGCCTCCGCGGCGACGGCCAGTAAAGGCCAGGCTCTGCAAGACCGCTACGACATCGACACGAAGAACGGCACCAACGCGACGCAGCAGGCCCGCTGGCTGGGCTTCATCACCACGGCATTTGCGATGCCTGTGTCCCCGCCGCAAACCGCGGCCGACGGGGTGCCGGTCAAGGTTCCGATTCTGACGGTGCTGGCGCAGAATGGGATTGTGATTTAGGAAGACTTTCAGCCCACCGGGAGCCGCTCCAGCTAGTCTGCGTTCGACCGGCCTGCGGCGCGGACGCGTTCCAGGATGGCTTTCACGTCAGCCCGAACGGACGATTCGTCATCAACGACCAGGGAAATTCGTGGTGGATTTGTTATTCACGAGCCATCCGTTTGTTGACTCCTCTTGTGAAAGCTCACGTCCACTGGAGCCAGCAGCGGCTGGCCTTTGTCAAGCTCCTGATTTAAGCCTTGATTCTACGCGGCTGGGGCTTGGCGGGGACACCGGCTGGATCCACAGTCGCAAGGAGGTGCGCCGTCCGCTCAAAGTACGCCTCGTCCCGGATCTGGCAGAGTATATACTTGATCTGTGATAGCTCGTGGAACAGCAGCACCACGGCAACCAACCCGCCGATTATCGCAACGCCAATCATCGTTGATTTGTTCCTTTAGATCGGCGATCTTGCTTTGTCCACCTCAATTGTGTGGTGCTGTCCCGCTGAGCCGATAGTCCTACCCATACTGATTGGGTACTAATACCCATACTTTGTGCCCTCGTTCGCTATAGAAATAGGCTATGGTAATCATCATTATCGGCAACCATTCCGCCAGGCAAGAAGTCAGCCAGAAGCCTGCGGCTTAGCGCTGCCCGGTGCGCGACCCGGAACTCCGGCACTTTGGGGCAGCGCAGGAGCGTATTGGACCAGTTCAGGCGCTCCTGTTTTTGGGCAGAAAGCGATGTTGACCCTTTCCGCCGACCGCATCCCGAAAGCGTTTCGGGATGAGTATGAGCGGGTCTCTCCCGACGGGCCTGGGCATTGGTCCGTTTTCTTTGAGAAGGTCAAAGCGATGTGGTCAAAGTCGGGCTGGGGCATCTCAAAGGCGGAGTTGGCGACGATCACAGCGCCGGCACTGCTGATTTCGGAGATCGCGACTTTACGAGCGTGGAAGAGGCGGCCATGATTTTTCACAGCATTCCGGGTGCACAACTCTGCATCCTGCCCGGCGTGGGTCACGGCACATTTCGGGATCGGCCGGAGTGGCTGAATCCGATTATCCTCGATTTTCTGGATCGGAAGTGAAACGGGGCCAGCCCGAGCCCATCGCCTCCCACAACGAGTCTGGCAGCGAAAAGGTTGTCCCTGTCTCAGCTCGTGAAAGCTAATGCCTTCAACGTAGCGCATCAAAGCACTTCGGGGTCCACGAACTCCATGGGTGGGGGGCCGGCCGAACGGAGAGCGCGGCGTTGACTACCATTTATCGGCAACTATCTGGCCAGTGCCGCCCTGCAACAGGCGCGGTAATCCTTCCGTCCCTGCCAGCAACTAGGACCCGGCGCGAGCATCGCGCAACGGCAGCCTGGCCGTGGTAGGCACGCGTCGTCACAGCGAGGCCCAGCATCGACCCGAGTTACCATCTACTTCGGTAAGCATATACGTACTGCACAGTGCCAGGAACTTCGATTAACCTTGGTTAACTTGTCGGGGCTGCCTTGGGCCGATAATCTTGAGCCCGAGGAGTAAACCTGGTGTCGTTCTTGACTTCGTTTTGGAAAGATGATCAAGGGCAGGACTTGATCGAATACACCCTGCTCTTGGCTATTGTGGCGCTGGCTTCGACGGCCCATTTTGTCACCACCGGCGCAGTATCCAAGGCGATGCGTAACTGCTCCATTCCCGGCGGCGAAAGGGAAGCGCTTTGCGCTTGGCAATTTGGATCAAGCGATCGACGAAGCGTACAAAGCAGCCTGTGGAGGTACCAATGAGTATTGAGATGTGGGCAGGGCCATTGTCGTTTACTTGCGTGGTAGTAATATTTGCGTACGTTGCTAACGAAGCTGCCAAGTTCGTCCACGACTCTCGACAGAAGCGTAAGACCTTGGATCGGTTGTCACGGGTAAGTATCCACCTGGTCAATGCAAACCCTGCACTTGTGTCGGGCGAACGGTTACCCGACGATCCCGGGCCGTACAATGCGGATGGGGACTGCTCGAACACCGTGCCCATCTGGCACCGAGCCGCTTGCCGGACCTTTTGCAGTACCTGGCCGGCCTGGGGCACCTCGAAGGGCTACTCGGAACGGCAGACCGTCGCTCGCCGAACCAGCCGAGGATCGGCGACTATTTCAGCGGCTTCATGGCTGAGGCGAGGATCGAAAGGACTGGCGCACGGCCGTTGGGGCAAGGCTTGGGCGAGATCGCGACCGCAGAGCTCCTCCGGCGATGAGTGCCGCGCCAGCAAACGCCCGAACGCCCTCACCAATCCGCATTCGCCTAACGAATACCGCGTCAACGGCGTAGTCTCCAACAAGCTTGCCAGGGCCTTCGTCTGCAAACCGCCGATGGCGCAGGCCGATGCCTGCCGCATGCGGTGAGCCGGAATCGGCGGGCAATCGGTTCTGTGGGGCGTTAAGGTTCGTGTCTGAAAGCGCTGCTCGCGTCAAGCTCTTTTTTCGGTCAACCATTGCGTAAAAGAGCCCCTCTGGGTACACTTCAAACGGACGGAGCGGAGGACAAGGCTCTGCCGGGAGGCAACC
>JBAVYH010000025.1:0-13185 GCA_049698695.1 Bryobacteraceae bacterium | reverse complement strand
GCACCAGTTCGCCGCGTTCTTCAGCGGTGACAACCAGCGCAGCAGCGGGAGCACGGGGCATCGCTCCTATAGTATGAACCAAGACCACCTAAAGGTAAAGCTATCTATGAGACACTATACTAGCGATAGACCGGATGGTTGATTTCAGACCCGCGAAGCCGACTTCTCGGTCCCAATCCGAGGCCTTGTACGACTAGCCGACTTATACGGACGGGGCGGCAGAGGGAGGCGCTACCGAAGGAGTGCGCGAAAATCACAATCACGGCCAAATGTTTCAGGATTAGAATCAAATTATGGGATGGACGTGGCCTCGCCTGCTGGCTTACAAGAACGAGTGGTTTGACGCGAGCCTCGATCATCAGGGACCGGCTTGTTACGAGATCGGTACTGGCGGCCCCAGAGGTGGAAACATTGAATGGCACTATGTTGGCGAAACAGCCAACGAAAAGAAACGGATGAGTTGCTACGGGCGTGACGGCTCCCACCTGTCGGACCAAATCAGATGGCATTTGAGGCAGGGGTGGCACATCTACTACCACGCTTGCGCGTGTCCATCGAAGGCCGCTGCAAAACGGATGCAGGACAACCTACTGAAAAAGTGGGAGTATGACTGGAACCACATCGGGAACGGCTAACGGCGAACCGCGAAGGCACCATTACGTCCCACGATGCTGGCTGGCCGGGTTCACCGATACCGGCAGGAGCGATGGGACGCTCTTTGTCACGGATTTGAAGCGCCGAAAGCAACGGGCAGCGTCACCTAACGCAGTCGGATTCATCAAGGATTTTTACCGTCTGGAGGATGCGCAGACGACCGACCCGGTGCGGGTAGAGAAAGCACTTTCAGACATCGAAATGGAAATTGCGCCGATCCTGAGGAAAATGGAGGCGGACCGGCGCGGTCCTATGGTCGAAGAGATGCAGCCGCTGTTACTTTTCATCGCCATCCAGTGGTCCCGCTTGCCAGCATTCCGGCCGTTCATTCTCGGTGTCTTCGACAAGATGTCATATGCGCAAATCGGAGCGGAACTCAAAACCCCGGAGACGTGGAGAAAGGCGCTGGTGAAGGCTGGCATGGATCCGGACGCGCCTGGGGCCGATTACGAGCGCATGAAGGAATTCCATGCCGCCAAGGCTTACACGCTGACCGCTCCCACTGACTGGTATATGGTGAGGGCCTTCGAGTCGGTGCGGAGCATTCTTCCCGGATTGAGCAAGCGGTACTGGAGCCCGCTCATTAGCACCAGCGGGAGTTTTGCCGGCAGCGACAATCCGGTAATCCTTGAGGGACCAAAGGGCGTGGCCGGGTTCTCGGATGCAGAACTGGTAAGCTACACGGTCAGCCGGCATGTTGCATTGTGGGGCACTCAGCGTCCGATCAGGCGGCAACTCGTCAATCGAAAGTTCGTTGCGAAGCTGAATACACTTTCGCTCCTGAACGCAGGTGACTACGTGTTCTCGACAGCGCCTGACTTCTGTTGGCTGGATCACGAGGAACGAGTCCAGACGGACTGGAAACTGTTCTCGAAAGAGAAGTATTGAACTCGTCGCTGCGTTACGCACCGCCCGCCTCGCCAGCGCCCACGGTTGCGCGCTCGGCGGCCCGTGGATATCGGTTCGGATCGAGACGTCAGTATAGTGTATAGAGCGGCCACCCAAAGCGATTTGTTGCCGAATGTTAAGCAGGCTTGACCTTGAAATCGAGACCAATTTTGTGGACTAGAGGTTTCTTTAACAAGGAGTGCCCGTGCGGCTCTCAGAAAAAATCGTACGAGTGTTGCTGGCGAGGGGGCGGGCAATGGGAGAGAACCGCCGCCGGTGAAATCAATGTCAGCGGGGCCTCATTGACGAATCATCGGTGCTACCTGTCTCCAGTAGGGCGCTGCAGCCCACAAATCACCAACGAACACTTCGTTTCCAGGAGTATCCTCGAGAAGATTACGACAGGCCTGCTGCGATTCGAAGGTGCGGGCCACTTCTTTGGCGGCCGAGAGGAAGTAGAAATTGGGATAGATAGCTTTTGTGCCAAGGTATTATGCGATGCTCACAACTCTGCGTTGTCGGTACTCGATACTGCCGCTAGTCTTGCATTCTTGGGGATTGAGGCCCTCGCGAGAGACTGTGAGGCTACCGCATCGGGAAGGGGCGGAACTTCCTTCCATATATCGTCGGGGCTAGACATCGAGAGATGGATGATTAAGGTGTACTGTGGACTGGTCGCGGCCAAGAAGATACGTAGCCGATCCGGGCAGAACATTCAGCGGAGCGCCTTGGACACACGCCTCCTGGGCTGCCTTCTGGGGAAGGAGTCGCTGCCTAGCCCATTTGGGTTGTACGTGGAAACATTCATAGGACAGAAACTGAGGCCTGGAGGGTTGTCGTTTGGCACGATTCAGCTGACCGACGGCTCGGACGAGGTCGGCGGCCTTATCCTGTCGTTGGGACTGATGACATTTGTTCTGGTGACATCACCGCGGTACGGCCAGACATTTCACAACCCAAATTGGCATCGCCATCAGTCACTGGCTTGGAATGTGAAGCAAGGCGCGGTCAAGGTGGCGTACCTTTTTACGTATTAGACGGAGAGATCTAGGGCGGTCGACTGGATCGCTTTGCGCCGTTTACACCGGGATTCCATAGACCAAAAGTCTTCGGCTTCGGGGATGCTCCGAGCGGAATACGCTCCACTCGGACAGTGGGCCATATATGGGCGTTTGGGAGATTAGGACTGAGAAACGCCCCAAGCTCCGCCAAGGTGCAATCACAACCCGCTGCACTTTCTTAACTCACGGCGGGCCAACTGCTTATGCCCGGTCCGGCCGGCTCTTAAGGACCATCCCAATCGCCCACGCGTGATAATCGGATCGGATGCAGTATCTCGCTTCGGTGATTAACGGTTCGTGGGGCAATTTGCCCCACGGAAGACGGCTAAGTATTTGATTGCATTGAGGAGCACCTTCAAGAAATGGGGCAATTTGCCCCATTTCAGACCTTCCGGGCCCCGCCCTTTAGTTGGCTCTTAAAACTGAAAATACACGAACGGCACCGCGCGGCCGGTGAAGCCGATCAGCTCCAGGCAGAACGGGAACACGGCGATGGCTAAGGCGTGCGCTCTCCGGGTGCGCGCCACGCGCCGGCGGTCACCTCACCAGCATCACTGTAGGCGCCTCTGGCTCCCCGCTCCCAGACAGTCGCGGCTCCGAACGCGCATCCGAGCCGCGACTGTGAGGCCCCGCGGAACCCGGGCGACGATCGTTGTGCTCAACACGTAAGCGGCCTTGGACGCCGAACATCCGATGCGGGACAATATGGGGGTTCGGGAGGACTTTCAAAATGGATTCGGCTTCCCCGTCCACCAGTCACACATTCCGGCCTCAGCTTCTCGAACGGCGCACTCGACTGCAGGCGGCTGCCACCACCGTTTCCGCTGCCTATCTCAGCGATCTCATCGCGGAAATCGACTCCGCTCTGCGAAGAATCGACACCGGTACGTACGGCCTCTGCGAGGCTTGCCACGATACGATCGAGGCGGACCGCCTGGAGCGTAATCCTCTGGTCCGATTTTGCCTGGACCACCTCAGTCAAGCGGAGATGCTGGCGCATCAGCAGGACCTTGAGTTGGCGACGCAAATCCAGTCAAACCTCCTGCCTCCCAGGGACATCGCCTTGGAGGGTTGGGACACGCAGTACCGTTATGAGCCCGTCGGTGCAGTAGGCGGCGATTACTGCGAACTGATCGTTCTGGACGATGGCAAATCGCTGTTTTTCGCCGTCGGTGACGTTGCTGGCAAAGGAGTGGCGGCCTCGTTGCTGATGACACACCTCAGCGCGATCTTCCGCAGTTTACTATCGCTGCACCTATCGCTCGCCGATGTGGTTTCGCGCGCCAACCGGCTCTTCTGCGAGAGCACCGCCCCGGCCCACTACGCAACTCTGGTGTGTGGCCGGGCAACCGCAGACGGAGTGGAAGTCTGTAACGCGGGCCACTGCACGCCGTTGCTCTTACAGCGAGACGCAACCCGGCGATTGGATTCAACCGGCTTGCCGCTGGGCCTCTTCTGCGGCGGGCAATACACGGTACGGCACATCAGCCTCGGTGCCGGCGAGAGTCTCGTGTTATATTCCGACGGCATCACGGAGGCGCAAGATCCGTCAGGTGACGAGTATCGAGAAGAACGCTTGATCGGTTCACTCCGGGATTGCTTGGAGCAAGGTGCGGACGCCATGGCTGACAGCGTCCTGCGGGATGTTGCCCGGTTTCGCCAAACGCGTCCGCCAGTCGACGATATGACCCTGCTCATTGTGCGTCGGCGTCGTTGACGCATCACACCGGCCGCGTTGCGGTAACGGGTCGGCAGCGGCAGACCGGTTGAATGGCCGGCGGATCCGGCGGGAGAAGCGGACGACATGAAACGGCAGTTCCGGCGGTCCCTGCTTGCGGTGCTGGCCGGGAATCTGATTTACTACGCTGCCTGGCGATACCTGCCACCGCTCGCGCAGCACCAGATCTACCAGATCGATTGGGGAGTGGTGGTCGACTTCGGTATCTGCCTGGTGTGTTACGGGCTGGTTCGTCTGATTCCCTGGATCTGACGCCGGTTTGCGGAACACGCGCTAACGCGAACCGTTCCCTGTATCCAGGCGCATGGGACTAGCCCGAAAGCGCTATTGGCTGTCTCGATGGGCAAGCGTAAGCTTAAGTTGAAGACAGCTCTCTCACTTATGAGAGCCGACAACTTATGCGCGCGGCGCGAAAACGCGACCTCGACCGCCGCCTGGAGGCTTACTTCGCCACCCTCCGCCCCTCGTCGCTGAGAGAGGTGCTGGAGCGCAGTGCGGAGAACTGGCAGATCTATGCAGCGGTCACCGGTGCGGCTATGGCGATGGTGACCGGCGCCTCGGCGGCGATTATTGGCAGCGGCATTCCGGACATCGCGGTGGAGCGCGCCGCCAGTGTCCGCATCGCCAAACAACATTTCACCAGCTCTAAGAATGTGCCATTGATCAATGCCCTCAGATTAGCCATGGCCAGGCAGGATTCCGCACCAGGATTGTTCCATGGCGCGGCCGTGGCAACCGGCTACGCGCACCAGGCGCAGCCCCCGTCCATTCCGCCCGGCGGCATCGTTCCTATTTGCTCCACCGTCGGCGTCATTGAGCCAGGCGAATGGGTCTCCATCTACGGCACCAACCTTGCCGGCGCAGCCGCCATTTGGAACAGCGATTTTCCCACGGAGCTGGGCGGCACCAGTGTGCAGATCAATGGCAAGGATGCGTTTCTCATGTTTGTCAGCCCCGGGCAGATCAACTTGCAGGCGCCGGATGACACCGCGACCGGCCAGGTATCCGTAGTGGTGACCACTGCCGGCGGCGTAGCCACATCCACTGTGACTCTGGGCCAGTTTGCGCCATCATTCGACCTGCTGGATGCACGGCATGTGGCTGGAATCATTGTCAGGCAGGACGGTTCGGGAGCCTACGGGGGCGGAACCTACGATATCCTGGGCCCGACCGGGAATTCCCTGGGCTATCCCACGGTGGCCGCGCAGGCAGGCGACATCATCGAACTTTTTGGCGTCGGGTTTGGGCCTACTACTCCCGCCGTTCCGGCCGGAAAGGCGTTCCTTGGTGCAGCGCCCGTTAACAACGCGTTCAGCCTTTACATCAATGACACCTTCGTCCGGCCGTCTTTCGTCGGGCTGTCAAGCGCTGGCCTGTATCAGATCAACCTGATCGTTCCACCTGGCCTTGGCGAAGGAGACGTTCCCATTCTGGCGGTCGTCGGCGGTATGCAGACTCAAGCGAGCGCGTTGTTTTCGCTGCAGCTTATTGGCGGCGGTTATAGCTGGAGCGGGGGCGGGTCGGGAGGCGGACCAACCGGCGGATTCGGTGGCGGATCCGGGAACGGATTCGGCGGCGGGTCGGGCGGCGGAGTCGGTGGCGGGTCGAGCGGCGGAGGCGGTGGCGGCTCGGGCGGCGGCTCAGGAGGCGGCTCGGGCGGCGGCTCAGGAGGCGGGTCAGCGGCACTGCGAAACGCGCCTGGAGCGAGGCTATACGAGCCGAGGCTGACCTGGAGCTAGGAGCTGCTCAATGCGCGGTTGCCGATTGAGCGCCGTCTTACGGGCGAGATAGAACTGTTCGGGAGGGTCAATTCGATGGTCTCCAAGGAGGTTGTGGGGTTGATCGCGGCAGGTGGATTATCGCTTGCGGCGTTTGCCCAAAGCGCGCCGAGGATAGCGGCCATACCGGGCGATCCTCTCGAGTTGGCTACCGGTCAGATCCAGCTCGCCGACGCGTCCGCGGGTCGCGAAGCGATTCTTCAGCTCCTTGGCCGCGCGCGCCAGAGCTACGCCTTGCAAAGCGCGGGACGCGCGTACGATCTCAAAGTCAGCTTTACGGCGAGCTCCGGTGGTGCAACCGATTACGACGGCGCCTGGCAAATGGAGGATGTGTTCGATCCCCAGCAAGGGCTCCGCTGGACGGCGCAAGCCGCGGCCGGATACACCACTACTCAGATCTTTGCGAACAAGACGTCTTACGGAGACGGGACGGCGAACATCATTCCACTGCGCTTGCAGGAAGCGCGGGCGGCCTTGCTCGACCCGCTTCCGTCTTTGGCGAACGCCGATCGCGACTTGATCCGGACGTCGGCAGCTACCTTCAACGGTGCACCAGTTACCTGCATCTTACTCTCCGGTTCCAGAAGCGCCCCGACTGTGACACCCGGGCGGCGCTGGGAGGAAAGCGAGGAGTGCATCGATCCACAATCCGGCTTGCTTCGGGTGCACTCACAAGTACCCGGTCGCTATTACGCCTACGATTACTCGAACGCGCCACAGCTTGGAAGTTGCGTGATGCCGCGAAAGGTGACCGTGACCGAAGCCGGCAAAATCGTATCGCAGATCTCGGTTGACAGCCTGAAGGAGCTTTCCGCAGCCGATCCGAGCCTGTTTGTTCCCACCGACGCGATGAAGGCGCGAGGACCGGCAATCGCGATGGGGGGCGCGCTTAAGATCTCGCGCTTTGCCAGACGGGGTCCGTTCAGTTCGAATGTAACAGTCTACCCGGTTTGTGTGTTTGGCCTCGTTACGGCATCGGGACAACTCGTCGAGGCCCACTCGTTACAGCCGTCGGATCCGAACAGCCCGGCGGCTGTCGAAGACGTCAGA
Organism: Bryobacteraceae bacterium; assembly: GCA_049698695.1. GTDB lineage: Bacteria > Acidobacteriota > Terriglobia > Bryobacterales > Bryobacteraceae > Bog-375. Next base: position 6,016 of record JBAVYH010000025.1, on the reverse strand, counting down.
CGAATGAGTTTCCCCGTCCTGACAACACTCAAACGGCGGCAGCAGCATTTTGTATTTGTCATCGAGAAGTTCGTTTCCTCGCCATAAACCAACCCGATCGAATTCCGAGCGGTGCCCGGCGTGCGGCGTCCACAGGCGCGTTGCCGTTGCCGGGCGCCGGTCCGGCCTCCCTTTAATGAAACGTGATGTTTGTCGAGGCCTCGAAGTGCCGGTGATTGGTGTACTGCACCTCCACCCGCCACCAGGTACCGGAGGAAAAGAGAACCACGAAACTAGCCGCGACCGGAAGCAAATGGTCAGTGCCGCCGATTCTTACGTAGTCCCACGAAACCTCTTCCTTCCTTTGAACAATCTCGAACGCCGCGGGGAATCCGCTGGCTTCTTCGCCCAACTGGATTACGTTGCCGCCGGGATCGTCGATGAAGACGTGCCCGGTGCGCGCGGGATTGTATCGTTGGTACTCGACATAGAAGGGGGCGAAGCATCCATCCGGCGGCGAACTGAACCGGTATTCCAGTAACTGCTTCCCGCGCACCTCCGCGCGCCCCTGGTATTCAATGGTGGTAGGACACTGCGTGTTGAACAGCGGTCGAATCTCGGTGCCGAAGCCACCGTACCACTTGAAGCCCGGAAGCGCCTGAAAGGGCTGTTCCCATGGGCTGCCGTTCCTGCGGATATGCCGCCGGACTGCGCGGCTCCCGCTGACGGCGATTTCGGTCTCGATGGTGTCCAGATAGCGCCATTCCGGCGGCCTGCCATGGCCGGTGTATCGCTTCGCCGTTTCATCCGCCACATAGTCGGGCAGATTCGAGGCGTACTGCAAGTTGACCTCGCGCGCGTGTTCCAGTTTCCTGCGGGCTGTGGAATCCGAACCGCCGGCCATGATCGGCGGCGCGTCTGTGAGTCCCCAACCCGGCGTGGAAACGGCCGCGTTGGGGCGCCCCAGAAGGTTTACCTCTCCGGACCATGAAGGAAATTCGGGCATTATGGACAGCTCCTCCGGCGAGGGCCGCGACAAAAGCTGAAGCTTGGTTAGTTCCAGGGATTGGAACCTGGAGGTATCCTCTTCCCAAACCGGCGGGATTGGCTTGCAGGTGATTCTCACCTGGTCGCCCATTTTGTACTCAGCGGCGATGGCGACCGCTGCCAGAGGGCCTATGTTCGGGAGCAAGGCGTCAATCACCCTGCGATCGGCGAGCCGCACTGAGATCGATTCGTGCCCTGCGCGCTCCAGGCTCCCCGAAAAAACCAGGCGGGCTGCGGACGCTCGACACGGCTGCCAGAGAAGCGCCAGCGCGGCCATCGGAGTGAACCAAGCCAACTCCGGCCTCATGCGGCGTGCTTCCGCCGGCAGCATATAGTGAACCTATATTATTATGCACACAGAAAACGAAGCCCCTTCCGGCAACGGAGCTCGTCAGTTACAGACGCGCCGGCCTCGGTCGTTCAGCCTGGCGGTGGGAACGCCTGCATCGTGCCGCAGCGTTGAGCGGCGTATAATTCAAAGTGCGCGCGGCTCGCGCCGCGTGTCCGCTCCATGGCTTCGCGCAAAGTTCTCCTGGTCGGGTGGGATGCCGCAGATTGGAAGGTCATCGATCCGCTCAGGGCCGCGGGCAAAATGCCCAACATTCAGCGCCTCGTGGAAAACGGCGCCATGGGGCAGATCGCCACGCTCCATCCGCCGCTCTCGCCGATGCTGTGGACTTCCATCGCCACCGGAAAGCGGCCGTTCCAGCATGGCATCCACGGCTTCTCCGAGCCAACGCCGGACGGACGCGGTGTGCAGCCGGTCACGAACCTCTCGCGAACATCGAAAGCGCTGTGGAACATTCTCAGTCAGAACGATCTGCGCAGCGTCGTGATCGGCTGGTGGCCCAGCCATCCCGCCGAGCCGATCAACGGCGTGATGGTCTCCGACCGTTACCACCGCGCCGGCGGGCCTCTCGACAAAGGCTGGCCGTTGCCGGCGAATGCGGTTCATCCGCCGGAACTGGCTGAGACGCTCGCCCGTCTGCGCTTGCATCCCGACCTCGTGGTGCCGCAGATGGTGGAGCCGTTTATTCCGCTTGCCAGGGAGATCGATCAGGACAAGGACAAGCGCCTGGCGCTGTTCCTGCGGACGCTCTCGGAATGCAGGAGCATGCAATCCGCCGCGCTGTGGCTGATCGACAACCAGCCGTGGGATTTCTTCGCCGTCTACTATGACGCGATCGATCACTTCTGCCACGGGTTTATGAAGTACCATCCACCGCGGCAGTCGTGGATCGGGCAGCGCGACTTCGAGCTGTACCACAACGTGGTCTCGATGGCGTACCAGTTCCACGATCAGATGTTGGGAACCCTGGTGGAGAAAGCCGGCGAAGGCGCCACCGTCATTCTCATGTCGGATCACGGTTTCCATCCGGATCACCTGCGCCCCTCATCCATTCCCGACATCCCCGCCGGGCCTGCGATCGAGCATCGCGATTTTGGCATCCTCGCCATCGGCGGCCCCGGCATGAAGAGAGGCGAGGTGCTGCAAGGAGCGTCGGTGCTTGACGTCGCGCCCACAATCCTGACCCTTTACGGGCTGCCGGTAGGCGAGGACATGGACGGCAAAGTGCTTTCGCGGGCCTTCGTGAAGCCGCCGGAGGTTGTTTTCGTCCCCACCTGGGAAGAAGTTCCGGGCGCGGATGGACGCCATCCGCCGCACACGCGCCTGGATGCGGTGGCGGCGCACGAGGCGCTGGAACAGATGATCGCGCTCGGGTACATCGAACGGCCGGATGAGAATCGCGAAATAGCGGTGGAGATGACGATACGCGAGCTGCGATATAACCTCGGCGAAGCTTACCAGGACGCCGGCAGGCACATCGAAGCGCACCGGATTTTCACCGAGCTCTGCGCAGCCGATCCCGAGGAGCAGCGCTTCGCCGTGCGGCTGTTCGTTTCCTGCCAGGCGCTGGGGATCCGCGAGGAGATGCGCCGCCTCGTCGACGACCTTGCCGGCCGACGCCGGGCGCTGTTCGAGGAGGCGAAGACGAAGATCGAGGCGTTGCGCAAGGCCGCCGTCGAACGGGCGCGCGAGAGGGGACAGGCCGAGGCCGAACCCGAGTCGCTGCTGAGCGAGGATGAGCGGCGCGAGTTGGCGCGCTGGCGTAATCTCGCGCGCTACCAGCCGCTCGTGGTCGAATACCTGAAAGCGCAGGTATTGACGGCGGAGAAACACTACGCCGAAGCGCTGGCGGTGCTCGAAGGGGTGACGGAAGAGCACCTGGTGCGTCCGGGCCTGCTCCTGCAGACCGCCGATCTGTATCTGCGCCTGCGCCGATGGCGCGACGCGCAGCAGGTCTACGAAAAGGCGCTGGCGATCGATCCCGATAACGCGCACGCCCATATCGGCGTGTGCCGATTGGCTCTGCGGCAAAAGAAGTTCAGCGTTGCCGCGCATGCGGCTCTGGATGCGCTGCAGAGGAATTATGACTATCCCCTCGCTCATTTCCTGCTGGGGCGCGCGCTGGCGGGAATGAAGGAACACGAGCGGGCTGCCGCAGCGTTCCGCGCGGCCATTTCGTTCAATCCGAATTTTCCGGAAGCGCACGTTCGGCTCGCCGCCTTGTTGGAAGAACACCTGGGTGACGCTGAATCCGCGCTCGAACACCGCCGCCTTGCGCGCCGCATGAGGAGCCGCAGGGCCACGCGTCCGCCGCGCCCGCCGCTGGTGGAAAGAGGGGAAAGCGCTGCCGCCGTTTCCGCCGCGCCCGATGCGCGCTTCGCGGACAAGACGGGGGAGATGCCGCCGCTCGATGAATCCCTTGTGGTGGTGACCGGCTTGCCGCGGTCGGGCACCTCCATGCTGATGCAGATGCTGGCCGCGGGTGGCATGGGCGTCCTTGCGGACGGATCGCGCGAAGCGGATGAAGACAATCCGCGCGGTTATCTCGAATTTGAGCCAGTGAAAAACCTGCTGAAAGATTCGAAGTGGCTGTTCGAGGGGCGGGGAAGAGCCGTCAAGATTGTCGCTCCACTGCTGGCCGCCTTGCCACCGGGTCTGGCCTGCCGCGTCATTCTCAATGAGCGCGATCTCGATGAGGTCCTTGATTCGCAGCAGCGTATGCTGGTACGCCGCAACCAGCCGCTGGCGGCGACGCCGGAACGCCGGCGGATGCTGAAGAACGAATACGCGCGAACACTGGGCCGCGCGAAAGCGATGCTTGCGCGCCGCCCGGGTACGCAACTGCTGGTGATAGAGCACAGCGACGCCATTTCCGATCCGCTCGCGACTGCCGGGAAACTGAACAAGTTTCTGGGCGGCGGACTTGACGTAGCGAAGATGGCAGCCGTGATCGATCCCACTCTCTACCGCAGCCGCGCGGGCATTTCCTGTTAGGACCCACTGGAGCGGTTCCATAACAGCGCCGTGCAATCGTCGTCAGAACTGAAAGTAGACGAACGGCACCGCGCGGCCGGCGAAGCCGATCAGCTCCAGGCAGAACAGGAACACGGCGATGGCCGAAGCGTAGGCCCAGGCCGGCGCATCGGGCAGACGCTCAAACCAGCCCCAGCTCTCTTCGAGCACGGCCAGCAGCAGCGCCGCCAGCACGAACCAGAGCTGCCAGTGCCACCAAAGGATGTGGCCGTGCGGGCCGGTGAAGAGGCGGCCCAGAATATAAATGCTGTCGCGGAGGGTCGCGGCGCGGAAGAATACCCAACTGATGGAGGCGAGTCCGAACGTGAATGCCACGCGCAACGGATCGAAGAGCGACCACTGCTTGTGCTCGCGGATGCCGAGCAGGCGCTCGATGGCCAGCAGCGCGCCGTGATAGCCGCCCCAAATGACGAAGTTCCAGCTCGCGCCGTGCCACAGGCCGCCGAGCAGCATGGTCAGCATCAGGTTGCGGTAGGTGTGCCAGCGGCCGTGGCGATTGCCGCCGAGCGGAATATACAGGTAATCGCGCAGCCAGGTGGAGAGCGAAATGTGCCAGCGGCGCCAGAACTCGGTGATGCTGCGCGCCAGGTACGGCCGGCGGAAGTTCTCGGGAAAATGAAAGCCCAGGATCTGCGCCAGGCCGATGGCCATATCGGTGTAGCCGGAGAAATCGAAAAAGATCTGGAGCGAAAACGCAAGCACGCCACTCCAGGCCGCCAGGTAGCCGGGATGCGCGGCGGGATCGCGAAAGAAAGCGTCGGCGAGGCGTGCGAACTGGTCGGCAATGGCAAGCTTCTTGAGCAGCCCGAAGACCACCAGCAGCGTGCCTCGCAGAATCTCCCGCGCGTCCGGAGCGCGCCAATGGTACAGATCGGCGAAGAAATGCCGCGCGCGCACGATGGGGCCGGCCACCATTTGCGGGAAGAACGCGATGTAGAGGGCGTAATCGACGATATCGGTGATGACTTCCTGCTCGCCGCGGTAGACATCGATTACGTAGGACATGCTCTGAAACGTGTGGAAGCTGATGCCCATCGGCAGGATGATGTGCAACGCGAACGCATCCAGCGGCCGGGCCAGCACCCACGCCAGGTTGCCGGCCAGGAAATTGTAGTACTTGAAGAAGCCCAGAAAACCGAGGTTGGCGGACAGGCTCATCACCAACGCGGCCTTGCGCTTGCCGCCGGCGGGGAGGCGACGCATCCACATGGCGGCGGTGTAATCGATGCCGGTGAGGACGATGATCAACAATACGAATTTCGCGTTCCAACACATGTAGAAGTAATAGCTGGCGGCGAGCAGAATCCAGCGTCTGGCCGGCCGCGGCAGCGTGTAGAACAGCACCAGCACCACCACGAAGAACGCGAAGAACTGCGGCGTGTGGAAAAGCATCAGCGGCCCCCCGGCGCGGAGGCGAGCACGCGGCCCACTTCGCCGGCCAGCATCATCGAAAACTGGTAGCCGCCTTCTTCATTGAGGTGGAGCGCGTCGCCGAACAGCTCGGGGCGCTCGAGCGAATCGAACATGTGCTCGGGCAGAAGAACGATGCGGCCCGATGCGGCGAACCGGCGGACGGTGCTGTGCGGGTCCGGCGGCGGCGCTTCGGGG
>JBAVYH010000024.1:0-87354 GCA_049698695.1 Bryobacteraceae bacterium | reverse complement strand
GGCTCAATTCCTCTGCATCCTGCATGCTGATGATCAACCCCCAGCATGCGCACACCCTCCTCCAGGCTCATCCTGTGTTAGAAACAGGCTCACCTTCAGGCTCATCCTGCATTAGACAAGACTCAAGTTCGCTGCCACCGAGCGATTCACGCTAAGCTCTTGTTCTGGGATGCTTCCGATGCTCCGCAGAGATTTCTTGCCCGCGGTAGCACTCGCGGCCGCGGCTGCACAGGCGCCCGCGCCCCGCCAGGGCCGGCTCAAACAATGCGTCACGCGCGGCGTGTTCGCGCGGGACATGAGCTTCGAAGATACCTGCCGCACCGCCGCGCGCCTGGGCCTGAAGGGCTACGACCTGGAAGGGCCCGAACAGTGGCCGATGCTGAAGAAGTACGGCCTGGTTCCCACCATGTGGCCGCCGGGACCGGGCGGCACCATTGCGAACGCGCTCAACCGCACCGAAAATCACGCGGCGCTCGAGAGGGCGATCCACCAGGCGCTCGATGACGCCGCGGCAAACGGCGTGCCGAGCATCATCACCTTCAGTGGCAACCGCAAGGGCATGGCCGACACTGTGGGCGCCGACAACTGCGTGGCTTTCCTGAACCGCGTCAAAGCGCACGCCGAAGACAAAGGCGTCAACATCTGCATGGAGTTGCTGAACAGCAAGGTCAACCACAAGGACTACATGTTCGACCACATCGCCTGGGGCGTGGACGTGATGCAGCGGATCAACTCGCCGCGGGTGAAAATCCTGTTCGACATCTATCATGCCCAGATCATGGACGGCGATATCGTGCGCAACATCCGCGACTACTACCAGTGGATCGGCCACTTCCACACCGGCGGCAATCCGGGCCGGCACGAAATCGATGAAACGCAGGAGCTCAATTACCGATTCATCGCGCAAGCCATCGCGGATCTGGGCTTCACGGGATACATTGCCCATGAGTACACGCCCGCGCCCGGCCGCGACCCCGTCGCCAGCCTGAAACAAGCGGTAGCCATTTGCGACGTGTAAATGGCGGGGCAGGCTTCAGCCAGCTACACCCGCTTGCGGCGCATTTCTCCCAGCTTCTGGTCAGGCAAAGCCGCTGACCGGGTTCGTGATCAACGACCTCGCGGATCCGGCTTGACTACGAGCGGCTGCGTATAACTGCGGCCATCGACTGTCAGCTTCACCATATAAACGCCGGGCGGCAGCCAGGCGCCTTGCCGCTCGGGCGTGTCGTGGTCGATGGCGGAGATCGGCGGGCCCTCGCGAAAACCGGCTTCCGGCGGCGCGGCGTGCAGGTCCCATACGAAGCGGTGCATGCCGGCCGCGGCCGAAAGCGGTTGGAACGGCCGCAACCAATACAGCGGCACATCGAGCGTGGGACTGGGCGCGGTGGGCTTATCGTCGCTGGAAAAGCTGCGCACCGCGCGGCCGGTGCTGTCCAGAATTTCGAGCGTCACCGGCGCGCCGGCGGCCGCCTTCAGCCAGTAATACAGGATGGCGCCATCCGGCGGATTCTTGCCTGCCGGCTCTTCCGGCGGAAGCGGCGTATCGGTATTGGTGTCGCGCGGCAGGCGGAAAGTGACGCGGGGCGCGAACAGGTGCGCATCGGCGGCGGCAATCTCGCCGGTCAACTGGCGCAACGGAGAGATGTCATCCAGAACCCAGAAGCCGCGCCCGTGCGTTCCCACCACTACGTCGTCGTCGTGGATCACCAGGTCGCGAATGGAAGTGGCGGGCATGTTCAGGCGCAGCGGCTGCCAGTCTTCGCCGTCGTTGAAGGAAACGAAGACCGCCTCCTCGGTGGCGGCGAACAGCAGGCCGCGGCGCACGGGGTCTTCGCGCACGGCGTTGACTGGGCCTTGCGGAAGCCCGCGCACGATTTCCTTCCACGTGGCCCCGCCATCGTGGGTTCGATAGATGTGGGGCCGCATGTCGTCGAGGCGTATGCAATTGATGGCGGCATAGGCCGTATCGTCATCGAAGTGGGAAGCGTCGAGCTGCGACACCTTGCTCCACGGCGTCAGCACGGGCGGCGTCACGTCTTTCCAGGTCTTGCCGCCATCGCGCGTGAGGTGGATCAAGCCGTCGTCGGTGCCCGCCCAGATCACATCCACGTTGCGGCGCGAAGGAGCGATGGCGTAGACCACGCCGCGCTGCGTGGCCTGCTTCGCGGCCGCTTCCCGGTACGATTCCACGCTCGCCGGCAGCGCATACGATTCGCGCGAAAGATCGGGACTGATGGCCTGCCACGTCCGACCGCCGTCGGTGGTCTTGAGCACCATCTGCGTGCCGAAAAAGAGCAGGTGAGGATCCACCTCGGAAAACAGCAGCGGCATGGTGCGGACATATCGGTAGTTACCCTTGGGCGTGACCGATTCGACTACGCCTGTGTCGCGATGGAAGCGCGACACGCTGTGGATCGCGCCTCCGTAAACAATGTTGGGGTCGAGCGGATCGGGCGCGATGTAGGCGTACTCCTCGGCGCCCACCGGGTGCCATTCGCGGAAAGTGATCTGGCCGTCATTGCCGCGGCTGGCCACGCCCGCGGACCCGCTCTCCTGCTGCCCGCCGTACACCCAATAGGGAAACTGGTGGTCGGTGATGACGTGGTAGAACTGCGCGGTCGGCTGGTTGTACCACGAGCTCCAGGTGCGGCCGTAATTGACGCTGATGGTGGCGCCCTGGTCGGTCGCCAGCAGAATGATCTCGGGATGCTGCGGGTTGATCCAGATGGTGTGATAGTCGTCACCGCCCGGCGCTCCCTTGATAGCGACGAAGGTTTGTCCGGCGTCGGTGGAACGGTAGGTCGAGGTGTTCGCGACGTAAATCACGTCGGGGTGAAGGGGATCGACGCGCACGCACGCGAAATCGTCGCCGCGGCCGTAAATCCGGTGCTCCGAGTTCACCCGCTTCCAGTGGGCGCCGGCGTCATCGGAGCGGTACAGGCCTCCAGAGTCGCGGTTGGCCTCCACCAGCGCGTACATGCGGTTTGGATCGCTGGGCGCAATCGCGATGCCGATGCGGCCCAAGCCCTCAGCGAAGGTGGGCAAGCCACCGGTGAGTTGCTCCCAGGTGTCGCCGCCATCGGTGGATTGAAACAGACCGCTGGCGGGGCCGGAGAAGCTCCCGTTCTCCCACGGGCCCTCCTGCGCTTGCCACAGCACGGCGTAGACATGCCGCGGATTGCGCGGGTCGAAGGCAAGGTCCACGGCGCCGGTCAGCTCGTTCTTGTAAAGCACCTTTTGCCAGGTCGCGCCGCCATCGAGCGTCCGATAGACGCCGCGTTCCGGATTCGGCCCGTAAGGATGGCCGAGAACGGCGACGAAGACGCGGGCGGGATCGTGCGGATCGACAAGAATGGCGGGGATCTGCTGCGCGTCGCCGAGGCCGATGTGCCGCCAGGTCTTGCCCGCGTCGGTGCTCTTGTACATGCCGTCGCCGACGGAGAGATCGGGCCGGTGCAAGCCCTCTCCGCTGCCTGCGTAGACTACGTCGGGATCGGAAGGCGCGAGGGCCACGGCGCCGATCGATCCGGTAGGTTGCGAGTCGAACACTGGCGCCCAGGTTCGTCCGGCGTCGTCCGTCTTCCAGATGCCGCCGTTGTTAACGCCAATGTAAAAGACGTTGGGCTGATCAGCGATGCCCGCCGCGCCCACCGTCCGGCCGCCGCGGAACGGGCCGATCATCCGCCATTCGAGACCGGCGTAATGGTCGGGCGTGAAATTTTGGGCCGAGGCAATCGGCAACAGGCAAGAAAGAAGCAGAAGGCGGCGTCGCATAGGTTAAAAGCATAGCACCCGCGGGAGAGGCCATCGCACCACAGCCGCAGAGGAACGTCGGCACGAATGCCGGCGCTTGACGCGCGAATGCGCGCGCCACGAAGGCTACGAGACCAGCACCACGTCCAGCGTTCTGGGGCCATGAACGCCCTTGACGCGGGTCATCTCGATATCGGAGGTGGCGGAGGGTCCGGAGATGGTGGTGAGGGGCGCGGCGCGGAATTCCTCCAGGCGGCGGACGGCTTCCGGGAAGGTCTCGACCACCTGTTGGGCGCGGACCACGCATAGATGATAATCGGGCACCAGGGTGACGGCGCGGCGAGCCTGGCCGGCTCCGTGCCGCAGGATGATGGTGCCGGTGGATGCCACCGCCGCCTCGCAACCGGTCAGCACGCCGTTGCTCTGGTCCAGCGCGGCGTAGCTGAGAGCGTTGTCCTCCACGAACTCGAAGCCCTCGGGCAGCCAGCTCGCGGGCACGCCCTGAGAAACCACGATGGCGGGGCGGCTGCGCGCGGTGAGTGCCTGCGCCACCGCATCGGCGATCTGCGCCGCCGTGCAGCGGTAGACGACGGCGCCGTACTCGTAGAGGCGCGCGGCAAACAGCTCCAGCCGCGCCTCCGGCGACATGCCGCCTTCGCGCCGGTACTCGCGCGGAATGGCGGCATACTCGGCGGCGCGATCGCCGCTGCTACCCGCCGCCCGGCGGATTCGTTCCAGAATCTCCTGTTTGGCCTCCAGCTTGGGGGCGCTCATAGAGTCTCCTTGCGCTGGCGCTTGGCCCACCACTGGCGGAAGGATTCAGCCGGAACCTCGGGCAGATCGCGGAAGCGGGTCCACCCGGCCAGCCCGCCGGGCAGGCGCTCGATCACGCCGTCGGCCGCGAACGGCTTCTGCGCGATCCGCACCAGTTTCTGCGCCGATTCGAGGCGCCCGCCGCTCGAAAACACTCGCGCCGCCACCTTCATTCCCAGCCGCTCGGCCAGCGACGCACCGTGCCCCTTCACCACCTTTTTTCGCAGGTGCAGCAGAATCTCCGGAATATCGATCTGGACCGGACACACCTCGTAGCACGCGCCGCACAGGGTCGACGCATAGGGCAGCGATTGCGAATGCCGCATCCCCTGCAACTGCGGCGTCAGGATGGCGCCGATCGGCCCGGCGTAAATCGAGCCGTAGGCGTGGCCGCCGGTCTGGCGGTAGACGGGACAGATGTTGAGGCAGGCGCCGCAGCGGATGCAGTTCAGTGTGGCGCGCGATTCTTCGTCGGCCAGCACGTCCGTTCGGCCGTTGTCGAGCAGCACCACGTGGAACTCCTCGGGGCCGTCGCCCGGCGTCACGCCGGTCCAGATGGAGTTGTACGGGTTCATGCGCTCGCCCGTCGCCGAGCGCGCCAGCAGTTGCAGAAATACTTCCAGGTCGCCGAATGTGGGAACGATCTTTTCGATGCCCACCAGGCTGATCAGAACCTTGGGCAGGGTGACGCACATGCGCCCGTTGCCTTCCGATTCCACCACGCAGAGGGAGCCGGATTCGGCGATGGCGAAATTCGCGCCGCTCAAACCCACTCGCGCGCGCAGGAATCTTTCGCGCAGATAGCGGCGCGCCGCGGCTGTCAGGTCCTCGGCGCGTTCGCCCAGATCCGGGAGCTGCATTTTTTCCATGAAGAGGCGGCGGATCTCGGCCCTGTTGCGATGCAACGCCGGCACCACGATGTGCGAAGGCTTGTCGGCGCCGAGCTGGATGATGAGGTCGGCTAGGTCGGTTTCGACCGGCGTAATGCCGGCCGCTTCCAGCGCCGGGTTGAGCGCGGTCTCATCCGAGGTCATGGTCTTCACCTTGATGACCTCGGATGCGCCGTGCGAGCGGATGATGTCGATGACAGTACTGTTGGCCTCGTCCGCGTCGCTTGCCCAGTGCACCTTCCCGCCGGCGGTGGTGCAGGCGGTTTCGAATTGCTCCAGATAGGCTTCCAGGTGGCGCAGAACGTGGTCCTTGATGGCGCGCGCGGAATCGCGCAATTGCTGCCAATCGGGTGTTTCCGCCACCGCGTGGGCGCGCCGGGCGCGGATCATGTCGGTCGCGTGGCGCACGTTGTGGCGGACCTGCGTGTTGCCCAGCATGCTGCGGGCCGCCTTGGGAAACGAGGGCGCTTCGGCCGCCTGCCCTACTTTGACGCTCATGCGGGCGCTCCCGCGGTGGATGCCAGAATCTCAGCCAGGTGCAGGCAGCGCACTCCGGCCCGCTGCCGGCTGAGCGCGCCGCCAATGTGCATCAGGCAGGAATTATCCACCGCCGTGCAGACCTCCGCCTGCGTGTCCAGGATGGCGCGGACCTTGTCGCTCAGCATGGCGGCCGATACGTCGGCATTCTTGATGGCGAAGGTGCCGCCGAAGCCGCAGCACTGGTCGGCCTGCGGCAGCTCGACATAGGTGAGGCCGCGGACGGCGCGAAGCAACTGCACCGGCCGCTCCCCCACCTTGGTGCCGCGCAGCGAATGGCAGGTGGTATGCAGCGTCACGGTGTGCGGAAAGGAAGCGCCGGTATCGACGGTGCGAAACTTGTTGACCAGCAGCTCGCAGAACTCGTACACCCGCGGCAGCAGGGCGTCCACGTCGCGCGCCACGGAGGAGTCGGGGCTGGCGGCCGCCATCTTCGGGAAATGCTCGCGGATCATCGCCACGCACGAAGTGGAGGGCACGCAAATCGTCTCGGCGTCGCGAAACACTTCGAGAAAATGCAGCATCATGCGCCGGGCGTCGTCCTGGTAGCCGGTGTTGTAGTGCATCTGGCCGCAGCAGGTCTGCGCCGGGCGAAACTCGACGGTGTGGCCCAGCCGTTCCAGCACCGCCACCACCGCTTTTCCCGTGGCCGGAAAAAGCGTGTCGTTATAGCACGTGATAAATAGAGATACCTTCACGGCGCGCCTTCGAGTCGCTTCCGCAGCTATCCTAGCACGCTGCGATAGTGATAGAGTGTCGGTAAGCGCTGGGCACAAGGGAGGGAACAATGGCGCATTCCACCAGACGAGATTTCTTGAAGACTGCCGCGGGCGTGGGCTTGGCGGCCGGATTGGGCGGCACGGCGCTGGCCGACGCGGGCAAGCGCACGGCCACGGACTGGGTAACGCTCGGGCGCTCCAACGTGAAGGTGACGCGGCTGGCATTCGGCACCGGCACCTACAGCGGTGCGGCGCAGCGGGCTCTGGGCCAGGACGGCTTCACGCGCCTGGTGCGCTACGCCTATGACCGCGGCATCCGTTTTTTTGAAACCGCGGAAAGTTATCACGGTATGCCCGAGATGCTGGCGGCGGCGCTCAAGGGTCTGCCGCGCGACAGCTATCGTTTAATGACCAAATACAGCACGCCGCCGTACGGGCCGCCGCCGGCCGAAAGGATCGATATGTACCGCCGGCAGTTGAATTCCGAGTACATCGACATTCTGCTGCTGCATTGCCTGCGCCCGCCTACCTGGGAACAGGACTACAAGGCGCTGGAAGACGGGATGTCGGAGGCCAAGAGCAAGAAGATCATCCTGTCCCATGGCGCCTCCATCCACGGCCTGCCGGCGTTGCGGACGATTCCCGGAAACCAGTGGCTGGATATCGCTATGATCCGCATGAATCACACGGGCATCCACATGGACACCGAACTACTGCGCGACACCAACGATATCGGCAACGTGAGCGAAGTCGTCGAGCACACCAAGGCCGTTCACCAGCAAGGCATGGGTGTGATCAGCATGAAACTGGTGGGCGAAGGCAGCTTCACCAAGTTTGAGGATCGCGACCGGGCGATGAAGTTCGCCATGAATCTGGGCTGTGTGGATTGCGTCACGCTCGGGTTCAAGAACAGCGCCCAGATCGACGAAGCCATCGACCGCATGGCGCGCGTAATGGCGTAGGCGAGGCAGGTCCCCGACCTGCTAACGTCCGTATCGGAGCCGCGACCGTCAGGGAGCGGTCGGGAATGAACCCTCTACCGCCCCACGATCCGCACCGTGCCCAGCATCCCCGCGGGCAGCGGCTGGATGGCATTCATATCCTGGTCCTGAAACCGGTTGCCGTATTTGGCGATCAGCGCGCGATAGTCCGGCAGCGGCTCCGCGGCGAGTTCGTTGATGGCGAGATTAGCCACCACAATGCGCAGCGTGTTCTCACCGCCGTGGAGCAGCCCGGTGATCTCGATTTGATACGGCGGATGCCACACAGAACCTGCACGTTTGCCGTTGACATAGACGATGGCGGCCTCGCGCACGGGGCTCTCAAGTAAGGCGCGCATACCGTTACCGGCGCGGTGTTCGGGCGCCGTGACGGGCGTGCCTTCGCCAAAATCGAGAAATAAATAGCGCCAGCCCGGAAGCCTCAGGCCATCCACGGCGAACGTCTTCTCATAAACCGCGGTGCCCGAGAAGTTCTTCATGCCGGCAACTTCAGTCCACGGAATGAGATGGTGCATCGTGACCGGTTGCGCGGAACCGGCAAAGGTCGCTTTCCAACCGGTGGTCAGATCCAGGAATACAGGAGGAGGGCCGGCTATTGCGCGAGGACCTACTACGATAACTGCATGTGGCAAAGGAGGGCAAAAGATCACGCGCGACTCATAGGGCGCCAAGTCGAGTTCCATTGCGTCAATGGGATCCAATACGGCCGTCTTTCCGGTGAACGGATCCCACGATTCCGCCGGCCAGCCGTCGCGGAATCCCAACGCACCGCGTACGCGATGATTGGAGGTGTTGACCAGAAAGTAGAAGTTGTCTCGAGACGCCAGCTTCCGATGAACAAACCCAATCTCCGGCGGCGCAGTCACATCGGGCTTCATCCACCCCCGCAGCGCCTCGCCCAGCTTTGTGTCATCCTTCACCAAATGCCCGCGCGCGCCGGTAGCTTCGAACAATGCGTGCGCCAGTTCGCGGATTTGCGGCGTGTCGGTCTTCGCCTCCCGGGATCCCGGCGCCAGCGAGGGCACGCGGCCGGTGGCGATGACGATGCCGCCCTTTCTCGCGTACTCGGCCACTTTCTTGAGCGTGGCTAGCGGCATTCTCTCCGCGTTAGGCGACACCAGCACGGGATACTTGATCCCCACCGCGGCGATGGCATCGTCGTCGATGAAATCGAAGTCGTAGCCGCCGTCCAGAATCTGCGGAATCACGTTAGGGCCGAGCAGCCGGTTCATCGATTCGCTCACCGAATCGTGCCCCAGCGTGAAGCCGGCGTAAGCATCGGCGGTGGGCAGGTACAGCGCCACATCGTTGACCGGCTGGCCCTGCCGCAGCAGCCAGCTCACGCGCTGCAGGTAGGTGGTGATGTCGGGCATCACAATCCACCACGGGTTGTGTTGATTGAAGACCGCGGCGGCGTAGAAGTGCCAGCCCGGCTCGCCCGCCTCCGGCGGTGAATACGGCCAGCCGTGGCCCACCAGTTGATTGATGCCGTTCAAAAAGTGCAAATCGGCTTCCGCCTTCATGTCGAGCGGCGTCGCGCGGAAAACGGGCGAGTGCAGCCACGTCCAGCACTCCGACGAAGTCACCGGCCGCCCGTAGAGATGGCTGGCCGAGGACGCCCAGCGCGTGGGCGCGAATCGTCTCCACGCAGAACCTTCACCTTCGGGCAAATCCACCAGCGTGTTGCTCGAAAGGTTCACCGGCGGAATGCCGTAGTTCTGCGAACGGAAGCGCGTGCCATGCGCGGCGGCCCACTGGCGCAGCGGCGTCAGGTAGTGCTCGTTGGCGAGCTCGGTCAGCGTCTTGCCCCAATCGTGCCGGATGCTCCTGGTGATCTCGCCCATGTCGCCGGCCAGCGCAGGCAGGTACGGAGTAAGATCATAACCGCGGCGCTTTTGAAATTCCGCAAGGAAATCGCCGGTCCAATCCGAGCCATACACTTCCAGACTGTCGCTGAATACCGCGTAAGGCGGGTGCTTACCGAATGCCTGCATCAAGCGGTCGCCGACGTAGTGCAGATGATTCTCGATGGCCGCCTCGCTGTAGTGATCGAGCACCAGCCCTTCGGCCCCCACCGCCGCGCGCTTCACCGCCTGGTGCGTGCGGCTCGCGATGAAGACCAGCACGCCGCTGCCCGCGGGGGTCTCGGGCGCAAGGTGGATTCCGGCATCGTCGATATGGGCGATGCGATCGAATCCACCGCCGCGCTCGAGAAACGCGGCGATGAACTTTTCGCCCTGCGCCGTCTTTGGCATCGCGACAGTTCTGGAATTGGACGGCACGGCCAAACGCTCCACGCGCAGTCTTCCGGCTGCGAGATCGATCGGCGTGTGCGGCCCGCCATAGGGCCAGCCGCTGCCGAGCGTTATATCGACGCGCATGCCAAGCTCGCCGGCTTTGTCGTTGGCGAAACGCACGGCGTCGAGAAAGCTATCCGAGAGATAGGGCAGGTTCACCAGGCCGCGCGCCGGGTCGTCGAGCGTCAGGGGATACACCGGTTGGATCTCGACGCCGCCGATGCCGCCTTCCTTCATGGTGCGCAGCTCGCGTTCCAGCTCGGGCTTTTCCACCGCCGGTCCGAACCACCACCAGCGCATCATGATCCGGCAGTTATCCGGAGGGTGCGCGAAAGTGGCCCGCAACTCGGCCATTGGGTCGCGTGGGGCCGGCTGGGAGCAGAGCAAGGCCGCACATGCCGCCGCGCCGGCGGTAAGCACGCTCCATCGCATGCCTACCATGCTAATCTAATGCCAGCGCACAGGCGCAGGCTTTGGTTTGCCCCACGCCCGTGGCAGGGTTTGAACGAAGGCAAGGCAAAACGTGACCAATAATCGACAAAGCGAGCTTATCCACGCCGCGCTCGACCGGTTTCAGATCGAGCTGCCCAGTTGGGGATTTGCCAACACGGGCACGCGCTTCGGCAAGTTTCTGCAACCGGCCGCCGCCGGCACCATCGCCGAGAAGTTCAGCGACGCGGGCGAGGTCCACCGCTGGACCGGGGTGTGCCCGTCGGTGGCGCTGCACGTGCTTTGGGATCTGCCGAACGGCGTTGGCGACGCGGATGAGGTGCGCTCGCTGGCCGCCGCGCACGGGCTGCGGGCCGGCGCCATCAACCCCAACGTGTTTCAGGACCAGATGTACAAGCACGGATCGCTAGGGAACCCCGACGCCGGGATTCGCCATGCTGCCCTCGATCAGCTGCTGGCCAGCGTCGAAATCGGCAAGCGCCTGAACAGCCGCGATGTTTCGCTTTGGTTCGCCGACGGGTCCAACTATCCCGGCACGCAGAACATGAGGCGGCGCAAGCGCTGGTTCGAAGAGGGGCTGCGCGCGACCCACGCCCGCCTCGATCCAAGCCAGCGCATGCTGGTGGAGTACAAGCCATTCGAGCCGGCCTTCTACCACACCGACATCGGCGACTGGGGGATGGCGCTCGAATTCGCGCGTTCCGCCGGCCCGCAGGCCAAGGTATTGGTGGACACCGGCCATCACTACCAGGGGCAGAATATCGAACAGATTGTGGCGTGGCTGCTCGATCTCGGCATGCTGGGCGGTTTCCACTTCAACGACCGCCGCTACGCGGACGACGATCTCACCATGGGATCCATCGACCCTTATCAGGTCTTCCGCATTTTCCACGAGATCCTGTTCTTTGAATGGGAAACCGGCGCGCGCGCCGATATCGCCTACATGATCGACCAGAGCCACAACCTGAAAGGCAAGATCGAGGCGATGATTCAGACCGTCCAGACGGCGATGGAGCTTTACGCCAAGGCCGCTCTGGTGGATCACGAAAGGCTCGCGCTTCGCCAGGAAAACTGCGTCCTGGTGGATGCCGAAAACTGTCTGAAAGACGCCTTCTCCACCGACGTGCGGCCCGCCATTCGCGAATGGGCGAAGGTGCGAGGTTTGCCAGCCGACCCGATGGACGCTTTCCGCCAGAGCGGCTACCTGGAGCGCGTGACGGCCGAGCGCCGCCAGCGGAACATGGCGGCCGTCTCCAGTTACGCCTGATATGCCACGCTACGCATTCCAACTTCGCATCAAGCCGGACGCCATCGAAGAGTACGAGCGCGAACACCGGCGCGTCTGGCCGGAACTGCTGGCCAAACTCAAGCAAGTGGGCATCTCCGATTACTCCATCTTCCGGCGCGGACAGGAGCTGGTGCTGTGCATGCGGGTCGACGACTTCGACAAGGCATGGGACGAGCTCGACAGCGACCCCATCAACCAGCGCTGGCAGCAGTTGATGAGCCGCCTGTTCGAGCCGGTGCCGGACCTGCAGCCCGGCGAGCGCTTCGCCATGATGAAGGAAGTATTCCGCCTCGAGTAAGACGAAGTGCGGCACCTGCCGCCGCACGCGCCGGGCGAGTCTCAACTCAAAGATGCGTCCAACGCAGCGCGGGAGCGAAGCGCGCGAAGTCCGTGTCCGCTGTCACCCATTCGCAGCCGCTCTCAATGGCCAGCGCGGCGTGCGCAGCATCCGCCGCGAGCTTGCCCCGCAGCCGGCCGTGTTCGCATAGCCTCCGGAAGATCGGCCAATGCTGCGGACCGGGGCGGATCAGACTGCAAGTGGGACGCGCCAGCAAGGCGTCCAGAAAGCGAAATGCCTGCGTCGCGCTCGATGGTGGATCGAAAATGCGCGGGTTGCTGACCACCCGCACGAACCCGTGCAGCGCCGATTCGGACAGGGCGAACGGCTCCGGCCCGGTCGCCAGCCCCTTCAGCCACGCCGCGTACCGTTGGTGGTCAGGCGCCTCTTCCCGGTGCGCGTATACGAGTATGTTGACGTCGGGCATTCGCATCAGCGGTCAAACCCTCCGGCGGCGAAAGCTTGCTTCGTCCTCCTGAACCGTCAACGCCGATGTGCGACTCAGATCCAGATCCGGGTTCACCAGTTTTCCACGCACGGTGTGCAGCCGGAACGGCGCCGACGCGCTGGCAGGTGTTTTCGCCAGCAGAAGCCGCAGCGCATCCTCAACCAGCACGCTGAAGGTGATGCCGCGCTGGGCGGCGGATTGCCTGGCGTTATCCAGCAAGGGATCCGGTAGCGACACGGTTGTTCTCATGTTTCCAGTATACTCCTGGTTGCGATGCATATGCATCAATCTGTGATGCATATGCATCGCACGACGGGACTGGCATGTATCGCTCCGACCGCGCCACCCGCAACGCATTACACTGATCTAATCAACACCATGCGCACTCTTGCCTTTGCATTCCTGGCTCCCGCCGTTTGTCTGGTCGCAGCTGATTCGCCCAAGCTGCGCCTTAGCGAGGACATTCGGCCGACACGCTATGCCATCGAACTGACAGCTTTGCCCACAGCCGCTACCTTTTCGGGCGTTATCGATATTGACGTCACGCTCGCGCGGCCGGCGTCGCTCATATGGCTGAACGCCAGCGATCTCGCCATTCAGCAAGCGACGGTTAACGCCCGGGCGGCCGCCGTCGAGGAGACGAGCAGCGACTTCATGGCTCTCCGCCTGCCTGCCGCGCTCCCCGCCGGGCCGGCTAAAATTCACATCGTCTACCAGGGCAAGATCAGCGCCAACAGCAGTGCAGGCATTTTTCAAGGTGAAGACTCGGGCACGCCGTACTTGTTCACCCAGTTCGAATCGCTCGACGCGCGGCGGGCCTTCCCCTGTTTCGACCAGCCCGATTTCAAGACGCCCTGGCAGCTCACGCTGCACATTCGCCGAACGGACAAGGCATTCTCCAACACGCCGCAGATTTCCGAAACCGATGAGGCGGACGGCATGAAGCGCGTGGTCTTCGCCGAAACCAAGCCGCTGCCCAGTTACCTGGTCGCCTTCGCGGTGGGCCCCTTCGACGTGGTCGACGCCGGCAAGACGGGCCGCAACCACGTATCGGTGCGCATCATCACGCCGCGTGGCAAGGCTTACCAGGCGAAATATGCCGCCCAGGTGACGGGTGCCATCGTGCAGCGTCTGGAAGACTATTTCGGCGTCCCCTATCCGTATGAGAAACTCGACGAGGTCGCCATCCCGCTGACGCTTGGTTTCGGCGCGATGGAGAACGCCGGGCTGGTCACTTATGGCCAGACTATACTGCTGGCCGATCCGGCCCACGACAGCATCAGACGCCAGCGCGGTTATGCTTCGGATGCGGCGCATGAGCTGGCCCACCAATGGTTCGGCGACCTGGTGACCACGGCCTGGTGGAACGACATCTGGCTGAATGAAGCCTTCGCCACCTGGATGTCCGACAAGATCCTGGCCGAGTGGCAGCCGGATTGGAACACCCGGCTGACCGACCTTCAATCCAAATTCGGCGCCATGAGATCGGACAGCCTGGTGACGGCGCGTCAGATCCGCCAGCCGATCGAGACCGAGGACGACGTTGCGAACGCCTTCGACAGCATCACTTATGAAAAAGGCGCCGCCGTCATCCGCATGTTCGAAGTCTGGACCGGCGAGCGGCGATTCCGCGCCGGCGTGACCGCCTATCTCAAGCGCTACGCTTTCGGCAACGCGACGGCCGACGACTTTCTCGATGCGATCGCCAGCGCGAGCAAGCCGCAGCTTGCCGGCGCGTTTAAGACCTTCCTCGATCAGCCGGGCATTCCGGAAGTTTCCGCCGCACTCGAGTGCTCCGGCGCCCCGCGCGTGGCGCTCAGTCAGAAGCGCTACTTGCCGCTCGGCTCCACGGGCTCGCAGGGCGCGCAGTGGCAGGTACCCGTCTGCGTGCGATACGACGCTGGCGACAGCCCCGCCACGGAGTGCTTCCTGCTCGATAAACCCAGCGCCGAATTTCGGCTCAAGGACGCATCCTCCTGCCCGGCCGCCATCTCCGCCAACGCCGACGGAACCGGATATTACATCACCGCCTATCAGCCGGAGCTGCTGGAGAAGCTGCTCGGATCAGGCGGCGACTGGCTCAACGTGGCGGAGCGCGTCACGCTGCTGCACGACCTTCAGAAGCTGGCCGATGCGGGGGACGCCAAGGAGAGCGCCGCGCTTGCAGCCGCGCGCACCTACGCTAACTCGAACGAGCGGGAGGTGGCGGCCGAAGCCCGCGACATCGTTGGCGCGGCGCGGAACCTGGTGCCTGCCGCGCTTCGCTCCAATTACGAGGCCTTCATCCGCAAAACATTCGGGGCCGGCGCGACGGAGCTAGGTTGGTCGGCCAAGCCCGACGACGATGCCGACACCCGTCTGCTGCGCGCCAGCCTGGTTCCTTTCGTGGCGAGCGAGGGCGACGAAGCTGCCCTCCAGGCCGAGGCTCGCCGCCTGGCCCTGGGCTGGCTGGAGAACCGCCAAGGCATCGACCCCGGCATGCTGCGCCCGGTTCTCTCAACCGCCGCTTTTTCCGGCGGCCAGGATTTGTTCGACCGTCTGCTTGCGGAGTTAAACAAAACGCAGGACCGCCAGGAGCGCGGCGCCATCATCGCCGCGCTGGGCAGCTTCCGCGATCCCAAAATCGTCCGGCAGGCGCTGGGCCTGTTCCTCGCGCCGCAGTTCGACGTGCGCGAAATGACCGTCCTGATCTTCAGCGGCCTGAGCGATCCTGGAACCCAAATGCTGCCCTTCGACTTCTTGAAGGCTCACTATGACGAGGTGCTCAAGCGCCTGCCGCGGGAAGGCGACTTCGATGCCGCTGCGTCGTTGCCGTTTGTCGGCGGACCGTTCTGCGACGAGCCCTCCCGTCGGGCATTCGTCGAGTTCTTTCAGGATCGGGTTGGCCACTTGCTCGGCGGCCCGCGCAATTACTCTCAGGTGCTGGAAGGCATCCGCTTGTGCGAAGCCCGGCGCGCCGCGCAATCCAAAGACGTGGCGCAGTTCTTCCAGCAGCCTCAGTGAGCCATGCGGGCCGCGGCAATTGAAAGGTGATTTCGTGACTCTTCTTGACCGTACGCCGCTCCGCCTGCTAGGCGCGACGCTGGCAATCGCCGCGCTGGCTTCCGCGCAGGCGCCATCCACCACCCAGCGGGTCATCGCTGCGGACCTGAACCATGTTCGCGGGCCGCACAGCCAGGTCTATCGCCGCTGCATCGGCGCCGGCCGCGCCAACGAAGGCCTGCGGGCCGACTGGCAACGCCAGCTTGCCATGGTCCAGCACGACATCGGGTTCGACTATATCCGCATGCACGGCCTGCTCAGCGACGATATGGGCGTCTACCAGGAAGACGCCAAGGATAACCCGATTTATAACTTTCAATACATCGACCAACTGTACGATGCGCTGCTGCGCTTACATATCAAGCCGTTCGTCGAGCTGGGTTTCATGCCCTCCGCCCTGGCCAGCGGCAAGCAAACCATCTTCTGGTGGAAGGGTAACGTCACTCCGCCGAAATCCTATGACCAGTGGGCTGGCCTGATTACCGCGCTGGTCCGTCATTGGGAAGAGCGGTACGGCACGGACGAAGTCAAAACCTGGTATTTCGAAGTCTGGAACGAACCCGACATCAGGCCGTTCTACACCGGTACTCTCGAAGAGTACTTGAAGCTGTACCGGGTGACCGCCGAGGCGATCAAGAAGGTTAACCCGAGTTACCGCGTGGGCGGCCCGGCGTCTGCCATCCCGTACCATTACGAAGAGGCCCTGGTCGCCTTCTGCGCCCGCGAAAAAGTGCCGATCGATTTCGTTTCCACCCACGCGTACGGCGTGAAAGAGGGCTTTTTCGACGCCACCGGCAACCGCGGCACCGTCCTCGATACCGACCCCGGAGCGGTCCGCGACCGCATGGTGCATTCCCGGGAATTGATTCGCGATTCGCCGCTGCCCAATCTCGAGCTTCATTTCACCGAGTGGAGCTCGGCCTACACGCCAACCGATTATATTCACGACCAGTATCATCAGGCGGCCTTCATCCTGGACAAGATCATGGGTGCGCAAGAGTCGGTGAATTCGATGTCCTACTGGACCTTCACCGATATCTTCGAGGAAAACGGCCCTCGCATGACTCCATTTCATGGCGGCTTCGGTTTGCTGACTTACCAGAGCATCAAAAAGCCCGCCTACTATGCCTATCAGTTCCTCAGCCGGTTGGGCGAGACGGAAATGGTGAATGCCGACAGATCGTCCTGGGTCTGCACCAATCGGGATGGTGGAATTCAGGTGCTCTTTTGGAACTTCACGCCCATTGCGCCGCCGGATGGAATGAATGACCAGGTTTATTACAAGAGAGACCTACCCGCGGCGCCGATGACACCGGTTGCGGTCGATCTGACGAATGTGCCCGGGGGCACTTACCTCGAACAAGTTTATCGCATAGGTTACCGGCAGAACGACGCTTACACAACTTACTTGGATCTCGGCGCGCCGTCGCAGCTCACCAAGGCACAGGTTAGCGCGATTTCGAGCGTCGCCAGCGGCGAGCCGTCCCAGAGCCGAATCATATCCATCCGCGATGGACGCTTCGCGTTTCAGTCGCCGCTCGCAACCAACGAGGTTTGCCTGATCGTGTTGCGCAAGATGTAAGACGCGGCCGCGCTAGAAGATAGTTGCCGGTCTGAGATCCGTGCCCAGCGCAATGGTGCGCGCCACGTGGTCGCTCGGCGGATCGTTCAACAGCCGGGGCCGGATCAACAGGATGACCTGGTCGCGCGAGGTGTCGTGCTCGTGCGTGCTGACGAGCGGGCCGAGGTACGGGATCTCCGACAGACCAGCCAATCCCGAGATGTTGCGCCCTTCATTCGTATCCAGCAAGCCGGCCACCGCAGCCCACTCGCCGTTCTTCAGACACGCCGTGGACTTCAAGCTGCGGTTGGAGACAACGGGAACGCCGTTAACCGATTGCCCCGTCAGCAGCTTGACCTCGGCCTCGATATCGAGCGACACCTCGTCGATGTTATGCACCAGCGGCGTCAACTTCAGATTCAGCCCCAGATCCTCAAACGTGAACGAGGGAACGGGTTCATAGACACTGGTCCCGTTGGTTCCGCTGCTGAGCGCACCGACGCTGAAACTGATTTGAACGGTCTGCGTGACGCCGGCCGCCGTGACAGTAAGTGCGCCTATGTAAGTGTTCGCGGCAAGGTTGGTGGGATCCGCGTACAGAGTAAAGGTAGTGGCCAGGTTCGCTTCCACGGTAGAGGCGACACCCGAAAGAGACAGGCCGGAGCCGGTGACGCTGGCCGATAAGTTTCCGGCGGTGGCGCTGGTCACCGTAATCGTATACTGCGAGATCGAACCCCCGAGCGACGCACTGGCCGAAATCGGATTCGGCGAAACGGTCAGTCCGGTGGCGGTTCCGCCGTTCACCGTCAGGGTCACGTTGAGGTACGCTATCGAGCCATCCGACCCATTCAATTGCACGGTGCCCTGGTAAGTGCCGGTGCCGAGATTCGCCAGGTTGGCGCTGGGACTAAGAACAAGATAAGCCGGAAGCGTCCCCGAAACAGTCGTTGTGCCATTCACAAGCAGCCAGGAGTTCGCGCTCGAGACCGTCGCTGTAAAGGTGGTGGCGGTACCGGTCGAGGTGCTCGATACCGTAACGGTTGTGGATGCCGGTAAACTTCCGCCGGAGGTGTATGTCCACGGAATCGACGTCTGGCTTAGTTGCAAGCTCCCGCTCGGTGTCACGTCGAAGGTCACCGGCGTCTCGTCGGTGATTTCGCCCACCGTCACGCTGAGAATGCCGAAATAGGTCAGCGCTGAAAGCCCCGTAGGATTTCCCACAACCGTAACAGTGGCCGGAGTGTTGACCCCAACTGTGGTCGCGGAAACCGAAAGCGAAAGCCCGGACCCGATGACAATGGCCGATAGCGCTCCGCCGACCGTGCTGGCGACGGTCTCCGTTTGTTGCACGGTTAAGCCACCCGCCGTGGCGGCAAGCGCAATCGTAATGGGCGTGACAGTGAGAGTTTGCGCGCCACCATTGATCGCGAGGGTCACGGGCAGATAGGCGACGGAGCCATCCGACCCGCTCACCTGCACCGATCCCACGTAAGAGCCCGTACCGAGCGCGGTGAGGGCGCCGCCCGGGGAGATGGTCAGTGTGTCTGGCAGGGTGCCCGTGACCGTTGTCGCGTCGTTCACAACCAGCCACCGGCTGGAACTGGCGACCGTGGCCGTGTAGCCGATGGCTCCATTGCTGCTCATGACCTTGATGTTGACGGCTTGCGGCGATGTGCCGGCGGAGGTGTAAGTCCATGCAATCGAAGTCTGGCTTAGTGTCAACGTGCCGACACCCGTGCTGATTCCCGTAGTGCTGGTGACTGGCGTCGTCCCCGTGGTCGTGGTGGTGCCTGGCGTCGTTGTCGCAGAGCCCGACGGCCCGAAATAACCGGCGGTAAGCACGGGGTAGCGGTCGCCCACGTGCAGGGTCGCTGGTTGGCGCTCTTCGCTGCGCAATTCAGTGGCCCACAACACCTTGCCGGAGCTCTCCGTCATTTGAGCTGCCGCCGCAGCGTCCATGATTCCCATTCCCAGCAACGTTTTGCCGCCGCCGAACGAAAGCAGACCGCTGATGTTCGTGGGTAGTGTCACCTGATTCTGCAGCCAGTTAGTAAGCGGCGTCAGCGAGAACATGGTCGGAAAATCGACGCCATAACTGGTGGTTTTGCTGCGGGTAACTTCCACCAGCTTCAGGTCTATCATCACCTGAGCCCGCGGATAGAGGAGTTGCTCCAGCAGGGCTTTGGCAGGCAGCACGCGCGACAGGCGGTCACGCAGCACCAGGGTTTGTGTCTGCGAATCGACGCTGGCCTTCTCAATCCCCGTCGCCTGCTGCACGTCCCGCACCAGGGTGGTGAAGTCCTGCTGCGGACCGGCGTCCGGCAGCGGAATGGTCACTACCACCACCGGCTCGTTTTGCAATCGTTTCTGCGGTGTGTCCTGGGCCACCAGAAACAGCTTGGGAGAGAGCGGCACGATGAACGTATCCGTAGCGAATTCCAGACCGTGCAGCGCCTCCCGGTAGCCTACGCCTTCCAGGTGGAAGTGAATCGCGGGCTGCGGTTGGTAGTCGCCGTCGAAGACGCAGTCGAGGCCGAAACCCTTGGCGACGTCCGTATAGACCGTCTTCGAGTCGCCAGTCAGATCGAAATTCCGGATCAGATTCCCGCCCGCCAAATCCGAAGGCGGCAGTGTCTTCGCCGCATCCGCCAGGTCGAGCGCGCTTGCGGCGGCGAGTGGGGGGCTTGCGTTTTCCAGGGCGGGCTCGTCAGCCGCTGCGGGTGGAGGAACCGGCTTCGCTTCCAAGGCCGCGCGGGAACGAACGGCCTGGCTGCGCAGCCAATACGTCCGGTTGTGCGGATCGAGCGCGGCGGCTTCGGAATACAGCAGGTAAGCCTGCGCCATGTGGCCCTTCTTTTCCGCTTCCCGGCCGGTCTCGTACAGTTCCCACGCGCTCAGGCCTTGCGCCGCCAGGCAGCCGGCCATGAGCAACGCGAGTATAGACACACCCCACCGCACATAAAAATGACGGGCGTACGGGCTGTAGCGTGCACCCATTTTATGTGATGCTGGGTAGGAACCCATGGAGACACTCCGCGCTCTGGCGCACGAGCCCAGGCTGCTCATCGAGCCGGGAATCGTGTTTGTTGTGTCGTTCGCCATCGCGTACCTGGTGCGCAGCCTCATCCTGCACGGCCTGCGCGCCTGGGTGGCGCGGACCGGCAGCCGCCCCGGCCACGTTCTTTGGACGGCGCTGAGCGGCCCCACCACCATCTGGGCGCTGATCCTGGCCGTCCATCTGGCCATCCAGTCGTCGCAGTTGCCGCGTATCGTCACCGATAAGTACGCTCCCAAAATCCTGATCGCGTTGTGGATTGCCAGCTTCACCCTGATGGCGATTCGCATCGCGGGAGACCTGGTGCGCGCCTACGGCAGCCAGATTCCCGGCGCGCTGCCTGTCACCACGCTCACCACCACGCTGGCCCAGCTCACGGCGCTGGTGATTGGACTGCTGCTGTTGTTGAGCGCGGAGGACGTCCAAGTAACCCCGATTCTGACCGCGCTCGGTGTGGGCGGCCTTGCCGTCGCGCTAGCCATGCAGGACACCCTCTCCAACCTGTTTGCCGGTTTCTACATTGCCGTCTCCCGGCAGATGCGCCTGAACGACTACATCAAGCTCGCCAGCGGAGAGGAAGGTTACGTGTCGGACATAGGCTGGCGATCGACGGCTATCCGTTCGCTCGGCAACAGCCTCGTCATCGTGCCCAACTCCAAGCTCGCCCAGACCATCGTCACCAATTACCACCTGCCGGAGCAGCGCATGTCTTCTTCGCTCCAGGTGAACGTCGGCTACGATGCCGACCCGGACCAGGTGGAACACCTGCTGGTCGAGATCGCCACCGCCGGCGCGAAAGATATTCCCGGCCTGCTGGCCGAGCCGGCGCCTTCGGCAACACTCGACCCCGGCTTCGGCGACTTTGCGCTGGGCTTCACCCTCAACTATCAGATTGCGGAGTTCTCCCAGCAGTACGGCATCCGCCACCAGTTGCGCAAGCGCATTCTCCGCCGCCTGCGCGAAGAAGGGATCGCGATCCCGTACCCCACCCGCGAGATCCGTCTCGACCGGGACGGGCCGGCGTAACCGGGCGCGTTCGAAAATCGAGTTTCCGACCATGAAAACTTACACGATCGCGGTGATTGCCGGCGATGGCGTTGGCCAGGAGGTCGTGCCGCAGGCCCGGCGCGTGCTCGAGCGCGTCGCGCAAAAGCATAAGATCGCCTTCGCGTTTCAGGATTTCGACTGGGGCGCAGAACACTACTTCCGCTGGGGACGCATGATGCCGGCCGGCGCCATCGACCTGCTGCAGCCCTGCGACGCCATTCTGCTGGGCGCCGTCGGCCACCCGGACATCCCCGACCACATCACCCTCAACGGGCTGCTGCTGCCCATCCGCCGCGCCTTCGATCAATTCGCCAACGTGCGCCCGGCGTATCTCTATCCGGGCGTCCGGTCGCCGCTGGCCAAGGCCAAGGGCGGCGAGATCGATTTCGTAGTGGTCCGCGAGAACACCGAAGGCGAGTACGCCCAGGTGGGCGGATTCGTTTACCACCAGCAGCCGGAGGAAGTCGCCATCCAGACTTCCGTGTTTACCCGCCGCGGCGTGGAGCGGATCGTGCGCTTCGCTTTCGAACTGGCCGTTTCGCGGAACAAGAAAAAGCGCGTCGCATCCATCACCAAATCCAATGCCCAGGGCTTCAGCATGGTGCTCTGGGACCGCACGTTTCGGGAGGTGGCGGCGCAATTTCCCGGCGTGGAAACCGAATCGCTGCTGGTGGACGCGGCTGCGATGAATTTCGTGCGCCGCCCGGAAAGCTTCGACGTGGTGGTGGGCTCCAACCTGTTTTGCGATATTCTGAGCGATCTTTCCGCCGCCATCATCGGCAGCATGGGTCTGGCCGCCAGCGCTAATCTCGATCCTCTGCGCCGCTTCCCTTCGATGTTCGAGCCGGTCCACGGCTCGGCGCCGGATATCGCAGGCAAGGGCGTGGTCAACCCGCTGGCAACGATTCTGAGCGCCGCCATGATGCTCGATCATCTGCAAATCGGCGATGCCGCGCGCCAAGTCGAAGCCGCCGTCGCCGCCGTGCTGGCGGAAGGCAAGGTTCGCACGCCGGATTTGGGCGGCCCGGACACCACCGAAGCCGTAACCGCCGCCGTGCTGGAGAAACTGGCGTAGGCCCGCGGCGCGAGACGCATGCCCGAATCCAGCCATTCCCAATCCACCGCGCGCCATGCCTCGCTGGTCGGCACCGGCATTCTGCTCAGCCGCCTGATCGGCCTGGTGCGGCAGCGCGTCTTCTCCCATTACTTCGGCCTTTCGGACGCGGCGGACGCCTTCAACGCGGCCTTTCGCATTCCGAATTTTCTGCAGAACCTGTTCGGCGAAGGGGTGCTTTCGGCTTCGTTCATTCCGGTGTACGCCCGCCTCCTGGCCGAAGGCGACGAAGAGGAGGCCGGCCGGGTGGCCGGCGCAGTCGGTTCCATTCTGGCGCTGGCTGCTTCGGCGCTGGTACTGGCTGGAGTGCTGGCGACGCCCTGGCTGATCGATGCCATCGCCCCCGGCTTCCATGGAGCCAAACGCGAGCTCACCATCCGCATTGTGCGCGTTCTGTTTCCCGGCGCGGGCCTGCTGGTGCTTTCGGCGTGGTGCCTGGGTATTCTCAACAGCCATCGCAAGTTTTTTCTCTCCTATACCGCGCCGGTGGTGTGGAACCTGGCGATGATCGCCACCCTGGTGCTGTTCCGCCGCCAGCCGCAAGCCGTTCTCGCGGTCACTTTGGCCTGGGGATCGGTAGCGGGCAGCGCGCTTCAATTCGGCGTGCAGCTTCCTGTGGTGCTGCGCCTGGCGCACAAGCTGCGTGCCAGCCTCGATACCCGCGCGCCCCAAGTGCGGGAAGTGATACGCAACTTCGGTCCGGTGTTCGTCAGCCGCGGCGTGGTGCAGATCAGCGGGTACGTGGATTCGCTGCTGGCCAGCCTGTTGGGCCAGGGCGCGGTGGCCGGTCTCACGAACGCGCAGATGCTTTACCTGCTGCCGGTGAGTTTGTTCGGCATGTCGGTATCGGCGGCGGAGCTGCCCGCCATGTCGAGCGCGCTGGGCGCCGCAAGCGAGGTGGCTGCGCACCTGCGCCGGCGCCTCGATTCGGGGCTTCGCCAAATCGCCTTCTTCATCGTGCCCTCCGCCATGGCATTTCTGGCGCTGGGCGGGGTCATCACCGCGGTGCTGTTTCAAACCGGCCGCTTCACCGCCGCCGATTCGCGCTACGTATGGGCCATACTGGCAGGCTCGGCAGTGGGGCTGCTGGCGCAGACCTTGGGGCGGCTCTACTCCTCCGCATACTACGCGCTGCGCGATACGCGCACGCCGCTCCGCTTTGCCGTGGTGCGGGTGATCCTCACCACCGGGTTGGGGTATGTGTGCGCCATTCCGCTGCCTCACTGGATCGGCATCGATCCGAAGTGGGGCGTGGCCGGGCTCACCGCATCGGCCGGCGTGGCGGGATGGGTGGAATTCACGCTGCTACGGCGCACCCTCAACGCCCGCATCGGCCGCACAGGACTGCCGGGATCGCTCGTCGCGCGGCTCTGGTTCGCCGCCGCCGTTGCCGCCGCGGCAGCATGGGGAGTTAAGATCGCGCTCGGCCGCCATCATCCGCTCGTCTTCGGACTGGCGGTGATCGCGACTTACGGCATCGTTTATCTCGGCGCAGCCTGGCTGTTGCGCGTGGAAGAGTGCGCGGCGCTGGTCCGCCGGCTCAGGCGACGGTAGGGGTCGGCAAATTGGAAATGCCGTCGCGCTCGCGACTCGACCTGGGCCGGAAGCTTCTCCCAACGGCGCCGGGATCCCCCGAAAAAGTGCAAACTTTTGCGGCTGTCGAGCGTATTCTATCTAGTACCAGGAGGCCATTGGATGCGATCCGTCTCCAACCGCGTTAAACATATCATGCGCCGGCTGTTCCGCGCGCCGCTATTCACCGCCATCACGCTGGCAACTCTGGCGATCAGCATCGGCGCCAACACCGCGGTGTTTAGCGTCATCGAAGGGGTGCTCCTGAAACCACTGCCTTTCCAGAAACCCGAAGAGCTGGTCAGCGTGCGGCACACAGCCCCCGGCGTGAATATCAAGGACTTGCTCGCGTCTCCGTCTATGTACTTCGTCTACCGCGAGCAGAACCGCGTGTTTCAGGATATAGGGCTGTGGGACAGCGATACCGCCAACGTCACCGGACTGGCCGAGCCGGAACGCGTCCGGAGCCTGAGTTTTACCGATGCCGTATTGCCGGCGTTGGGGGTGCAGCCGATACTGGGCCGCTGGTTCTCTCGGCACGACGATTCGCCGGGCAGCCCGGAAACCGTCATTCTGAGCTACGGTTACTGGCAACATAAGTTCGGCGGCGACCGTGGCGTTATCGGCCGCCGGATGGAAATCGACGGCAAGTTTCGCGAGGTGATCGGCGTGTTGCCCGCTAGCTTCCGCTTTCTCGACCTGCGTGCGGAGCTTGTGCTGCCGTTTCAGTTCGACCGCGGCAAGCTGCAACTCGGCAACTTCAGCTATTCGGCCGTGGCGCGCCTTAGGCCTGGCGTAACCGTGGCGCAGGCCAACTCAGATGTGGCGCGCCTGCTGCCAATCGTCAATGAGACGTTTCCGGCCCCTCCCGGCTACAGCCCGAAGGTTTTTGAAAACGCGCGCATTGCGCCGGCCATCCGGCCGCTGAAGCAGGACGTAGTTGGCGACGTAGGAAGCGTGCTATGGGTGCTGATGGGAACCATCGGTATGGTGCTTGCGATCGCCTGCGCCAACGTGGCCAACCTGCTGCTGGTGAGAGCCGAGGGCCGCCAGCACGAGTTGGCGATTCGCACCGCGCTGGGTGCGGGCCGGCGGCAAATCGCCGGCGAAATCCTGTTCGAAAGCCTGGCTCTCGGGGTGGCCGGCGGTGTCCTCGGATTGGGCCTCGCCTATGGCGCGCTGCGTTTGCTGGTGGCGATGGGCCCGGCCGGCCTGCCGCGCCTGGAGGAAATTGCGATCGATCCCTGGGTGCTCGTCTTCACCCTCGTGGCGTCGCTTTTCTCCGGCGCGCTATTTGGCTTGATCCCGGTGCTCAAATACGCCGGGCCCAACACGATGAACGCATTGCGGCAGGGCGGCCGAACGCTCGGCGCCAGCCGCGAGCGGCATCGCGCGCGCAACGCGCTGGTAGTTGCGCAGGTGGCGCTGGCCCTGGTGCTGCTTGTCTGTTCCGGTCTCATGATCCGCACCTTCCAGGCCCTGCGCCACGTCGAGCCTGGGTTTATTCACCCCGAGCAAGTCGAGACGCTACGGATCTTCATTCCTTCGGCGTTGGTCAAGGATGATGTTGCCATGGTCCGCACGGAAGAAGATATCTTGCGCAGGATGGCCGCGATTCCGGGCGTATCCGCCGCTGGCTTTGCAAGCACCATCACCATGGATGGAAACGGCAGCTTCGATCCGATCCTCGCCGAAGACCGGCATTTTGCCGAGGGCCGGCTCCCGCCCATTCGCCGGTACAAGTTCGCCTCGCCTGGCTTCCTGCACACCGTCGGTAACCCTCTATTAGCGGGCCGCGACTTCACCTGGACTGACGTTTACAATAAAGCCCCCGTCGCCATCGTCACCGAAAACTTCGCGCGCGAATGGTGGCACGAACCGCAGTCAGCGCTCGGCAAGCGTATCCGCGAGAGCCTGGACGGCCGGTGGCGTGAGATCATCGGCGTGGCCGGTAATGAGCGAGACGATGGCGCCCAAAAACCCGCGCCCACAACGGTGTATTGGCCCGTGATGATGGACCACTTCTGGGGCAACGACACATTCGTCAGGCGTGAAGTGGCCTTCGCCATCCGCAGCAGCCGCACAGGCTCGTCCGGTTTTCTCAACGAGATTCGCCAGGCCGTCTGGTCCGCCAATGCGAACCTGCCGGTGGCCAATGTGCGCACGCTCGACGACATCTACCGGAAATCCATGGCGCGCACCTCGTTCGCGCTGGTAATGCTGGCTATTGCGGGCGGCATGGCGTTGCTGCTCGGCCTGGTGGGGATCTACGGCGTGACTTCCTATTCGGTGTCGCAGCGCACGCGCGAAATCGGCATCCGCATGGCGCTGGGCGCGCGCGAGCCCCAACTGCGGCGGATGTTCGTCCGCAACGGCCTGGCGCTGGCCGCGATCGGCGTGGTCTGCGGCCTCGCCGCCGCCATCGCGTTCACTCATTGGATGGCGTCGCTCTTATTCGACGTCCGCCCGCTCGACCCGCTCACTTATGCCGCGGTTGCCGTCGCGTTGTTCGGTGCCGCCGCACTGGCCAGCTATCTGCCCTCCCGCCGCGCCACGTCTGTCGACCCGGTCGATGCGCTGCGCGCGGATTGATCCGGCCGGCACGCAGTCTGTGGCACAATCGTCTCTATTGAGCGAGGCCTGCCATGATCACGGACCTAGTGCAGATCCAGCAATTGGGCGAAAAGAAGCGCGACGAAAACCTCAAGTTTCGCAGCTTCATGAAGTCGCGCAACCATTCCGACCGCATCCTGCGGCGCATCGCCGAAGGCATTCAGGAGCAGATCGATTGCACCCAGTGCGCCAACTGCTGCAAGACTTCGACCACCGAAGTCACCGAGCGCGACATCGAAAGGCTGGCGCGGCATCTGCGCATCACGCGCGAGCAGTTCCTCGCCGATTACACGATGGTCGAGAGCGACGAGGGGATGATGACCCGCGTCCTCAAATTCAGCGAAAGCGCCGGTTGCGTATTTCTGGAAGGCAATCTCTGCTCGGTGTACGATTCGCGCCCGGCCATCTGCCAGCGCTACCCGCACCTGGTTCGCGGCAACGGCTCCATTGCCAGCCGCATGTGGCAATTCGTGGACCGCGCCTCGGTCTGTCCCATCGTCTACAACTGCCTGGAGGCCTTCAAGGACGAACTGCGGTTCCCGCGATAAGTCGTGGCGCAGGCTGTCGAGCCTGGCTGTCGAGCCTGCTAAGCATAGATTCGTCTCGGCTTTCCTGGCCACCGTTTGAGGGAACAGCATCGGGGGTAACATGAAGCCGATGGGCTTCTATCTCTGGCTCGATAGCGAGGTGGCTTGGGCGCAGGGCACTTATGAATACCGCCCGATGGGCGCGGCTGTGATCGCGTCTTGCGACCTTTTTCGCCGCCGCGATTTCGATCCGCGCCGCAAACCCAGTCCGTCGCGCACCGCCGTCTATGCCGGCCAGTTCGCGTCGCTCGGCCACCTCAATGCACATCTGAAACGCAAGCGCCCTCGACGCCGCGACGCCAAGGGAAGATCTGCCGGTTAACCCGCGCATGCCAGCGACGGGCGTTAGGGCCCGGTAGGCGCATCATCGCTCCCGCAGGGTACAATCGTTCAGCGCCATGCCCGTAACTCCCGGAACTCGGCTGGGGCCCTATGAGGTTCTTGCGCCCATCGGGGCGGGCGGCATGGGGGAGATTTACAAGGCCCGCGATACGCGTCTCGGCCGCCAGGTCGCCATCAAAGTCTCGCCGGCGAGATTTTCGGAACGGTTCGAGCGCGAGGCGCGCGCCGCGGGTGCGCTGAATCATCCCAACATCTGCCAGCTCTACGATGTCGGGCCGAACTACCTGGTGATGGAACTCATCGAGGGCTCGCCGCTCGGGCCGGTAGAGAATGCTCGCAAACTGCTCGATGTGGCGGTGCAGATGGCTGAAGGGATGGCAGCGGCCCACGCGGCCGGAATCGTGCACCGCGATCTCAAGCCGGACAACATCCTGGTCACGCGCGAGGGGCGGGTGAAGATTCTCGACTTTGGGCTGGCTAAATCGGCCGCGTCGGCGCAGTGCGCCGCGGATTCCGCCACCCTGACCATGAGCATCACCGACCCCGGCACGACGGTCGGCACCGTCAATTACATGTCGCCCGAACAGGCGCGCGGGGAACCGGACCTCACCTTCCAGTCGGACCAATTCTCATTCGGCTTGGTGTTGTACCAGATGGCCTCGGGCAGGCGGGCCTTCGAGCGCCCCAGCGCGGCAGAGACCATGGCGGCCATCATCCGCGACGAGGCCGAGCCGCTGCCCGCCAGCGTACCTCTACCGCTGCGCTGGGTGGTGGAACGCCTGCTCGCCAAAGACCCTGCCGACCGCTACGATTCGACGCGGGACCTGTATCGCGAGCTGAAACAGATTCGCGACCGGCTCGCGCAAAGCACCAGCGCCGTTGGGGCGGCCCCGACCGCTGACGCGCTTCGCAAACGGAGGCCCCGCCTTCTGGTTTCCGCCGGAGCCCTCGCATGTCTGGCCGCGGGATTCATTCTCACGCTGCTCCTGACGCCGCTGTCCGGTCCGGACCTGTCGCGGTACAACTTCACGCGGATGGCACCGGGACAAACGGAGGAGCGGTTCCCGGTGTGGTCGCCGGATGGAAAAAGCATCGCCTATTCGGCCAGAGTTCATGGAGTCCAACAGGTTTTCACTCGCGGTGTCGGGTCGCAAGACGCAGCGCAGCTCACCAGATCGACTCAGGATTGTCTTTACCCGATCTGGTCTCCCAACGGCGAATCCATCTATTACGTCTCAGATCACAGCCTGTGGACTGTTCCCGCCTCAGGGGGCGCCGGCCGGGCGGTCCTGGAAGACGTCGATGCAGCCGCCATTCACCCTGATGGCAAAACGCTGGCGTTTGCGCGCGACGGCAAGCTGTGGCTTGCTGCTCTTGCCGGGGGCCCGGCGAAGGAGTTCTGGCCGGGTCCACTTGCACCGACCACCCCCACGACAAGCATGTGCTTCTCGCCCGGAGGTTCCGATCTGGCTTTTGACAACGGCACCGTCTGGCTCTTTTCCTATCCCTCCGGCAAGGCCCGAAAGCTCTACACAGGACGAGAGGGCACAAAGGAAGCAGGTGTCGTGGGCGTGAGCTGGTTCCCGGACGGCCGTAGTCTACTGGTGGCCCGCAATAGCCAAACCTCCTCGTTGGTCCGGCTGGCTATCGCGGATGGCAGCCGGCAAACTATCTATTCCTCGAGCGCCACTCTACAGGACCCATCGGTGTCGCCGGACGGCACGAAGATCGCCTATCCGGTCGGAGACTACGAATGGAACGTCGTCGAAGTCGGGCTGGCCGACGGCACCGTGCACACGCTGGTCGAAAACGGAGCCTCCAATATGTCCCCGGACTGGGCGCCGTCGGGCACGCATTTTTTGTTCTCCGCACAAGGAGAGATCATGGACCAGGAGGCCTCCGGTGGGGAGTTCTCGCGGCGCCTGGCTGAGACCAGCTATGACCCGGGGGCGGCGCGCTGGTCGCCGGACGGGACGCGGTTCGTCTTCGTGGATAATGGCCAAACCAACAGGCTGATGCTGGCGAATGCGTCCGGCGGCCATGCCACACTACTGGACCAGGCGGACGGCATACGCGGACTCGCGTGGTCGCCGGACGGGCAGTGGATCTCATATCACCGCCAGAACGAAGGCCAATCGAAGTTGGCGAAGATCCAGGCTCTGCCTGGCGCCGGCCCCGTGATCCTGGCTGACGCCGAAGGCGTAAGGGCGACCCAATGGTCACCGACGGCGGACTGGATACTGTACAGTCGGGGAAACAGTCTCGACCTGATCTCACCCGACGGCAAATCCAGGCGGAAGCTGTCTTCCCGCCGATTTCTCGCCTATAGCTTCTCGAAGGATGGCAGCGAGGCTTACGGCATTTTCCACGATACGGCGGGCACCGGCCCGGAGTGGCAGCTTTACGAGGTGAACGTGACTACCGGAGCGGAAAAGCTCCTGTCGGCTGTGGATCTGTCGCCTTCTACCGCCACGCTGGCTGGGTTCAGCATCCATCCTGACGGGAAACGCGCTCTCACCACGATCGCGAAGTGGCCTTTTCAAATCTGGATGCTCGAGGGGTTCGAGCAGCCGCGGGCGAAGAACTGGTTGACGGAGCTGGTGGGGCGGCATTGACCTTCGCTCCCGAACCGCAGCACCTTCCGGGATTCACGCGCATGCCGTCGTCGAGAAAGCGAGTGTCCTGGCGCACCAGGATGATCTTGTTGCCGTTCGCGCGGGTGCGGAGGGTCAAGCGCTGGTTGTCGCGATCGATCCCTACACCGCGCAAGCGGAGGCATCGATCACGAATCGGACATCGGCGACCCGGAGTGCGCCACCTGAGCGGGTAGTCGCCATCTCGGACCCGTGGCGCTCCTTGCCGCCACCCGGAACAGGCACACCGCCCGCGCCTTCGCTTACTTCTGGCCCGCGGCCTTTGGCTTGAGGAACGTCCCCTTATCGAGCTCCTCGAATGCCTGGCGAAGCTGCTCCTGCGTGTTCATCACGATCGGACCGTACCACGCCACCGGCTCTTGCAGGGGCTGACCCGAGCAGAGGAGAAACCGGATCCCATCCTCCCCGGCGTGCACCTCGACCTCGTCGCCGCGGTCAAAGAGAATCAGCGAGCGGTTCTCCGCCTCGGCGGGAGGCTTAGTGTCGGCCCACCCGACCGATTCGGTCGGTACCTCCAGCGGGCCCGACGCGTTGCAGAATTTCCCGCCCCCTGCGAAAACGTACGCGAAAGAGTGGTGATTTGTCTCGACCGGCAGGGTTCGGTTCTGACCCGGCGGCACCGACACATCGAGGTAAATCGGATCGGCGGCGATGCCATCCACGGGACCGGTCTTGCCCCAAAATTTTCCGCAGACCAAGCGAACGTGAGTGCCGTCGTTATCCGTGATCTCCGGGATGTCGCCCGCCTTCACTTCCTGATAGCGCGGCGCCGTCATTTTCAGCGACGCAGGCAAGTTGGCCCACAATTGGAATCCGTGCATCTTGCCCGTCTGGTCGCCTTTGGGCATCTCCTGGTGAATAATGCCGCGCCCTGCGGTCATCCATTGGATGTCACCGGGGCCGATCGCGCCGTGGTTCCCCATGCTGTCGCCGTGCTCGACAGTCCCGGCGAGGACATAGGTGATAGTTTCGATCCCACGATGCGGGTGCCAGGGGAAGCCCGCCAGGTAATCCTCCGGAACGTCATTGCGGAAGTCGTCAAGAAGAAGAAACGGGTCGAAATCGCTGGTATTGCCGAAACCGAACGCTCGGCGCAGATGCACGCCCGCGCCCTCGATGGTCGGCTTGGCTTTAATCATTCGCTTAACTGGACGAAGAGACATTGCCCCTCCTGTGCTGAGTAGTACAATTGCCGGAGCATCCATTCCTGCTCACGGCTTTCAGTTAGTGTACATCCCGCAGGCGGGCTTGGTCCTCGGGTCGTGGAACCGGGTCGTGGAACCTGGGTGCCGCCTTGTGATTTGCCGCCAATGACGTGCTGGGCATCTTGCGGTGCGGCAGCCGCCCAACGCCTTGCGGGCGGCCTGGACCGGCGCAAGCAGCAAGACGCTCGGGAATGCTAAGGTGACCGCATAGCCGAGAACCTGCGTCGGATCTCCGCCGCCTTGGTCGCTTGTCTTCGGCTACGCTCAGGGCGATTGGGACGCCGGACTTGCAGCCTAGGATGGAATGGCGTCAGCGCTTGATGCGGCCCGTCCGGCGGCTGCTTGCTTCGCGTTTCGGACCGGATCGGCGATCGCCATGGACTCCACTCCCGGTTTCGCCATCTGCGCGGCTTCGAGGGCTGCGTTCAGTGTCAGGATCGCGGTCTGAAACCGGATTGCATCAAGCATCCGCTCGACGCTCTCGCCGGCACGTCCGAAGTTTTCCAGTTGTTTTCCGAATCCGTTCATAGTTCACATCCGCCGGGCACAGCCAGCGCGCGGCCGTTCGGTTTCGGGGCCGCGCAAGAACGTGGGCCGGAAATCAGCATATGCAGCCTGTCTCCCCATGGGCGCCGGTCCTGCGGGAACCGCGCTCGATCGATATCCAGGATCGCCTTCACCGCAACGGCCCATGGAAAGGCCAGAGACCTGCCGGCGCGCGAATCGACTGGCGCGACAGGCGTTGGGTCGTGACCGGTGAGAATTGAAGCAGCCATTTTGTCCATCTTTGTCCCTCGCGATTGCTCAGACCCCCACTTGGTTTAATGGCCCGACGGCGTGCGGCTGTAAGGCAACCGCACGTTCGCTGGGCGCCAGGCAGACCCTGACTTCAAACGTGTCGCTATCCCAGTGAAAGCGCCGTACGATCCATTCCCTATGGCCGGCGCTCTTGGTGCGAAAGTTCTTGCCGAAAACGACCGTCGGGATGCTCAATCCGAGCGGGCCCAGTTCGCGCTCCAGGTCGTTCTTCACGCAGCCGACGATCATGTTGGTGAGTTCGGCGACTGCGTCCAGCACTTCTTCATTCACCGCGGTGGTTTCGGTCAGCAGCATATGCGAGCAGACACGGCAGGCCACGACCGGCGAGCAGGACACGCACCCTGTGCCTGCCCAGTTGCCCGCCAGCCCGATCAGAGAGAGCACGCCATCGTGGGCGTCCGGCGCTCCGTTTTCAAACGTCACCGGGCCCGGCACGACACTGACGCCGAGCATCGTGGAGAACACGTTTTCGACCGCTTGTGAAAGTGACTGAACCACATCGTCTTTAAGATTCATGACAACATCGCCGCTGGCAGCACGCCCACCAACTTCTCCTTGATCTGGTCCGCCGTAAACGGTTTGCGAACATAGCCGGCAGCCCCCAGACGAACCGCCTCGCTGACCCTGGCCTCGCCGCCTTCGGTGGTAACCATGACCACCGGGATACCGCGCCACGCAGCGGCGCCTTTCATGGCGGCCAGCAACTGAATGCCGTCCATCTTCGGCATGTTGATATCCGTTAGTACCAGGTTGACCATCTGGCGGTCCAGAACCTGTAAGGCTTCCTGCCCATCTCCGGCCTCGTAAATGTTTCGGATCGCCATGCCGGTCTGACGTAGCACGCGCTGCAAAATCTTGCGGATTGCAGCG
This sequence comes from Bryobacteraceae bacterium, assembly GCA_049698695.1. Classification (GTDB taxonomy): domain Bacteria; phylum Acidobacteriota; class Terriglobia; order Bryobacterales; family Bryobacteraceae; genus Bog-375. Next base: position 54,340 of record JBAVYH010000024.1, on the reverse strand, counting down.
GAATCATCTACTACCAGGACGTCGGATTCCATTCAGCTCCTACATCCCATTTATCGGAGGGCGGGGCGATTTCATTAGGGCGCGCGCAAAGATTCTCATTTGGGGCAGGGCTAAAGTATGGTGCGAATGAGCCGATCTTCGCTCCAGGAGCCGGAATTTGGGGCGACAGCTATCGCAGCAGGAAATCGACGCCGTATTTCAGAACGCGCAAGACCGGAAGCGCGAAGTGCCGGCCGTCCGCTTCGATTTTCGGCGACCGGATCGCATCCCCAAGTCTCAGGTTCGGGCGATCCATCTTCTCCACGATACGTTCGTCCGCAACCTGGTCTCCAGTCTCTCCGCGTACCTGCGCTCCTACCTGGCGGTCAACCTGGTGAGCGTGGAACAGCTTTCTTACGCGGAATTCCTCGATGGCTTGCCTTCGCCAACGTGCATGGTTTCGCTGGGGTTGAAACCCTACGACGGTCAAGGCGTGTTGGAATTGAACCCTTCGCTGGTTTTCCCCATTCTGGAAATGCTGCTGGGCGGCTCGGGAAAGACCACCATCAACATTCAGCGCGACATCACCGAGATCGAACAGAAACTGCTGGACGGCCTGTTGCGCATCATCCTGCAGGATCTGCGCGAGGCATGGAAGGTAGTCACCGAGGTCGACTTCACGGTGGTAGCGATGGAGACCGAGCCGCAGTTGCTGCACATCCTCGCGCCGAACGAGGCGGTGGTGGCGATTGCGGTTGAGGTGCGCATCGGCGAAACGGTGGGCATGATGAACATCGCGATGCCGTCGATCGTAATCAAAATGATGCGGCAGAAGTTCGACCAGCAATGGTCGCTGCGGAAAACGAACGCCAGCCAGACGGAACAGTTCCGGATCCTGCGATTTTTGCGCGACGCCTCGCTGGCGCTGGAGGCACGCCTGACCGGGCCCACGTTAACCGTGCACGACCTGCTGGGGCTCGAAGAAGGCCAATTGCTGACCTTCGATTATCCCGTCGGCAGGGCCGTTGACCTGGAAGTCAACGGTGGGAGAAAATTCTCAGGCCACGTGGTCAGCACCGGAAAGAAACGGGCGTTTCAGATCGAGGAGATGCACGTCTCGCCCTATCCGGGCAGGACGAGCGGCGACGAATCGGACGGGTCGTCCGGCGATTCCGGCTGAAGCCCGCGCAGCAGATCGAGGAAAGCGCGTCCGCGCACACGTCCGTTGTTTCGGTCAAGTTCCAGGTGCTCGAGGAATACGAGCAGGCCCAGCAGATCCGCGTCTCGGGTCTTGGCCATGCCCAGCCGCTGGGTCTCCCGCTGCCGGAATTCGCCTACAGCGTTCGCCACGGCGCGGAAGATCTTCGCCGCCAGCGCATTCTCAGGGAGGGTCTCATAGTAAATCCCGGTTTGCAAGGTACGGTAAGTGCGAATCAGGGCAGTCAGCGCGTCCCGAAGGTCGCTGTCGACTGCGCCCGGCGTTTCCAGAGCCGCCTCAGCCAGCGCGCGGCTCAGGAATTCCAGCAATTCCGCGTTGTTCTCAAGCAGCTCCTCGGTGACCCGGATGTCGCGGTTCGGCAACTGCTCGGCATCGAAGGGCGGGGCCTTTTCATGTTTGCGCGCGTCCCGCAGGTATGCACAGTCGAGAGGGCACGATACGGTGACCTCGCGCTCGGTACCGCAGCACATGGTGCAGATGTCGCCGTGAACACCCGGGCAATGGCGCCGGGGCCGCCGCGTCTGGCAGATCGCGCAAGCCATCCCCTTAGTATATGGGGCCGGCCTGCCCGTCCGGGGGTGTGATCATCGCCCTCCCGCCTGGAGCGGCACAAGGCTCATCGGCTCTTTGGTTTACGCGCCGATGATCAGCCCTCCGGCGCGGTATAGCCGCCCGTTGCTCGAATGTATCGGATCGTACATTTTGGGGCCACCCGGACTAGACTCGCACTGGAATCGGGTGACCGTAATGGTATAATTGCAGCTTATGTCAATCTCTTGAGCCCAACCCTGGGGGAGCGCCAAGCGAGTCCCCGTCCCGAACCCCTTGCCGGGCCTACCCTCGCGCCAAATGCGAGACACCGGCACAACTTGTTCCAGTATAAGGAGTTCTTAGATGCTTAAGTTTTTATCCAGTGGTTTGGTAGTATTTGCGGGCGTAGCCTGCGCTCCATCTCCAGTTTCACCGTTGCAGTTTAGCCAGGTCCCCGAGGCCCGCCAGGACGCGCGCCTGGGGGCGGTTCGCGGGTTTTTCGAAAAAGCCGGCTGCCCCGCCCGAGAGTATGCCCAGGCATTTCTCGACGCCGCGGATGGTAACCGCTTGGATTGGCGGCTGTTGCCGAGCATTTCCTTCGTGGAATCGACCGGTGGCAAGACCGCCCCGAACAACAACATTTTCGGCTGGGATAATGGACGTAGCAGTTTTTCCAGCCCCACCGCCGCGATTTGGGGAGTGGCCTACCAACTCGGGCAATCGAAGTTATATCGCGATCGAAACCTCAACCAGGTGCTTGCCCTCTACAACCCCGATCCTGCGTATGCCTCCAAAGTGAAAAGCGTCATGCGCCAGATTGCGGTCCTCGAGTAGTCCAGCAGCCAACGGCGACAATCAGGTGATTGCGACCTACGCCGGAGCCAGCTCGCCCCCAGGCGCCATGATTCCTGTCGCGCAGTAGGGGCCTGGCGGGCCGGGCTCGCTCTGGAAAACGGTGCGCGCGGCGAGGTCTGGGGTCCAACAATCGATTAAAGATTGGGGTCGGCGGATGAGGAAGGCTCATCCTCGGCTTTGACCGAAAAGCACCGGCTTCACGGGATAGTCCCGCGGCTGGGCGCAGGCGGGGATCAGCCATGCCAGAAGGCAGCCTGACGCGGCAAGAGTTTTGATGGCAATGAAACGGTACGTGTCGGGCATTCGCTCCCTCAAAAGACGCTGTGAACCAATGTGCCCGCGCGCGGGCGTTGGCAGGCTCAAGCCCGCCCCACCAATGTTATGGCACCGGTCGGGCGTTGCAATTCGGATCGGGCGCTTACTCGGCGTTCAGGATCACGATGACGGCGGTACCGCAGATCACCAGGTTGGCGGGAGCCTTCTTGGCGTCGTCGCCCTTGCGCGCTTCGACGCGGCCGTAGACGACGGCCCAGCGGTCGTAGCCGGGAGAGCCGAAACGAAACTTGGCGAGCGCGGTGTGGCGTTCGATCTCGGCCAGCTTCTGCCGCACCGCGGCGGCGTCGAGCTCGAACCCCTCGGCCGGACGGGGACCGTCTTTTTCGTCCTCGACAATCCAGAGCTGCGGCGGCTCGGCGGCGCCCGGGTCGCAAACCTGTTCGCTTACCCATCGCCCGGTGGGACGGAAGCTGTAGCGTCCCACGATAACGGCGCTCTTGTTTTCCCACGCAGCCAGGTGGCGCAGCACCTCGCAGACGCCCACCGGCGCCAATTGCGGATCGGCAGCGTGTGCCAGGCCGCACGCCACCAGAAGGCACGCCACGGCGCGGAATGAGGTTCCCACCCAGCTCGAAGCCTGAAGCACGGTCTTGAACTAAGCATAACGTTTCGGAGGGGCAGGGGGTTACAGCGGTTTCAGCGCACGGGTTTCGCGCGTCGGACAGCCGGCGCCGAAATAAGGCGGCGCGCAGCCGGCTCTGGGATAGGTTCCAAAATCTTTGCGCGTTGGCGCAAGGTAACCAATGGCCCTGCGGGCGCATCTCTATTCAACGAAGAGAAAGACCATATGAACCTGTCCAGGCGGAGTCTGCTTTCCGCTTTCAGCCTGTTTCCGGCTGCTTACTGGCTGCGCGGCCAGCAGCCGCCGGCCGCTCAGGGCGCAGCGCCCGCTGCACCGGCGGCCGGCCAGCAGCCATCGCCGGCCCAGGGCGCCACCGCGCCCGGCCAGCAGCCCCCCACGTATTCGGCGGAAGTCAAAGTGGTCAACATCCTCGCCACCGTGCGCGACAAGAAGGGCCAGATCGTCACCAATTTGGACAAAGACGATTTCGTGGTGGACGAAGAGGGCCATCCGCAGGTGATCCGATACTTCGCGCGCGAAACCGATTTGCCGCTGACGCTCGGGCTGCTGGTGGACACCAGCGGCAGCCAGCGCAATGTGCTGAGCGACGAGCGCGCTGCCAGCCAGCGCTTTTTCGACCAGGTGCTGCGCGCCGACCGCGACCTCGCCTTCCTGATTCATTTCGACAAGGAAGTGGAGTTGCTCGAAGATCTGACGCCCTCGCGTGCGAAGCTGGAGAAAGCGCTGGACGAGTTGCAGGTCAACGAGCCGCAATTGCAGCGTCAGCGCGGCGGCGGATATCCGCCCGACGATCCCGGCGGCTCCAGCCGCCAGCACGCAGGCACCCATCTCTACGACGCCGTGCTACTGGCCTCCGACGAGCTGATGCGAAAACAGAAGGGCCGCAAGGCGCTGGTGCTGCTCACTGACGGTGTCGATCGGGGCAGTAAGACCACGCTCTTCGAGTCGATCGCCGCCGCCGAGCGGGCCGATACGCTGGTGTACTCGGTTCTCTTCGCCGGTTCCAACGGGTTCGGCAACGGCGGTGGTTACGGCCCCGGCATGGGACGGCGCCGCGGTGGGATGGGCTATCCCGGCGGAGGGTATCCTGGCGGCGGAGGCGGCTATCCCGGCGGGGGAAATCGCGCCGACGGCAAGAAGGTCCTCGAGCAGATGGCGCGCGAGACCGGCGGCAGGTTTATCGAGGTGTCGCACCACCTGCCGATCGATAAGGTATTCGCCGAAATCGAAGAGGAGCTTCGCAGCCAGTACAGCATCGGCTACACGTCGGACCAAACCGGCGACGCTCCCGCTTACCGGCACATTCACCTCACCACGAAGAAGAAGGACCTGGTGGTGCAAGGCCGGGAAGGCTATTACGCGTCCTGAGCCGCCCTCAGCCGGCGTCGAGCAGCGGCACGCGTCTCATTTCATTCTCTGTCCAGAAGCTGGCGGACCTCCCCGGGAGTGATTTTCGGGAAACGGTCCGGCACTTCAAAGACCGGCAGGCCGTTGATTCTAGTGATCCCAAGCTGGTAGCTGCTCCCCTTGAGGATCAGCGCCGAGGCGGCTTCGCCCAGCGAAATACACCGGCGTCGGGCGTACGAGGCAACGGCTTTCAGCGCATCGGCTTCCAGGTAGAGCATGGTTCTCACACACTCATAATGTCCTCCAGTGGAAATCGATGTCAAAGCCTGCGAAGAACAGCCAATAGGTCTCGCACCATAGGATTAGGGTAGAGAGGTGACGAACTTGGACGACGATGCCTTGCCTTTTGATGAGCCCCTATCGGTTTATGTTGGCGAGCTCGACAAGATTCCCGCGCTGAGTCGTGCCGAAGAAATCGATTGTGTTGAGCATATTCGAGCCGGAGACCAGATCGCGGCATCCGCCGAAAAACGCCTGATAGAAGCGAATCTGCTCTTGATCGTTTCCATCGCAGTACGCTATCGGAATGATTGCGTTCCTATTCTCAAGTTGATTCAGGAAGGTAACCTCGGGTTGGTGCGCGCGGTGAGGACTCTGGGCGACAGCTCTCAAGACAGCTTTTCGGCCCACGCCACAAGTCACATCGAGCGCGCAGTCGTGGAAGCCATCACCGCTTCGGGCTCGACCGGTGAAACCCATCTCTCCTCTTGACATCCTAAAGGAATGGGCACATACTCCTTTTGGATGTCTACAAGGACGATTTAAAATGCGAATCTGCGCTGCAATCCTGCTTCTTTTCGCGTGGCGGGCCGGCGCCGCAAGCCCCGTTTTCGCGCTAGTCGACGAGTTCGACCGCATCGCTGCACAGCCGCTCTGGCCGGGCTTCGACGCGCGAAAGACCCCACTCGAGCTCTACGACGGCACCAACACGTACCTGTTCCGCCACCCCGCGCCACCTCCGGAGTTTGCGCTCGTCGAAGGCCGTCCCGGGTTTATGGTCTTTCCCGGAAGGCACGAAACGATGCGTGCGAACACCTCGGCCGAAGTGGGCGGTGTAATGACGGCGACGCTCGAGGGAGCGGACATAAACCTGGCCCCCGTCCTCGTGCATGAGTGTTTTCACGTCTTCCAGGCGCGGGAGCATCCGTTGTGGACCGCGAACGAGGCCACGCTGTTTACGTATCCGATTGACGACGCCGGGGCCCTGGCGCTGGCGCGGCTCGAGCTGGAGGCCATGTCGCGCGCGCTTGCCGCGCCCCAGCCGGCGTGCTGGGCGGCTCGCGTCGGCGCGCTCCGCCGGGAGCGCTTTGCCCAGTTGCCCGCCGATGCCATCGCCTACGAACGCGGAAACGAGCTGCATGAGGGCCTGGCGCAGTATGTCGAAGGCATGGCGGCGGGAAGAAAGGAAGTGCGTTTCCGGCCGTTTGCGGCCGGCGAGGTCCGGGAACGAGGCTACGTCGCCGGCGAGGCGCTGGCCCGGCTGCTGGATCGGCTGGACCCCGGCTGGAAAACGAAGATCGCGAATTCGCTTGACGACCTGCTACCGTCGTCCGACGCTACCGCGTGCGACTTCACCCCGGCCGAGCGCCAGTCGGCGGAGGCGCAGGCTCGCGCAGATGTCGGAAAACTGGAGCGCGAGCGCACTGAGCTCATGCGGGCGTTCGACGCCCAGCCCGGCTGGCGCCTCACGGTGGAGACTGCGACGGGCAAGCCGCTCCTGCTTGACGCCTTTGACCCGCTCAATGTCACCAGGCTTTCCGACCACTTGATCCTGCACAAGCGCATGCTGAAACTGCACAACGATTCCGGGTCGCTGGAGATTCTGGACCACGGCTCGGAAACGGAGGCTGCCGGAGCGCACCCTCTGTTCCAGGGTGTGCGGCGGTGGAGCACCACGGGCCTTCCCGCCCGGCCGGAAGTGAAGCAGGATGGCGCTCGCGTGACCGTTACTACTCCCACGCTCAACCTCGCGTTTTCAGCCGCCGATGTCGAATGGCACGCCGAATCCCTGACCATCCGCTTGCATTGATACAACACGACGAGTCTTAACATGCCTACAAAAGCAACTAAGACCGATATTCTGCAGGGCACCCTGGACCTGATGGTGCTGCGGACGCTGGCAACCATGGGGCCGCAGCACGGCTTCGGGCTGGCGCAACGGATTCAGCAAATCTCCGGCGGCGCGCTGGACTTGAACCAGGGGACGCTGTACCCGGCGCTGCTGCGGCTGGAGCATCGCGGATGGATCCGCTCGCGGTGGGGCGTCTCCGGCAATAACCGGCGCGCCAAGTTCTACGAAATCACAGCCGCGGGACGGCGGCAAGTGGAGAGAGAGTCCGAGGAGTGGGCTCGGACGGTCGCGATCATGGACCGCTTCGTGCGCCTGACGGAAACGGAGTAACCCATGCCCGGCATATGGATGCGCATAAAGGAACTCATCCGCGGAGCCCGGCTGGAAGGCGAGCTGGATGAAGAGGTGGGCCTTCATCTCCAAATGATGGAGGAGGAATTCCGGCGCCGCGGGATGAGCGAGGCGGAAGCCAGAGCCGCCGCATGCCGGGAATTCGGTGGCGTGGCGCTGGCCAAGGAAGCGTATCGCGACCAGCGCGGCTTTCCTTGGATCGAAAGCTTCGGCAAAGATGTCCGCTATGCGCTACGCGGCCTCCGCTGCAGCCCCGGCTTCACCGCTGCTGTGGTGATCTCGCTCGCCCTCGGCATCGGCGCCAACACGGCGATTTTCTCGCTCTTCCACACGCTGATGCTGCGCATGTTGCCGGTGGCGCACGCGGAGCAACTGATCTCCATCGATCGCACCGGCGGCTGGGGCAGGGGAACGGTTTCGGTGCCGCTCTATCAGGAAATCGCCAGTCGCGCCGACCTTTTCAATGGCGTCATCGCCACCAACACGGTGGAAAAGGTACGCTTCACGCCGCGTCCGGGCGGCCGTGGGGAATACACGCAGAGAGAATACGTGTCGGGGAATTATTTCCAGGTGCTGGGAATTCATCCGGTCATTGGGCGCCTGTTCACCGGCGAGGACAATCGCGTTCCCGGCGGGCATCCGTTGGCGGTGCTTAGCTACGATTTCTGGCTGAACCATTACGGCGGTGACCCCGGTGTGCTGGGTCAAACGGTGCTGGTGGATGACCAACCGCTCACGGTGATTGGCGTTGCCGCGCCTGGTTTCCGGGGCGTCGCACTGGAGAAACGCGCGGAGGTCTGGGTGCCGTTTATGATGTCCCGCGGCCAGGTGACGAGTCCCAACATGTGGTGGCTGAGGCTGATGGCGCGCGTGCGGCCTGACGTGCCGCGACGGCGCGTGCAGGCGGCGCTCGATGTGCTGATGCGGCAGCATCTGTACGCCGTCTATGGGCCGAGTCACGATGGAGGGTTTCGCAGTAGGGCGCTCGGGCAGCGGCTCGAGGTCCGCGATGGAAGCGTTGGCCTGTCAATGCTGCGGGAACACTTTGGGAAACCGCTTGGCGTTCTGCTGGCGCTGGTCGCTCTGGTATTGCTGGCGGCGTGCACCAACGTGGCAAACCTGCTGCTGGCGCGGGGAGCGGCGCGGCAGAAGGAGATCGCCATGCGGCTGTCGCTGGGCGCCACGCGCGCCCGCCTGGTGCGCCAGGCCCTCACCGAGACCCTGCTGATAGCTGCCGCAGGCAGTGCGGTGGGCATCGTCCTGGCCGCCTGGGGCGTGCACGCCATCTCCGGATTATTGCCGGAGGAAGGCGTCAATCCGTTTTCGAGCGCGCCGGAGCTGCCGGTGCTCGCGTTCACGATTGCTATCTCCGCGGCCTCAGCCCTGCTGTTTGGCCTGGGGCCGGCGCTCCGTTCCACTGCCGTTCACCCGGCCGCGGCGCTGCGCTCGGGAGGCTCGGATCGCGCTGGCCGCTCGGCGATCAGGCGCGCGCTCGTGGTCGCACAAGTAGCGTTCAGCGTGGTGCTGGTGGCACTGGCCGGCCTGTTCGGGCACAGCCTGTTCGCCATGCGCTCGGTCGACCTGGGCTTCCGCAATCAAAATGTGATTGAGTTCAGTCTGGATTTCCCGCGGCTCTGGAAAGGCAACCTCAACGAAGCGCAGGACCAGTTGATGAAAACGCTGGCGGCGACCCTGGGCGTCTACTCGGTCAGTTCGGCTTTTCCAGGCCTGTTCAGCAATGGCAGTTCGTCGGACTCCATTCGCGTGCCGGGCTCCGACCGCACTGCGACAGAGGCAGTGGACGTCGACTTGGTACGAGTGGCGCCCCGCTATTTCGAAACCATCGGCGCTGAGCTCAAGGGCCGCGACTTCGATCGGAACGATACCGCGACCGCTCCCAAGGTGGCCGTGGTAAATGAGGCTTTCGTGCGCGAGTTCCTGCCCGGCGAGGCCCATCCCGAAACCCGTTGGCTGAGCTTCGACGACAGCAAGCCCGAGGGCGGCGAGCGCACCAGCATCGTGGGCATAGTGCATGACATCCGGCAGAACGGCATCCAGGAAATAATCGTGCCAAGGGTGTACGTGCCGCTCGCGCAGCTTCACGACCTGTCGTTCCCACCCGATGTTCTGGTGCGAAGCGCTCTGCCGGACGCAGCGGTGTTTGATATTGTCGCGCGCGAGCTAAAGGGGACCCTGCGGGGCACTTGGTTTGCGGATTGGGGGACGGTCCGCCAGCGGATCGACGATTCGATTTTCGAGCAGCGCCTGCTGGCCACGCTGGGAGGGTTCTTCGGCGCGCTGGCGCTGCTGCTGGCCGCGGTGGGCCTCTACGGCGTGATGTCGTATGGCATGGCGAAACGGGCCGGCGAGATCGGCATTCGCATGGCGCTCGGAGCGCGGCGCACCGATGTGGTCGGCATGGTGCTGGGCGATGCGCTGCTGCTGGTCGCCGCCGGCCTCGTCCTCGGCTTTCCACTGGCCTGGGCAGCCGCGCGCGCGGTCCATTCGCTGCTGTTCGGCATCGAAGCCGTCGACCCGGTCGCGTTCGGCGGCACTGGCGCGGTGCTCGTCGCCGTGGCGCTGGGAGCCGCGTTCCTTCCCGCGCGCCGCGCCGCATCCATCGACCCGATGCGCGCGCTACGTCACGATTAAGGGATGCGCTCCGGCCGCGGACGCCACCGGCCCCTCGTCTAATCTCTTGCCGTCACCGGCCATGCCACATTTTTAACTCACGGCTGACCAATGACTTACTCTCCGTCCGTCCGGTTTCCCCCGGCTAAGCGGGCACCCCAGGGCGAGATAATCAGATCGGGAGGCGGTTTCTTCCTCGCCGAAAACCGCTCCCGTGGGGTGAATCGCCCCACAACAAGATACGCAAGTGCTTGATTTCATTACGCTGGCACTTATGGCCGTGGGGTGATTCACCCCACGAGGCATCTGGGGCAGGTTGAATAACCTGCCTCCGCTGCGCTGACCCGCTACCCGTGCCGGATCACCAGCACGTCGCCGTCCTTCACCAAGTACTCTTTGCCCTCCAGGCGGAGCAAGCCCTTCTCGCGCACGCCGGCATAACCGCCGTGATCCACCAGCGCCTGCCAGTTCACCACCTCGGCGCGAATGAACTTCTTTTCGAAATCCGAATGGATGGCTCCGGCGGCCTTGACAGCGTGGCTGTTCATGGGGATGGTCCAGGCGCGGCACTCGTCTTCTCCGGCGGTGAGGAAGCTCATCAGCCCGAGCAGCGAGTAGGTGGCGGAGATCAGCCGCTCCAGGCCGGATTCTTTGAGCCCGTAGCTGGCCAGGTAATCCGCCTGCTCGGCCGGCGGCAGCTCGGCGAGCTCGGCCTCGATCTTGCCGCAGACCGCCGTCACCGCCGTATGCGCGCGTCCGGCAAGCTGACCCTCGCGAAATTCGCGCTCGCGTTCGTGCATTTTTGCAGCGTCGCCTTCGCCCAGGTTCAAGACATAGAGCACCGGCTTCCGCGAAAGGAACTGAAAGCCGCGAATGCGTTTCTCATCGTCGGCATCGAGGGCGAGCTGCCGCAGCGGTTGGTTCTGTCCCAGCGCGGCCTGACAGCGCACCAGCAGCTCGAATTCGCGATCAAGCTCCGGATTCTTGATTTTCTTGCGATCCTTGTCCAGCCGCTCGAGGCGCTTCTCGATCACCACCAGGTCGCTGAGGATGAGTTCGGTCTCGACGTCTTCGAGATCGCGCAGCGGATCGACCGAGCCTTTCTCGTGTGGCACGGTCTCATCTTCAAACACGCGCAGCACGTGGGCAAAGGCGTCGCCCACACGGAGGCTGGCCACGTAAGCGGGATCGCGCAGGCTCTCGCGGGAGACCGAGGGCATGTCCACGTATTCGACCGTAGCGTGGGTGACCTTGGGAGGCTCGAAAAGCCGGCCGAGCGCTTCCAGGCGCGCGTCCGGAACTTTGGCCACGCCGGTGCGCGCGGCTGTGGATCCCATACGGGTTTCGTGGTGCACTCCGGTGAGAATGGCGAACAGAGAGGTCTTGCCCGTCATGGGCAAGCCAATGATGGCAGTCTTCATATAAGGATGTCTCTACAGCGGGACTTCCACCTGGGTGAGAATTTGCTCGATGATGCGCTCGCCCGCGTCGGCGCGGCGCTCCGTCAGGGTGTTGTGCGTGTTGATCACCACGCGATGGGCGAAGATGGGTACGGCCAGCCGCTTGGCGTCGTCCGGTGTGGCGTAGTCGCGGCCCTCGAGCAATGCCAGCGCCTGCACCCCGCGATAGAGCGCCTGCGCGCCGCGCGGGCTGACACCGAGCGCCAGCGAATCGTGATGCCGCGTCCGGTCGACGATGGCGAGCAGGTAATCCACCAGCGCGTCCTCCACCAGCACGCCTTGCGCCGCGTCCTGCAGGCGCAGAATATCTTCCGCCACCAGGCCGCTCGGACCCGCTTCGGGCAGCGCGCCGCCGGACTGGCGCACGATTTCGCGCTCGCTGGCCGCGTCCGGGTAACCAATGCGCAGCCGCATGAAGAAGCGGTCCAACTGCGATTCCGGCAACGGATAGGTGCCGTGATGCTCCATCGGATTCTGCGTGGCGATCACCATGAACGGGCGCGGCAGCGAGTGCAGCCGTCCGTCGATCGTCACCTGGTTTTCGTTCATGGCTTCGAGCAGCGCCGATTGCGTCTTCGGCGTGGTGCGGTTGATTTCATCCGCCAGCAGAAAGTTGGTGAAGATGGGCCCCGGCTTGAACTCGAACGCTTCCGACTGCAGGTTGTAGATGGTGACGCCGAGCACGTCGCTGGGCAGCATGTCGCTGGTGAACTGCAGGCGGTGGAAGCGGCAGGCAATGGCCCGCGCCAAGGCCTGCGCCAGCGTGGTTTTGCCCACGCCGGGAACGTCTTCGATGAGCAGATGCCCGCGCGCCAGCAGGCAAACCAGCGAAAATCGGATGACTTCCGGTTTACCCCGAATCGCCAACCCGAGCGCCGCTTCCAGTCCGTCGAACTTGGGGAGAACCCGGGGCGGGATTCCAGCCGGAGAAGCGACCAACGATTCCCGCTCGGTCATTACAAAGCCATAATACTAAACCCGCGCCAGCCAGCGCGGCGGCAAGCGGTGGCGGCCGAGTCCGCTTTTCAGGTAAACTCGAAGATTCAGCCCGCCAGCGCCGGTTTTTTTATGGCGCAAGGGGCGCGTAGCTCAGTTGGTTAGAGCGCCTGCTTCACACGCAGGAGGTCACAGGTTCGAGTCCTGTCGCGCCCACCATTAAAATCAATAATTTACAGGCCACTCCTCTGACCTCCTGCGCACCGCGCAGTAGATCACGTATAACAGGCCAATCGAATCTGTGGCTTGCACGTCTCGCCGCGAGGCCGCAAGCGAATATTTCCGCCCATCTTCCGCCCAACGCGATCCACGGTAAGTCTCGCTGGGTTGAACACCGCCGTTCACACAGTTTGAAAGGATCCTAGCGCGTTTACGAGGACCTATGCTGTTGTCTTTTGCAAACCCTCGATCAGCGCAGTGGCGGGCCACTGAATGTGGGTAGGGGAAGCCCGAGCGTAGTTGCGTCGAGCCACTCCCTTTGCTAGTTTGGCCTAAAGACGCCATGAGAAAGATCAGGATCATCGAACATATCTCGCTGGACGGCGTGATTCAGGCCCCCGGCGGGCCGAAGGAAGACGGCGACTACCCCTACGGTGGATGGACGGTGCCGCATGCCGACCCGGCCGTGGGACAGACCATCGTCGCGGCGCACCGCGAGGCTTTCGATCTGCTGCTGGGCCGCCGAACCTACGATATCTGGAGCGGCTATTGGCCGAAAGCCGGGAAAAGTCCGATGGCGGACAGTCTGAACGCGGCGACGAAATACGTCGCGACCCACAGGCCGGACAGTCTCGGATGGGGGCCGGCCGAAGACCTTGGACCGGACATCGTCGAGGGCATTCGCCGCATCAAGGCGAAGGACGGGCCGGACCTGATCGTCTGGGGCAACTCGACGCTGACCCCGGTGTTGCTCGAACACGGGCTTGCTGATGAGGTCTTGCTGATCGTCTATCCGGTCCTATTAGGCTCAGGCAAACGTTTCTTTTCGGAGGGAGCCCCGCCACGCGAACTCGCGCTCGTCGGCACGAAGGCTGCGTCCTCTGGCGTCGTCATCAGCACCTACAGGCCCAGCGGGCCTTTGCGGACCGGCTCCTTCGACGACGGGGCGGCGTAAGCCGACGTCAGAGATCCCGCAGGGAGAGATACGATGTTCATCATCGCGAGCTACTCCTCGAAGGAGAATACGTTTCGTTGCACGGTCTGGACGTGCGTGCGGTCGGGTTTTGCGTAACCGATCGCAAGGCTTCGGAATAGAGTGAAGTAGCGATGTGCAAACCAATTTCTGCGGTTGACGGGTGGCTGGCAATTTTGCGAGAAGGCGACATTAGCGACACACTGGGCCCGACCCGGACGTAAAGCAGTGTGGTTTGGATGTCCGCGTGTCCCATCAGTTGCATAAGCGCCGCCGGTTCTTACCAGGCGAGCGAATCGCCTGGGGCATCTGTAGTGGGATTCGGCCAGGCCCAGGATGCGGCAGCACTTCTTTGTTCTGCGAAAGAATGCCGCCGCGTGAACGAGATCACTCGTATCGATCGATCATGGGAGCGTGGAAGGCGGGCATGGGTGCCGCATCCTTCGAATCCCAGGTCAGTGCGTAGCCTGCGGAGCCGGTGTCCCATCGGACCATTTGCCCACCCAGACCATCAAAATAGTTGCCCGCTCTTCAGGGTCGTCCGCCGCCATAACTGGCGAGCCGGGCAGATCGGCTCCCCAGCTTTTCGCCGCATTGCCCGCAACAAAAAACATCAGATGGGGATGCCAGCTCTTGCCGCTGTCGGTTAAGTACTGCTGCTTCGACATCATGTAGCACATCGCTCCAGGCTCCAGCGCGGGCAGTTCCTTCTTGTCCAGTGCAGTTGCGGTCGCCTGAACCATCTCCGCCTTCGATTTTCCTGCCAGTACTAATTTGGTTTTCATCAGGAAGATGGGCGCGAAGGTCCTTGCGGCTGGCGGATTGAAGCAAATAGGCGCGCGCACTTTGGGATTCCAGAACTCCGGCTCATCGGTAGCGGCTCCCCATGACCGTTCCACGAGACAGAGAAAGCCATTGGTCCCCTTCACCGCGGTTGCGTATCCGTCCCGTCGCAGTACCATCACTTCGGCCGCGTCCGAAATGGATGCTGGAGCACCACTGCGAGCCAGCGCGATTTCGGAATTCTCGTCCGGCGCCAAATACTGATCCAGACGAGACATGGCTGGATAGGGAGCTTTCTCCGCCTGCTTCTGTGCCAGGCAGGTTGCGCCGGGGAAGATCACCGGCGCCAGGAATACGACTGCAAGGAAACTCAGCTTTTTCTTCTGCATGGTACTCTCCGGTGCGCGCACTTTCCAGTTCAGGTTTGGGAACACATCCGGCGTCGGGATCGCCAGACCATCTTGTTGCGTCGATTAGATCACAGAAAGGCCGAAGCGGTCAATGCACGCATCGAGAACGGCTAGCTCAGACAAACGCCTCGATAAGCCCGGCGCGGATGTGAACCGCCTGATTAGTACCGGGAAGTCGGCATAGGGCCCGACATGTCGGAAGTCCTCGTCGAAGGACGCACACTACACCGCCACCCTCAGCTTGATCCCGTCATTCGGCGCTTGTGCACCGGATCCTGTTTCGTGCCGAGGTACCGCTCCGTCGTTTGAACTGACGCGTGGCCCGGGAGCAACTGGATCTGTTCCAACTCGCCGCCGGCAGCCCGTCACAATATCGCGCAGGTTCGACGACAGTCGTGGGGCGCTATTCCGGGGGACACCGGCGGCTGCGGTGTACGGCTGAAGCAACTGCCAGACGACCTCTCGCTCAACGCGACCGTCGCGGTCCTCTGGCAACTGGCGCAAATGGGCGGGCGAGGAGTCAAAAAGAGAGCCGCCCAAGCCCATCACCCGCCTTGGGAGTCAATCTCCCCCGTACCAGCCAGATCCTCAATCTTTGTCCCGTGGCAGTCCACGCGCTGCGGCAGCGCCGCCCGCATATTTACCTGGTCCTCGGTCGGCTTATGCGGCTCCGTGACTGACGCGGCGGAAACAGCCGCGCTCTCGATCACGCTCCGCAACCGCTCCTCCAGTCGCGCGGCCAAGGGTTCCAGGTCCAACCGGTGCAAATCCCGGCAGCACTCGCGCGGCGAGATGGATTCCAGGAATGTACCTCCGGCCTTCTCGCAGACCGCCACCCGCAACGGCAGGAACGCCGCGAAACGAATGTCGGCCGCCAGCAGCGTTGCGTAGACGTCGGTGAAGCACAGCGTCAATGCCGTCGCTGCAGCGGGTTCGGCCTTGCCCTCGGCCGCACCCATGCGCAACAGAGCGCCCATATCGGTGACGGCCAGAACAGTGCCGCCGGCTTGTTCGGTGGCCGTTCGCAACCGGGTTTCGGTCGCGTGAAATCCGTGCGTTGATCGAATCTGCAGCATGTTCGTTACCTCGTAGCGTGCGTGTGCTGAAGACATCCGGCAACGGCGTGGGCGACGTCCATGGTTCCCGCGTTGCCTCCCATGTCGTATGTTCTCGTCACGCCCTTAGTGATGACGTCGGAGACCGCACGTTCGATCTCCGCGGCCTTGTCCACTTCCCCTAGCCATTCCAGCATCATCCCGGCGGCCAGAATCGCTGCCAGCGGGTTGACGCGGTATTGCCCCGCGTATTTCGGCGCGGACCCGTGCGTCGGCTCGAAGACTGCGTACGCGTCTCCGATGTTCCCGCTGTATGCGAATCCCATACCGCCCACCATCTGGGCGCAGAGGTCCGAAAGTATGTCGCCGAACAGGTTGGTGGTCACGATCACGTCGTAGTTCAGCGGGTTCTTGAGCAGCCACATGCCCATGGCGTCCACGTTGGCGGTATCGAATTCGATCTGCGGATAGCGCGCGGCCACTTCCTGCGCCGCCTCCAGAAAAACCCCGCAAGTGGCGCGCAGCACATTGGCCTTGTGCACCGCGGTGACCTTGCGGCGCCCGCGCTTCACGGCGTATTCGAAGGCCGCCTCGACAATGCGGCGTGAACCCCTGTAGGTGACGCTCCGTATCGAGATGGCCGCATCGTCGGGAAGTTTGCTCATCGCGGGAACCGCACGGAACTCCTGCGGAATCCTGGGGAACTCCACGCCAATGTACATGCCCTCGGTGTTCTCCCGGAACACCACCAGGTCGATGTTCTCGCGGTAGTTGAGCGGGTTCCCGGGAAACGCCCGGCAAGGCCGCAGGCAGACGTAAAGGTCCAGCATTTGCCGCATACGGACGATCGGGCTGCGATACGAAATGCCGCGGTCCCGCAGATCGGGGGCCAGTTCCCGCACTGCCTCTGAAGCCGGCTTCGACGTGATGGCGCCGAAAAACGCGCAGTTAGTCTGCCGCAACAGGTCGAGCGTCCGCGCCGGAAGGGCATCGCCTTCCCGCCGCCAGAACTCCCACCCGATGTCGCCCACCAGGTAGTCCGCCACGAACCCCGCCGCGTCCAGCACCACGCGCGCCGCCTCGCACACTTCGGGGCCGATTCCGTCACCCGGCAGCCAGGCAATCCGGTATTTGCGCATTCCGCCCTCCTCCGCAGCTTTCAGGCCGCGTGTTTCCGCTTCAAATACGCAATCAGCCCACCCGCCTTGATGAGCTCGACGGCGCGCGGATCGAGCTTGGCAGCCGCGATCGCGCGATCCTGGGTTACGTTTCGAATCTCGCCCGCAACCAGGTCCAACTCCAGTTCGTCGCCCACCGCGCACGCAGACGCGACCTCCGGCGCGATCATCGCCGGCAGCCCCAGGTTGATGGAATTCCGGTAGAAAATGCGCGCAAACGAGCCCGCGATTACCGCACCCACGCCCGCGAACTTCAGTGCCGCTGCTGCCTGTTCCCGGCTGGACCCGCAGCCGAAGTTCTTGCCCGCCACGATGAAACCGCCGGGGCGGATCGCCGCGCGGATCTCCGGATAGGCCAGTTCGAACAGGTGCTCCGCCGTCAACTCCCGGTCCGTAATATTCAGATACCGGCCCGGATAAATGATGTCCGTATCGATGTTGTCCCCGAGCGCCGCCCGCACCACACCGCGCAACTTCAGGCTTCCACCAGACATGGTTCGCTCTCCTTGACAATCGATCCTGGATGCTCCAGCCGGCCCGCCACCGCCGACGCCGCCACCACCGCCGGGCTGGCCAGGTACACTCTCGAATCCTTGCTGCCCATCCGTCCGATGAAGTTCCGGTTGGTCGACGAGACACAGACCTCGCCCGCCGCCAGAATCCCCTGGTGCACTCCTACGCACGGACCGCAACCCGGCGGAACGATCATCCCGCCGGCCGCCACCACCGTGTCCAGGTATCCCAGGCGCATCGCCTCGCGGTAAATCTGCTGCGACGCCGGAATCACCACGAGCCGCGTCCGCCGATGCACACTCCGCCCCGCCAGGATGCGCGCGGCGATCTCCAAGTCTTCCAGCCGCCCGTTGGTACACGATCCCAAAACCGCCTGGTGCACGGGGACTTCGCCCAGCGCCGAGAGCGGATACACATTGTCCACGGCGTGCGGACAGGCAATCTGCGGTTCCGGCAGGTCCGCGCCCGCGTCGATGTGCAACACTCGCTCGTAGCGCGCATCAGGGTCCGGACCGATCTTTTCCAGCGGCTCCGGCGTCCGTGCACGCAGCCAGTCCAGCAGCGTCTCATCTACCGGCGTGAACGCCACCTTCGCTCCCATCTCCATCGAGAGGTTGGCCAGCACCATCCGCGACGCCACTGTCATCCGCCGGATCGCGGCGCCGTCGAACTCCACCGAGCGGTAATCCGCTCCGGCCGCGCCGAGTTTGCCGATCGTATACAGAATCAGATCCTTCGCTGAAATCCACGGCCGAAACTCTCCTTCCACCTCGATGCGCAGCGTGGCCGGCACCTTGAACCACAGCGTCCCCTCGGTCCAGACCCCCGCCATCTCCGTCGCGCCAATGCCCGTGGCGAAGGCCCCGAACGCCCCGTGCGTAGTTGTGTGCGAATCCGTCCCCACCAGCACCATTCCGGGCCGCACGTGTCCGTTTTCCGGCAGCACCTGGTGGCAGATGCCGCCGCGACCCACATCGTAGAAGTGCTGGATTCCCTGTGCGGCCGCGAACTCGCGCACCGCCTTGTGCGTGGTAGCGGTCTTCTCCGACTCGGCGGGTACCCGGTGGTCGAAGATAATCACGATCTTCGATGGGTCCCACACCTTCGGCGCCCCGATCTCGAGGAAGCTCTTGCGCACAAGGTCGGCGTTTTCGTGGCTCATGGCCAGGTCCACGCGGGCCACCACAACTTCATCCGCCGCCACAGCCTCGCGCCCCGACGCGCGGGCCAGAATCTTTTCCGCCAGTGTCATGCCCATGACAACCCCCTACTTCGTCGCAACCGTCGTCGGCAGGTATTTGCGTTCCAACGCGCGATACTCCGGCAGCCCGACAAACCTGGTGTAGTCCACAAAACTTGAAAGCCGGTGCGTCTCGCCCGCCAGAATCCCGGTCGGCGATGCCTTCAGCACCGCGAAGAAATCCGTTAGCGCCTTGTGCATCACCATGATCGAAGCCACCGGAACGCTCACGCGCGCCACGCCCATGGCCGCCAGTTCGGGAATCGGGATCAGTTCCGTCTTCACCCCCGTAACTGCGTCCATCAGGTTCACGGAAAGAAGGCCGCGAATGTCGCGCACCGCGCGCTCTATGTCTGCCCGCGTTCCGATCCCGTCCAGGAACACCATATCGGCGCCCGCGTCCAGGTACAGGTTGGCGCGGAAGATCGCCTCCCGCAGCCCACTCACCGCGTAGGCGTCCGTGCGCGCGTTGATGACGATGTCGGCGCCGAGCCGCGCACGCGCGTCGACCATGGCTCGGACCTTTCCCGCCATCTCCTCGGCCGGGATCACCTGCTTGCCTTCCATATGCCCGCACCGCTTCGGGAACACCTGGTCCTCGATGTTTACTCCGGCGACATCCATCTCGATCAGCCGCTCGGTGATGGCCGCCGCATTAACCGCATTGCCACCGCCCGTGTCGATGTCCGCCATCACCGGAATCGCCACCGCCCGCGCGATGTGCCCCGTGATATCGAGGATGTCTTTCATATCCACCAGCCCGACATCCGGCTTGCCGAGAAGGCTCCCGGCAACCCCGAAGCCGCTGATCTGAGTCGCCGCAAATCCCGCACTTTCGACGATTTTGGCGCTCAGTGCGTCGTGACACCCCGGCACCACCAGGGCTTTTCGCTGCTCCAAAGCGGAGCGCAGAACCGATGCGTGGCCGCTCATCGATTCATTCATATCAGATTTCAGATGGCACTGTCTGATTGTCGCCGGGTGTCGATTGGGCCTTAGTTCCAGTCACGGGGTCCGGGCCGCGCATGCCGCACCGTCCGCATCAGCATCAGGCAGCTTGCGCGTCGCCGTGATCCGGAAGTTGATTGAAGCTGCGCCAAGCCCGCGGGCCTGTGGGTCATCCAAACTTCGGCGCGTGTCGACAGCGCGGCACCGCCCCGTCTTTGCGACGAGTTGGAAGGAAGGTAGAGTGAGGCGCAGGAGGTCTGAAATCAGCCCAGTGCGAGCAGTTTGGCGGCAAGCCCCTTTTTGGTCTTTCTTGCTTTTCTTGGAAGTTATTGATTAGGAAGGAGTTTTGGTTGCGGGGGAAGGATTTGAACCTTCGACCTTTGGGTTGTGAGTTTGATTTACGTTTCGTCTGGCTTCACCCTGTTCCTTGTATTGCAATGACATACTCCTTCTTGTTGGCCCTTGGTTCGTGTTGTTTCGGGCTGCTTTTTCTAGGAAGTGGTCGCAGGTTTGGTAGCACTTTGGTAGCACTTTTCCAACCCATTCTCGCGGCGATTCAGCGCCGCTCCTTGGCTCACGTTTCGACTAGCCCGCCCTAAGGGACTCTTCGGGTAGGGCACAACGCCTGCTTGGGCAGACGGTTGAACATCCGACTTCATAGCCCCAATCCGAGCAACCACTGGGAATCGTATGAGACGGCCCACGTGCTCTAAAGGGCGATTGCCACGGCCCAACGCGGGGAGTAGACTTGGGTAAAAAGAAATACAGATCTGAATTTCCGGATAGGTCCAAGTGAGCGGCCGCACAATCTCGCGCTACCAGATCCTCGAGAAGCTGGACGAGGGCGGGAGTGGAGCGATTTACAGGGCTCAGGGCACGCGGCCGGGCCGTGAACCGCCCGCGCTCGGAACTCTAGATCGTAGACAGTCTTGGCACCACGCGTTCCTGGTACGCGCGCCTAAGGGAAATGCGATGGCTCTCTTGTTTCCGCTGTTAGGGCGCACAGGCCTTGATTGACCGGGTCCCCGGATTGTGGGCGGAGGTGAGCGGTGGCACTAAAACGCACCAAACTTCAGGAACGGTATGAACTGCGCGCCGTCCTCGGCAAGGGCGGGATGGGTGTCGTATACAAAGCGCTCGACACGCTGATGAAACGCGAGGTGGCCCTCAAGACCATTCTGGACATCGACAACCCCAGCTTGGTGGACCTGTTCTACAAGGAGTGGAGCATCGTGGCCACGATGGTTCACCCCAACGTGATTGGGATCTACGACATCGGCGAGTTCGAAGAAGAGGGCATTAGGAAACCGTTCTTCGTCATGCCCCTGCTGCCGGGGGTGGCGCTCGACAAGCTGATTCGCGATGGCAGCCCGCGGCTCACCACCGAGAACGTCGTGAACATCATCGATCAGGCCTGCCGGGGGCTGCACGCGGCGCACGAGCAGGGCCTGGTGCACCGCGACGTCAAGCCGAGCAACATTTTCGTGATGGACGACGATTCGGTGAAGATCATCGACTTCGGAATCGCGCGCATCGCCTCGACGCAAGCGAAGACGGGCATTAAGGGAACGCTGTTCTACCTGGCTCCCGAGTTTCTCGATATGAAGCCGCCCACGGCACTCTCGGACCAGTTCGCCCTGGCGGTGTCGGCTTACGAAGCACTGACACGGCGGCGGCCGTTCGATGGAGCGTCCGACGCCGAAGTCTTTGAGGCGATCCGAAAGATCAGCCCGCCTCCCATTTCGGAACTAAACCCCAATGTCAATTATGCCATCAGCCAGGTGATCCACAAGGCAATGGCGAAGCAGCCTTACCACCGCTTTCTTACCATACGGGAGTTCGGGGACGCGCTCCAGAAGGCCAGGCGGAACGAGCCGTTGGAACTGTTCGACAGCGCCAAGATCAAGCCCCGGCTGGAGAGGGCCCGGCTAAGCTTCGAGCAAGGCGACTACAATTTCGCCCTGGAAATTGTGGCGGAGCTGGAGGCGGAAGGTCGCCTCGACCCGGAGGTGGGATTGTTGCGTCGGCAAGTGGATCAGGCGGTCCGACACACGCGCATCAAGCAATCGCTGGAAGGCGCGCGGCGCTTTCTCGAGGCCGTTGAGTACCCGCTGGCACTGCGCAAGATCCAGGACGCGCTGGACTTGGACCCGGGAGACACCGACGCCCTCTCGCTCAAGGCGCAGGTAGAACGGGAGCGCCGGGAGAAGAAAATTGAGGAGTGGATCCAGATCGCGCACCAGCATCTCGACCACCAGGCATTCAGCCAGGCGCGCGACGCGCTGAACAACGTGCTGAAGCTGAAACCAAACGATACGGCGGCATTGGCACTGGTGGCCGATGTGGGCCGGCGCGAGCGAGAGGCTTCGCAGATCCGCGAGGAGAAGTCGCGCCTCTACCAGGCCGCCAAGCAGGCGTGGGACAAAGGCGAAGTCACCGCGGCGCTAAGCAAGCTGGAACACCTCATGAAGCTGGACCACGCCCAGCCGGACGCCGACGCTGGGCGCACCGGCACCTACCACGGCTTCTACAATCAAGTCCACTCCGAGCACAACTCCATCAAAAACGCTTACGAGGAGGCGCGCCGGAACCTGGCTGGCGAGAACTACGAGGCTGCGCTGGCGACCTGCCGCCAGTTCCTGTCGAGATATCCGAACCATGCGCTGTTCCAGGCGCTGAAATTCGACATTGAGGAGCGGCAGCGCCAGGCGCTTTCAACTGTTATCGCGAACACCGACCGCCGCGTGGAAGAAGAAGCCGACTTGCACAAGCGCGTGGGCGTTCTGGAAGAGGTCCTGAAGCTCTATCCTGGCGAGCAGCACTTCGAGCGCGCGCTAAAACTAGTGCGCGACAAGCGCGACCTGGTCAACTCCATTGTCTCCAAGGCGCGCTACTTCGAGGAGCGCGGCCAGTTCAACGAAGCGCTGGACCAGTGGCAGATTCTGCGCTCCATCTACGAAAGGCATCCCGGGCTGGCGTTTGAGATCGAACGGCTGATGAAGAAGCGGGACCAGCAGGCGCGCGAAGACTCGAAGGCCATGTGGGTCCAACAGACGGACCGGTGCCTGGAAGCAGGGGATTACGGGGGGGCGGTCCGCTCGGTGGAGAGCGCGCTGGCCGAGTTTCCCGGTGAGCCCGATCTCCTGGAACTCGGCAACGTGGCGCGTAATGGATGCGCTCGCGCCGGCGAAGCAACGCAACTGCTGGCGCACGCCCGCGAGTTGAGCGAGCGGGGCGCGCTCGAAGAGAGCCTCGACCCGCTCCGGCAGGCGGCCAAGCTGGATCCGATTAACACGGTCATCCGCACGGTCCTGGTGAATTCGCTCCTGGACGACGCCCGCCGTTTGATGCAGAAACCGGATTGGGAAGCGGCGGAGGCGCGCCTGAAGGAGTTGCTGGTCTTGGATTCGAGTCACGCCGGAGCGAAGAGCCTGGCCAGCCAGATCGGGGACCGGAAACACGAAGAGTTCGCCTCATTGTGCATCACGCAAGCTCGGCGCCTCCAGGCGGAGGGTGATCTCGCGCGGGCCATCGCGGTGGTGGCGCAGGGATTGAAGGCCTACCCGAACGATGCGCGATTCGAGCAATTGCAGGCCACGTTGCAGCGGGCTCAATCCGAGACGCAGCGGCAGCAGGCGACACTCGAGCTCCGCGAAAAGCCGAAGGCGGGCGCGGACCTCACTGCGCCGGCGAAGGCTCCTCAAGCACCAGCGGTCACTCCGCCGCCACCGGCTTCCGACCCATCCGCAACCCTAATAATGGGGAGAGCGGTGGCGCAATCCCCTCCACTGGCGAAGGTGACTCCCGCAGCCCCGCGCACTCCGGTGCCGACCGCAACACCGCCGCCATCCCCGCCGGGAAAACCGGCGCCAGGGCCGAAAACGCAGGCGATGGCGTCGAGGAACTTGTTGTATGCCACGGCCGGGCTCGCGGCCGTTGTGCTGGTAATCGTCGGCGGCGTGGTGATCGCGCGGCTAAGCCATCACCCGCCCCCAGTAGCCGTCGCGACCTATAGAGTGTTGCTGCGGACCTCTCCAGAGGGCGCGGCCATTTCGGTTAACGGGAGGCCTTGCGGCTCCTCGACATGCCAGCTCCAGTTGCCTGCCGGAAACTACCGGGCGGACGCCACATTGAGCGGATACCAGAACGCGACCGCGGCGTTTGCCGTCACTGCGGATAAGGGCGCGCCCGACGAAGTAAGTTTGATTCTGGAGGCCCCGCCGGCACAGGTAACCCTTTCGACCGATCTAACGGAAGGCACGCTTTCGGTGGACGGCGCACCCGCGGCGCAAATCCAAGCCGGCGAAAAGGAGATCCCCAATCTCTCGCCGGGCCGGCACAAACTGGACGTCCAAGGCGGCGGTGCAAAGGCCTCGCTGTCTTTTGAGTTTCCTCCCAGCGCCCTGCCGAAACTCACGGAGCCGATCCAGGCGCAGGGGATCAACGCCGTCGTCATCTCGCGCTACGGCTCGCAGGCAATGGTCTACTGCAGCATCGCGGGCGTTGCGGTCGCAGTCGACGGCAAGCTCACTGGAGCGACGAGCACCGCCGGCGTTGAGCTGAAGGATCTGGCGCCGGGCCCGCACGAGGTGCAAGTCACGATTAACGGGTTGCCACAAAAGATCCCGCTTGAATCGTCCGCCATGTCTGGAATCTCTGCGTATTTGCTCACGGAGCGCAACGTGGGGGCGCTACGGATCATGACCGGCTACGACGACGCAGTAGTGTACCTGAACGGACAGAAAAGCACGCTGCCGATCACACGCGGGCGCCTGATGCTATACCTGCCGCCGAAGCAGTACGCTGTGCGGGTGGAAAAGCCCGGGCTCTGGGCGGCGGATCAGACGGTAAACGTGCGGCGCGGCGAAGAGGCGCAACTGACGTTCAAACTAGTCCCCGCTAAGGCGACGCTCGAAGTTCATGGTGCGCCCGAGGGAACTGAAGTGTTGTTGGACGGCACGCAGATAGGCAGCGCGCGGGACGGCGGATTTTCGGCGACGAACATCGAGCCGGGTCAACACACGGTGGCTCTCAAGAACGACCGTTTCCGGACGATTCAAGCGGAGTATGAATTCGAGCCCGGCAAGTCTATCACGCTGGAAGGGGCGATGCAGAGCACGGCCGGCACCCTGAAGATCGAGGTCAGCCCGCCGGTTGACGGCTTGCAGCTTCGCCTCGTGCGGGAGGGTGAAACGCGGGAACAGGTCGCCACTGAGAAGGAGCTGAATCTGCCGGAGGGAAACTACCGGGTGACCGGCTCGGCGCCGCAGTATCAGGATGCCGTCGAGACCGTGCACGTAACGGCCGGCGGTGAGGCCACGGCAAAGCTCACCATGAATCGGGTGGGAATGACGCCCTCTCAGACCACGGCCCAGGCGGCCTTCAGCATCGAAGAGTGGGCCAAAGCTGGCGGCGCGACTCCGAGTTCGTCGAACTGGGCGCGTGAGGGTAAGCTGTGGGTGAAGCGTGGCGGCGAGTTCGTTGTGGCACCAATCAAACCGCTGCCCGGCACGTACGTCTTTACCGTGATCCTGATGAGGGGCAAGCGCTTGGAATGGGTGGTGAATTACAGGGACGACAAGAACTACGACCTGTTTCAGCTTGACGAAAAGAGCCTCGTTCGGACTCAATTCGTGAATGGCAAGAAACGAGAATCCATCAAGAGGCCGCTCTCGGTGAAGACCAGCGACTACGTGAGCATCATGATTACGGTGGCGTCCAACTCGATTGTCCACAGTCTCTTCGTGCAGCAGCAGTGGCAGGTCGTGGATAAATGGGAGAGGCCCGGCGGAGGCTTGCAGGGCAAGATCGGTTTCCACTTGCCTGGCAAAGACCAGATCGGAGTGAGCGACTTCAGGTTCACGGCGAATTAGATCAAACAACTAGACAGCGGCTTCGCGTAACGACACCGCGGGCAATTGCACTTAGCCCTCGGGACGAATGGAATCACCGGACTGAAGTAGGCAGCAATATGGCGGCCATTCTGTGGTTTGGCGACGTATCGTCCATTGGCCCATGACCGGTCAAGCATCGCCACTTTCATGGAACGGCGTTACCAGGACGCATGTGCAGCCCGGCTCTTTCCGAGTCGCCCGTGATTCAGCCGGAAGCGCCTCGCAAGTTCCTGGAACGCGCTTTTGGCCCGCTCCCTCAGAGTCGGAACTCGAACGCCACGATCGTTTCCGGTTCAAAGGGGTTGCGCTTTTCGTGCGCGCTCGGCACGCGCCAGGAAGTCCGCCATGTTCGTGTCGTTGGCAGCGTGGCGCGCCCACCCCTGCGCGGCCGCGTTCCAGCGATAATCGTGAATCGTCACATCGATGCCGCGGTCAATGAGAAACTGCGCTGCTTCGTAGTTCGCGTGGACGGCGCACTCATGCAAGATGCTTGCCGGCTCGTGCGTGCTCCAGTCCGTATTGATGCTGACTCCGTGCTCCGGCAGAAAATCCGCAATCTCAAACTGGCGATTCATGCACGCCCATGCCAACGCGACGTCCAGGACGTGCTGGGCGTTCGGGGGCGAATGAATATTCCGGAGCCAGGAAGGATGGTTGGTCGGGTGATGCTGACTGAGGCTCCCCAGCCTCGGCCGGCCTCATCAAACCAACCTCTGACTCGCGCGAAGTCCCCTACGCCGGCCGCGTGAGGGAGATCGTCGGGCAGCGGCCAAATCTGAGGCAATAGAGGGATGAGATGCGCGTTCCCATACTCCAGCGCGAATTCCAGCGCGGACGAAGGTGGGCGCTTCACCCCGCCGGTCTTGATTTTGAGGAGCCTGCCACCAAGTCAACCTCCCTCAAGCCAGCGTTCGGGCCCGGCCGCGACGCCGTGGCCCACCAGCGGCCGATGGCGCGTTCGCACGCCTGCGCAAGATCGCCGCGAGCGTGCCGGGCATCATCGTACTTGCGGCTATGGCCCGATGTGGTGACCGCGCACGCATGCGTGGAAGAACCGCGGACTAACCGGAGAACTCCACGTCTTTGGAAAATCGTTCACTATGACCATCACAGGAACTAAATCGCCTGCGATGCCGATATCCAGCAGCGAATCCATTTGCAAAATGGTGAAACCAAGACCGTTGGGTTTTGGACCCAAAGGACTGTCCCTCTCAGGCGCCAGCCCACAGCGATGTCTGTTGATCGGACTTACAGATCTGGTTAGGCTGAACCTTCAAAAACACCTGGAAAATCAATGCTTCGGCGCGTGTCGACCGCGCGGCGCCGCCCTTGTGGTTGCGGGTCGTTGGAACGAAGTAGATGTGGTTCACGAGGCCTGAATTCGGCCGCAGTTCGAGCAGTTTGGTAGCAGCTCTTTTTGATCTCTTTTTGCTTTTCTTGGAAGTTATTGATCAGGAAGGAGTTTTGGTTGCGGGGGAAGGATTTGAACCTTCGACCTTTGGGTTATGAGTTCGCTAGGCGCTGGTAAGCAACAGAAACCAAAAGGCACGAGTGGCACTCAAAAGCACTTTTGGAACCGTAGGGAACGCTTATCGTGGTCTTAAAGTGGTCCTGAAGTCGGCCCTGTTTTCCCCAAAGATTCCCCAAAGGTCACGCCCTTACTAAAGCCTTCGTAGGACCATTTTAAGTACCATCGCGACATTCGGCGCGCTCTCATGCCAGCAGCGGCGCGCGTCCACGCCACCGACCCGAACTATGCCACGCGATCACCCCGATTTCTGCAGAGAAGAATGCGTCTGAGGCAATCGCTGCGTGAGTTCCATCGAGCGCAAACGCAACCCGGCCAACTGGTGCACCAGCCGAAAGCACCTGGCCTATCCCTGCGCGATGGAATCGACAGCATCATCCAATCGATCCTCGGCTCCCAGCATCCGCTTGAAATGTGCGGCCGTTCCGTCTCTGACGATGTGATAAGCGCGGTCAGCCCGGCCGCGTCTCCAACCGGCTCAGAAAGATCACGGCGGTGCTCCGCAGGCTCAATCCACGCAAATAGGTCAGCGATTGGCCGGTTATGCCGAGTGGCAAAGGTGGAATTGGCGCCGGGACTGTGGGCGCGGGCGCGGGACCACTCGTACACAACTCGTACACGGCTGAAGCGAAGCCACTACGTCGTCACCGGTTCCCCCAGATGAGTGACGTCGGTAGGCCGCAAGGATCGCGCGGCGAGATCAGGTTGGCCAAAACGACCCGTGGGTTTTCACCCTAAGTAAAAGGAGTTGGAACTGTCGGGAGCGCCGGATAGAGCCAAGTCCCAAGGCGAAAATTCGCATGAACCCTTTAACTATTTCGGGTATTATGCATATAGATGCGCGAGACCGATTCAAGCCGAAATCTATATGAGATCGCCGAGCCCCAGTATGGCTTCTTCACCACGAAACAAGCCAAAGAGGCGGGCTATGACGAGTCGAAGCACGCGTACCACGTTCGTGCCGGTAATTGGATTCGGGAACACCGCGGCATCTACCGACTCCGCAATTTCCCGTCGCCGGAGCGGCCCGACCTGATGCTGTGGTTTCTCTGGTCCCGCGATCGCAATGACGTCCCCCAGGGCGTCTACAGCCACGACACTGCGCTCTCGCTCTATGAGCTCTCCGACATCAATCCCGCCAAACTTCACATGACCGTCCCGAAAGGGTTCCGACGGAATTCGGCAATTCCCAAAGCCCTGGTACTCCACAAAGCGGACCTGGTGCCAACGGATTCTCAAGACGTGCTTGGCGTGCGCGCCACTACGGCTCTTCGGACAATCGCAGATCTGATCGCTGCGGAAAAGACGGACGAGGTTATTCTCAAGCAAGCAGTCACTGAAGGCCTGGCACAAGGGCTGATCACCCGCCGACAAATCGAACGCGCGAAGCTGCCGCCCGACGTGCGTGCGCAAATCGATGCCCTCGTCGAAGAGAGCACCAATGCCAAGCGGTAAGACCTACAAGACACCGCAAGCGCTTCGCACAGCCCTCGAAGCGCGTCTGCTGGAAATCGCCAACCGCACAGGCACGGATCTGCAACGGCTTCGTCGGCGGGTTGCATTCGATCGCCTGCTGGCGCGCATGTTCATCGAAAAGCAGGGTCGGCCAGCCTGGTGTCTGAAAGGCGGGTATGCGATAGAGCTCAGGATCGAAACCGCCCGCACGACCAAAGACATCGACCTGTCGATTGCCGGGCAAGAGCCCATCGCACCCGAGTTGTTGCACCGCTTTGTCGATGATGCAGTATCACGCGACCTCGCCGATGGCTTTGTCTTCCAGGTCGGTGAGTCCATTCTGGACCTCGATGCCGCGGCCCAGGGAGGTAGCCGGTTCCCAGTTCAGGCCAGAATGGCCGGGCGCCCCTTTGTCGGCTTTCACGTAGATATAGGAATCGGCGATGACCTGATTGAGCCTACCGACAAGATCGAAGGGGATGGATGGTTCGACTTCGCCGGTCTTCCAAGGCCGGAATTCCGCATGATCTCGCGCGAGCAGCAGTTCGCAGAGAAACTTCATGCTTACACGCGTCCGCGCACCGATCGCGACAACTCGCGCGTCAAGGACTTGGTGGACCTGCTCCTGCTAATGCGGACCCAAATGGAGCCGCATCGCCTGCGGGAGAATATCGAGCGAACGTTCGCACACCGAGCAACTCATCCCATCCCGCCGGAACTCCCACCGCCACCGGAGTCATGGCGCGTCCGGTTTGCGGAGTTGGCGGCGCAGTGCGGCATAGACATCGAGATTGATTCGGCACTCCGGAGTGTGAACGAATACGTGAGGGACCTTTGAGTTGAGAGTTGCCGGCGAACGGCTGCATGACCAGAGCACTACTGGTCGCAAGCTCGCTCAGCGGGTCTAATCTAATGGCTGATGCCGGACTGGAGGGCACCGAGACTGAACGACAAGTGCTGTCCAAAAACCGTCTGACCGAAGAAAGCCCGCAGGTTGATCTCAGATCCAGCAACCAGAAGCACTGGCTATTCGGTTCGTACGGTTTGGCCCTCGCCGGCCCCACCGGAGACCTCGTGTGCGATCGCCAGGCCGGCCCGAGCCGCACGGCGCCGCAAGCGCGCTGAGTCACACCGCTCGACGAATCCAAACCGCCGGAATCGAGTGCGGAATCGCGGCGCATGTGCGCCTGGGCGGCATGGTCGGACCGACGAAGTCGAGAAGGGAACGAACCGTGTCGCTCTCGCCGAGCACCCGCTCCGCGAAGGTCGCGCGGGAACGGCGGGAGCGGCGAGCCGAGCAGGGCCGCTGCCACGCCACCGCTCGACGAATGCCGCGTCCGCGCGGAATCGAGCGGGCAGTTCCGCTGCCGGCGAGCTTCTGGGCGGCGATTTCCGGGGGACGGTGTCGACCACGGATGATCGCTGCTCGCACTTGGTCCATTGACGCAAGCCGACTTCCTGTTCCCTATCCAGCCAAACAAGCCCAAACCTCTCGACGACCAAGCCTCTCGCCGAGAATGACAACGGAACGCCCGGTCCCGGCCGCCTATCGTCCTTCGCGTACGAATTTGGCCTTTCATGGTCAGTTTAGTCCCGTCCTCGCGAAACACTCGAAGAAGTTCTCGCTCGAAGACAGTCTCTCAATTGGTGTTGATCGCATGCAGCGCAACTTCGAGCCGATGCGGCGGCAGGTGGAAGCCTGGCGCGCACAGCAACTGTCCCCAGAGGCGGCGAAGTTGACGATTTACCGGGCCTTCATTGAGGGGGATCTGGAGGTGCCGAAACACCTGGCGCAAAGAGTTCATGAACTTTATTTCGCTCCGCAACACCAGGAGTTCGAATCGAGAACCATGTGGAGCCTGTCGAACGCGTTCACGTCGGCCTTTAAGGAACTCGACCCCATTCCACAATTCCGGACCACCGCGAGGTTTGGCCGGTTTCTGGAAGCGACGAGTCCAGCGTGATCGTGCAGCACCGGTAGGTCCAATTTGAAGGAATGAAGGAACGGACTCCGGCACCAAGGTCCGGTCCCGCCCTTGCCCCCTAATTTGTATGGTCTTTTCGCTTCTCAAACAGAGCGGACATTCTCGCCGCTGGTGGGAAGGGCTGTTCTCGCCAATGGATCCTTGCTTCCTAGACCACGCGCGCCACTGCGGGAATACGCGGAATCGCCGCTACCGCGCCCCAGCTCAGCCCGAGAGCGACGAGGAACGCGATAGCACCCTCCGCAACCGCGGGGAGCGCGGCCGTGAGGAGCGCGTATTGCACCCAGCTCACGAATGCGTAGTGAACCAGGTTGTACTTACCTAGGGAGACAGTGGCTCCGCAGATGTGATTCGAACCGCGTTTGGCGGCTCCGGCTTGGTACCGATTTTCGTCACACTTAACGAGGGATTTGGGCGGTCCTGGTGGTTGAGAAGTGCTGCCACATTGCTGGACGGAAGGACTGTACCGCGAGGAACCGCCAGGCTGCGCACTCTCCCCGCAGTTTCACATCGCGACTGCCGCTCGGCCGCGGCACGTTTTCGTTGAACCCGCCAGTCCGATCACGCCAACAACCGGTACTCCTTTAGCTTCCGGTACAGGTTTCGCTCGCTGATCCCCAACATCCGCGCCGCATTTCCTCGATGCCCGTGGCTCGACTCCAGCGCCCGCCGGATGTGCAATACCTCCAGTTCCAGCAGCGTCGGAAACTGCCCTCCGTCCACCACTGGTGCGGCCGTCGCCGCCACGCCCGCCAGAGCAGCGCCCCGCACCGACGCTGGCAGATGCTCCGCCCGAATCTCTCCGCCCTCGCATACTACCGCCGCAGCCTCCGCGGCGTGCAGGAGTTCCCGCACATTGCCCGGCCACCCGTGCCGGCGCAGCGCCTCCAGCGCGCTCTCGCCCAATGCCTTTTCCGTCCCGTACCGCTCATTCAGCATCGTCACAAAACGCCGCGCCAGCAGCTCTATGTCATCTCCGCGCTTGCGCAGCGGCGGAATCTCGACCGTAATTGTGCTCATCCGGTAGAACAGATCTTCGCGGAACAGCCGCTTCCCCACCATCGCCCGCAGATCCCGATTCGTCGCCGCCAGCACCCGCACATCCACCCGGATTTCGTTAGTTCCTCCCAAGTGGCGGAACGCCGACGTATCCAGCACCCGCAGCAGATTCACCTGCGTGGCCTGGCTGATCTCCCCGATCTCGTCGAGAAAAATCGTCCCCCCGTGCGCCACCTCGAACAGCCCCGGCTTGGCCTTGTCCGCGCCCGTGAACGCGCCGCGCTCGTGCCCGAACAGCTCGCTCTGCAGCAGGTTCTCCTGCAGCGCCGCGCAGTCCACCACCACGAACGGTTTCGCCTTGCGCGGGCTGAGCGCATGAATCAGCTTCGCCACCCGCTCCTTCCCGCTGCCAGTCTCTCCCGCGATCAGCACCGTCGAATCGCTCGGCCCCACCAGTTCCACTAGGTGCAGCATGCGGCGGAATTCCGGGCTCTCCCCTAAGAAAGATGCCGCCTGGTCCGGCGGCGTCAACGCCCGCTCCAGCAGGCTCGTCCGCTGCTTCAGCGCCCTCCGCTCGATCGCCCGCTGCACGCGGATCTGGATCTCGTCCAGCGGGCACGGCTTGGTCACATAATCGAACGCCCCATCGCGGATCGATTCGATGGCGCTATCGATGGATCCATGCCCCGTCAGCATGATCACTTCGATCGGCGCGTTCCGACCGCGGATTGCCTTGAGCGTCTCGAGGCCATCCATCCCCGGCAGCCGGAGATCCAGCAGCACCACCTCCGGCTCCCACTGCTCCACTCGGGCCACCGCCTCTTCCCCCGACGCCGCCGTCACAACCTCGTGACCCAGCCGCCGCAGTTCGCCCGCCATCACATTCCGGAATGCCGCATCGTCATCCACCAACAGAATCGACGTCGCGTTCTTCACGCAGCCCCCAGCACCGGCAGCACGACCTCGAACGTCGAACCCCGGCCCACGACGCTCTCCACCCGGATCTCTCCTCCCCACCGCCGCACGAAATTCAGCGAGAGAAACAGCCCCAGTCCCGTGCCGCCCTGCCGCGCGCTGAAGAACGGTTCGAAGATGCGCTTCTGGTCTTCCGCCTTGATACCGCAGCCGTTGTCGATCACTCGGACCCGCACCTGCTCTCCGGCCTCGGCTTCCACTGTCACCTGCCCGCCCGCCTTCGATGCCTGCACCGCGTTCAGCAGCAGGTTGATCAGCGCGTGCTGTAGCTCTGCTTCGTCCACACGCACGTGCATTCCGGCCAGCACCGGCCGCACCTCCACTTTCACTGAATGTGCCCGGGCCGTCGGTTCGATCAGCCGCGCCACCTCTGCGATCACCGGTCCCAAATCCACCACTTCCCCCTGTCCCCGCTGCCCTCGCGAGAGCCGCAGAAAGTGCTGCGTAATCCCGCGGCAGCGCAGGACCTGCTCGCGTGCGATCGACGCGCTGTTCCGGATCCAAGCCTCATCAGCCCCGTCGCCCGACGTCTCTCGCAAGATACCCTCCACGCACGTCAGCACCGTCGCCAGCGGCGTGTTCAACTCGTGCGAGAACCCCGACGCCAGCGTCCCCAGCGACGCCAGCCGATGCGACTCCGCCAAGTGCGCCTCCGCTGCGCGCCGGTCCGAAATGTCGCGCCAAACTTCTACGACGTGCAACAGTTTTCCGTGGGAATCGAGAATCGGCGAGGCGTGCACCTCCTCCCAAACTACCTTGTCCTCCGGCGTGCGCCGCTCGCACAGCCGCACCTGCCGCGCGCCGCTTCCCAGGCAGGCCAGCGTCGGACAGTCCTCTACTGTGCAGCCGCCTGGAGTCAGTTCGCGGCACTGACAGCCCAGCACCTGCTCGCGCGAATGCCGTGCCCGCTCCAGAAACGCATCGTTGGCCGCGATCACGTGCCGCTCGGCGTCCAGCACCACGATCCCGTCGTCGATGCTGTTGATCACCGTCTCCAGCCGCTCCCTCTGGTGGCGCACTTCTCCCACCAGCCCCGTCACCGAATCGGCCATCGTGTTGAACTCACGCGCCAGCCACGAAATCGTATCGCTGCCCCCCGCCGGTACGCGCTTCTCCAGGTCCCCACCCGCGATCTGCCGCGCCGCCGTCTCGAAGCGCTGCAACCGCCGCAGCACGGCCACGCGGATCACCACTCCGATCGCCCCCACCAATAGCAGCGTGATCGCCGCCGTCCCTCCCACCATCCAGCCCAAGTCGTGTGCCATCTCCTGGCTCAATTCCGCCGTCCGGTAATCCAGGATCAGCACGCCGTTGATCTTGTGGCTCGGGTCATGGCAGCCGTAGCACTCCGCGCGGTTACGGATCGGCACGACCGTGCGCAGCACCTCGCCCTTGCGTGCTTCGGTCACCCGGCTCGAGCCTGCCTGGTCGGCGGGCACCTGCAACTCCCGCTCCGCGCCCGCGCGGTCCAGGAGCACCAGACGCTCCACCCAGCTCTGCTTGCGGAAGCTTTCCATCATTTTGGCGATCAGCGTTCGGTCGTTCTCGATCATCTGGTGTTCCAGCGCCACTCGCATTAGGTCACCCTCGGCCAGAGCGCTCGCCCGCGCCCCCTTGAGCAGAGATCGCATGTGGTGCTTGGAGTAGAGGTAGGCGCCGCCCGCACACGCCAGCACAACGGCTGCGGTGACACCTACTGCCAGACCCGCGGTCGTGCTGGCGAAGGACGGCTTTGTGCCGCTGGCCAAAGGTTTGCTCGCATCATGTCATATCCTGTCGGAAGCGTCAACGGCTGACGCACTGTCAGTGACATTTTGTCAGTGATCCATCGCCGTTCGTTGAAGTCCCAAGCACTTACGCTTTGGCAGTTGGCGTGCGCCGTTCCGTTTGGAAAAGGAGACCGGCTGATGGAAATGTTACTGATGGGAGCCACTCTGGCGATGTTCGGGCTGGCGGTGTCCTGCCTGGCCTTCGGCGCGGCGACGCGCGAAGAGCCCGCTACGGAAAAGGAAATGGTGAAGGCCGCGGCTATCAACGCAGGGTTTTTCGCCGCCGCCCCGGTTCTCCCCGTGGTCGCCCACAACCGCGTTCCGATCGAAGCGTTGCTTCTGCAGATCGAAAACCACGTTCGCCTGGAGCAGGCGGCCGCCGCATGCTTCCTCGAATCACCCAGCGCCACCGTGCTGCATGGCAGAACCACCTCCCCACTGGTGAACTGACATGATGGACGCCGACCTCTTGAAGGGCCTGCCACCGGCCGAGGCCGAACGCGTGCTAGCGCTCGGCAAGCGCGTGCTGCTCACCGCCGGTGCGGAACTCTTCCACCTCGGCGACGCCGCTGGCTGCCTCTACCTGGTCGCGCGCGGCCGCATCCGCCTCACCCTTCCTATGCAAGTGCGCAATCAGGAAGAGGACATCCTCGTCGAAGAACTTTCTTCCGGCCAGACCGTCGGCTGGTCCGCCCTGACCCCTCCCTACCGTTTCACCCTCACCGCCGCGGCGCCACTCGAGACCGAAGTGATCGCGCTCGACCGCGAAGCGCTCCACGCGTACTTCGTTGCCCATCCCGATACCGGCTACGCCGTCTCGTTGAATCTGGCCAGCGTCATCGGCCAGCGTCTGCAACTTTTCCAGGCCATGTGGCTCCGCGAAATCCAGCGGATGGTGGAATTGCGCTGTGCGTAGCGGCCTCCTGCTTATGCTGCTGTCTGGGGTGATCCTGCCGGCGGCGGACGGACCGAAGACTCCGCCCGCCCCCGTCGGGCCGGAACGTATCGAAGTTCCGCCCCCGCCTTTCTCCGACGGCATCTTCCCCTGCACCAACTGCCATGCTGGAATGCCTGTGAACCGCACCCGCCGCGAGCTCACCGCGATGCACACCGACATCGATCTCAAACACGACGAAGCCCACCGCTGGTGCCTGGATTGCCACGACCCCACCAATCGCGACTTCCTTCACCTGGCCAGCGGCGAGCGCGTCCCGTTCGACGAATCTTACCGCCTGTGCGGCCAGTGCCATGGCGAAAAATACCGCGACTGGCGCGCCGGCGTCCACGGCCGCCGCACCGGCAACTGGAACGGCGAGAAAGGGTACCTGTTGTGCGCGCACTGCCACAACCCCCACCAACCGCGCTTCAAAGCGCTGGCCCCGAAGCCTGCGCCGCAGCCTCCCAATCGGAGCATGCAATGACCGACTCCGAAAATCCCACGCGGCGCATGTTCACCGCTAGCGTCGGGGCCGCTTTCGCGGGCATGGTCCTCACCGCCTGCGGCCCCAAGCGGCTTTACGAAGTCCCCACCCAAACATTGAAAACTTCCATCGGGGAAATGGAGCGCCGCTACAAGGAGCAGTTCGGCAGAGACATCAAAGTCTCCAATGAGGGCCCCCTGCCCGGCGTTCACTTTGCCTACGCGCTCGATATCTCCCGCTGCATCGGCTGCCGACGCTGCGTCTATCGTTGCGTCGACGAAAACAACCAGTCGCGCGACCCGCAGATCCATTGGATCCGCGTCTTCTCCATGGAGAAGGAAAAGGGCATCGACTTCACCCACGCCGACCCCTACTACAATCCGCCCGAAGTTCCCGAAGAAGGCCACTTCTACGTCCCAGTTAGTTGCCAGCAGTGCGAGAATCCCCCCTGCACCAAGGTTTGCCCCACGGGCGCCACCTGGGCCGAGAAGGACGGCATCGTGGTCATCGATTACGACTGGTGCATCGGCTGCCGATACTGCATGGCGGCCTGCCCCTACGGCGCGCGCCACTTCAACTGGAAAACCCCCACCATTCCCGAAAACGAAATCAATCCCCACACCCATTACCTCGGCAACCGCCCGCGGCCAAAAGGCGTGGTCGAGAAATGCACCTTCTGCATTCAGCGCACGCGCGAGGGCCGCTACCCCGCTTGCGTCGAGGTATGCCCGGTGGGCGCGCGCAAGTTCGGTAACATCCTCGATCCCAATAGCGAGATCCGTTACATTATCGAGCACAAACGCGTGCTCGTTCTGAAAGAGGAGTTGAACACCGTCCCGCGGTTCTTTTACTTTTATGCAACCTGAGAGTGCAGTCAACAGCATCCGCTTGTTCAGCGGGTTCGCGCGCGGCAGCCTGAAACTGATACTCCGCGGTAACCGGATGTATTGGACGTGGCTCGCGTTTCTGGGTGCGCTCATCGTCTCCGGCGCGCTGGCCTATTCCCGACAGGTGCAAATAGGCCTAGGGCTAACCGCCATGCGCGACCAGGTGAGTTGGGGCTTTTACATCGGCAATTTTACGTTCCTGGTGGGCGTGGCGGCGGCAGCAGTGGTCCTTGTGATTCCGGCGTACGTCTACGATTGGAAGCCCATCCGCGAAATCGTCATCTACGGCGAGTTGCTCGCCATCAGCGCTATCACCATGTGCCTGCTCTTCGTGGTGGTGGATATCGGCCGCCCCGACCGCTTCTGGCACCTGATTCCGCCCTTCGGATTTCTGAACTTCCCGAGTAGCATCCTGGCCTGGGATGTGCTCGTGCTGAACCTGTACTTCCTCTTGAATTTTTCAGTGGCCACCCACATCCTGTACCGCGCTTTCCACGGCAAGCCCTACATCAAGAAGCTGGTGGTCCCGCTGGTGCTGCTCTCCATCCCCATGGCGATCGGCATTCACACCGTGACTGCGTTCCTCTACAACGGCTTGGCCGCGCGCCCTTACTGGAACAGCTCGATCCTGGCGCCTCAGTTTCTGGCCTCGGCTTTCTGCTCCGGCCCGGCGATTCTGCTGATCGTGCTCCAGGTGTTGCGGCGCTTCACGCGCTTCGAGATCCGTGACGCCGCCATCTGGAAGATCGCCGAGCTGATGGCTTACGCCATGTTCTTGAACCTCTTCTTGCACGGCGCCGAGGCGTTCAAGGAATTCTACTCCAACACCCAGACCCTGCTGTTCACCCGCTACTGGTATTTCGGCGTGGGCACGCACCATACTCTGGTGCCCTACGCGTGGAGCGCGGTGGCGCTGAACCTGCTTGCGTTCGGATTGTTCATCTCGCCGGCTGCGCGCCGCAATTTCTGGACTCTGAATATCGGCTGCCTGGCCACCTATGCCGGCGTGTACATCGAGAAGGGTATGGGACTGATCATCCCCGGCCTGACCCCGGACACGCTCGGCGAAATCTACGAATACTACCCGACCGTCACCGAATTGCGTGTCGCCGCCGGCATTTTCGCGGTAGGATTCCTGCTCTTCACCCTGATGCTCAAAGTGGCGGTACCGATCTCGCTGGGCGAGTTTCTGGACAAAAAAGAAGCGACGGCGCGCGCACCGGAGGTGGACTTCTCGTGCCCCGCTTGAGAGATGAAGAGGCTCATCGTTCGCGTCAGCTGTGTTCTGGCGCCACAAGACATCCCCGGCGACGTGCAACCAACCGCCGCGGTCCAAGCCGCGTTGAAGGAACGGTGGCCGGGAGTATACTTACAGCAGTTGGGATGCGACGTTTACGGTGACTCCAAACCCGGGGGGGAAATGCTGCTCAAACTCTCTAGAACTTTACTACCCAGTGTCATTCTGGGGGCCACGATTGTGTTGTTCTTTGCATCCAAGAGTTACGCGATTCCACCGTTCGCGCGAAAGTATCAGACTTCCTGCCAGACGTGCCACCTCGATTTTCCGAAGCTGAACGATTTCGGCAAGGCGTTTAAGGACGCGGGGTTCAAGTTTCCCGCCGACGACGAGAGCTACATCAAGGAGCCGCCCGTGATGCTCGGCGCTCCCGCGTACAAAGAATCGTTTCCCAATTCGATCTGGCCGGGGACGATGCCAGGCATGCCCCCGGTAGGACTTCGGTACAACCAGTTCTTTCAAGTTACAGGATCGAACCGCAACCAGTTCAATTCGCTGGCCGCTCCGGGCAGCGTTCCTGGGGTGATTCCAGCGACGGATTTTCAAGCCGGGTTCTTTAGCATGTTTACTGCAGGAAACTTCGGAAGCGACATCGCATTCTGGGTGGATGACGACCTCAGCGTCTCCGGCGACAACAGCGCTGGTGGATTGGGAGACGCCTATCTGAAGTTTGTCAACATCGGAAGGCTGATGAAACTGCCGAAAGATTCGCTGTCCCTCCGTGCAGGACAGTTCGAGCTAGACCTGCCCTTCACGCAAGCACGGACGATGAATTTGAGCCCTTACGACATTTATGAGCAAGCCAATATCGGCGCGGCGATTCCGGGAGCGCAGCAACAGAACGTTGGAAATCAGTTTAGCTTCGGCGACGTGGCGCGTGGCATCGAGCTCAGCGGGGGCCATCTTTACGGCGGGTATCACTACTCAATCGCGATTTTCGATCAGAACACGACCGGGGTCGATCAGGCGGCGAATCTGTTTCCGTATGTTCCTTCCGCCACCACCAGCGCGAATGGGGGAGTCGGTTTCAGCTCCGATTCAAGCTTCAAGAACATCTATGCCCGCGCGTCCTACCGCTTTAATCTCGAACGGGATCCCGCAAGCCGGCGCGACGTGCGGGCCGCCGGCAAGACCGGCCCTCACGATCACACGTACTTGAACCTCGGAACGTTCTACATGTATGGGGACTCGCTCCAGCAGCTTCCCGGGGCAACGACCGGGAATTCGAGTGTAATCCTCGACAACCGGGAGCCGTATTACCGGGTTGGCGGCGACTTCAGCTTCAACTACCGGACGTTCAATGTGTACGGTCTGTACATGTTCGCCCACGACTCGAATAACCTGCCGGTGGATGCGACGGGCGCGCTGATCCCGCTGCCGCTGAGTCCGAACAGCCCCACAGCCGCCGGATTCGTGAGGGGCATTCCCGCCACCTTCAGCGGGGGCTTTGCACAAGCCGATTATCTGGTGTCCCCGTGGCTCATGGCGATCATGCGCTGGGATCAGGTGAACTCCTCAGCGGATCGAATCAATGGCTTGGCGTTCGCGACGAACACATCGTATTTCGCGCCTTATAACACGAGCCGGGATCGTTTTACCCCAGGCGTGCAGTTCTTGATCCGCGCCAACATCAAGGCATCCTTCGAATACCAGATCCGGCCTCGGCAGTTTGTGACGCTCGGGAGCCTTCCGAACGGTAATCCGACCGCGGCGAGCCCGTTCCGGGTGAATACAGCACTCGTCGCGCTCGAATTTGTGTACTGACTCTTTACGAGAGGAATTCAACAGAAAATGAAGCAAAACGCTCAGTTCTTGCTCTTTACATTGGCCGCCATCCTGGTTAGTGCGGACGGGCTTCAAGCCGGCGTCATCTCCGGCACCGTTAATCCAGCCAAACCGGATTCGGTCGTTTACATAGGTGCGATCCCCGGGAAGACGTTCCCGGCCCCGGCCAAGCCATTCGTCATGGATCAGAAGTCGCTGCTGTTTCAGCCGCACGTGATGGCGGTGCCGTTGGGTTCGACAGTGGAATTTCTAAACAGCGACAAAGTGCAGCACAACATTTTCTGGCCGTCAATTAGCGGAAATAAAAAGATGAGCCACAACATGGGGACGTGGCCGACCGGACAGAATCGCTCGTTCAAATTCGATACGCCGGGCGTTGTTCCACTGCTGTGCAACGTGCATCCGGAGATGTCGGGATACATCATCGTGTCGCCGACTCCGTATTACGCCGTGACGGATGCTTCGGGAAATTTCAAGATCACCGATGTGCCGGATGGAAGCTACACGGTCTCGGCATGGCACGAAGGCATGAAGATCCAATCCAAACCGGTGACCGTTTCCGGCAACGCGACGGTGGAGTTCAGTCTGGCGAAATAGCGTTCGTGGGGGAAGGAGCGCTCATGCTCGAACGGCTGAGAGACAAGCGAGTCGATCGCGAATGGCTCAACACGAACTTCCCGTGCATGATGGCATGCCCCGCGGGTACCAATGCGGGGCGGTACGTTTCGCTCATCGCGGAAGGACGATTCGAGGAGGCATACCGTTACGCGCGGGATCCGAACCCGATGGCGAGCGTCTGCGGGCAGGTGTGTGCGCATCCTTGCGAGACTGCTTGCCGCCGCGGCGCCATCGACCGGCCGATCTCGATCCGGGCGTTGAAGCGTTTTCTCACGGAACGGTACGGGCCGGAGTCGCGGCATCCTCTGGAATCGAAGAAGTGCAGCGTCCCAAAGCTGCGTTTCAAGATCGCAATCGTCGGCAGCGGACCCGTCGGATTGTCGGCGGCGCACGATCTGGCGCTCATGGGTTATTCGGTCACGATCTTTGAAGCCGCGCAGGTCGCCGGCGGAATGCTTCACTTGGGCATCCCCGAATATCGCCTTCCGCGCGGAGTCGTCGAGGCGCAGATTCGCGAAATCTTGGACGCCGGGGATGTCACGCTGAAACTGAATTCGGCGGCGGGCCGCGATTTCACGGTCTCGCAACTCCGCGAGCAGGGCTTCGACGCCATCGTGCTCGCGGTCGGGGCGCATCGCAGCCGCGACCTCTCGATTCCCGGCGTCGACCTTGACGGGGTGCATAAAGGAATAGAGTTTCTTCTCAACGCGAACCTGGGGTACCGGTTCAGCATCGGCCAAAAGGTAGTCGTGATCGGGGGAGGAAACGTAGCCATGGACGTAGCTCGCTCCGCTGTTCGCGAAGTGCTTAAGCAGCATCGGAGCGATATCGAGGGCGCGACGCCCATCGACGAAAATATCGCCGCCGTCGCCACGCGGGAAATGGTGGACGTCTCGCTTTCGGCACTCCGGCTGGGAGCGCGGGAGGTCAGCATCGTCTGCCTGGAACGGCGCGAGGAGATGCCGGCGGCGGCCGAGGAAATCGAAGAAGCAGAGATCGAGGGCGTCCGACTGCACGACGGGCAAGGGCCAAAGCGAGTCCTTGGCCGCGACGGTAAGGTTGTGGGGCTGGAGACCGTCAGAACGAAGTGGGTGTTCGACGCACAAGGAAAGTTTAATCCCGCGTTTGAGGAGCGCAGCGAATCGACCATCGAATGCGACACGGTGATTCTGGCGATCGGTCAAGCCCCGCGGCTCGATTTCTTGCGGCCGGAGGATGGCGTCGATGTTTCGCTTCGCGGTCTGATCGTGACCGACCGCCGGACGCTGATGACCAGCGCTCCGGGCGTTTTCGCTGGAGGGGATTGCGTTTTCGGGCCGCGGCTGATTATCGACAGTGTGGGCGATGGCAAGCGCATCGCCATCGGCATCGACGAGTACCTCACCGGTCGGACCCATCCCGATCCCGAAATCGAAGTCGAGATTCTCCCGCACCACAGGATGTTTCCGGACTACATGGAGATCGGGCGGCAGCCGATTCCGACGCTTCCGCTCGACCGGCGCACCGGGGTAACGGAAGTCGAGCTGGTCTACGACAAGGAGACCGCGATGCGCGAAGCGCGGCGGTGCCTGCGCTGCTGGGTCAACACGGTGTTCGAGGGCAACGAACCGGACGGATCGCAATGCATCCTTTGCGGCGGTTGCGTCGATGTATGCCCCGAGGATTGCATTCAGCTTGTATCGCTCGACCGGATCGAGTTCCCCTCCGGCGTGCTGGATCAGATTCGCAGCGACAGCGGAATCTTCCATGTGGAACTCGACGACGTAGCCGCTGAGGAACTTGGCACCATCTCCGGCGCGGCCATGCTCAAAGACGAAACGCGCTGTATCCGCTGCGGGCTCTGCGCGGAGCGGTGCCCAGTGAATGTGATCACGATGGAGGCCTACTTGGTGAAGCTCCAGCATCCCGAGCCAGCCCTTGCAACGCCAGGAGAATTGAAATGCCAGACGACGTAAAGAAACCAGAGGTTGGCAAGGGTCCGTGTGAGGATTGTAGCCGCCGCACCTTCACGAAAATCGGCGTGGGAGCGATCGCCATCGCCGGTGCCGGATCGGCGGTATTCGGCTACGAGTTCCTTTCGCCGAACGCGCTCTATGAGCCATCGCCGATCGTGGATGCGGGCAAGCCGGACCGCTATCCGCCGGATTCGCTAACACCGGACCCGGAAAGCGAGCTTTACATCGTCCATGGAGCGCAAGGCATTTATACGCTTTCGGCCGTGTGTACGCACCTCGGGTGCCTCACGGCGTGGAAACCGGAGCTTGGCATTATCGCTTGCCCGTGCCACGGCAGTAAGTTCCGTACGGACGGAGTCAAGATCGCAGGCCCGGCTCCGCGCCCTCTGCCCTGGCTCAGGACGTGGGTGGACGACGATGGCAACCTGCTGATCGACCGCTCCGAGCCTCTCGCGCGAAAACAATTCGTCAGGATTTAACATGGCCAATCTCCTTGAAGAACTCGCCGGATTGCGCAATACGCGGGTTTGGCGATCGGTGTTCCGGGCCGGCAGCGGCGAAAGCAATCTGCGCCGGTCGCTGGCGGTTCAGCAGAACGTTTTTCTGCACTTGGCGTCCGTCAAGGTCCGGCGGCGGGCGCTGGAGTTCGGCGTCACGTGGTATCTCGGGACGCTAAGCCTGGCATGCTTTCTGGTTCTGGTCGT
The DNA here is from genome assembly GCA_049698695.1 of Bryobacteraceae bacterium. Classification (GTDB taxonomy): domain Bacteria; phylum Acidobacteriota; class Terriglobia; order Bryobacterales; family Bryobacteraceae; genus Bog-375. Next base: position 11,390 of record JBAVYH010000024.1, on the reverse strand, counting down.
GACCGGCATTCTGCTGATGTTGTATTACCATCCTTCGGTTCCACAAGCCTACTCGGACATGAAGGATCTGCAGTTCATCGTTTCCGCGGGCGTGTTTTTGCGCAATCTGCACCGCTGGTCGGCGCACACGATGGTGCTGCTTGTATTTGCGCACATGTTCAAAGTGTTCTATCGCGGCGCCTATCGTTCGCCGCGTGAGTTTAATTGGGTCGTTGGCGTCGTTCTGCTGATGTTGACGCTGTTTCTCAGCTATACGGGCTACCTGCTGCCGTGGGATCAGCTTGCGTTCTGGGCCATCACTGTCGGTTCAAACATCCTTGCGGCGGTTCCGGGTGTCGGCGCCCGGATTCGATTTCTCGTTCTGGGGGGCCACACGGTGAACGCCAATGCCCTGCTGCGATTTTACGTATTGCATTGCGTGATCCTGCCCCTGATCGCCGTCCTGTTCCTGGCCGTTCACCTCTGGCGGATTCGGAAGGACGGAGGATTGTACACCGGGGAGAAGACCGATGAGTGAGCCAAAGGACTTCAAGGCGTCGATGGACTCGGATAGCCGCCGCACTCCGATCCGCGTCGCGTTCGTCACCCGGCGCACTTCGCCGCACGTCCAGGCGCGCGACGACAGACACGTCATGACCTACCCTGAGGTCTTGCTGCGGGTGGCCGTCGCGGTGGAGACGCTGCTGCTCGTACTGGTGCTTCTGTCGCTGTTCTGGAACGCGCCGCTTGAAGGGCTGGCTAACCCGATACAGACGCCGAATCCGGCCAAGGCGCCCTGGTACTTCCTGGGACTTCAGGAGCTTCTCCATTATTTTCCGCCGGTCGTCGGAGGCGTCTTGATTCCGACCCTGGTGGTGCTGGCGCTGATCGTGATTCCTTATTTCGGCATCAACATCGAGGCCGAGGGTTTCTGGGTCCGGAACCGGGAAAAGAAGATGCGCGGGTTGGCCATTGTCGTCGGCGCGCTGGCTGTGTTTCTTGCGTGGTTCGAGGTTTACGCGGTGCTCATCCCAACGTTATTGATCGCCGGATTGATGTTTCTGGGGGCTTTTCCATCCCCGCAACCCGGCGCGTTCCGGCGATGGCTGCATTTGAAGCCGCTTCCATTCTGGATCATGTCCTGGTTCCTGGCCGTGGCGGTCATATTGACGGTAATCGGCACGTTCTTCCGGGGCGCGGGTTGGGCGTTGGTCTGGCCCTGGGGGATGGAATGAGTCTGCGGGAAAAAATCCATTCGGCCGGTCGCTTCCTGTTCGGGGACATCGCGCGCGCATTCGGGTCCCTGAGCGTTGCTCTGGTGCTCCTGCTCGCGATCGTGCCGGCGAAGGATCACTTTCGCGAATGGCTGCGCTATCAGCACGAATACCAAAGCCTGATTCGCAATCGCAGCGACGGTGTATCGCTGGCGCGGCGGTTTCAGGGAGGCGTGCAGCAGATCTGGCTGCCGGAGTTGGGCGTGGTCGATCGTTGCGAGACTTGTCACGTGGCCCTGAAGGAAGCCTCGCTCGCCGGCATCGGGACGCAGCCGTTCCTCCCGCATCCGCCGATTCCGCATTCTTTGACCGAGTTCGGATGCGTGATGTGCCATCGGGGACAGGGAGCGGCAACCACGGTCGAGGAGGCCCACAGCAGCACGCTATCCTGGGAGCAGCCGGTTCTGCCGGCACGCTACGTCGAATCGGGCTGTGGCCAGTGCCACGAGCGGCCGCTCGAGGGAACGCCGCAACTCAACCTCGGCAGATCCATGCTGGCACGCTACGGCTGTGTGCATTGCCACAAGGTTGCTTCGCCGGAAGGCCGCACGATGGCCGCGACCGACGATCCGCCGCCGCTCGAGCACATCGCCGCGAAGACCACGCGCGACTGGATCTTCGCGTGGATCAAGAATCCGCAGGCTTATGCCGCGACGGCCACCATGCCCAACTTCCAGTTGAGCGACGACGACACGCGCGATATTTCCGCCTTCCTCTTCGGCCAAAGTACGCCCTATCCTGCGGAAACGGATCGAGAGACTCCGCCGGTCCCGGCCAAGGACGATGCGGCCGCGTTGCAACAAGGATCGAGCGTATATGGGGAATCGTTCTGCGCCTCCTGCCACGCGATGCAGAATGCCGCCGGGCTGATGGTGGGCGGCAATGTCGGACCGGAACTGACCAGAGTCGGCTCGAAGGTGAAGCCGGAGTGGCTGGCGGAATGGCTGCGCAGTCCGAAGGTTTACGACCCCAATACCGCCATGCCGCACTATCGTTTCGAGGCGAAGGACATCGGCCTGCTGATGGGATTCCTCGGCAGCAAGACCGACTCCGATTTTCTCGCCAACGTTCACCTGGACCCGGCCACGCCGGCACAAATCGCGCACGGCAAGGCGCTGGTGAACGAGCGCGGCTGCGCGGCCTGCCACAGCATCAACGGCGTCGCGCGGCCGGATAATTTCGCTCCCGAACTGACCGCCGTGGGAAGTCTGCCACTCGCCAGAATCGTGTTCGCGCCGGGGATGCCACACACGCTGCCCGACTACATCGCGGCCAAGATCCGGAAGCCGCGCTCCTTCGGAAACGCGCTGAAGATGCCGCAGTTCACCTTCTCGGATTCGCAGGTCGACGCGCTGGTCACGGCCCTGCTGGCACAGACCAACCGCGCGCAAACGCTGCCGGCCGCGTTGCGAATCCCGGCACCGCCGCCTTCCACGTATCAGCCGGCCGGGCGGGCGGGCCAGTTGATGAACGACCTGCGCTGCTTCAGTTGCCATAGAATCGACGGGCGGGGAGGCGACATGGCGCCGGACCTGACGTGGGAAGGCAGTTCGGTGCAACGAAGCTGGCTGGTGAATTTTCTGAAGCGTCCCAACACGCTCCGGCCGGCGCTGATCCGCCGCATGCCGAAGTTCAACGTCACCGACCAGGAGGCCGGTGTTTTGGCCGATTACATCATGACCGTGTATCAGACGCCGGCGTTCGATCGCGACGAGATCGACGCGTCAAAACTCGGCGCCGCCGAGGCCTCCCGCGGCAAGGACCTCTACTATGGCAAGTACGCCTGCAACTCGTGTCATATTCTCGATCCGGACAAGGACAAGGGCTACATCGGTCCGACGCTTACGCAGGTGGGATTGAGGCTGAACGCGGCATGGATCTTCCATTGGCTGAAGGACGCGCAGGCGCTCCGCCCGGGCACTATGGAGTTGAACTGGAACATGAACGACGACGACGCGCGCGCCATCACGGCGTTTCTCATGCAACAGAAGGCCGCTCCCAAGGAAGGAGCGTCGCAATGAAGCGGGCGTTGGTTGCCCTCGCGTTGCTCGCGGCAGCGGGATGCCGCCGGGTTCCCTCATCCGTGCCGGCGGCATCGGCTTTCGGCGCTGCCATCGTCGACATCGGCGGCGAACAGCAGGTTGCCGGCGTGGGTGCGACGCTCGATCAACCGGTGGTGGCTGAGGTCAACGATGCGCAGGGCAACGGAGTCGCCGGCGCGCTGGTGGAAATGCGCGCGGCGGGCGGCGTCCGGTTCGATCCTCCTTCGGGACTCACCGGAAGCGACGGCCAGTTCAGCACAACGGTCCGGCTTGGCAGCATGTCCGGAAGATACTCGCTGATTGCAACCACCCGCGACAAGGCCGGAAAATCGCTTCAAGTGGCGTTCCCCGAGATTGCCCTCGGTTACCAGCAGACTCTCGGGCGGGAATTGAACGAGAAATATTGCTCGCGATGCCACAACCCCGAATCCACCGCCGAGAGGGTATCGAACCACGATAATTTGAGCGTGCCGCCGCACGCTTTCTCCGATGGCGCGACGCTGAACCAGATCAGTCGCTCGAACCTCGTCGCGATCATTGGTCACGGCGGCGCGGCCCTGGGCAAATCTCCGGAGATGCCGCCATACAGCCCCACGCTTTCCGCGAGCGATATCGACGCCCTGGCGGCCTATATCCGCGCGGTCGCCGATCCGCCTTATCGTCCCCAGGGAGTGTTCTATGCGAATCCATAGTTCGAGTCTTCTGGCGGTCGTGTCGACCGGCTTGACCGTCTTCGCGTGGCATGCGGCGGCGCAGGTTTTATCGCCGGCCGAGATCGTGGACCCGGCTATCCGCGGTCTTCAGCAGAGCCATCTTGAGGAGTTGCATGCAATCACCGCCGCCCTCGTCGGTCACCATTTTCCGTATCGTTTCTACTTCAGCCGCAGACTGGACCTCAGCCAACGCGAGCAGCAGCGCAGCGATCAGCGCTCGATTCAATTCGACAGGTTTCAAGGTCAGCTTGTTCTCAAGATCACGGGGAACTACTTCGCGGCATATTCCGCCGAGCGGATGACCAACCAGGAGCGTGCCCGCCAGACCTATCGCGACGTCATGCTGCCGATTTTGCAGGCGGCCGCGCCCGCGCTCGCGAGGGCCGACGTTCCAGACGCTTTCGCGCTGGAGATTTCCCACCATGTCATTCGAAAAGTGTTGGGCGTCGAGACGGAAACGCCGGAAAATGTCGTCCTGATTTTGCCGAAGGCGGCGGCACAGCGCTTGGTGGAAGCTCGTGACGAAGCCGGGCGCGTCGCCGCGGTCCTGCAGGGAGCCGCGTACCTCAATGGCGTTCCGATATCGTTCTGGCCCCTCGAGGGGAAGGAACGTCCCGCGATCCAGGCGTCCGCCGCTCGCGCCGTTCCCGCTGGTGCCGCCGCGTCTGCCGCAACATCGAGTTTCTCCGGCACGCCCGCGAAGCCGGAAAAGGAGAGCGCCGCGATCCGGGCATCCGCCGCCCTGCCAGGCTCCGCCAATGCGCCCACGAAGCTGGAAGCGGAGTATCGCGACACGCTGGCCAGGATGCTGAAGGAGCTCGATTCGCAGGCACACTTCGTGCCCTATGCTCCCCCATCTTTCATTGCATTTCGTGGTGGCCAATTTCTACAGATCCCGGTCACGACGACTCTCGCGCCGTCCGATTCCGGCTCGCAATATAGACTGGCGGCACTAGCCTTCGATCGTCACATCGCGCATCTGATCCGCCCCGTTCTCGCCTACTTCAAGGACAGCGCCGACTTCACAGGTATTGATTTCAGCACAACCGTTCGCCTCGCCGGCGCCGTGCGCGAAGGCGGAGTGGCAGTGGAATTCATATTTCCGCTGAGCGCTCTGCGCAGCTATGAGCAATACGACCTCACTGGCCAACAACTGCTCGACGCGAGCATCGTGCTGATCAACGGCGAGCGCGCAGGTGTCGACCTTCAATCCGCGGAGGCCCGCGGCGCATCGCCCGAATGACACGGTTGCAATCCCAGGGCGGGTCGTTACCGAACGGTGTGCGATCGTGTTTGCGCGTTGGATGAACCGATTGTAAGCCACACGGAAACGCAGCGATGGCAGAACATCCTAAGCACGGAACCCACCATCGAGTTTGACCGATCCACGCGGACGGGCGAATAGAAGATGAACTTTGGCCCATGACGCGTATGAAGTCGGGCGGGCGATGCAAGCGATGCCCGCGAACCTGGTCGCCCGTAACACCTGCCAAGAGTCGTTTGTTGTATGCAAGCTCTGTCACGACTGCTGACGCAGGAGGATGCTTCCCGGCCCTCAATTCGTTGGAATTGCGATAGCGGATTGTCGCGACGGGCTGGGTCGCAATCGTGTTGAGCGATCCGAAGTACCAGTTGTGGTGTTCATCCCGACGCAGATCGCACGCGGTGCCGGGATTGCGATTCAGCGAAAACCGCCACGGTCGACGTTCGCTTCAGTACCCTGGGTTAGCCCGGCATGACGCATACCACGGTAAGCGGGACCGCGACCGCCACGGGCCAAGCCTCCGCAGACCGAGCGAGAGCGATGCCCGGCACCTGCTGCCGGTCAGAAGACAACATCCAGATCGGCGGTGAACCGCCGGCCGCGTTGCCCGAAGAATAGCCCGAACGCCGGGTCGGCGATGTTCCCGTGGAAAGCCTCCGGATTGAAGTGATTGGTCATATTGAAGACGGTGATTGACGGACGGATTGTGTATTTTGGACTCAGTTTGATGTCCTTGGAAAACCGCGAATCCAGCGAAACGAAATTGGGAAACCGGTTGGCGTACGGCAAGCCGACGTAGTTCTGATATGCGTCGGTCACGGCGTACGGGAAGCCGCTGCGATACTCGAACACCGGGGCGATCCGGAAACCCAGCGGAAGCTGGATCAGTCCCCAAGCCAGGAAGCGATTCGGCAAGTCCGTGGGCAGGTTGCCGAATTGATTGCTGCGGACGATGGGAACGGGAAAGCTACCCAAATAGCTGGCGAAATCATTTAGGTCGCCGCGCGCCCCACTACGGACGTACGAGAAGAACAGCTCGCGCCGGTCGCTCAGCCGCACGCGCGTGGTGACTTCGAACTGGTGGTAACGGGATTGTCCGGTGCCTGAAAGCAGGTAGGCGCCGGTATTGGTCGCCGGATCGGGCGCTGCGGTGTTCATGATCACGAGCCCCGACGATGCGCTCTGCATAAAGCCGATGCGGAGCTTCAGGTACTGAGTCAGCGGTTGCTCGATTTGCAGGCTTCCGCTGGCGCTGCGCGGCGAAAAGTTGCCGGCAACCGGTTCCTGGAAAACGAACGGGTAGTTCGTGCCCACTATTCCCAGACCGTTTTGATAGAGGAGCGGACCGGCCGAGATTTGGCCGTTGGCATCGAACAAGGTAATCACCCGATTCGGGTATTGGGCGAACGCATAGACGTTCAAGGGAACCCGGTCGTAGAACAATCCGAATCCAGCGCGAACCATCGTGCCGACGCCGCGGAAAATGTTCCAGGCAACTCCCAGCCGCGGCGCCACGCGAAAACTCTCCGACACCTCCTGGGACTCCGTGCGGACGCCCACATCGATAGCCAGATGTGGCGTCACAAGCCAGTGATCCTGTCCGAAGAAGGCAAACTCAGTGTCCGAGCGGCCGAACGGTTGTCCACCGGTAAAGGCAACGCTCTCGATCAACTGGTTCGCGGAATTCAGAATATCGATCGGATGTTCGGTAACCTGGCCATTTTCGGTGCTCTCGGCTATGTAGGAACCAACTTTGAAGTTATGCGTGCCAAGCCAGTGAAAGGCGCCGAACGTGAAAACCGGCGTCCAGCCAAGGCGCGAGGCGGCGCGGTTCTGTTGTGCGTAGTAATTTCCGCTGTTGCCCGCGGGCGTCATGATCAGGTCCTGCGGCCCCTGGCCCCACACCCGGGCGTCGAAGCGAGTCGCGGAAAAGGTGTTTTCGAGGAGACCCGAGCCGATGGTCAGCCGGTCCGCCAGGGTGGCGGTGTAGTTATGGGTGCTGGCATCGGGCGTAACCGGCTCCGGATTGAAAGCGTTCATGTTCACGAAGTCCAGCCGCTGCGGAGCGACGTGAACCGTCGCGGTCACCAGTTGTCTGGTTGATGCGATCCAGTCGAATTGGGCGAACGAATTGAACCCCTCGGTCTTTTTCTGGTTATAGGGGAACGGCTGCTCGAAGACCTCCGTCTTGCGCATCTCGAATTCCAGTCCTTCGGAGAAGTACAGCTTGTTCGCGATCAAGGGACCTTCGACGTTCACGCGCGGCGTTGCGTCTTTCACTCCTTGCATATGGTAGCTGCGAATGCGAAAGTCCGGAAACGGATCGTTCAATTCCCATTTCCACTTGTCGCCGCCGCGGCGAGTCTCTACCGAAACCAGGCCCGCGCCGAATCGCCCGTACTCCGCCAGGAAGGGTGTCTGATAGTAGTTGAGCGTTTCGACACTATCGATCGGGACCGTCAGCCCGAACTGCCCCGTGGCGGGATCGGTCACATCGGCTGAGTTCACGATCAGCGCGCTGCGGTGCTCGCCGGCCGCCGACAGGATCAGGCCGCCGCCCGGATCGCGGACTATTCCCGGCAACATCGGCAAGGCGTCCGCGGCGGTAGCCGGCCGGCCAGGAAGTTCCGTGACGGTGTGCACGTGCAGGTCGCTCGGCGCCGAACCACCTTGATCCACTGGCGTGGCAGTGTCCTTGACATCCACGCTGTCGTGCCGAGCCACCAACGGCGTCAGTGTCAACTCAATCGACGTGGGAACCGGCTGTGACAGTTCCACCTCGCTCTTTTGGACCGTCTCGAAACCATCCTTACTGGCGGCGATTTCATAGCGGCCGGGCCTCAGTTGGGTGAATCTGGCTTGCCCGCTCCGGTCGGTCACGCCAGACGCGACGGTAGCCGGCCCGCTCTTCAGTTCGATTCGCACACCCGAAACAGGCTGGTTCGATGTGTCGACCACCGACACTTCCAGGGACAAGTCCGCTGGCGGCGCAGCAGCCACCCGCGCTAAGAGCAGGGCTGCGAACGCGAATCCCCGCAGACGCATCGTTCTGCCTTTTGAGCGCAATTACCATGCTCTACGCGCCGCGCGCGAGGCCGGTTACGAAAAATACACGCCGCAAGAAAGGCGGCGCCCGCTACCTACTGCGGACGCCAGGTCATATCCACGCGTACCGGGATGTCGTTCTTGATCGGCACCGTCAGCAGCGACGGTGGATCGATTTTGAAATCGGATAGCGTCGCCGGAACCGTTCCCGTAATCCGAACCTCGTTGCCGTGAACTTCGCGTTGGAAGGGAACCTGCTTATAGTGTGCGGTCTGGCCGGCGAACTGAACCTCCAAGTCGCAATGGATCGTCGCCGAGGTGAGTTCCGTTTCGGACACGGCCACGCGCACCGTGACCAAGGGAAACTGCGCGCCGCGAGTCACTTGCAACATGTGAAGATCGCGATTGCTGTCGCCCGAGTCGAACGACTTGACCGGCGCGGCGATCAGAAAATTGCATTGCCCGTCGTGGCAAACGCCCTTGCCGCGCGCCTGGTGGCTGACTCCCACGCTCTCATGCAGAGGGTGAGATACACGATAGCTAAGCGTCGATTGGCCCAGTACCCATTGGCTGTCCGCCCCAAAAAGCAGGGAAGGCGCCAGCAGCCAAAAGGCCGCCAGAATTCGCTGATTCATGAGATTCACCCTAGAATTTGAATACTACCGACAGCATAGCGGCCCCATACGCAATGGCCGTCACGGTCCCCACTGCCCCATGCGCACTGGCGATGCCATGAACCTTTTGCCCGCTGCTTCGTTGCTCATAGGCCAGCGCCCCCAGGATGGGCGTCAGGATCATCCCCGGCCCGTGAATAAAGGCCAGAGCCTTGTGCACGCGGATGGGACCGCGGGTCTTGGTTCCCGCGATCTTGGGCGCAAAGATGGCAAAGGAAGCGGTCGTGATATACAGACCCGCCGTCGCCCCACCCACCGCGGCATGTAACTCCCGCCCGGACGCCGTGCTGTTCCTGCCAGCCGCGCCGTTGGAGAGAACCAGCGTGGCGACCAGCGCACCGGCAGTGATCAAGCCGAGCCGTTGATGGATCTTAAGCATGTGCGACCGTTTGTCCAGACGCATCTGTTCCGCGGCGTTTGCCGCGGTTTGGTCCGCAGGGAATCCCAGGTCGTTCAGCGAGGGCTCTGTCGGCTTCGCCGCCGGCTTCGCTGCCGGTGGCTGGTTACTCTGGGCACTTGCCTCCAGCTTCCCATCCAGAACCGACGTCCCAGATACCGAAACTGTCGTGGAAGGAATTTCCGCTGTCACAAAGCCTGCGGTCTCAAACTTCACGCGGTAGTTGCCCGGCGGCAGCGCGAACCGGTAAACACCGTCCGCTCCCGTGGTTGCCGTTTGCGTCAGGCCAGTGTCTCGATTCACTGCCGTGACTTTGGCATTCGCTACCGCCGCGCCCGACGCATTGAGGACCTTGCCCGTCAAAGTTCCCGTGGCAGCCGTCTGGGCCGCCAGGAACGGAGCCGAGGTCGTGAGCAGACAAGCCACAACCAGTAGTCGAACCCGACCAGGCCAACCGCCGAAAACCTTCCCAAGCATCCTTCACCTCTCTGCTTTGCTTTGCGCCAGAACATCCATCTGGACCTCTTGGCTGCTCTCGATTGTACACTCTGTCTGTTCAGAACGCAGCGATTGAAGTTGGAAACAGTGTGAAACCACGTCACGCATCGCAGCGCCGTTAGGCGGACCTCTGGCCGGCCGGATCGTCGCCATTACTCATAACGCTCAGTGCGAAACAGACTGAAAACACGTAGGGACCTGGCTGCGCCCGCCAGGCAGTTCAATTGCATCGAGTTTCTATCATGCACATCAGAGTGGGGATCCTTGTTTTCCTTTGTTTTCCGCTCTTCGTTATTTCGGTGTGGCCTCAGGCCGAAACTGGTAGCCAGCAGCAGGAGGTTCCCTTGGTTGTTCCGACCGGGGCGCCAGTCCGCTTATACCTGACCAAGCGCGCACCCAAACGAGCGGGTGCCGTGGTCGAGGCCAAAGTTCTCGATCCTGTGTATGCCTTCGATCGCCAAGTGATTCCGGCGGGAGCGGTCGCGCTCGGAAAGGTGGACCCGCTGCAGCCTGTTCCGCGATGGCAGCGGGTCAGAGCCATCCTGGGTGGAGATTTTACACCGTTGCACCAGGCGCCCATCGAGTTTACTACCCTGCTGATGCCGGACGGAAGCAGGCGACCATTGCACACCGCGGAAAGCCCGGGGCTAAACTCCATCGTGTCCTCTCGACCGCCGAAGAAACAGAGCGCTAGCGCTCCGCAGAACACTGGCGTGGTGGGTGCCGGCAAACAACAGGTGAGGGACGCAATCCAAGGGCAGATTGACCGGGCCAGGAACATTTCGGAAACGATACGCGGGCCGAATAGGATGGAGAAGATCGAGGATTACCTGCTGGCGAAGCTGCCATATCACCCCCAGTACGTGCGGAGCGGGACACGCTTTGACGCGGAACTGCTGGACCCACTGAGCTTCGGCTCGGCACACATGCCCCGCGGATCGCTGGAGCTGGTTGGCACACAACCGAAGGCTGACAGAGTAGCACACGCACGGCTGATCACACCGTTGAATTCGTTTTCGTCCAAGCCGGGACAGACGGTGGAAGCCGTGCTGGCGGAACCTGTCTTCTCCGCCGATCACAAATTGGTTTTGCCGGAGGGGACGCGCCTGGAAGGCAGGGTCGTGGTGGCGAAGAAAGCCCGCTTGTTCCACCGCAGCGGCCAACTCCGGTTCAACTTCGGGGAAATCCAACTGCCGGCGGAGATCGCCCGATTGCAGGCGGCTGCTCCTACTGCCCCCGTTGCTAAGGAACGACCCGCACAGGAGACGCTGAAATTCCGGTCGCAGGCCAGCCTGCAAGGGGCGGAAAGCACCGGCAAGACGCCGATCAAAGTGGACAGTGAGGGGGGCGTGAAGGCAACTGAATCGAAGACGCGCTTGCTAGTGTCCTGTCTCTAAAGTTCGTTTATACTTCCGCACCTTCCTGATGATCGTGTTGGCGCTCGCCACCCACTGGAACGGTTGGGGGGCCTTGTTGCTGTCGCGAATGTATTCGCGGATCGTTT